>NZ_LXYR01000213.1 GCF_001650195.1 Phormidesmis priestleyi BC1401 | reverse complement strand
AAAATCGTACGCTAAGCCTAAAAGTCTTTTCCTGTATGACTTACAGGATTTTATAATTTACTTGTCCGGTGTCCTAATCAGGCTAATATTGCCCATCCCGCCCAAAACGTAAAGTTAGCCACACAGGCTATCGAAAGCTTGTGTAGATAGGGAGCTGGAACACTGTTTGGGCTACAGAGCCTTTGAGAGTGCAAAAAGTCTACTTTCCGCACGATCTCTTGGTTGGGCTTATAGCCATCAAATCAGCATCATTTCTAGTGCGATAACCCTTGCCAGAATCATGGTGCATTTAAAGCAATATGGGCTAAGTTTTCGCACGATCAAGAACGCATAGCAAGGCAGCAAGTGGGAAGGGAGAAAGGCGCTGAAAAGACTAATCAGCAAAGGTTTCAATTCTACTTTTACATTTAGGGCGGGGTGGGCAATATTAGTCAATCAGCTAGAAACCCGTATGGTTTTATCCTTGTAAGAAACCGCTTAAAACGACTTAAAGAGCTGGTTTATCGATCAGGCGGTAGCTTAGAAAGCTCTCTGAGAGAGGATTTCAGTCTTAGCGTACGATTTTGTCCGAATTCCCCGTTTGCCCCGAGATCCGTGGCACTATTTTGCACGTATCTCGGCTCGACCCCAATATTTGATTGGAGCGGAGGCTGAAAAGCTCTCCACACTTGACTTTCAAATTTAAGTCCAACAGGCATTTATGGTGAGATGGATGTCGTCACACTGGGTCGAAAATCAATAGTGTCATCCTTAAAGACCGTGGAATGATAGTGATACGGCTCCATAAAAGGCGAACCAATAATCTGCGCTAATGCCTCAGCCCGTCTGATTCATCTGCTCGGTGGGCAGAAGTCCCACCCAGGAGTCAAGGACTCAGCGCTTAAAAGGGATTAGATTATGCCTGTAACATACCAGTTTGATGTACTACTCAGTCCAATCTTAGTCCTCGTCCTGTGTAGTATGTTTTTCGACCAATTTGATCCGCTTATCAATGTGCTAATCTTGCCTGCAAATTCCTTAGCGCTGTTTTTGATCCAAAAGCTACAGGAACGCCAGACTGAGCCTCTTTCCTTCGCCACTTCTGTCAGTCAACTTGGAGTAGCATCACTGAGATGATTCAGTTTGTGAACAATATACTGTTTGAACACCGCTTTCTGTGTGTCGGGAGAACGTATTACAACCCAACTTTGATCAACAGACGCAACGATCCTTTGACTATGAGCGGATGGTGGCTTCCATGTACTCGCTTCCCAATGAACTATTGCTTTGATATCGGCTTGCTCAGCGTTAGCTGTAAACTCAATTTTTTCGGCAGCATGAATTTCATCAAAAAACTGACTAAGAGTACCTTCATACCAGGGTTTAAACTGCTCCCAGTTGGTCAACGTAATGCTAGGAAATTGGATAATCAAATCTTCTTCAGAAAAGGCAAATAAGTTAGCGTACTCCTCCACGGGCGCATGAGCATCAAGCTTTGTATAAAATTCTTCCACAAGCTGTCTAATTTCAGATTCTACCAAGGGTGCTAAATGGCTCATTGTTCATTAATTCTCAGCTAAACATTTATTTCAGCACTATTCGATTATGCTCTGATCCAGTTTTCTGCGGAACTGTATACTCCGCAGAAAACTGCTCTTAAAAAGTTCGTTTAGCGAACCAATAATTGAATCAAGCCGAAATCATGGCTGATCGATTGGTCTGACTACAATCTCATTGACGTTAACATGCGGTGGTTGAGTGACTGCATAGAGAATAGCCGCCGCAATGTCTTCACTTGCAAGTGGTATTTTTGATTCCATCCATGCCTTAGCCCATGCTTTCGACTCAGGATCTGTAACTTGAACACCTAGTTCAGTTGCTACCGCACCTGGCTCTATCAGGGTGACGCGAATCTTATGACTGTAGTTTTCCTTTCGCAGGGCTTCTGTGAAAGCACCTACAGCGAATTTTGTTGCAGAATACACAGCAGTGTTCGCATTTGCTTCTAAACCAGCAGTAGATGAAATGTTGATAATATGTCCTCCGCTCTGCATCTTCATAGTTGGTAAGGCAGCGCGGGTCGCATACATTAAGCCAAGGAGGTTGATATTGATCATGCCTCGCCATTCTTCTGTATTTGCGCCATCAATCAAGCCTAGTTGCATGATGCCTGCATTGTTGACGAGGATATCTATGCGTCCCCACTGAGCATGAGCTTTCTGCACCATATCGTGCGCCTGGATCTCATCAGCCACATCAGCAACAATTGAGATGGCCTGTCCGCCTTTGTCTGAAATATGTTGGAGCACCTTTTCGAGTCTGTCAGCGCGGCGTGCCACTAGCGCCACCGATGCCCCTTCTAGAGCCAAGGCTATGGCTGTTGCTTCACCGATACCTGATGAGGCACCTGTCACTAGCGCCACTTTTCCTACTAGTTTACCAGTCATAATCTGTTTGTCCTAAAGAATTATTAGACAGAAACGGAACGCAGTTTCACTCATTCATATTGCTATTTACTCTGAGGCAGCTCATGATATTGGTCTCCATCTCGGTTTTTCAGGAAATCCAGCAGCTCGGATGGACGCAACTTCGCGTACTTTTGTAAAAGACTTAGGGCAGCTTGTCTCTCCTCTAGTTTTTCACTTCGCAGGACGAATTCGAGGAAATTGGTGACATCTGTGCCATTGTCAGCTTTCTTGGCAGTAACAGTGACTTGGTAGAGTGTAAATAGCTCAGTTGCCTGCGGTATGTCTAGCTTCCATACGTGATTTACCCGATCGTTCATAACCAAACGGTCATAAACTCTCATTCCCTCAAAGTTGAAGCTAACAACGGCACCTGGACTGTTATCAGGTTTTCCAAAGCCCAGTTCCTTTCGTACATCAGTGCGTCCGCTTAAAGAGCTGAGAAAAGCGAAACAATCGTCGTACATTGACCAGAAATAGTCAATATCAAGGGGAACAAATCTTACCTCTGTAAAAGAGATCCATTGTCCATACTCCATGCTTATCCCATTTGCAACAGTCATAATCTCCTCCTTGCGCTTTAGATTATTCAGATGTCCAAACTGCTCTAGATTTTAGCTGTTCAGTCTCGACCGCAAACTGTCGATATCGAATCCCAAGTCTTCAAATTCTGCTTTCTTGCTTCTCACTAGTTCAATCAACTTGGGTGAAACGTCTCCATCTTCATTTTTGAGTACATAACCGTATCTGAAGTTGGTCAGCATATGAGAAGCACCAAGAATGACGCTTGCTGCTTCCTGACCCGGCATTACATGCATATCATCTTCATCAGCCATTGAGCCATTGCTCAAAAGACCGCCGTACTTTAACTCGCCAAATTCAGGATTGTGCTCATTGTGAATGCAACTATGCCAATAGGTGCATTGATAAATCAAGTATTTACAAACCTGCTTGAGATTGGCAATATCTTGCTCGGTAGGTACTATTGATGAGGTAATAGGTCTAATAGCTTTAACCTCTCCATCAATCTCTCGACGGGGGTTTGAGGAATGGTCAATCTCATTTAAGTCATACCATTCATCCCCATCATCTATTTGCTCCATCGTCAAAGCAACATGAGCAGCACTATGTTGAACTAACTCCTCGGAAAAGCTGAAGATTTCATCCCAATTTTTGACAGTTTCGCCATGATGCTCGTCAAAAAATAAATTGACATGCTCATTCAAAATATCCCAGTATAAGTTGCCAGCTTTAGCATAGGTATGGGATTCACAGAGGGGTTTTCTGGGCTGCCAATCAGTCCAATCGTAACTTCCCAAGTTTGACCTGACCCATTTCAGCATCTCCGGATTAATCGGCATGGGTTCGAGTTTAGCGAAAAACCCGCCCTTCGGATCCATCAAGATGCGCCGACCAAACCGGTTAATATGGACTACTTCTTTGAGGTGAGGATACAAAAGATCACGTACTGGATTTTTGTGGATATTCCTCAATAGCGAGATTGCATACTGCTCCATATTAAAGTGAGATTGGCTCAGATGAGCTTTCACTTCTCCTAAAACGCCCAGATGAGTAGCACGAACCACTCGTTTGGACTGCAACCATCTGTTGCCATCATTTGGGGTGTAGGTTTGAGGCTCTTTCAATGGGGGGTTTGGCTCGGTAGAAGCATTTTCCCGGAATTCAAGCGTAATCTCAACCGGAAAGAGCTGCTCATTCTTCAACTCAAATTTGACCTTATAATTTGGCAAATCTATCTTGCCAGTCAGATTAAACTGTTCACCATTAAAAGAGGTGGTATAGAGAGCGGGATTGCTTTTATCTTTCTTGAAAACAACAGGATTAAATCCATTTAGCATCCTGTCTCCAAAGAATTCGTCACTGCGAGTATAGCCAGGTCGTTCTCTTTCTAAAGCGATAGTTCTTGTCTCTGGAAATGATTCTTGGATCTCATCGTAGGACGGTTGATTAGGATCTCTGCGGTTTTTTTGAATTATTTCATCCATGATCTCGCCATATTTGGCAACAGACTTTAGGGTGACAGCTAAAGCGGCAGGTACAAAATCATGCTTGATAGACTCAGGCAGACAGTAGGGAAAAAATTCGCTGTACTCTGGGTCATACTCATAGTAAGAAATTGACAATTGCCCAAAATCATAAAATCCGCCGACATTTTCAGCCCCTTTAATGACCTCAATCAAGTTTTTTGTTTTGCTGGATCTCCCCTCAATAACGGCAGTTTGAGGAGGATCAAAAATTCTCAATTCCAGATCTGGCGCATTGCCCAATCCGGAAGCTTTAGGATCATAAAAAATTTCAAAACATCCATCTTGACCTGTGACTCCATACCCTAGGAAATCTTTCATCCCGAAGAGATCCAGATCCCACAGTTCAACCTCTAAACCAGGAATAGGTGTTATTGAGTCAGCATGAGTAATTCTACCAACTGCTCTATACGATTCACTGACGATCTTTCCCCTTAACTGCTCTCTAACCGTTAAAAGAGAACCTACCGGCATGATGGATATTAATTGAAAAACCAATTGCTCCCTTTCTGTATCTGCATATTCTTCTAGAGAAACTTCCCCTGAAAGAAGCCTTTGGATAAGGTTGCTCATTTTGTTTTTTCCTCCGCTGGGTTTTAAATCTTGGTCTAATTTATTTAGCCGTGCTCCGCTTTTCGCGGCTTGTAAACCGCCGTCTAAAAGGGCATAGGGGGAGTGACAGCTTACAGCTTTCTGCAACTGAGAACACTTGCTCCTATGCTTTCCTCTAAGCTCCTGCTTTTTTTAGCGCTACTTCAGGCGTCTCTAGATCCTCAACCCCTAAGATTTCTGTAAAAATCTTACGATTCCAACCGACCAAGTGCATCTGAGTAAATTCCTGGAAGAAGATATACATACGATTGGCTGGTACATTAAATTTTTCTAATAAGATATCGCTGATACTTTCCGTCAGTTTTTTGGTAACTTCCGCAGACATTTTCAGATTGAGAAGTTGGACAACAGCAGCAGGTTCATCGTAATCCCCCCCAAAAGCAACATTAACTTTGGTGTTGACGACAACTAGAATCATCTTCTCAGGATCGCCTTTTTGAGTATGAACTTGTTCTGTAACCTGAGTAATGACTTCGTGAATGACATCTTGTTCAAACTCATGATTGGTTTCAATTCTTACAAATGGCATCCGAGTCTTCTCCTTAATTAGACTGACTCTTTCCGCCTAATCATCCGAATCTGGACGTTAGACCGAAAGCGGTTATCCTGATGTCCCCGTTCACCGATTTAGGCTGCACAATGTCGGCATAATACTCTAAATCGGGCGATTAGATCGACTCTTTCTGCCTAATGCCCAGGGCAAACGCATCTTATTCAATCAAAATCTTGAGTAAGTAGTCTTCATCCCACCCTGCCCGCAGTCGTTTATTGGGATTGATTCGGGATACGTGTAAAACAGCGCCACGGATCTCGTTAAGCCTTCATCCATCTATACTTCAGGGATTGACAAATGGCTTTACTATCCGCTGGGCTTCCTGCTGCGCGACGCAGAAGTCCCAAGACATGAGACAGCCTTGTAAGCGTTGCTGAGTCAAGTCGATCGGTCATTTCTTGACTCTCTGCAATCAGTCGTCAGTCTCACGAGTTTTGGACGTTACAGCGTACTACAAAACCACCATTCAGTCCAAGATTAGTCCAGACCGTTTTTGAGACAGCCTGTCTCAGATTGAGACAAGCTAAATTTTGTCGGTTGAGAGAGTTGAGAAGAGCCTTGTTGATGGAATTGCTCATCGTCAGTCCCACTTCTACTTCTTGTAACAAAACAAATAAGCAGGTAAAAAGGGCAACCACAAAAAGAGAGTAGGGGATATCAATCAAACTTATTCGCGGACTGAGGAAAATGGGCATGAGAATTAAACCCACGCCTAGGGCGAACGCATACGTTTCTTAATATCTCAATAGGGCGAGATATGAGGCAGTTTATTGCGAATAGTCTCATCAACAAGTGCTTATTGAAAATATCTGACCTTCACTTTAGTGTTACCGAAGTCTAGATTTGCTAGATATAGTGTGTTAAGAAACGTATGCGTTCGCCCTGAACCCACGCCGTGAAGGGTGGTTAAATCATGAAGGATTTGGGTCAATTTGGTCAGTTAGGTTAGGAGATCGCCTCTAGTGTCCTCTCAGATTTCAACAGGACAGGACAGTAACGATGTGTCCTATAGACACCAGGACACTCCCTGTTTTTGCAGCTTTTTAGAAGTGACTAAAGGACTGAACCCCTTGATACAGCGCACTCTATGCCATTTCAAGACCATTTGAGCGCTTTTGGAGGAATAATCGAGTCATACTACACATAATGTTTCTTATCCGAAGTATGACAAACATGCGACAACCTCAAAAGTGAAGCGATTTAGAGCGCTCAAATCCAGATGACAAAAGGTTTTCAGAGATCGCATATCTCCTAAATTGAAGTATGATTTCATCAGGTCGAAGTGAAAACGACCAAAAATACTATTTAAACGGCAAAAGCCGAGCCATCAAAAAAGGGTTCCCCACTAGCTTCCAACTTGTGAATCCCGAACGCGACGCTCGACTTATTACCGCCAGCCAAGGGCTGATGTTTCAATTCTGTACGAATTGTACCCCATCCGTCGATAGCTACGGTAAGAAAGTTGCATCCGCGATGAGTGCTCGGCTCCCAAGGAGCGAGTGTGATAGCAACCAAAACTCAAGATTTCCAGTTTGTTCGCGAACTTTCAGACAGCTTTCTCTCGATCTTTACCCACCGGCACGACTTCATCTGGGCACCCCACCCGGAGCCAGATGAGAAAGCTCAGTGGCAAACCGAGACTCGCTACCCTTTGAGCGATCGCGCCATTCAGCAGAGTGACAAGCTCTACGGGGTTCGGTTTGGCGCAAAGTCAGACTACCTAATGATTGACGTTGATCGCAGCAGCGCGTATCACCCCCTGCAAGATCGCTTTGCCGTGCAGGGCATCACGCAAGCCCTTGAGCCGTTGGGATGTGTGTCGCATCTCCGCATCACGAGCAGTCACAGTAAAGGGCTGCATCTCTACTTCCCCCTTGAAAATGCTCAAATCTCTTGGGCACTCAGCTTGGTTGCCACCGTGCTGCTAGAGAAGGCAGGCTTCAAGGTTAAAGCCGGTCAGCTTGAGGTATTTCCGAATCCGAAGTCCTATACAGGCGAAAGCACTCAGAGCCTTTATAACGCTCACAGGCTACCCCTCCAGCCAGGGTCGCAGCTCCTCAATGAAGATTGGCAACCTGTCTACAGCACCCAGTCGATCTTTGTCCAGCAGTGGCAGTTCGCCCAACGTCGGAATGAAATTGACGAGAAGCTTTTCAGCCGCATCTTAAAGCAGTCGCGCCCTAAGGCTTATCGCGTCAGTGGCAAAGCTGCCAAGTTCCTCGATGACCTCAACAATGAGGTTGAGCCAGGGTGGACAGACTCAGGACAGACAAATCACCTGCTGGGTCGGATCGCCATGCGGGAGTACATTTTCGGTCATATCCTGCGAGGAGGCTCCCCTCTCACAGGAGGAGAGTTAGCCGAGGCAATTGCTCAAACCGCACGATCGCTGCCTGGGTACGAAGATTTCTGCAACCACCAGAGCGATCTAGAGCAACGGGCAAAGTTTTACGCCCGATCGGTTGAGACGAGTCGATATTATCCCTACGGCTATCAGTCGCTGCAAATCGACCAAAGACAGGAAGAGAGAACAGCGCCCACCGATAATCAGCACAATCAGCAGCAGAGGGACTTAGCTCGTCAGCGCATCGTTGAAGGAATCCAAGCCCTCCTGGAACGGAATGCGTTGCCATCTGGAATCAATGAGCGATGCCAGGCTCTAGAAACTCTAGGATTGAACAGAGGCACCCTGTATAGACACACAGATATTTGGCATCCCAAATACCTCACAGAAACCCTGAAACCCTTACCAGAAGAGGAGGTTACACCTGTTTATGCAGAAATCGAGTATACAGAAACCCCAGAACCCTTACCAGAAGGGGAGGTTACACCTATCTGTCCCAATAAGCTTGCGGAGTTTTTTGGCTCGGCTGCTCCCCCAGAGCAAGACGGGCTAAACTCCATTTCATTTGAGTTAGGGGGGTCTGGGGGGAATTTCTCTGGTGCCATCCAAGAAGCATCGGTTGAGGCTTCAGTAGAAAATGACTCCACGACGGCAGACATAAAGGCAGATATTCAACAGCGCCTTGACCACATCAAGAGCCAGCAAGAGGCGGCGAGAATAGCCTGTTTACGGCAGGAAATGGGACAGGCAAAACAAAACCGCCGTCGTCACCAGGAAGCTTATGAGTTGCAGCTTCAGGAAATGCTTTCTTCAGGCGATCCAATTCTTGTGGCTGAAGCTAAACAGCGGCTGGCGAATCGTTCATCGTGCGGTGAAGGCGACCCAACCATCGATGGTCCGTCGTGATGTCATTGGCTGATGGCTCTACGAAACTCCTTCGCTGCCTGCACTTTTGAAGTGATTAGTAAACACCGACCCAGTAACTCAAGGTCGAGGTCAGGGAGGCATCGGCTGCGATAGATGCGTTTATAATCCTGCTCACCAAGTTCGTATAGAGTGAACAGCCCATCCTGCCAAAACCACACTTCAGGAACTCCCAAAGCGCGATAGCGGGCTAGCTTGTTCGGTCCTCCACTGGTGAAGACCACCTCGATCGACAGGTCGGGTACTGGCTTCAGTTCGTGCAGGCAGTATGACTCATCCGCTTGGGCAGAGACTTCCCCTTCTTGCTCCTGAGTCATTGAGCCAGTAGGCCAAAACTCGATTTCCCTTTCTACCAGGTAGATTTCCAGGAGCATCCCGATGATGCTTTTGTAGATCTCGTGGTCTTGTCCTGGCATGAGAATCTCGATCGTTCCATCGTAATAAAACAGGCGCACTCTACGGGAGCTTTCAAATCCCTTTTGAATTGACTTGAACTGTTCCCAGGTGCCGTACTCGACAATGCGTTGATCACGGGTCGGGCGTTCTCTGAGTGGTGTTTGGGTCATGACGCGCTCTCCTACCCCGCTACTGCGGGTTCTTTAGGCTTCTTTTCAAACACCTGAATGTTGGCTTCTGCCAGCACAAAGCCCTTTTCGGTGGGCTGTCCCATCTTCCCAGCGACAGCAGCGACCCACATGGGAAAATTGGCTTGAGCATCCTCTAGCTTCTTAAACATCTTGGGCTTGAGGGTGACAGAGACGATTTGACCATCGCAGTCAATCTCAAAGGTCTTGAGGTTATTCTCAGTTTTTACATCTGAGGGGAACTCGTTGATTTTGATAGTGAGTTCAAGTTTTCCGGTCACTGTCATTGATGATTGCCCTCCGTATTTGCCTTACGCTGCTTTGTCAATCAACTTGTTAATCGGGTCAGTTCTTGAATGGTTGCTGCCGTCAAGTGATTGATCCGTTCACCTAACCTATCAATATTTGTGGTGGTCTGCTTGCCAGTTCTACAGGGGTTTCTAAGCTGCGTTCTTGAGTCGTTTTAGCGCTCATCGGGGTCTTCCTTTAATGCTTCAGATTTACGATCGCCGTCCTGGCTCTTTGGCTTGCCCGCGCCTGATCTTTTGCCTCCGCGTGTTTCACCGAGTGGTTCAGCGTCAGGAGCGATAATTCCCAGTTCCTTACCACGGGCGAAAAAGTAGTTCTCTAGATATCGCTGTGGTTCGACTCCAGAGCGCTCCGCAAGAATTGCGATCGCGTCTAAAACTCTTTCATCAATCCGAAAGGATGCAGGTTTGCGGGGCATAGCGGACGTTTCTGCTCTCATTGTCAATTCTCCATTAAATCTGTTAAACACACTTTATCAGAGGGTTTAAGTCAATCGTCTACTTTTGATATAAGGGTTGACTATACAAAATAAGTGAAATATTTATGCTTATAAGCTATATGAAAAAACACTTAGAGGCATATTTTATAGAGCAAAAAATATAAGCAAAAACAATCAATCAAAAGTAGACATTTGAAAAGCAATCGTATACATTTGATTTGAGCGAAACGAGACAAACGCCCCGTGACCAAATCGAACGACCAAACCACATCACCTAGCTCATTGGTTGACCTATTCAAAGAATCCGATACCACTGGCGACAAATACTTAACGACTGACGAAATCAAGACGAGAGACGCAGATTTAGCCAACGTCAGTTCAGAAATTGACGCACTGATTAAGTCAGCTTCCCTTTGGGCAATTAGTCTATTGCAGCCTACTAAAGGCTACTTGAGCCTAACCGCTTAAAACACTCGAAAAGATCTTCCACTACACGTTTGAGGCAACTTTCATGAACCCACAAGCATTAACTACTACTCAGGCATTGGCTACTGTTGGTTACGACAACCTACTACAGCCTATAGGTTGCGACATTGGTAACGGGCAACTAAAGCTAGTTACAACAAGCGGCGAAACCTGCACGGAGAGCTATGTTTACTACCTTTTAGAACGCTCAACTGATACTGTGAAGGGCTATGTCGAATACTCAGATGGTGATCGGGCTGACCTAATTGGCAAACAGTGGATCGGTGGACTGAACGCCTACTACAACGGTTTGAATTCCATCTACCGGGTAACTGACAGCAAACAAGGTAAGCCTGAATTGGGTTTACAGATCTTTCTCTCTGCATTGTCTGAGCTTCCCTATCGTGAAGTTTGGAACGTTGCCTTAGCCGTTTCTATTCACGATTCAAAAACGCTTGGCTCTGCATTAAAGAGGGCGTTGGAAGGCTCTCATGGGGTACGTATTCGCAACAAAGCAGTTCGCGTCAATATCAAGGTTGTTGCTGGACTCGAAGAGGGCACGGGCGCAATCATCACTTACCAAAAGCAAGCTGATACTACGAACGCCATTCTTTACGACCTGGGCAATGGAACGCTCATCGTCTCCAGCTTCAACGGCATGAAGATGACCGACAGGAAGTACAGCCAAAACGGAGGCGTAGAGAAGCTGTTTGACCAGATTGCTACTCATGACGCAATTCGAGAGAAGTTGCTGAAGGAAGGCGATCGTCACCTCATTCGCAAGGGCATCGAAGCTCAAACCTTCACCTACGGTACCCAATACCCCGATTGGAACTTTGAAGCTGTCTACCGCGAGGAGTTGCCTCGATGGGTGAAAGATGTCCTAGCCCCTACGGTTCGCCCTTGGGACGATCGCCGCGATTCAGCCACCGCATTGATTGCAGTCGGAGGTGGGGCAGAGCTACCAGGCATTGAGCCACTGCTGTCTAAAAAGAACATCAAGGTGTTGAGTGATCCACTTTGGGCAAATGCTCGTGGACTCTACACGTTGGCAACTCGCAAGGTCGCAGCACTGGAGGGACGTTGAAACAGATTAGAGCCACGATTCCGACTCACTTACAAGCTGCCTTTTTGGAAGTTGGCAGTCAGTTAAACACAACCGATCCCACCGTCATCAACACTCACATCTTGAGTTGCTATTTCACGGGCGACCGGTCTGACTCTCCCAAAGAAACGCACTCAGTTCAGTCAGCAGACGACTTTGACGATTTAGCTGATTGGACAGAGGAGGAGATTTAACAGACTAAAGCCAGCCCTCACCTTCCACAGTTTGAAGCTGGCTTCTATCCCTAAACAACCGTAAACATGATCATTTGGAGATTCATCAATTATGACGACTAAAAACTCACTCCTGACCTATCACGACGGCAGGCTTGCCAAGATTGCAGCGATCTATGGCGACTACCTCGAATCGCTCTGCCTCATTGAGAAGTTCAGCATTCTCGCAGACATTGCCGCCTGGGGTGATCAGTGCTGTGGTCACTACGAATCTGACTGGTCAAGCTTTGGTGAGTTCATGGCAGAACACGGCGAAACCTCAGAAGACTATGACGCTCATGGGTTGCTCACTCATCCTGATTGTGATTGGACAAACCCAGTTCACTCAATGCCGCTTGTCATTGCGATCTGCCACCAGATTGCTGAAGGGATTTACTCGCCAGAAGATGCGGAATGACCCGATGGACGAGGGTAAAGGCTTTTCCGTGCTTCTTGCCTTTTTCCTAAATCAAAGATTGAGTCCACAAACAATGAACAATAAATGAACTACACAATTCTGAGACGAATTCTGATCGCGACTGCTTTGTTGTCACTGGCAGCTTATAGGATTGCAGAGTATAAAAACGAGCAAGCGATTGATAAAAACAAGACTCAAGACTGCCAAGACAAAAACGGAAAACCGTTCAAAGAACAGGAATATCATCACGAATGGCAACATCTAAAATACTTGGGTAAAAACGGAAAAGAGATCAATAAGCAGGAGTATGAGTATCTTCTCAAACACGAGCAAAAACCCACTACTACTGAATGCACCAAAAACATTGAAACAGGTCAAGTTATTTGCGCGGGAGGTTAAAAAATGAGCAACTATTCAAGAAGCTTGTTAACCGCTTTTGCTTTGCTGTTAGCAGGTTTGGGGGCTTGCCTATTGTTCGCAAAGCTGACAATGCTGTCATCAGCTCCACAGGTGCAAGAAATCAGAAAATGAACAACCACAAAGATGACGGCACATTTTTAACGGGTGTCATCATGACTCTACTGATGATGGCAAGCGCGGTCGGTGGCTATTGGGTTCGAGATATTGGCATCACTTTCAAGGTGCAAGCGCCCCAGGTGCAGAGAAGAGTCAAGTGAACTTACTAAACGTTCATCCCCGCTATCGCCCCTTGGCATCAGTTCTCATCAGCGCGGCTTGCATTGCCCCGATCGCAATGGAGTTGCTCACTAAACAGAACGCCGATGCCCAGCACAAACAAGCCACAGAGCAGGTAGAACAGGCGATTACCCGCTCATCTGAACAAGTCGCCAGAGATGAACGCATCGCCCTTGACCGAGCCAAGCGCTGCCTCATCATTGATGAGAAATTCCCACTGGTAGAAGGTGGCAACGCTTACTATGACCCACGCCACCGAGACAGCAAGAGGCTCTTACCCGCAAACACGGCATTATGCAGCGCTCAATCTGGCTACACCGCATTGGTTGATGAATCTGGCACTGTCAGCCTTATCAAGCAAGCTCCGATCGAGAAACTCACTCCAGTCCTAAAACAGAGAGGCATCAAATAATGGCGGTTAGAACAACTAAGTCCAAAGTCACGACCGGCGATCGCGAAGTGGATGAGCGGCAACCCGTCTTCAAAGACTTCGATGACCACACTGAAAAACATCCACGAGCATCCATCCTTTCTCACTTCGGGGATGTTGCAGAAGGCATGATGCACGTCGCTTTAGACAAGAATCTCTGGATGATTGCAGGTTATAGCTTTGCTGCTCTGTCTGTTGCGGTGTCGATGTTTGGCTATGCTCGCTGGGTCGTGCCCGTGTTCAGTCAGGCGTTGAATCTAGCAAACATCCCCATCGGGAGTGTAGTCGGAGTTTTGACGGGCTGCGCGATCGGGCTGTTCATCCAGTGGAAGGAGATTGAGCCATTGGTCTATCGGTTGAATCCCGACTTAGCCGATGCCCTGGCTTTCAAACTGGGGCTGATCAAATTCACCAATGCCAAAGAAACTGAAGACTCGCCTACCCTCCTACCCAAAGCGAAAAAGTGGGCACGAACGGCTCATGAGAAAGCGCACCGAGACGATGAGACCTGGCGCTATGTGATGTACTTTCTGGAGTCGTGTCTAGCCTTTGCTACCTTCCCACTGGTGGTCAACAATCTGCTGTATGTGCCGGGATTGATTGCGGCAGCAATGGCGATCGCCGGGTGTGAAGTAGGGTATCGATTCGGTAACTCTGCTCAGAAAAAGCGGCTCACTGCTCGTGAGAGTCAGAAATATAAAGTTCGCAGACGCATCCTACGTTCTCAAGCTGACTCTCAAGCTGACTCTCAAGCTGAATCGAAATAGTCATTCAAACCGCGTTTGCAGTCTTGACCAGGCGCGAATGCGGTTGTTCATTTAAGAGGGGTTGCCTCGATGTCAAACTTAACCAGATATGGGCAATCAGCCCTCGACAAAACGTTTCCTGATGCTGATGAATCAGTGTTTGGGCACATGGTTCTAGAGTTGGGAATGTCGCCTGATGAAGCGACTCAGAACCTTCGCCCTTGGGTACGAGACTTAGACCGCTCGGCTGAGTTGAGCAAGAAGACTGCTTATATTGCTGCCTTCATTGGAGCCGGGGCAGGACTCGCGACGGCAGCCACGATGGGCATCGGATTGACGACAATTCTGCCCATTGCGGCGGCGGCATACAACTTCTTTTCAGGGCAGAAATCAGCCAGAGAGCAGGAGGTAAGAGAGAGTGAGTATTTGCTGCTCAAGACGTGCCCTGAACTGCTCAAACTGATTTATGCCCTGACTCAGAAGGGAATGCCCAAAGAGGCATTGGTTGAATGTTATGACGACCTACTAGGGGCATTCACCATGCAGTTTCAGCAACGGGCATCACTGGGTATGAGCGATGAGCTTGACCATGACATTGTGCGGTCGTTTCAGCGAATCGTGCAAGAGAAGTGCGAGTCGGAGAGTTTGGCACGGGCGATCGTAGCGGAGACTGAGAACTTCACGTTTGATACGCTCTATCAATCGACCGAGCCAAAACCTGAATCTTTGCCAGCCGCTACGGATTCGGGTTCGACTATCGCCACATCTTCCCCGATTGGTAATCAAACCAGACTAGGGGCGATCGAGGTTGCAGCTTCCCCGGCTGCTCAGTCTGATTGGAAAACACCAGAGACTCAAATCCCGACAGCACTCTCGATCATCGTGAGCGACCCATATCAATCCCGTGCATTCTTTGGGGCACAAAGAACGGGTAAAAGTTACCTTGCAGCTGTCGCCAGTCGTCAGATCAGCGAGTCGCTAAGGTGCAAGATCTACCACATTAACCTTGCCTCGTTTGGGGATGAGGATAGTTACTACTGGAGTCATGCCGTTAAAAGCTTGACGTGTGATTTATCCAGCATGGACGGGTATGAAGCCTCGCAGATGATTAAGAGTGCGATCGCTCTGGTGAAGGAGTTCTACTCAACTCAGAACGCGATTCTGATTGTTGATGAGGTTGCCTACTGTGGTTCGACCGTTGCGGCTCACAAAGACGCATTAGCCGAACTCATGCGAATCATTGCAGACAAAATCACGACACTCTCTAGCAGTGGCAAGAAGCGGATGCAAGCCATCTGGACGATTGCCCCTGAGTTTGTAGCAGGGTCACTTACTCAAGATGCCAAGGCAGTCAAAAAGCTGAAGCTCTGTTATGTCTCAATTAATCCCAATGTTTCTATCGATTGGCAAGGACAGAAGATTAGTTTCGATTGGGAACTGTTTAATCAAATCAAGGCGAACTACACAATCAGCGATCCTATCTGTGTCCCTAGTCAAGATCGAATCTGTTTCATCGGTTCTGATTGGGTGCCTGTAGGTGAGTTGCCAGACTTAAAAAAAAGTCAACCGACAAAACTAGAGACTCCCATCAGTGACCCTGTGACCCATCTAGAAAATAGTTTGAAGGCTTCTGATGATGACGCTGATGATGTGTTCTCTAAGTTTGCGGCAACACTCACCCACGAATCACAAGCCAATCTAAAATCGTTTGTGTTGTGGTTGGAGACTAAGAAAGGCACTGAGGTTAGCTACGACCAAATTAAAGACTCGTTCGCTAGACGTGCCAATGTTGGCAGGAATAAAGAAGCAATTATGCCGCTAGTCTATGCTGCAAAGTCTAAGCGGTTAATCACCTTTTTACCTAACAGTAATTGGCTTGTGAGCGATGGTTAGGGACACGGGGACAAATCCCCTAGAAAGGTTAGGGACAGGCTAGGGACAACGAGCCTACGTGTCCCTAGCGTTTGTCCCCACGTCCCCAGCTTTCTGTCCCTAACGTTGTCCCTAACACTATTCCTGAAGCTAGGCTACTCTACAAGATACTAATTAAACTATTAAAACAAAATCCAAAAAATCGCTTGAATATATTCAATTTGATCGTCATCTCTTAATCAAACGAATTAGTCACAATTATGGAACACCGATTTTGGTCGTCTGCAAGGAAATTATGGAGGGTCGGGAGATTCGCGGCCTTACTCGGGTTAATCCTCATCGTGTCTCGGCTGCCTACAGTAGAAACTTCACCAGAGAGCAAAGGGCAAGAGCAGCCAGGACAAGAGGTGAAAACGCCGATCTCACCTTTCCCTAAGAAGGAGCAGGATGTTTTAAAACCCACCGCAGAAACATTTATCGAGAACTATTTTGCAGCACTGAATCGGCATGACTTTAAAGCCGCGAAACGAGTGCTTGCACCAATGCTTGATCCCAAATGGGTCAAAGACTATGAGAGGTATTGGCAGAATTTTGAATCAGGATCGCTGTCGATCAGTATTCGGTCGATTGCAACTGATAAGCAAAACTTGACAAAAGTACGGTTTACTCGATACGGGAAATTCAAGGGAGTTAAGGCTGAGTCCAATTGGATCTATTGGCTCTCTGAAAGCAAGTCGGATTTTCGGATCATTTCAATTGCTAATGAGCCAGCAACTGACGAAAAGCTAGAAAACGATCAGAAGCCAAAGCTTTAGCGAGAATATAGCCAGCTAGTGGTAAAAGTAGCGGTGCGAAACCTGCATAAGGTCTTCAGTCGATCGAGACTCCTTCAGGCATCGTGTTAAACTTTCTTCACTTGGCAGTCCCCAAGTCCATCTATATACAATCCTGTACTACAAGCGGGACAATTACCGCCAGAAACCGGAAGTACAAACTTGTGACTGCATTGAGAGCAGGCGATTCCAAATTGAGTCAACCCTTGACCGAAACCTGATAGGTATCCGACTAAAACTACTACCCCTATACCAATAACGTAGATCATCACAAAATCTCCCCCTCCTTCTATCTGAAACATTTTCAGAGCAGCCCAGACTGACGGAAGGGAAAAGAGCAAACCAAGAATTGCTCCTCCAATGCCATATTCATAAGCCATAGACTTAGAAATCTTCTGCTGTTCGGACGTTTTTGGGACTGCTGAAGAGATCCGGAAAGAATCACCGAGTAATGATTTCTGTTTGTTTACTATTGCGTTAGTCTGGATTGGCTTAGGAATGGTGATAGGTGTTGTAGAAGTCTCTGCATGCGGGGAAGTTTGGCTCGAATCTGGTTCCACAATTTCAAACTCAGTATTCCATGCTGGAAAATCGTCCCCTTGCTTCTGACCGTAAAGCTTGACCCTATGGACACCAGATATTTTTAGCTTAGTTAATGTACTGCGAACAAATGTAGTAGTAGTTTGTTGTGGAGGAGCATCCTGTGATGCGAGCAGAAGCTGTAAACAATCACCTTTGATCGCCACTTTCGTTGTAACTCCCTTCGGCTGTGTTCGCTGATTGAAAAGAGTAGCGATTGCTTGTACGTCCCCTTGTCTTGCCCGTCCTACCAATGCACTGTCAGGTTGACTCATACCTTTGTCTGCTCGAAAGATTTATTAGCTACAGTATTCCCAGGAAGTATAGCGGTTTAGCTTTTTGCCGAGAAGGGCTTTATTTCTAACATCTCCGGTTTCATCGATTATCCGGCTAAAACTAAAAAAGTTTTCGTGGAAAACTCAGCACAGTTCTCGAGGTCTGGGGTTAAATGAGTAGCCGTACAGGAAATCACGCTAAGGCTAAAACGCTTGACTAGTAGGCGTTTCAAAAACAGTGTCTAGACTTATTGAGACCTGCCAGTGAGTCTCCAACTTCTTTGGTACAGAAATTCTGAACGGCAGAATAGGTGTGTCAGCGTCCTGCGTCCTAGCAGATTCTACTGGAACACCGCTTAACGCTACTTTCTGCTCGCCTACTCATTTAACCCCGTATCGGAGCCTTTCTAGAGACGGCAACGGCGCAAGAGATACGCGATCGCTTTCAAATTTTGGTTAGTCCAGCCTTGGTTAACTGCGGGAGAGAGCAGAAGTCCAACGACAGGGCAAGGGCTTCGAGAACTGGCACACTACGAGAGAATCATGCTTTCAGAATCTTGTAGTACGGTCACTTAGTCCATTTTTAGTTCAGGGTTTGTAGTTGCCCTGTAGTATGCCAGTTGAGATCGTGATTGATTAATGGCTGGAATTGGTTATCGATCGACTTCTTGTTTTTCCTTAAAAGCCTGAGTACAGGTCAACTCAGCCGACTCACCTAATCCGCCCTCAGAAAACCCAAAGACTTTACCAATGAAACCGCCCAGTCGAAACATTTGACCGCCTTTGACTTCCCAAGGATCAACTACGGCAGTAAACTGTCTACGTCCGCAGTCAACTTGTAAAATCGATGCAAACGTAGACGACTTCTCAACAGACACAAACACCCTCGTCACGAAAAGGTTGCGATCTTCTGTCTCTTTCCAGTAGTACCGACTGCTGACAATTGTCCGCTCTAGCTTGCTGTCAGACAGAGATACAAGGCGGTCGCCAGACTGACTTACAACTAATAACTCAGCGGCAAGCAGTTGATCGGGTGGTGAACTCCAGTAATCACTAGCCTGCGCTGTTGTTGGCAATAGGATCGCGAAAGACAAAAGCAATAGATTGATTTTCATTAGCCTCGGATACCTCATATTAAAACTGAGATTTGCACCCTCGATCTAGCACCAAATTTCAAAGGCATCCCAACAGCCCACCCCTGCACATACAACTCAAGCTTGGGCGAATATTCTTGCCTAACCTGGGGTTGAATGAGTAGTCGTACAAAAACTCTCGTTAAGGTGTGTAGCAGTGAAAACTGCTAGGAAGCAAGAGGCTGGAACCCCTACTCTACTGTTCAAAATCTCTGTATCAAATAACTTAGAGATTAACTGGCATCTGTCAATGAGCCTAAGCACTGTTTTTTGAAACCCTTGCTTAGTCAGTCTTTCAGCCTTAGCGTGAGATCCTGCACCACTACTCATTCAACCCCTTATCCAAGTGGGATATCCTGATCCAACCCGCTTAATTCGGTATCTTCTTTTCCGGAAATCACCTCAGGGAGGTCTGCCTCACTGAGAAGTGCCCCCCTGAGAAGTGCCTCACTGAGAAGTGCCCCCCTGAGAAGTGCCTCCCTGAGGTCTGCCCCACTGAGAAGTGCCACCTTGAGAAGTGCCCCCCTGAGAAGTGTCCAACTGAGGTCTGCCCCACTGAGAAGTGGCCAACTGAAGTCTGCCTCACTGACAAGTGCCCCCCTGAGGTCTGCCCCCCTGAGGTCTGCCTCCATGACAAGTGCCCCACTGACAAGTGCCCCCCTGAGGTCTGCCCCCCTGAGGTCTGCCTCACTGACAAGTGCCCCCCTGAGGTCTGCCCCCCTGAGGTCTGCCCCCCTGAGTTTTGCCCCCCTGAGGTCTGCCTCACCGAGGTCTGCTCCCCTGAGGTTTGCCCTAATGAGGTTTGCCCCACTCAAATCAGCGCCAGCAAAATCAGTCAAAGGATCAAGTCCGAGCATCCTCGACATTTTTATGAAATTATCAGACGTTGAATCTGCAACTTGCTCGATCGCTTCAGCCAATTGATCCAGCGATAACTCATCCATGCTGCCACCTCACTTCGCTCATGGGCTGTTTCAACTGAGGTTTAATGCATTTAAGAGCAATCGCCCGTTCAATCACTGCTAACTTAGTGCGGGTAATATCCTTTGTCCACATTACTTCACCCCAAGTCAACCTCACATCATCGGGGCTTGCCTCAAAAGTTGCTTCACAGTCATAGGGCATAGCATCACCTTCGATAGCGCCCAATAGCTCTTGTTGGAGCAGTCCCCTGAGGATTGCTTGCTCAGTCTTATTCTCAAACTGCCACTGTGGATCAAATTCGCCCCCTGTCTTATGGACTTGCCATGCTGCGGATTTTAGCTTTTGAGTTGTTTTGTCGCTCAGTTTAACTCCCACTGTTCCCGTTCCGGTGGCACTAGGATTACTTCCTAGCGTCCCGCCTGCTGTCCAACCTATCTGACCTTCACTCCCTGTTTCTTCTTGAACTTCCAATTCCATTGATGTCTTAAATTCATCGTAGAGAGCAGTCTTTTCAAGCGGCATTTTGCAGTTGACAAGTTTCAACTTTAGCTTGCCACGACAGATACCGAACTTAATCTTCCCTCCCTTTACACCCAGCTTTTGAAGTACAGCATCCAACTTACTCGCAGGTAAATCTAGTTCTTGTTCGCCGCTGAATTGAAGCGTCAAATTCACTTCGATTTCTGGCAAGGAAGACACAAGCTGAGACTCTATAAAGTGAAGCTTCAGGGCTATGCAACTAGGGAATCGGTCATTGATCTTGGGTACAGAGAGCGGGTTCATGATTTAGCAAAGTGGCTTTGCTTAACTCTACATAGAGAAATCAAGTTCATCAGCAAAACAGATATTTATTAGAGACTACTCTCTGGCGTTCCCGTAGCTTTTGGACTAAAAACAACGCCAAGGCTGAAAGCTAGACTACGATTGGCTTGTGGTATTTGCCCGCTTGGTTGTGTTCAAGCAAGAAACCACTCGACGAATCAGGGTTTCCTAATCTCTCGATCTAGCTTGCTTCTCTGCGAAGTGAGCAGAGAACTAGGCAGGAATTGTGAGGCTAGACACCTCAATTAATTGGCTAGACACCCCTATCCCTCACCCTGTGGCTAACCCTCCTTTTTCGCTCTCTTTCTTATTTTTCTTCTTAGATTTTAAATGAGAGAAGTCAGTCAAAATTATTTTGTGACAAAATTCT
The DNA here is from genome assembly GCF_001650195.1 of Phormidesmis priestleyi BC1401. Taxonomy (GTDB): domain Bacteria; phylum Cyanobacteriota; class Cyanobacteriia; order Leptolyngbyales; family Leptolyngbyaceae; genus Phormidesmis_A; species Phormidesmis_A priestleyi_B. The sequence goes on along the minus strand of NZ_LXYR01000213.1, from coordinate 4,475 downwards.
GAGTCTCAATCTTTTTTGTGACATAAAGCCTTAATAAGTCTCAAATCCATGCCAAGTCTAGTGAATTGTTTTGTGATGTTATATTTGACAGGCAGTGATCGATCTATCTACTAACACTTGAAAACTACTTTGTAGCGGCAGACAACCCTAACTACAGCTTTGAGTCTTGAGGTTCAATCGGTTCAGCTGGTGGTTTGGAAACTGCCCAAGCGATTTGACCACCCTTGCGTCGACCTGCCCGTTTGAACACAAATCCAGCATCCTCGAACTCATCGCCGTAGTTCGCCACAGTGCTGGTTCTCAGCCCCAGCAGGTTTGCGAGATTCGTCGTGGAGATCTTATACCCTTCCTTTGCAGCTTCATTTAGCTCGCGGTAGGGGGCTAACTCTAATCCCTTTCGTGCGGGCGGCAGTGGAGGTGGAAACACCACCGAGAGTATCTTCTCTATGCCTGACAAAATCGGTTGCACCAAATCCAAGGTCAAAGGGTTTTGAAAGAATCCTGGTGCAGACTTTTTGATTTCCACAGGGGTGTCCTGTGCAACGTAGGACAGTTGCGAATTGTCCTGTCCTGCGTAGGACAACTGCTCAGGTGTGGGAAAGGTAGAGGTCGTGCCTCCGTTTTTGAGGTGTCGATCTAGAGCATCCAGCACGGCAATCTGATTGGCGCTGTAGACCGACTTTCCCTCTCGCATCTCCGGCTCCAGATTGTGCCCTCGTTTTTTAAGTCCGTTGATGCGGTTATAGATGTTCGACCTGGCGAGACTGTAACGAACCTCTAAATCTTTAATCCCAAAGGAATCTAGCTCAGACATAGTGACCTATCCTGCCGTCTTGTCTTGTGTCCTATATCAGCAGGATACCCTCATTTATAAGGAGTTGAACTCTCTCGTCTTGCTGTCTTGTCCTAATGTCTTGTCTCGCAAGGACACTTAATGATTAACGCCCCAATCTCTAATTTGATGCTTATCCGTGTAAAAACCTCGCATGAGGATGCCCTACAAGATGCCTCGTGAAAAGCGGTAGAGTGATACATCCTTTACTTCTACCCCTCTGTGGTGACTCTTTTTTGACCACGCGGCAGAGACCGGAAGCCCGCGCATGAGGTGAGGTCGGGTGCTGTGTTACCTGCCATCACCACCCTTAACTGGTGGTGGAGTTTTGATTTGAGATTGAGCGTAGTGGAATCCAAAATCTATAACCTCCTGCCATCTCTCCCTGGCAGCTTTTTCTCCGTGGCTCTGCTTCGTGATCTGGACAAGGGGAGACCTTGATAAGACGAGTGCTTGATCGGTCGATAGGCTTTGATTTGGTTTGAGTGCCATATGAGACAGTGCCGACATTCTTTTGGCAACTTGCTCATCGGTCAGGACGGATTGTGGAGCGGCAGCCCGCATCTCGGCAGCTGTGGTGTCGTACTCATCTTGAGCTGTTTTTTGTTCTGGTGTGAGGATTGGCGGGGCTGGCGGCTCAACTGTCAGCGGTGCGATCTGTGCATCATCCACACCTGGTCGCATGTCGGCACCGATACTGATTGAGTCAGCAAGGTCAGGCAGCTCCTCTAGCTCATCAACTGCCTCTGCTGGCGGTGCGATCAGTGGTGCAATCTCAGCAGGTGCATCCTCAGACGGCAGGCTAGGCGGCTCCTCGGATGGGTTGGTCGTATCTGGATCAGCAGATGAGTCAACTAAGTCGCCCGAATCTAGTGAGGCTGGCAACTCATTTGAGGTCGGCAATTGCTCTATCAACTCACCCTCCTGTGGTTTATTTACTGTTTTTGTTACCTCTACTTCTTTCTCTATTTCTGTCTCTTCTGTTTTAATGACCTGCGCACATAACTCAGCGATAAAGGTGTTGTCTTTTTCAGGCTCATAGCTAATGCCCAAGTGCTTAGAAAGCCCCTGAAAAGTGTACTCTTTGCCAATTTCGGTGCCAGTAATCCACTCTCCGTCCTCACCAAATCGGTAGCGAATGCCCTTAACTTTGCCAGTTCGTCGGGTCACCGAGGGTGCGACCTGGATGCCCTCGTGCTGTAGCTTGGTGACCAGTTGTTGCAGCGAAATCGGACTATCAGACTGGGCAACTGCTTGATCAATCGCTTGGCGAATGATGTTATGTGCAGCGAGTTTTGGTTTCGTGCCAGCTGCAGCCGCCTTTTCTTTGGAGCTGCGAACCTGATGCAAACCAAATTCCCGCTCGATTTGTCGGCACACTGCCTCAGACCGATATCGCTCAAAAGAATCGCTCACTACCTGCCCATCGAAATCAATGACAGAGCAAACCATGTGGATATGCTGATGCTTGCGGTCATTGTGAATCCACATAGCAAACGGCGAACTTTCGTAGCTAGGAATCTGATCGGGGTCAATGGGTGGTGTGCCTTCTTCGCGGTTGCGATCGTGCCGTTGCATCTGCTGGTCGTGCATCCCTGTTCGCCACGTCTTTCCAACCTCCTGCCATTGATCCACAGATAGCGATTCACCTGGCGCGAGAGACAAAATAATGTGACGGTAGTGCTGCTCTTTGCGAGAGTTTTGACCTGCCACAAATTCAAATTCTCGCTGCATTTTGTCTACTTCATCTGCCGCCAAATTTGAGTCTACAAATACCGCTTCTTTTTTACCGGCGACGTATTTCAGCGTGTCCCCAACAGATTTAACAGGGATTTGTTTGCTAATCATAGCTCAGGCTTTTGAGCACCCAAGTCAATTAAATCGGATCTCATTTGGTCGATGAGAGCGCATAGCTCTGCTAATAATTGCACGTCAATTGGGATTGGCTGACCACTTTTTAGCGCAGTATTAACTGCCTTAGTCAACTGGTTAAGATTCGCGGAAAGTCTCGATAACTCCGTATAAGATTGCTGATTGACAGCGGGGATTTGAGTGGGCGCTCGACGCTTTAGAGCCGCTTGACGAATGTAATTGCTGTAGCTTTCGTTTGCGCGCAGCTCGTCGATTTGTTGACGCTCGTCGATGGTGAAACGAACGGTCGGTGCCCAACAGCGAACAGGCTTGTTGGAGCGGCGTTTTCGTGGGACAAGGTTGAGATTAGCCATTAGTGTGAGTCATAGTTGGGGGTGTCCCCCTTTGGCAAGACCGAAAACCGCATCGGTTTGCACGTCTTGCAAAGTCCATTTCCCTCGACTATGACCCGACCCCTCCCCGCGCACCATCGGAGACAACACCGAAACGCTAGTGATGCAAATCCCCGCATCCTAGTGGTTTACACGATCATCTGTCGCTCGCAAGTTTTGACCACTATTTGACAATCCCTGCTCTTAAGTTGTGACTGTGTGTGACCGAAATTAAGCATATCTAGCGATGTTTTGGTCATATTTACGTGACAGGATTAACACAGTTTCGAGAAATCAAATGGCAACTAAAGATAAGACTATTTACGACGTTGATACTGTTAAAGAGATACAGGCTGACATCCGAAAGCTTGCCGAGGAAAAGGCAACTAAAATCAATCGTCAGCAGATGATTGCGCTCCTATTTGAGGACATCAAAGCAGCCCTGGAGGTGCATACTTATGAGGTTGTCGCCGCAAGATTAACTGACAAAGGGTTTGCGATTAGCGCTAGTAGTCTACGTCAGGTTATCTCTCGCCACGGTAAAGCACAAGCTGACAAGACGGCTGCCGAAGCTCAGGCAGCAGGCAAGGCTAAACGCACTCGTAAACCTAAAGCTGTGACAAGCAATGACCCAGTAGTAGGGAATACAAATCCTGATGCAGAGCCACCCCTAGACAGTCAGGTTAGCCATCAATCTGACACACAGGTGGAAGAGACAGAAGAGATAAAAGAGCCACCCGTAGAGCGATCAAAAAAGAGAGGTGCCATACCGACGCAGCCGACCACGCAGCAAGATAATGAAGAGATAGACGACCTCAGCCGAGTTGGTTTAGATGATGCAATGTGACAGTGAGTGCTCATATCTTCATCCCTCATCCCTCATCCCTCATTTCTTACCCTGATTGTGGTCAACTCGTTTTTGTTTTGCTCTTAGGTAAAAAAGCCCTAACGTGTGACATTAAGGCGCGTGAGATGTGTGGTTTAGGATTTCGTCACGAAATAATTTAGCCTGTCTTCTCGACTGTGGGAAGGTGTGGTTTTTGGGTGTGGAAACTTGATAGGCAATGCTTCTGAAATTTAGGGTATCGATTCAACTGAGAAAGTACGGTTTATTCAGGGTTTGACGCTCTTTCTTGTACCCTAAACTTTTATCTGTCCCCATTCCTGACTCGCTACTTTTACCCTAGATGGGGCAAACGGGGAATTCGGACAAAATCGTACGCTAAGCCTAAAAGTCTTTTCCTGTATGACTTACAGGATTTTATAATTTACTTGTCCGGTGTCCTAATCAGGCTAATATTGCCCATCCCGCCCAAAACGTAAAGTTAGCCACACAGGCTATCGAAAGCTTGTGTAGATAGGGAGCTGGAACACTGTTTGGGCTACAGAGCCTTTGAGAG
>NZ_LXYR01000212.1 GCF_001650195.1 Phormidesmis priestleyi BC1401 | reverse complement strand
GTCCATTGAGTGGACTTCGTACCGTTAGACCGTGATGTTCAATCACGGGCGGGTGAATGCCAGAAACGAGAGAGTTTTAGTTCAGGTGCAAGATCTCGGCTTACCTCAGATATTGCACCCGTCTATTCGCTGCGGTTCTGTCCCGCCCGTGAATGGAATTCCGGGCTAGCCTTGCGAAGTCCGTTGAAACGGACTGAACCTCAAACCCT
>NZ_LXYR01000211.1 GCF_001650195.1 Phormidesmis priestleyi BC1401 | reverse complement strand
TCCACTGTCCAATCTGTCGATACAACTCATCAGATGGACTTGCCCTTCTGGCTCCACTTTGCTGGCGCTGGAACCGCGCTCAAACACCTCACTCATACCCGCTAGAAGATGCCGTTTCCAACCGTGAATCATCGTCGGATGAACGCTATATTGACTCGCAATTTCAGCAATGGTTTTCATCGCCTTTCAAGGCTTCAATCGCAACTTTTGCTTTGAATTGAGAACTGTACTGTTT
>NZ_LXYR01000210.1 GCF_001650195.1 Phormidesmis priestleyi BC1401 | reverse complement strand
GTTCTAAGGAAACTTTACGATTGTCAGCCACACCCAATAGAAATCCCACTTCCTCGTTTCTGAGGAACTTCAGGTTCGCCAAACTAGAATCCCAACTATCGCCGCTCACCCAATCAGGCTTGGCACCCCAGCTTTTAATCTCTTGGAGCATCTCGATGAAATATTCGTTCTTTGTTTTATCCTCACGTTTGTCATAAATGCGAAAGTTAATCGGATCAGAATTACCCGCGATGTCTGTGT
>NZ_LXYR01000209.1 GCF_001650195.1 Phormidesmis priestleyi BC1401 | reverse complement strand
AAGAAGTGCCGCCATTTGAACAGAGAGTCAGTCGTCATTTAGAGCAAGGCTAGAAAAAATTAAGCTTCCCTACCTTACTATTTTTGCGACACAACCCTTTCTAACGCTTGCCCACATAAAATTCTGCAAAGTGGCGTTCTCATAGCTTTTGGGTCAAACTCAGCGGGAACGCTCGCGATCCGCTTCTTGCTTAGAAATGATTCGATGCGATTCTGCGGCTCGAAATCGTTCTCCGACATAGC
>NZ_LXYR01000208.1 GCF_001650195.1 Phormidesmis priestleyi BC1401 | reverse complement strand
TTCTTGACGATGTAACGATTACATCATATAAGTATCACTGAGAGTCTACGAGGATATCACCATGATTCTTGTCTGTGGGGGTATTAAAGGGGGGGTTGGCAAGTCCACGGTCGCAACCAACATGACCGTAATGAGAGCCAACCAGGGGATGGACGTGTTGCTCGTCGATGCTGATGATCAAGGCACGGCTTCAGACTTCACGGCGGTTCGTAACGAAACCTTAATAGAGCAGGGAGCTGGCTACACCTCC
>NZ_LXYR01000207.1 GCF_001650195.1 Phormidesmis priestleyi BC1401 | reverse complement strand
GGAGGTGTAGCCAGCTCCCTGCTCTATTAAGGTTTCGTTACGAACCGCCGTGAAGTCTGAAGCCGTGCCTTGATCATCAGCATCGACGAGCAGCACGTCCATCCCCTGGTTGGCTCTCATTACGGTCATGTTGGTTGCGACCGTGGACTTGCCAACCCCCCCTTTAATAGGGTGCGACCTCTATTTGATACTATTAGAGGGCAACGGAAAAGCCGTATTGATTCAGTTTGTTCCAGAATTGATCCCAACGCGTTGAGGTCAAGAC
>NZ_LXYR01000206.1 GCF_001650195.1 Phormidesmis priestleyi BC1401 | reverse complement strand
CCCTATTGAATCGACGGCGCGGTAAAGGTATTTCCACCCTCCTTTGACTTCGATATACGTCTCGTCCACCCGCCACGAATCGTTGGTCGGATTCAGGGGTTGTGTCGCAAAAATAGTAAGGTAGGGAAGCTTAATTTTTTCTAGCCTTGCTCTAAATGACGACTGACTCTCTGTTCAAATGGCGGCACTTCTTGCCCGAAATCATCGTGTTGAATGTGCGGTGGTATTGCCGCTATCCTCTGAGCTACCGGGATTTGGAAGAAATGATGGCAGAGCGAGGAATTGAGGTGG
>NZ_LXYR01000205.1 GCF_001650195.1 Phormidesmis priestleyi BC1401 | reverse complement strand
GTCAACCGCCAGGGCATCCGGGCGAGCAAGCCGTTTCAAGAGGCGCAGTGCTACTTGAGCAACTTAACCCTCGATGCCCCTGAATTCCTAGAATTGACCCGTAGCCACTGGCAAATTGAAAATGGGTTGCACTGGGTCAAAGATGTCACCTTACACGAAGATGATCCGCCTCGACGGGGTGGGTATGCCCCGATTAGTTGGGCGATCTTCAATTCGTTCCTGATTACCCTTGCCCGTCGTTTGGGTTGCCGTACTCTCCCAGATTGCATTCGTCATCTAGCCAATCAAGTCCATCAGGTTTTTCGCT
>NZ_LXYR01000204.1 GCF_001650195.1 Phormidesmis priestleyi BC1401 | reverse complement strand
TCTCGCATTCGCCGACCCGTTCTCAATATCGTTAATGTTCGGTTGAACGACAACTCTGAAAAACCGTGTTGATGGCGATTCGGGCTGGCGGCATAACGATTTGAGTTGAACCGCACCGAGTCAATCGAGCAACACCAACTTTAGTTGGTAGTGCGGTTAACCTCACGACTATTTGTAGCGTGTCGGTTCCAACGAAGTTGTTCTACGGAACTGGGTGGATGTAGTGTTCCCATCGGGTAACATTTGTATTCAGTTCTCGTGGAACTATTGATTATACGGAAACTTTCTGTATATCTCCCTGATTTAGGCAGATATCCCGAAACTTTCTGTATATCTCCCTGATTTGAGTAGATATCCTG
>NZ_LXYR01000203.1 GCF_001650195.1 Phormidesmis priestleyi BC1401 | reverse complement strand
CCATCAGTCTGTATGACGCGTTTGGAGACCGACAACACACCATTTATATGGGAGCCACCCCCGAATATGGCAAGGCGACGTTTCTGGAACGGCTAGAGCGAGAAATCGCGCGCACGAAAGCCCGTTATCCCCAAGCCACCTATCTCGGAATTGCGGATGGGGCAGCCTCAAACTGGCAATTCCTCAACCGCCATACCCACGAACAAGTGCTGGATTTCTATCATGCCTCTGGGTATCTCGGTGCGGTGGCGGTGGCCCTCTATCCCATTAATTTAGCCCAGCAACGGCACTGGCTTCAGGAGAGTTGTCATCATCTCAAACATGACCCAGGGGCAGCCACTCACCTCTATCAACAGATGCTGGAGTTATCTCAATC
>NZ_LXYR01000202.1 GCF_001650195.1 Phormidesmis priestleyi BC1401 | reverse complement strand
GGGCACTCGGCTAGAGTCTTGCCTTCCTGATAATAGAGGCGCGCATAGTGGGACGCAAAGATGGTGTGAACCAGCAGCCAGGAACCTACAATCGTTAGTCCTGAGAGTGTAACATGCAGCAGCACTAGACTATCTGAAGCCCCTTTCGTGTTCTGTAACAGGAAGACAATCGCCAAGATGCTGATACAGGCAGCAGCGGTAATCAGGCTCAGTAGCACCCACCGCCCCGCATCCTGGCGCTGCGCATTTTTATGCATGATCTCAGGAGTTGCTGACAACATCAGCCCCCAGGTCCAGGCTAAGAAGCAGAGCATGCCAGCGTCCCAAAGACAGAGTAGCCGTGTCGCCCAGTGCAGCCGTGTCGGTAGTAGGAGCGCAACGAGACCAGCGAAGGCAAGCAGCCCAAAGCG
>NZ_LXYR01000201.1 GCF_001650195.1 Phormidesmis priestleyi BC1401 | reverse complement strand
AGCAACGGCACTGGCTTCAGGAGAGTTGTCATCATCTCAAACATGACCCAGGGGCAGCCACTCACCTCTATCAACAGATGCTGGAGTTATCTCAATCCTTAGAACACCCGAAGTCGATTCAGGAGAACTTGGCAGCGGCAGTGACTTATTTCCAAAATCATCACCATCAGATGGACTATGCCCTTTATCGCAGCAGACACTATCCGATTGGGTCTGGGGTGACGGAAGCTGCCTGCAAGACAGTGATCAAGCAACGCTTATGTGGTTCTGGGATGCGTTGGAAGGAGAAAGGAGCCGCCGCGATTCTGAGTTTGAGAGCATTGGTCTTGACCTCAACGCGTTGGGATCAATTCTGGAACAAACTGAATCAATACGGCTTTTCCGTTGCCCTCTAATAGTATCAAATAGAGGTCGCACCC
>NZ_LXYR01000200.1:326-427 GCF_001650195.1 Phormidesmis priestleyi BC1401 | reverse complement strand
AAGCAGGGTGGTTTCAAGGTCTAGAGAGAAAAATGAGGATGGACTGGAATCATCATAAAAGTAGCTGTCCATGTCCCTCATAGACCAATTAAAAAAAAAAA
>NZ_LXYR01000200.1:0-308 GCF_001650195.1 Phormidesmis priestleyi BC1401 | reverse complement strand
GGGGGGGATGGTTGGAGTTAGATCCGCAGACGACTCGGTTTCCGTCCTATTCCACCGTTCGTCGAGTGTTTCTGCAAGTCGATGCGGCAGCCTGGGTCGATGTGTTTAATGTTTGGGCACTGCTCCATGCCCCGGCGTTTGCTGGAGTGCTGTGGTCGATTGATGGCAAAAGCATCAAATGTACCTCGGTGGGTGGGAACAGCAGTGCCCAAAACTTTGCCACGTTGGTGTCCGTGTACGGTCAGCAAGCTGGGGTCGTCCAGTTGGCGTTGATGTACAACGCTCAAGAAAGTGAAATTGAGGTTGCC
>NZ_LXYR01000199.1 GCF_001650195.1 Phormidesmis priestleyi BC1401 | reverse complement strand
CACAGTATTGCGTCAGTTGCGGTTCACACTCCTGCCACGAAAGCAGTTGCTCGCGGAAGTCCGCATAGCTCTCTGAACCCACGACACAGGCATCGCCTGTCTTCAAGTCCAGTGCCAGATGAGGTGGAACCCAAAAACTGGACGGGTGAATAAGCTCTAAACTTCCCACCCATGATAGGAATGGTTATGAGCAAAAACAAACGCAAACAGTACAGTTCTCAATTCAAAGCAAAAGTTGCGATTGAAGCGGTGAAAGGAGAGAAAACCATTGCTGAAATTGCGAGTCAATATAGCGTGCATCCGACGATGATTCACGGTTGGAAACGGCATCTTCTAGCGGGCATGAGTGAGGTGTTTGAGCGCGGTTCCAGCGCCAGCAAAGTGGAGCCAGAAGGGCAAGCCCACCTCGATGAGTTGTATCGACAGATTGGACAGTTGA
>NZ_LXYR01000198.1 GCF_001650195.1 Phormidesmis priestleyi BC1401 | reverse complement strand
GGCCGGTATTCTGTCTCTGCTGCCAGCGTTTCATCGCCTTTCAAGGCTTCGACTGCCACCGGATAGGCAGCATTTTTATCGACGGTGATCACGCGGGGTGTTTGAGTATGAGTCGCCTTCAGCACTTTGCGGAAAAACCGGGCTGCTGCTTTACCGTCCCGCTTTGCGCTCAGCATGAAGTCCAACGTGTTGCCCATTGAATCGACAGCGCGGTAAAGATATTTCCACGCTCCTTTCACTTCGATGTAAGTCTCGTCCACTCTCCATGAGTCATTCGTGGGATTCAAGAACGGTCGAATGCGTTTGTCCAGTTCAGGGGCAAATTTCAGCACCCAACGATTGAGGGTGGAATGACCCACCTCAATTCCTCGCTCTGCCATCATTTCTTCCAAATCCCGGTAGCTCAGAGGATAGCGGCAATACCACCGCACATTCAACACGATGATTTCGGG
>NZ_LXYR01000197.1 GCF_001650195.1 Phormidesmis priestleyi BC1401 | reverse complement strand
GTCCATGTCCCTCATAGACCAATTAAAAACGATTCCCGATCCGCGAAGCAAGCGCGGTCAAAGCCATCCCCTCTGGTTGGTTCTGTTTCTAGCCTTGCTGGGAAGCTTATGTGGGGATTGGGGCTATCGCCCCATCGCCCTGTTTTGCCAGAAGCATCATGCCAGCTTGTGTGATCTGTTGGAGTTAGATCCGCAGACGACTCGGTTTCCGTCCTATTCCACCGTTCGTCGAGTGTTTCTGCAAGTCGATGCGGCAGCCTAGGTCGATGTGTTTAATGTTTGGGCACTGCTCCATGCCCCGGCGTTTGCTGGATTGCTGTGGTCGATTGATGGCAAAAGCATCAAATGTACCTCGGTGGGTGGGAACAGCAGTGCCCCAAACTTTGCCACGTTGGTGTCCGTGTACGGTCAGCAAGCTGGGGTCGTCCAGTTGGCGTTGATGTACAACGCTCAAGAAAGTGAAATTGAGGTTGCC
>NZ_LXYR01000196.1 GCF_001650195.1 Phormidesmis priestleyi BC1401 | reverse complement strand
TCTAGCCGTTCCAGAAACGTCGCCTTGCCATATTCGGGGGTGGCTCCCATATAAATGGTGTGTTGTCGGTCTCCAAACGCGTCATACAGACTGATGGGCAGTGCCGACCATGGCTTCTCTCCATCCGGTGTCGCACAACAGCATACAGGTGCCATCTAAGCCAATGGCAACACTGGCAATTTCAGCGTCTAGTTGAGGGGGCACATAGTCCCAACTTTCTTCTTTCACCTCAATGATCGTGGCCACCGCTTCACTGAGACGCTGGATGTAGGACACGGCGACCGGGCGTTGATGATTCTCAGCCAAGTCTCGCTGCACGTCTCGGGCGGAACCATACGCCAGTTTCGAGGACACTTGTTTCGCAAACAGAGGCGTGGAGGTGATGATGATGCGAGACGCTCGCTCTAGCGGACAATCCGTTTTCCCGCCTCCAGAGCGCTGATAGACATGGCGTTCAATCACGACTTCTCCGTAGGGCGTTTGATACGCTTTGGGCTGCTTGCCT
>NZ_LXYR01000195.1 GCF_001650195.1 Phormidesmis priestleyi BC1401 | reverse complement strand
CCCCCAAGCCTTCCGATCAGCAGCGTCTAATGGACTGGCAGTGACCGAATTTAAGCCATCAGACTCGAAAGCGATCGCTGAGGTCAAAAAACTCTATAAGCTTCTTTTTGATGCCTAAGTGATGTCATGATGGAATCATTTAGATGGTAATTCGAGATTGTTTAGAGTCTTTAGAGAAATCAATGTGAGGTCAGATGGTTGTTAGACGGAAGCCAGCAAATGTTGATGAATTTATTCAAGAAGGCGGATCAGTGCCTCAAGTGGCATCCCCTCAGCCCTCAGAAGAATCTGGCGAAGAGGAGATAAAAGGTCTAAAAATGCGGTTACCTATCGAGCTTCTGAAACGAGTCGATGAGGTGGTTAAAAGCCGTCGCCCTGCTCCGAGTCGTCACCAGTGGATTTTAGAGGCGATCTACGAGAAATTGGAGCGTGAGATAGCTAAGTAACCAACACCAAACCGCTCCTTCAGTGATATCACTTTGATGTTATTTAAGTCTCTAAATGAGATTAACT
>NZ_LXYR01000194.1 GCF_001650195.1 Phormidesmis priestleyi BC1401 | reverse complement strand
AAACTTTGCCACGTTGGTGTCCGTGTACGGTCAGCAAGCTGGGGTCGTCCAGTTGGCGTTGATGTACAACGCTCAAGAAAGTGAAATTGAGGTTGCCAAACGTTTGTTGAGAACCGTCACCACAGCCCCTGCTTTGGCGCGGTCGCTGCCCGTCGGATTCAGTTTAGATGCCCTTCCTGCCCAAGTGGACACCTTGACCTTGATCAACGCTCAGGAGAGTCATTATCTGGTCGGACTCAAAACCAATCAGAAGACTCTCCATCAACGCCTGCACCGTCTGCGGCAGCAAGAGCTGCCGTTGAGCCAAACGAGCCACTCGGAACGGGTGCATGGTCGCCAAACCCAGCGCACCGTCCAGGTCTATGCCGCTCCTGATGATCTGCCCAAACGCTGGAGCAGTGCGGGCATCACACGGGTGATTTGGGTCAACCGCCAGGGCATCCGGGCGAGCAAGCCGTTTCAAGAGGCGCAGTGCTACTTGAGCAACTTAACCCTCGATGCCCCTGAATTCCTAGAATTGA
>NZ_LXYR01000193.1 GCF_001650195.1 Phormidesmis priestleyi BC1401 | reverse complement strand
CTTTAGGTTTGCGATAGCTTTGACGGCACTCGTGCCAGATTCATCAGGACTACGCCCACGGTGACTAGCCCAATCGCCGCCCACTGCTGCGCTTTTAAGCCATCGCTGAGAATGAGCACGCCTAGAATTGCCGTCACGGCTGGACCACTAGCCCCGATGATAGCGGTCGCAGCGGCACCAATCTCGCGAATGCCAAAATTGTTGAAGAGATAGCCAGTTAAGGTGGCAAGACAAAGCAGCAGTCCTATCACAAGCAGACCAACGTTGAGGCTGATGTGAATGATAAACAGAGCAAAGCCTGACAGTACTAGCCATTCCACTGTAAACACCAGGCTGGTAAAGGTAGCAGGGTTGATCTTGCGAAAGCACGCTTGGGCAATGATCCCTTCCAGGGCAAACATGGCACCAGCACCAATCGCTGCGAATGACCCGAGCGGGTCAGCGGTGGAAAAGGCTGCGAGTGCTTTGGGTAAATCAGTGCCCAAAGCTTCGACCGGGATTTTGAAAGCTAACCAGGCACAACCAAGATAAATCAA
>NZ_LXYR01000192.1 GCF_001650195.1 Phormidesmis priestleyi BC1401 | reverse complement strand
CCGCCGCCAGTCGATGACACGCGCACTGCGACTACTACAGCAGCGCCGACGGAGCAGAAGAAGGGCATGAGTAATGTTCAGAAAGGAGCAGTCGTGCTGGCTGGAGCTGCCGCTCTTTACTATCTTTATAACCAGCACAAACACGCGCAGGCACAGGCAGGCGAGAACGGACAGTATTACCTTTCTAAAAACGGTCGCGTTTATTACCGGGATGCAAACCATCAAGCGCATTGGGTAACCCCACCGCCCAATGGCATTACGGTGCCAGCCGCAGATGCGCAACAGTACCGTGACTATCAAGGGTATGACAACCAGACCACCGGACGTGACCTCACGTCGTTGCCAGAAGCGCAGTCAGCAACCAACTGAGTTGCTTGACAGAACGCACGTGGGCACTAGATAACAAAATCAATTTTGTAAACATTGGAGGACGATTATGGTAGGCGATTTTTTACGCAAAGCAGCCGATGCCTTACTAGGCGATCAGCCAGCAGAGAGCGAGAATCAACCACCGCGACCCGCGAGTGAAGACCCGTATGGCGATCCGGCAAATCAA
>NZ_LXYR01000191.1 GCF_001650195.1 Phormidesmis priestleyi BC1401 | reverse complement strand
CCTGAATCCGACCAACGATTCGTGGCGGGTGGACGAGACGTATATCGAAGTCAAAGGAGGGTGGAAATACCTTTACCGCGCCGTCGATTCAATAGGTAACACGCTCGACTTCATGTTGAGCGCAAAGCGGGACGGCAAGGCAGCCGCACGGTTTTTCCGCAAAGTTCTCAAGGCGACTCACACTCAAACTCCACGGGTAATTACAGTCGATAAAAATGCCGCTTATCCGGTGGCAGTCGAAGCCTTGAAAGCGGATGAAACGCTGGCAGCAGAGACGAAGTTACGGCAGAGCAAGTACCTGAATAACATCATCGAGCAGGATCATCGAAACATCAAGCGATTGACAAAGCCAATGATGGGATTCGGCTCATTTAATACGGCAAGACGAACCTTAAGAGGCATCGAAGCGATGAGTATGATTCGCAAAGGGCAAGTGAAGGGAATCAGCAAAGGGGACAGTGTATCTCAAGCAAAGTTTATCGAAGAACTCTTTGGAATTAGCGCTTAACGGAACGCGAACGAGATACTTCGTTTGTCACTAAAAAGTATTTGCGACACAACC
>NZ_LXYR01000190.1 GCF_001650195.1 Phormidesmis priestleyi BC1401 | reverse complement strand
TGGGGCAGTGGCGAGTGCCCTGGAGCTTCTGCATCTGGCATGGCAAGGGCACCCCGAGTCCGTCTCAACTCGCGTGTAAACTCCTCGCTCGTGTGCCCAAGACCCTCACGAAACGTTTCCCCGTGATCGTCCTGGCAGATACAGAGTTTGGCACCGTGGAGTTTCTCACGGCGGTGCGAAAACGGCACTGGCGAGCGGTCGTGGGAATGCGCTGCACTCGCCTGATGGACACGGGTAAACCCCTCAAATCGCTTTACCGTCACGGCACACGAGGACAACAGGTGCGATTAGCGGGCATCGACATGCCGTTGACCGTTTCCTGGTTTTGGCTCAAGCGCAGCGAGGGCAACCGAGAACTGCGCTTTGTCGTCTCCACCTACCCCTATTCTGGAGTCTACCTCGTGCGGTTAGGACGACAACGGTGGACCATTGAGGGCTTCTTCAAAACCATCAAACATCGCTTTGGACTCCATTGCTTTGGTCAGAAGACTCGGCTGGGCATTTATCGCTGGTTGTTGTTATCCCTCATTGCTTACCTGCTTGCCCATTGGGTCTCTCGAAC
>NZ_LXYR01000189.1 GCF_001650195.1 Phormidesmis priestleyi BC1401 | reverse complement strand
AGTTGGGATTCTAGTTTGGCGAACCTGAAGTTCCTCAGAAACGAGGAAGTGGGATTTCTATTGGGTGTGGCTGACAATCGTAAAGTTTCCTTAGAACAGGGTAAAGAAGTTCAGATACAGACCTTGACAATTCCTGAAACAGGATTGGTCATCTATCTCAAAGAGTTTGGGTGGGTTAAGGTGTTTTGTCAGGACTTCAAAAACGAAGCCCGCTATTACATCCTGTTCCTCCCAGAATTAGAAGCACTGAAGCTCCTGAACCGTGAAACTTTTAAACAAGTCCATGACCATCACTGGCAGATTGAGCGCTTTCACAGAGTCATCAAACAGGTTTGTAATATTGAGCGCTTTCAAGTCCGAGATGAACAAGCGATTCGCAATCACTTTTTTTGTGCGCTGAGTGCCTTTGGCAAGCTCCAGACGATGCGAATTGAGGGGTTGATCGACAACCTATATCAGGTATCGAGGCAGTTATTTATCCCGGTGATTCGACAATTCATCTTAAAAAATGGCTCGGAACCCTCTTCAGACCTGCAACTCACATGACTCTATGTCTGTCAATGCGTAAGTCCTA
>NZ_LXYR01000188.1 GCF_001650195.1 Phormidesmis priestleyi BC1401 | reverse complement strand
GATGGATTGGTATAGTCGTCACGTCTTGTCCTGGCGGATCTCCAACACTCTAGAAGTTCACTTTTGCGTGGAGGCGTTGGAAGAAGCCTTATCCAACTACACCCCACCTGTGATCTTTAACACGGATCAAGGGGCACAGTTTACAGCGAACGCCTTTACAGACTGTCTGAAAGCCTCTGGAGTTCAGATTAGTATGGATGGTCGAGGGCGCTGCCACGACAACATCTTTATCGAACGATTGTGGAGGAGTCTAAAGTATGAGTTGATTTATCTCAAAGCGTTCGAGGATGGTCAACATTTAACGCAAGAGGTCAAACAGTGGTTTCGTTGGTACAATCAAGTTCGTCCACATCAAGGATTAGATTATCAGACACCAAATCAAGTGTATTGTGATAATCTAAAGAAACGAAGTGAGTGATAAAGCAATTGAGATCTTGAACACGAAACTGAATGGATCTGAGAATCTGAATCCCTAGCTTATTCATCCCCTGAAAACTGTCTAGTCTTGGGGGTCCACTTCAATTATCCAGAAAGGGCAAACTCGGTTTGATGGCTTTGATGGCAAGATTCTGTCGCTCTACTCAAGAGGCATGAGCGTGCGCGATGTCCAGGCACAGT
>NZ_LXYR01000187.1 GCF_001650195.1 Phormidesmis priestleyi BC1401 | reverse complement strand
GTCGAATTCGCAAGTGCTTAGATGAATTTGATACATTGCGAGAGGCGATGGAGGATGTCCTCAAGGCAGCGTCCTAACCTTAGTGGCGACGGCTATAACTGATTGAATATCTCTATCTTTTCCCAAGTTCAACTTAAAACAGAGTGATTTAACTTACTTATCTATGAGCATAGCCTATCTCAAATATCAAGTAAGATAGCCATAGTCATAGAGTAAGATATGCAAACTTTAGATAAGATAGATAAGATATTCAAAAGGACTCAGTAGGCAAGGATAAACGTCAAAGCGCTATAACCCATACATAGGAATGCTTTCAAGCCTTTACCCTCCTGTAGGGAACGGATTGCTACTTATAAAAGGGAGCGATCCCCGCTAGGGGAGAGGCGATCTGGGAATAAAGGAGCGATCGAGAGAAACAGAACAGCGATCGAGAGGGAGAAAGGCGCGATCGAGAGGAGAAGAACAGCGATCGTAACAGAGAGGACAGCGATCGCAGGTAAGTTAGATAAGATATTTGTATGGATAGGTTAGATAAGAAAAGGTGATGGATCTTGGATAAGATAATATATAGTATTTAATACTATATATTATCTTATCCAAGATCCATCACCTTTTCTTATCTAAC
>NZ_LXYR01000186.1 GCF_001650195.1 Phormidesmis priestleyi BC1401 | reverse complement strand
TTTTTTCGCAATGTGGTGCATCGCCCGATAAACCACTTTGAGGGCAGATTCATCGGTGGGAAACGCCCGATGATTCTTGATCACTTTTCTCAGGGTCATGTTGGGGTAGACACAGAAAACAGAAAATATAGCACGTTAAGGAATTGAAGAAGCTGGAACCCAGCGTTAGAGCGTCGGTACAGACACGCCAAGATTTTAAAAGGAATGCACTTCTCTGGTTCTTCTTTGGCGCTATATTCAACGTCATTGCGGTTCTTGTCCTGCTTTACAAGAACTCGACCTGAGACCCCTAGTGCGGCTGCATCGGTCTTGCCTTTCCGTTAGGCGATCGAGGTTAGATCAGCCCTGCCACAAGGTTGATCGTCATCGCTAAGAGGCTGGTATTGAAGAAAAACGAGAGAATGCCATGCAATAAAGACAACCGCCTCAGAGTCCGGGAGCGTACGGCGACATCAGACACCTGGCTCGTCATCCCAATGACAAAGGAAAAGTACAGAAAATCCCAGTAGTCAGGCTCCGTGTCACCCGGAAAATCGAGTCCGTCGTCCTTGCACTCGGCTAGAGTCTTGCCTTCCTGATAATAGAGGCGCGCATAGTGGGACGCAAAGATGGTGTGAACCAGCAGCCAGGAACCTACAATCGTTA
>NZ_LXYR01000185.1 GCF_001650195.1 Phormidesmis priestleyi BC1401 | reverse complement strand
GTTGGATAAGGCTTCTTCCAACGCCTCCACGCAAAAGTGAACTTCTAGAGTGTTGGAGATCCGCCAGGACAAGACGTGACGACTATACCAATCCATCACTGCCACTAAATAGAAGTGTCCCCGACAGACTGGGAGATAGGTGATGTCGGTACACCAGACTTGGTTGGCTTGGGTAATCGCAAGTCCTCTCAATAAGTAGGGATGCACTCGATGCTCCGGGTGAGGTTTGCTCGTATTGGGTTTGGGGTAGATGGCAACTAATCCCATCTCTCGCATCAACCGTTGGACGCGCTTGCGGTTCACCCCATACCCCTGAGTTTTGAGAAAGACGCTCATCTTCCGGCTCCCGTAAAAGGGGGTTTCCAGATATTGCTGGTCGATTAACCGCATCACCATCAAGTCTTCCTCTGACGGAGCGAGCGCCTGGTAATAGTAGCTAGAGCGGGGAATCCGCAGCAATTCACATTGCCGTTGAATGCTCAAGTGTTCATGGTCAGGCTCTACCAAGGCTTTTCGGTCGGCAGCCCTAATCGTGCCGACCTGTTGACTAAAAAATCGCGCTCGACCTTCAACTGTCCAATCTGTCGATACAACTCATCGAGGTGGGCTTGCCCTTCTGGCTCCACTTTGCTGGCGCTGGAACCGCGCTCAAACACCTCACTCAT
>NZ_LXYR01000184.1 GCF_001650195.1 Phormidesmis priestleyi BC1401 | reverse complement strand
CAACGTCACCAAAAACGTCACTTGCGGTTTGCGAAAATGCCCACTTTGGTCAGTAGGCTCTGTACAATGACTTCCATCGCTATTCATCCGGTGCTTGATTGATACTGGCACCCTATCCGATGGATAGCTTTCCTGTCAAAAAATGTCCGGACTATTGCTGTATGAATTGATTGAATATATTACAAAGCTTTAAAACTGAACGAAAAAGTATGGCTTGACTTCTCTTTCAGCAGTTAGCCAAAATTGCTTCCATCAAGTCAATAATCTAACTAAAAGAAACAAAAGTGCAACTATGAGCAAGCCACCATAGAATATGAACATGCGATCGCCGAACCACTTAGGCAAGAAGAAAATGTCGGTTGTTTGACCACGATAGGATTCCAAGTTTTCGGCGTAAATTGTCAGAGGACAAGTCCAATTATTGGCGATGAGAACGATTACTTCGATCGCAAACAAGCCGACTACAATCCAGGTGAGGATCGAGATCTTGTCAGCAACAACTTCATACAGTAGAACTGCCATGATGACATTGAAGAATACGAAGATCGCTGTATGAACAAATCTGATGAATGCGATTGAATGCAGCATTAGAGTGTGTTTGTAAATGAGTATTAAGCGGTCTTTTCTTTCCATCGGGTGTGGTTCTTTGTTAATCGTTTGAGCATTAACCGAATCATCACGAT
>NZ_LXYR01000183.1 GCF_001650195.1 Phormidesmis priestleyi BC1401 | reverse complement strand
GCCGCCTGGACCTCAACGCGTTGGGATCAATTCTGGAACAAACTGAATCAATACGGCTTTTCCGTTGCCCTCTAATAGTATCAAATAGAGGTCGCACCCTATTAAAGGGGGGGTTGGCAAGTCCACGGTCGCAACCAACATGACCGTAATGAGAGCCAACCAGGGGATGGACGTGCTGCTCGTCGATGCTGATGATCAAGGCACGGCTTCAGACTTCACGGCGGTTCGTAACGAAACCTTAATAGAGCAGGGAGCTGGCTACACCTCCATCAAGCTTTATGGAGCGGCAGTCAGATCTGAAGTTTTGCGGATGGCAAAAAAATACGACGATGTGGTGATTGATGTGGGAGGTCGAGATACAGCAGGACAGAGAGCAGCTCTCTCGATGGCGAATGTTTATGTGATTCCCTTTCTTCCTGGCTCTTTTGATGTCTGGACATTAGAGAGTGTTGGCAAGTTAGTCGAGGAAGCCCGCGCTTTCAATGAGAATCTGAAAGCCCTCTGCATCATTAACCGTGCAGATGCAAAAGGTTCAGATAATTCGGATGCCGCAGCAATTGCCAAAGACACACCCGGTCTAGAATTCATTGATGCTCCATTAGGAAACCGAAAAGCCTTCCGATCAGCAGCGTCTAATGGACTGGCAGTGACCGAATTTAAGCCATCAGACTCGAAAGCGATCGCTGAGGTCAAAAAA
>NZ_LXYR01000182.1 GCF_001650195.1 Phormidesmis priestleyi BC1401 | reverse complement strand
ATAGAGTTTTTTGACCTCAGCGATCGCTTTCGAGTCTGATGGCTTAAATTCGGTCACTGCCAGTCCATTAGACGCTGCTGATCGGAAGGCTTTTCGGTTTCCTAATGGAGCATCAATGAATTCTAGACCGGGTGTGTCTTTGGCAATTGCTGCGGCATCCGAATTATCTGAACCTTTTGCATCTGCACGGTTAATGATGCAGAGGGCTTTCAGATTCTCATTGAAAGCGCGGGCTTCCTCGACTAACTTGCCAACACTCTCTAATGTCCAGACATCAAAAGAGCCAGGAAGAAAGGGAATCACATAAACATTCGCCATCGAGAGAGCTGCTCTCTGTCCTGCTGTATCTCGACCTCCCACATCAATCACCACATCGTCGTATTTTTTTGCCATCCGCAAAACTTCAGATCTGACTGCCGCTCCATAAAGCTTGATGGAGGTGTAGCCAGCTCCCTGCTCTATTAAGGTTTCGTTACGAACCGCCGTGAAGTCTGAAGCCGTGCCTTGATCATCAGCATCGACGAGCAGCACGTCCATCCCCTGGTTGGCTCTCATTACGGTCATGTTGGTTGCGACCGTGGACTTGCCAACCCCCCCTTTAATAGGGTGCGACCTCTATTTGATACTATTAGAGGGCAACGGAAAAGCCGTATTGATTCAGTTTGTTCCAGAATTGATCCCAACGCGTTGAGGTCAAGACC
>NZ_LXYR01000181.1 GCF_001650195.1 Phormidesmis priestleyi BC1401 | reverse complement strand
TTTTTGTCGGAGGTCATCGCTGTAGGGGGCTGGCATCGCTCATTTGAGGGTCTCAACTTCTATAGTATGTCCTAACCTAACTGGCAACGGCTATAGAAGCATCTGTTTCCAAAGATCAACTGAAAGAGCTTTTCCAGGGTGTTCTCGATCCAGAGGCTCATCTGATACCCGCGATCGCCCGCGAAATGGCAGCCACTAAGTTTGATGTGTTGCTTCTTTCAGGGATTGGAGAGGTGTTTCCCTATATCCGGTCTCATAACGTGCTAAACAATCTGCAAAGCACGGCTAAGGAAAAGCCAACCGTCTTGTTTTTTCCGGGTGACTATACCCATTCCTTGGAAGTTGGGGCATCGCTCGATCTTTTTGGCAAACTGCACGACGACAAATACTACCGAGCCTTCAATATCTTTCACTGCGAAGTTTAAGCGGGGAACCCATCATGGGGTGCGACCTCTACTTGATTTAGTAGGTCAAGCATGATATCACTGAGTGAGGCAACCAAGAGGTGGTGAGTATGAGCGCTCAATTGCTGAGTCAAGAAGGGACGCAAGTCAGGATAGAAGTGACGATAGACCTGAGTCATTCGCTGCTGACCAGTGAAGAAGCGATTCAGGAAAGCCTCAACGAGGCGGGTCGTATTGCCACTACAGCCGCTCTTGAGTATCTGGACACCGGGTGCGACCTCTATTTGATACTATTAGAGGGCAACGGAAAAGCCGTATTGATTCAGTTTGTTCCAGAATTGATCCCAACGCGTTGAGGTCAAGACC
>NZ_LXYR01000180.1 GCF_001650195.1 Phormidesmis priestleyi BC1401 | reverse complement strand
GGTCTTGACCTCAACGCGTTGGGATCAATTCTGGAACAAACTGAATCAATACGGCTTTTCCGTTGCCCTCTAATAGTATCAAATAGAGGTCGCACCCGGTGTCCAGATACTCAAGAGCGGCTGTAGTGGCAATACGACCCGCCTCGTTGAGGCTTTCCTGAATCGCTTCTTCACTGGTCAGCAGCGAATGACTCAGGTCTATCGTCACTTCTATCCTGACTTGCGTCCCTTCTTGACTCAGCAATTGAGCGCTCATACTCACCACCTCTTGGTTGCCTCACTCAGTGATATCATGCTTGACCTACTAAATCAAGTAGAGGTCGCACCCCATGATGGGTTCCCCGCTTAAACTTCGCAGTGAAAGATATTGAAGGCTCGGTAGTATTTGTCGTCGTGCAGTTTGCCAAAAAGATCGAGCGATGCCCCAACTTCCAAGGAATGGGTATAGTCACCCGGAAAAAACAAGACGGTTGGCTTTTCCTTAGCCGTGCTTTGCAGATTGTTTAGCACGTTATGAGACCGGATATAGGGAAACACCTCTCCAATCCCTGAAAGAAGCAACACATCAAACTTAGTGGCTGCCATTTCGCGGGCGATCGCGGGTATCAGATGAGCCTCTGGATCGAGAACACCCTGGAAAAGCTCTTTCAGTTGATCTTTGGAAACAGATGCTTCTATAGCCGTTGCCAGTTAGGTTAGGACATACTATAGAAGTTGAGACCCTCAAATGAGCGATGCCAGCCCCCTACAGCGATGACCTCCGACAAAAAG
>NZ_LXYR01000179.1 GCF_001650195.1 Phormidesmis priestleyi BC1401 | reverse complement strand
GGGGTTGCACGGTTTCCACAAAGGTGAAGTGACTGAGGTCTGTCAGGTCAACTTTGCCGTCGTACTTGCGCGGTCTGCCTCGTTGCTTCTGCACCCCCGTATAGAGATGGCGCAGATTCGCGTCACACCGCAGTTTGCTGATGATAGCCAACTTCAATCGCGTGGCACCCGTCACAAACCGCTCTTTCGCATAGGCTCCATCGACCGCTAAATACTGCACCGTTGGCGGAAGTTGAGGGCGTACCAGGGTGAGATGACCGAGATACTGATCCATCCGACTCACGCCCGCCATCTCCGATTGAGCGAAGGTTTGCTGGGCGTGGAGCGCATAGCTCATCTCCGTTTCGACATCTACCACTCCCACCAACGACACCTCTAATCCTCGCTCCACACGACTATTGCAGCCATTCCAGAAGCGGTCTAGCCCAAACGTCGCTTTGCCGCTTTTCCGAATGAACGAGCAATCCATTACTGCAAGTTGCTGATGCCCCGGTTCGGCTGCCGCTTGAATCAGGGTTGCATTCAATTTCGCAAAGTCGACCTCTTCAATAAACTGCCGTCGATACGTCTTCTCATTCAATTCACTGTATCGACTCAAATTCGTGAAGTTCACTTTGCCACACACCACCAGAATCGTCGAGAATAAAGTGACTAAAAACTTCGATTGCGGTTTGCGAAATTTCCCACTTTTGACAGTAAGGTCTGTACAATTTCTTCCATGTGGCTATCCATCCGGTGCGCTTTGTTTCTAATCTGCACCCTAGCTGATGGATAGCTTTTCTGTCCACGTCTGACCGCAAAAACTGTCCGAACTATTG
>NZ_LXYR01000178.1 GCF_001650195.1 Phormidesmis priestleyi BC1401 | reverse complement strand
AAGGTTGTGTCGCAAAAATGATAATGTGAGAGGGTTTAATTTCCTCTGACCTTAATCTAAATGGCATCTCAATCTCTGTTTAAGTGGCGGCACTTCTTACCCGAAATCATCGTGTTGAATGTGCGGTGGTATTGTCGCTACCCATTGAGTTACCGGGATTTAGAGGAGATGATGGCAGAGCGAGGGGTCGAGGTGGATCATTCGACGAGCCATCGGTGGGTGCTGAGCTACGCCCCAGAACTGGACAAACGAATTCGTCCTGATCTAAACCCAACGAACGATTCGTGGCGGGTGGACGAGACGTACATCCAGGTGAAAGGGGCGTGGAAATATCTTTACCGCGCCGTCGATTCGATGGGCAACACGCTGGACTTTATGCTAAGTGCAAAGCGGGATGGAAAAGCCGCTGCCCGGTTTTTCCGTAAAGTGTTGAAAGCAGAACACACCCAAGCGCCACGAGTCATTACCGTCGATAAAAATGCTGCCTATCCAGTAGCAATTGAAGCGCTGAAAGCAGATGAAACGTTGGCAGCAGAGACCCAATTGCGGCAGAGTAAATACATGAATAATGTGATCGAGCAGGATCACCGAAACATCAAGCGACTGACCAAGCCCATGATGGGATTTGGGTCATTCAACACGGCAAGACGAACACTCAGAGGAATTGAAGCAATGAGTATGATTCGTAAAGGACAGGTGAAAGGAATCAGCAAAGGGGACCGTATGTCTCAAGTGAAGTTTATTGAAGAACTTTTCGGAATTAGCGCTTAACGGAATGCGAACGAAATACTTCGTTTGTCACTAAAAAGTATTTGCGACACAACCC
>NZ_LXYR01000177.1 GCF_001650195.1 Phormidesmis priestleyi BC1401 | reverse complement strand
ATTATCCAGAAAGGGCAAACTCGGTTTGATGGCTTTGATGGCAAGATTCTGTCGCTCTACTCAAGAGGCATGAGCGTGCGCGATGTCCAGGCACAGTTGCAAGATTTGTATGGGGTGGAAGTCTCAGCCGGACTGATTTCCAAAGTCACCGATGGGGTGGAAGAGGAACGCAAACTCTGGCAGAATCGGGGACTTGACCGGGTTTATCCGATTGTCTACTTCGATGCCATCGTGGTCAAAGTCCGCCAAGATGGACGGGGTGATTAATAAAGCCATCCACCTAGCCTTGGGGGTGAATCTGGCAGGCAACAAAGAGCTTTTGGGTATGTGGATGACCCAAAACGAATCCGCCAAGTTTTGGCTGTCCATTTTGACCGAGCTGCAAAATCGGGGCTTGAAAGACCTCTTCATTGCCTGCTGTGACGGACTGACCGGGTTTGCCGATGCCATCGAAGCGGTCTTCCCAAAAACTCAGGTGCAACTCTGTATTGTCCACATGGTTCGCAATTCGCTCAGCTACGTTTCCTACAAAGACCGTAAAGCAGTGGCGGCTGACCTCAGACTGATTTACACGTCCAGCACGGAAGCCGAGGCAGAACAGCAACTCGTCGCATTTGCCGAGAAATGGGACAAGCAGTACCCAACTATCAGTCGTTCCTGGATGAACCACTGGACGCGAGTAATTCCGTTCTTTGCCTTTCCCCCAGAGATTCGTCGGGCAATTTACACGACCAATGCCATTGAATCGCTCAACATGACTCTGAGAAAAGTGATCAAGAATCATCGGGCGTTTCCCACCGATGAATCTGCCCTCAAAGTGGTTTATCGGGCGATGCACCACATTGCGAAAAAA
>NZ_LXYR01000176.1 GCF_001650195.1 Phormidesmis priestleyi BC1401 | reverse complement strand
TGGCCTACCATAATCGTCGCCTTGCCATATTCGGGGGTGGCTCCCATATAAATGGTGTGTTGTCGGTCTCCAAACGCGTCATACAGACTGATGGTGCCGACCATGGCTTCTCTCCATCCGGTGTCGCACAACAGCATACAGGTGCCATCTAAGCCAATGGCAACACTGGCAATTTCAGCGTCTAGTTGAGGGGGCACATAGTCCCAACTTTCTTCTTTCACCTCAATGATCGTGGCCACCGCTTCACTGAGACGCTGGATGTAGGACACGGCGACCGGGCGTTGATGATTCTCAGCCAAGTCTCGCTGCACGTCTCGGGCGGAACCATACGCCAGTTTCGAGGACACTTGTTTCGCAAACAGAGGCGTGGAGGTGATGATGATGCGAGACGCTCGCTCTAGCGGACAATCCGTTTTCCCGCCTCCAGAGCGCTGATAGACATGGCGTTCAATCACGACTTCTCCGTAGGGCGTTTGATACGCTTTGGGCTGCTTGCCTTTGGTTCGCATCACCTCTCCGGCAATCTCAATGGCTGAACCGTCGGTGTCCAGATACTCAAGAGCGGCTGTAGTGGCAATACGACCCGCCTCGTTGAGGCTTTCCTGAATCGCTTCTTCACTGGTCAGCAGCGAATGACTCAGGTCTATCGTCACTTCTATCCTGACTTGCGTCCCTTCTTGACTCAGCAATTGAGCGCTCATACTCACCACCTCTTGGTTGCCTCACTCAGTGATATCATGCTTGACCTACTAAATCAAGTAGAGGTCGCACCCCTTTAATACCCCCACAGACAAGAATCATGGTGATATCCTCGTAGACTCTCAGTGATACTTATATGATGTAATCGTTACATCGTCAAGAAGTCAA
>NZ_LXYR01000175.1 GCF_001650195.1 Phormidesmis priestleyi BC1401 | reverse complement strand
ACACCACTCCCATTAATGTCCGTGCCAATCCATCTACTCTGGCAGAACCTTTGCACTACGGATTTGCTGGAGATCGGGTCGAGATTCTCAACCAAACTCAAAGTAATGGAGAGCTTTGGTATGACGTGAAGTTCGACCGCTCCGGTGCGGTGGGCTGGGTACGAAGCGATCTCGTGCATCTGCTAGCAACGATGCCTCAGCCCAAGTTGAGTGAACCTCCGTTTCGAGCGCCAGTACCGAACGCCTCTACCGCCCCCAAGGTGCTCAATCAGTCCTCGAATTGCACGCTGACCTATCCCGTTCCTCATCCCCACGTTAACTTTGGCTTCGGTCTATCTCCAGACCCCTTTAATCCTGGACAAACTCGATTTCACACCGGGGTTGACTTTGACGGCAAGATTGGGAATCCCATTTACAGTCCTATTTGTGGGGTCGTGATTTATGTGGGCAGAGAAACTGATATCACAAACTACGATTCGGGCTACGGCTGGCACATCAAGCTGAAAGATGATGAAGGACGGATTCACCTTTTTGGTCATATTACGAAGTCATACGTCCAGGTTGGGGACTTGGTACAATCCTCTCAACATATTGCTGATATTGGGAGCAACGGAAATTCAACCGGTCCTCATCTGCACTATGAGATTCGAGAAGGGGCGGATGACCATGACCACGCGGTTGATCCAAGGTTATTTCTAGCTCATGCAAAGCAAGTCCCCAATCTCGAAACTCAACCGATTCAGGTAGGGGGTGCTGTAGATTCTCAACAGAGCGCTTCTCCACTTCATTTCTAGTCTGCGGCTGACAGAATTGCATCGGCTAAAACGCAGGGAGCGCTCGATTTCGCCCTTCTTGCATAGGAGTGGAGAAATTTTGCCAGTTCAACCCACTCTGATATTTAGA
>NZ_LXYR01000174.1 GCF_001650195.1 Phormidesmis priestleyi BC1401 | reverse complement strand
TATAGAGCCTATTTGGGATCTTGGCTAAAGAGCTAGAATCAGAAATAAATGCCTTATTCGAGCAGCCTCACCGACGCAGAGTGGGAAATCATCAAGCCACTGTTGCCTCAAAAGAAGCAAACCAGACCGCCAGTTTGGACAAAGCGCCAAATCTTGGATGGCATCTTGTATCAACTCAAGAACGGGTGCAACTGGGGCGACCTGCCGAAAGACCTCCCCCCCTACTCAACGGTATTCTGGCACTACAAGCAGTGGCGCTCAGAAGGAGTGCTGGAGCGAATCAGAGATGCGTTGCACGCGCAGGTTCGAGCACAGGTCAAAAAAAACCAAAGTGGACAACCTTACTCCTGATAGACTCGCAGGCGGTAAAAAATACCTGTAACGCCAGTGTGGAATCGAAAGGGTTTTGTTTCTACAAATCGACGAATGGCATCAAGCGGCACTTGGCGGTGGACAGTTTGGGATTCCCTTTCTTCACCCACTGCACAAAAGCCAATGTGTCGGACGACCAAGGATTGATTGAGATGCTGGCGAAAAACATCGATTACTTCAAGGATAAACCCAACTGCCTGCCCAAAATAACCATCCTGCTCGACAACGGGTATCATCCAGCCGTGCTGACAACAGCACTAGAGGAAATTGATCCTCAAATCATGACCAAAATTCAGTTTGAACTCGCTCCCAAGCCCACTCCAGCCCAAAAGCAGGCGCAAGGAAAGACGGGATTTGTGGTCGTAGCAATGCGATGGGTAATTGAACGCTCAAACGCTTGGATGGAACGCTGTAAAAGCCTGGTCAAGAACTTTGAGAGAACGCTCGATCATGCCACAGCTAAGGTCAATCTTTGCTTCATCCGACTGATGCTCAAGCGGCTAGCAGTCAACTAGATCTCAAATAGGTTCTATA
>NZ_LXYR01000173.1 GCF_001650195.1 Phormidesmis priestleyi BC1401 | reverse complement strand
AGGGGCAAACGGGGAATTCGGACAAAATCGTACGCTAAGCCTAAAAGTCTTTTCCTATATGACTTACAGGATTTTATAATTAACATGTCCGGTGTTCTAATCAGCTAGAAATTCGTAATGACCTGAACTTTCCCTGCCCGACCTGCTTATGCTGCTGCCAAACATAGTCACCCGTTAGGTTTATATGTTCCCACCCTAATGGAGATAGGTGTTTCAGTAGACTTTCATCCATAGACTGACCTGTTTGACGTACCCTCTCAACCGCTCTTTCCATATAGACCGTATTCCATAGCACAATCGCCGCCGTCATAAGATTGAGACCACTGGCACGGTAGCACTGCTGATCAAAACTATGGTCACGGATTTCACCCAGTCGATTGAAGAAAACAGCCCTAGCTAGAGCATTACGGGCTTCCCCCTTGTTCAATCCTGCATTCACCCTGCGGCGTAAATCAACGTTCTGTAGCCAGTCTAGGATAAACATCGTTCGCTCTAGACGGCCCAGATCCCGCAGAGCTAATGCCAGCCCATTCTGACGGGGATAGCTGCCGAGCTTACGCAGCATGAGTGAAGCCGTGACAGTGCCCTGCTTAATTGATGCCGCCAGCCGGATGATTTCATCCCAATGCTCTCGCACTTGCTTCAGATTCAATGTGCCGCCAATCATGGGTTGGAGTCCCGAGTAATCCTCTTCAGTCTTCGGCACATACAGCTTGGTATCCTTCAGATCACGAATGCGCGGGGCGAAACGGAATCCTAGGAGGTGCATGAGGGCAAAAACATGGTCCGTGAAGCCCGCTGTGTCAGTGTAGTGTTCCTCAATCCGTAGATCGGACTCATGGTACAGCAGCCCATCTAAAACATAGGTGGAGTCGCGCACACCCACATTAATCACCTTCGTACTGAAAGGAGCGTACTG
>NZ_LXYR01000172.1 GCF_001650195.1 Phormidesmis priestleyi BC1401 | reverse complement strand
TTAGAGTGTGTTTGTAAATGAGTATTAAGCGGTCTTTTCTTTCCATCGGGTGTGGTTCTTTGTTAATCGTTTGAGCATTAACCGAATCATCACGATATAAACCATGCCAGCGTGATTTTCGGGTAACCGTTCATAGTCTCGCGTTAAGCTCCTGGCATTATCGAGCCAAGCCCAAGTTCTTTCTACAACCCATCGCATCGGTTCCACTTCAAACGTTCCAGAACTGACTCGTTCTGAAATCTCCATGACCACCCCATAGACGGCTTCAATATCACGAACCAGATCTCCTCGATAGCTCTTGTCTGCTAGAATCTTGGCGATCCGCTCATACTGCTCTAAGACGGGCAACAAGACCCAGGGTGCTATTTTTACATCCGCACAATTCGCCGCACTGACGTGGCAGTTTAAGACCAAGCCTAAGACATCCACCGCGATATGACGCTTGCGACCTTTTACCTTTTTGTTGCCATCGACTCCAATTTCGACCCCCCTTTTTGCCCCAGTTTGACCGACTGGCTGTCGATGACCGTTAAACTGGGCTGTTCTTCTCGACCTGCGGCAACCCGCACCTGTCGCACCAAAACCGCATTAATCTCTTCCCATACTCCTAAGTTTACCCACACCCGAAAATAGCCATACACCGTTTGCCAAGCTGGAAAATCAGAAGGTAAGTTCCGCCATTTTGTGCCATTGTCGGCTCGATAGAAGATGGCATCCAACACATCTCGTAAATCCACTTCTCGCAAGCGTCCTACTAGTTTGTCATCCGGCAATAGCGGTTCAATCCATTGCCATTCTGAGTCGGTTAAATCACTGGTATATTGTTTATGCTCACCCATAGTTCATCTCATGCCAAACCTATTCCCTGATATCACTTCACTACTGAACAGGTACTAAGTTTGTAATAGTTGTTTACAAACACTCTCTTA
>NZ_LXYR01000171.1 GCF_001650195.1 Phormidesmis priestleyi BC1401 | reverse complement strand
AACAGACAGGCTCCTCAAGCTTAAGCTCTCAAATTGAGACGTATCACAGCTTCGTGTTGGGTCGAGATCGAACCTATGGGATCGTGCTCCCACCCGGATATGAGCAACAGCCCCAAGCTCGGTATCCGGTGGTATTCCTGCTGCACGGAGGGCATGGCGACTCGACGACTTGGTTTGTCAAAGGCAAAGCACTGGAGGTGATTGAGACCCTGTATCGTCGTCGGAAGTTGCCGCCGTCGATCATCATCACGCCCGATGGCAACGACAATCGGAACTCGAGTGGACTTTGGGACCCAGAATATGTCAACGGGCAGTATGGAAATATCGTCAGTGTGATCGGAGATGAGTTAGTCCAGCAGGTGAAGGCGCACTATCATACCCGCAGCGATCCGAGATTTTGGGCGATTGGAGGGTTATCGTCAGGTGGATGGGGAGCGATCAATGTGGGACTGCACCACCCGGAGCACTTCAAGACCCTGTTTAGTCATAGCGGCTACTTTGTGCATCCAAGCGGCAGGGAGAATAGCCCGATCGAGTTTATCAAAACGCTTTCCCCTGGGATGCGTCACTCGTTCGCCATCTATCTGGATGCAGGTGAAGGAGAAGGGGATCGCCGATATCTGGCGCAATCCCAAGCGTTTCATCAAGTGCTAAATCAGCTTGAAGTAGAAAACGAGTTCAACCACTTTCCAGGGGGGCATAGTGCAAAGCGGCAACGAGTGCGAGGGTTTTGGCGGAGAACCTATCGCCAAATCATCACCTTATTCACTGATGGAGACGCGAAAGAGTCGAATGTGGGCTGGCTTTATTGGCACAAGCATCTTGCGGACTCGTTGAGCTATGTCGGAGAACGATTTCGAGCCGCAGAATCGCATCGAATCATTTCTAAGCAAGAAGCGGATCGCGAGCGTTCCCGCTGAGTTTGACCCAAAAG
>NZ_LXYR01000170.1 GCF_001650195.1 Phormidesmis priestleyi BC1401 | reverse complement strand
TATAGCCACTGCCACATTGGTTAGGACGCAGCTTGTTTAAGAACAAATTCTACCGCATCGCGTAGGTTGTCCGAGTCGCGCAACTGCTTGCGAATACGACTTTTTAACCAAGCCCAGCACTTTTCAATCCGATTCAAGTCTGGAGAGTAAGGGGGTAAGTAGAGGAGTTGACAATCTGCGGCTTCAATCAACTGACGAATCCGCCCCCCGTGATGAAAGGTGGCATTATCTAGAATCACCCACTGTCCGGGTTGAAGTGTGGGGATTAAGCAGGTTTCGAGCCAAGTTTCAAATACGAGGCGATTGCAACTGCCTTCTATGGTGAACGGAGCAATTAGGTGTCCATCTCGATAGCCAGCAATCATGTTGACGCGATCTTGGCGACGACCCGATTTGAGCGCATGGAATCGCACTCCCGCCGCCGACCAGCCATACCCATAGTCGTCTCGCTCATCCATGCCTGACTCATCGACATACACTAGATGAGCCGCTTTGGGCAGCGCCATCTGCTTCACAAACTCTGCTCGTTTCGCCTCATCCCGTTGGCGATACCCATACGTCTTTTTTTTCGCGTGAATCCGACCTGCTTTAGACCTCTTGCAATTGTTCGCACACTGATGTTGCCTTCCCAAAGTTCTGCCATCTCCGTTTGGGTTTTATCTCCATGTACTTGCACAAAGGCTCGAAACTTCTCCCAATTGGTAATCTTGTGCCCGTGCCCAGTCTGATAGCCTTGGGCTGCCTGCACACTTCCTGTAGCTTCTCTAAGTTTCAACCACAAACCCAATGTGTTGCGTCCGATGTTGAACATTCGACAAACCGTACTTTTTTGTTCTCCTCGATCTATCGCCTCCATTACTTTTTGTCGGAGGTCATCGCTGTAGGGGGCTGGCATCGCTCATTTGAGGGTCTCAACTTCTATAGTATGTCCTAACCTAACTGGCAACGGCTATA
>NZ_LXYR01000169.1 GCF_001650195.1 Phormidesmis priestleyi BC1401 | reverse complement strand
TATAGCCGTCGCCACTAAGGTTAGGACGCTGCCTTGAGGACATCCTCCATCGCCTCTCGCAATGTATCAAATTCATCTAAGCACTTGCGAATTCGACTCTTGAGCCATGACCAACATCGCTCAATCTTGTTAAAGTCGGGCGAATACGGCGGTAAGTACCAAACCTCGCACCCTGCTGCCTCCACCAACTCATCAATCCGCCCCCCTTTGTGAAACGTGGCATTGTCAATCACCAACTTTTGCCCTGGCTTCAAGGTCGGAATTAAGCAGGTTTCTAACCAGGTCTCGAATACCGTTCGATTGCAAGCCCCTTCGATGGTGAATGGAGCCAGCAACTGCTGGTTGCACAACCCGGCAATCATATTGACTCGTCCACTTCTGCGACCGGACTTCAAAGCATACAGTCGCTCTCCTTTTGGGCTGTAGCCATAGCCATAATCATCGCGGCTATCCATCCCGGCTTCGTCGGCATAGACAATTTGCTCTGCGGCTACGCTCGCGAGTTGCTCCCGGAAGTCTACTCGCTTTTGTTCATCTCGCTCTCGATACCCATAGGTCTTTTTTTTCGCGTGAACCCAATCCGCTTGAGTGCTCGACTCATCGTCCGCTCACTGATGTCGTCTTGCCACAACTTGGTCATTTCTGTCTGCGTCTGATCAGGGTTCGCGTTCACGAAGGCTCGGAACTTGTCCCAATCGGTGATTTTGTGGCTATGACCTCGCTGCTTTGTAGGTTTGGGTTGGATATCTCCGGTTTCAGCTTTGAGTTGAAACCATTGGTGGATCGTATTGCGGCTAATCCCGAACAACTCACTGACCTCGCACCGTTTCATCCCATTGAGTTCAATCGCTTCGATTACTTTATGACGCAGGTCATTGTTGTAAGCTTTGGGCATCGGATTCAGAAGAATGATCAGTTCCTAAGGATAACGTCCTAATCTGTGTGGCGGTTGCTATA
>NZ_LXYR01000168.1 GCF_001650195.1 Phormidesmis priestleyi BC1401 | reverse complement strand
TATAGCGGTCGCCAAGACTGATAGGACATAGACTGAAGGAAGTCCAACTCAAGACAACCCATTGATGTCAAAACCCTACAGCTACGACCTGCGTCAAAAAGTTATTCAAGCCATCGAGTTAGATGGGATGAAGAAAAGCGAAGCGGCTCAAATCTTCCAACTTAGTCGCAACACGATTGACTTGTGGCTAAAGCGGCAGGCGGAAACCGGAGACTATCAGGCAAGGTCGAATCGCCCCCATCGCACAGTGGACAAAATTACGGATTGGGACAAGTTCACTGAGTTTGCCAAACTGCATGGGGAGAAGACGCAATTAGAGATGGCAGAGTTGTGGTCAGGCAAGATCAGCGCTCGGACGATCTCACGTGCCTTGCATAAAATCGGCTTGAGTCGAAAAAAAAGACTTACGGCTACCAGGAACGAGATGCAGCGAAACGAGCCACTTTCGTTGCTCAACTAGCAGAGATTCCCCGGTCACAAAGAGTCTACGTGGATGAATCCGGGATGGACGAGCGCGATGATTATGGCTACGGTTGGTGCGAACGCGGCGTGCGCTTTGAGGCACTCAAATCTGGACGAAGAGCGGGGCGAGTCAACATGATTGCAGCTTACTGCCAACGTCAACTCATGGCACCCTTTACAGTAGAAGGCGCTTGTAACCGACTTGTGTTCGAGACTTGGCTTGAAACCTGCTTAGTGCCTGTGCTGGAACCGGGACAGGTGGTGATTCTCGATAACGCGACCTTCCATCATGGCGGGCGCATTGCGGATCTGATTGAGTCGGCTGGCGCTCGCCTGCTCTACTTGCCCCCTTATTCTCCAGACCTGAATCGGATTGAGCAGTGTTGGGCTTGGCTCAAAAGTAGAATTCGCAAGGGGTTATCGAGCGCGGCTTCCCTTCGACAAGCCATAGAGTCTGTGCTTAAAGAGGCTACGTCCTAACACTGTTGACCACGGCTATA
>NZ_LXYR01000167.1 GCF_001650195.1 Phormidesmis priestleyi BC1401 | reverse complement strand
ATTGCAGTTGGACGCGCTCAACCCACGAGAGGCGTATTTGACGCTCTCGATGACTGGTTGAAACGCGATCGCTTCGTCTTTATCGGCTGGTCTGGGCTTCTGCTGTTCCCCTGCGCTTTTATGGCAGTGGGCGGCTGGATGACTGGCACCACCTTCGTCACCTCCTGGTACACCCACGGTTTAGCCACCTCCTACCTCGAAGGAGCTAACTTCCTCACCGTCGCCGTCTCCACTCCCGCCGACAGCATGGGGCACTCCCTCTTGCTGCTCTGGGGACCTGAAGCTCAAGGCGACCTGACTCGCTGGTTCCAAATCGGCGGTCTCTGGGCATTTGTCGCTTTGCACGGTGCTTTTGGTCTAATTGGCTTTTGCCTGCGTCAGCTTGAGATTGCTCGACTCGTCGGCATCCGTCCCTACAACGCCATCGCCTTTACAGGTCCGATCGCGGTGTTTGTGTCGGTCTTTTTGATGTACCCCCTGGGTCAGTCAAGCTGGTTCTTTGCGCCAAGCTTTGGCGTAGCGGCGATCTTCCGGTTTATTCTGTTCATTCAAGGCTTTCACAACTTCACCCTCAACCCCTTCCACATGATGGGCGTGGCGGGCATCTTGGGCGGTGCGCTGCTCTGTGCCATTCACGGGGCAACGGTGGAGAACACCCTGTTTGAAGACGGTGAAAACGCCAACACTTTTCGGGCGTTCAACCCGACTCAGAGTGAAGAAACCTACTCGATGGTGACGGCAAACCGATTCTGGTCTCAGATCTTCGGGATTGCGTTTTCCAACAAGCGGTGGCTGCACTTCTTTATGCTGTTCGTCCCGGTGACGGGGCTATGGATGGCATCGGTGGGCATCGTCGGTCTAGCGCTGAACCTGCGGGCGTACGATTTCGTCTCTCAGGAACTGCGAGCGGCTGAAGACCCAGAGTTTGAAACGTTCTACACCAAGAACATCTTGCTAAATGAGGGCATCCGCGCTTGGATGGCTTCTCAAGACCAGCCTCACGAAAAATTTGTATTCCCTGAAGAGGTTCT
>NZ_LXYR01000166.1 GCF_001650195.1 Phormidesmis priestleyi BC1401 | reverse complement strand
TGATCTTCCAACTTTAGGCTGATGTTCAACGAGATTGTTAAAATCACGCTTAACAAGCATTCTTAAGTGGTTGAGCTTAAGCTTACACAGATGGAATCATTGAGCAAGAACAAAAAATGACAAATTCAGAAATGCAATACCGAGAACTGGGCAGCACCGGAGAAAAAGTTTCTGCGATCGGACTTGGGGGTTGGCATCTTAGCTTAAAGCACGTCGATGAAGCTTTAGCCATTCGGATTGTGCGAACGGCAATCGATCGCGGCATTACCTTTATGGATAACTGTTGGGATTACAACGATGGACTCAGCGAAGTTCGTATGGGTAAAGCACTCCGCGATGGCTACCGCAACAAAGTGTTTCTCATGACAAAAATTGATGGTCGCTCTAAAAAAGTTGCCGCCCAGCAAATTGATGAATCTCTAAAGCGTCTTCAGGTAGATCACCTCGATTTAGTCCAGTTCCATGAAGTGCTGCGGTTTGAAGATCCCCATCGCATTTTTGATCCGGAAGGTGCTTATGCAGCTGTCGTTGAGGCTCAACAAGCGGGTAAGCTCCGCTACATCGGTTTTACAGGACACAAAGATCCTGAAGTTCATCTGCATATGCTTACCGTTGCCGCTGAACATGACTTCAAATTTGACACAGCTCAAATGCCGCTAAATGTAATGGATGCTCACTACCGCAGCTTTGCGAAGCGAGTTGTACCAGAATTGGTCAAACAAAACATTGGTATTCTTGCCATGAAAACGATGGCAAATGGAATCTTATTGCGATCGAACACGGTTACTCCGATCGAGTGTCTACACTACGCGCTGAACCTGCCGACATCGGTTGTAATTACAGGAATTGACAGTATGGAGATTTTGGATCAAGCGTTTGAAGCAGTGCAAACCTTTCAACCGATGACTGAACAGCAAGTGAAAGCGTTGTTAGCAAAAACAGCAGAAGCGGGCGCACATGGAGAATTTGAGCCGTTCAAAACCTCATCAATCTTCGATGGCACTGCTCAAAATCCTGATTGGTTAGGCGAGGAGCCAGAGCGAATTCAGCAGTTAATGTCAGCGTAAAGCATGAG
>NZ_LXYR01000165.1 GCF_001650195.1 Phormidesmis priestleyi BC1401 | reverse complement strand
CCCCTTTAATACCCCCACAGACAAGAATCATGGTGATATCCTCGTAGACTCTCAGTGATACTTATATGATGTAATCGTTACATCGTCAAGAAGTTAAAAGGATATCTTAATGACATCCTTTAAGAATCATACTCTTGAGATTGCTAAGAATCACCCCGCATCAAAAAAGCCATAACCGCTATGGATTGTGGTTTCTCAAACTTGCTTAGTCAATCGATGAATCAGCCTGCTTTTCTGCCAAAATCTATTCCTATAGGGTTGCAGCCCACGAAACTGACTGAATCCTCGTCTAGGTAGCCCGCGATCGCCATCTCGACCACTGCCTCAACGGGATAGTTGAGCTGAGACGCACACGTTAGCAGCCCTAGCCTAATCTTCTCTGGCAAAGCATCTAGGAAGGTTTTAGCAGCTTCTGGCGACAAATGTTCGGTCGTGGTTTGCATAGGGGACATTTCTCCTACTTTATAAGACTGTTATAGCGTGGTCGAGCACTTCGGATCATCAGAGTTTCGAGATTCTCGGCTCGTTGAAAGCTTTGATACCCCATTAGCTCGGCGGCAATTCTGATCTCATCGGGTGTGCAATAGTCGAGAAATGCCCAGAAAAAAGCTTTGTGACCGTCCTTAAAGCGTCGTCTGAGCTTAACGGCAACTCCGATATATAAAATTCCTTCATCTCGATGACGAATGGCGTAAATACCGGGACAGGTGGGTATGTTCAGACATCCACGGCTCAACGGGTAGCAGTCCTTAAACGGCATTGAAGAAAGATTTTTGAGGATTGCCTGTGCTTCTCCTTTGTAAAGCTCGGTCATCGGTTCACTTCCAGCAGATATCTACTACTCGATCTCCAGTTTGTAGCATTTGACGAGCTCAACATTTTCGGTTTTTTGAGCCGATTTTCTAAAAATCACCTCAGAATTCGGAAAAAATCGTACGCCAGGAGTTCTCAAATGAACTCGGTGAGCAAAACTTTTTATTGACTAAATGCTTTACGAGCCCTTTTAGATTTATTTGCCAGCCGTTTTTCTAAAATAGTTTGGGCACTCAGCAAGTGATGGTTCTCAATAAGGGCAGTCAATTCTCAGCAAGGAAATTATTTGTTACGAGATTAAAAGATGCGCCCTCAAACCAGCATTCTCCCGTTGACGTTATC
>NZ_LXYR01000164.1 GCF_001650195.1 Phormidesmis priestleyi BC1401 | reverse complement strand
CAAGCACCGGATGAATAGCGATGGAAGTCATTGTACAGAGCCTACTGACCAAAGTGGGCATTTTCGCAAACCGCAAGTGACGTTTTTGGTGACGTTGTTCTCGACCATGCTGGTGGTGTGCGGCAAAGTCAACTTCACGAATTTGAGTCGGTATAGCGAGTTGAACGAGAAGACCTATCGACGACACTTTGAGCAGACGTTTGAGTTTCTCCCCTTCAACGTTGAACTGGTGAAACTGGCGACCGCCCCTAGCAGCCGGTTGCTGTGCGTCATGGACGGCTCGTTTCTGCCCAAAAGCGGGAAAGCCACGGCGGGGATTGACCACTTTTGGAATGGCTGTGCCAGTCGGGCGGAGAAAGGGTTAGAGGTCTCGGTGATTGGGGCTGTGGAGGTCGAAACTGCCACGGCGTATGCGTTATCCGCCCAGCAGACGCTGACTCACACCGAGTTGCCCGCCCAGATCAGTCGGATGGATCAATATCTTTACCATCTCGAACAGGTGCGTCCCCATCTGCCGTCGCCAGTCCGGTATTTAGCAGTCGATGGTGCCTACGCCAAGGAACGCTTTGTCACGGGTGCGGTGCAGTTGGGGTTGCCGGTGATCAGCAAACTGCGTTGTGATGCCAATCTCCGCTTTCTCTACACGGGCGTACAAAAGCCACGAGGTCGCAAGCGCAAGTATGACGGTAAAGTCGATTTCCAAGACTGCTCCCGCTTCACCTGGGTAGACACCGTGCAACCCCAGGTTGACCTCTACACGGCGGTCGTCTGGTCAATGGCGCTCAAGCGCCCGATTCGCTTGGCGTATCTACTCAACCATCAAGACCCCAAGCACCCTCGGTTTGTCGGACTGTTCTCCACCGATGTCGAGCAAGATGCCCACGATCTGTTCCGACTCTACCCACTGAGGTTTCAAATCGAGTTTATCTTCAGAGATGCCAAGCAATTCACGGGCTTGCAAGATTGCCAAGCGCGAGATGTCGCCAAACTGGACTTCCACCTCCATGCCTCCCTCACCGCCCTCAACCTTGCCCGAGTCGAGGCACAAAAGCATGATTCTAGTGACTCGCCCTTTGTCCTCTCGATGACGAGTGTCAAACGGCGGGCGCTCACCGCTCATCTGCTCGACCGATTTATTACTCAGTTAGACTTGGAGC
>NZ_LXYR01000163.1 GCF_001650195.1 Phormidesmis priestleyi BC1401 | reverse complement strand
GCAGGGCTAGTTTATTGAAGAAAGGAAAATAGACGATGGAGGTCATGCGCCACTGCCCGAATTCCTCTCGTAATCGAGTCAAAGCCGTTCAATCGCAGCAGATTGACCGCTATCGTCCGCAGGATTGCCATGTTCTCCGGCGCATGTCCTGAACACATCGGAGCCGCATCTTCTTTCAACACCACATCTTTGACCCAGTGCAACCGATTCTCAATCTGCCAATGGTCGCGAATCCGTTGGCAGAACTGGGCGGCATCCTCCGTCAGGGAACTGATATAGAAGATGGTCTCCTGCATCATTTCGCTGCCGCGACTGCCCACACGCTCGACCCGAATCAGGCTTTTGACCCCAGACCACGCGGCATCTAGGGATTCTCTTGCTGCTAAAACACTCACTGTCCGTTGAGTGCGGCGGTCTCGGACTTGCTCGGTGTGAACCTCGATACTGTCCGGGTCTTGCTGCTCAAACTGGGTCTGAAGATGCTGCTGGAGCTTGCGTTGATTGCCTTTGACGGCTATCACAAAGTCGTTGCCGCTTTTGAGGATTTGCTCGACGGTTTTTTTTGAGTATGCAGGGCATCTAAACTCAAGCACGCGCCGCTCACCTTCAGGACATCGAGTAATGTCAGCACGGCTTCGATCTCACTCCCGTCTCGGTTGTGCATCGGCACTAAGCCCACGACGATTCCCGCACGGGTTGAGAAGGCGGACACCACATTCACAAAGTCTTGGAGATGCTGGTCATAGGCCACGACGCTCGCTTTGATGCCTTTGCCATCCATCGCCAATTGTTCTCCCGGTTGCACCTCAATGGTGTCCATTGCCCAAGCATTAAAGGCGGCACTCAGCGACTCGAAGGAGATGCGTTCCAGCACTTTCCGAATCGTGGAATAGGACGGCAAACGGGTGTAGGGCAACTCTAGCAATTGCAGGACTGCACCTTGATGCCGTTGAGAAAAGTCAGCTAAGGCGCGATATCCAGTGCAACCGCTCAACACGCCCATCACGACTAGGAGCAGCACGACCCACAACTCGTATCGCGGTTGGGTGCGAAAGTCGCGCACTTGCTTCAGATGCTCAATCAAACTCATGGCAAGGTAAGACGAGAAACAACCCCTCTATTCTGTTTTTTCTCTTCTCAATAAACTAGCCCTGCCC
>NZ_LXYR01000162.1 GCF_001650195.1 Phormidesmis priestleyi BC1401 | reverse complement strand
AAAGAGGGTGCGGACGACCTGCCCTAAAGCTTGAAAAGCCTGATAGAGGCGATTCCGACGACTATAGCTACCCAACCTGCGCAGCAAGGTCGAAGGGAGCACCTTGCCCGCCCGAATCGATAGCGCCACCCGAATCATGTCTTGCCAATGCGTTTCAATCAGCGCCCAATCAGCCGTTCCCTTAAACAACGGGTCAAGGTAGGGGTAAAGCTCATCCTTGCTGGGCTTAAGAAACGTTAAGTCCTTCCAGTTCCGGATGCGAGGCATTAACTGAATGCCCAACAGATAAGATAGCCCGAACACCGGAGTGGATTGACCTTGAGTATCAGCATGGAGGGTATCGGGTTGAATCTCGGAAGTGTTTTTGATTAGCCCATCGAGAATGTAAACCGCTTCCCACACTCCACAAGTAATGAAGTGGGTAAACAGCGCAATGTACTGGTCTGAAACATGATGATAGGCAATCCCTCCATAACCGCCATAGCGGATGTGATATTCCGATATCAGGTTATTCTCATAGATCGCGAATTTACTGCCGTCCGCGGCGGCAGTCTTGCCAGTACCCCAAACCTTGGGTAAATGGAGCTGGTTGTAAGCCTGAATGAGGTCGCGAATCGCGGCTTCAATTTTGGTTGCATCAACGTGCCGTCGGTTCGTACAAGACAGCATGTGGGACGTGATCACCCCTCGCGTGTGGCGTGCGGTTTGATTGGGACCGAGATTGCACCCATTCCAAAAGTGGTGAAAATGTAGCGCTCCATCGGCTTCTCTAGCTTAGGTTCAGCCCCTGAAGCCGGTCCAAAGTGACGAGTCCAGTTCAACCAATGCTCGGTGTTGCAGAGAATATCTAGGAGGCTGCGCTCCGGTAACTTCTCCCAGATTGCAGCTTCTAGAGCATCTGCTCCGGGGGGGGTTGAAAGTGCTTCGATCCGTTTCAGCATTGGAACTCCTTGGGGCGAGAGGCTGAACTGCTCCGAGGCTTGGCACGCCTGATCTGCCTGCTGCGCAGTCTCGGCTAATTGAGTCCGCAGTGCCGCTACAAATTGGGTCGCTTGGTCTGGTAAGCTGAGTTCCGCACAGTATTGCGTCAGTTGCGGTTCACACTCCTGCCACGAAAGCAGTTGCTCGCGGAAGTCCGCATAGCTCTCTGAACCCACGACACAGGCATCGCC
>NZ_LXYR01000161.1 GCF_001650195.1 Phormidesmis priestleyi BC1401 | reverse complement strand
TTACCGGAATGGAGGGCTGGGGAACCCTTAAAGCCCCTGTCTTTTAAGCATGGGGATGTAAAAGGGGTTCCCGCGTGGCGGTCACGCCACAGAGTCTATTTAACTTTCTGATCAGCGATGTACTGCTTAATCACTTCTAAGGGTGCCCCTCCAACCGTCGCAACGAAGTATGAATTAGTCCACAGTGTAGGGATTCTGGACTTTAGCCAAGGGAATTCTTTTCTGAGTAAGAAACTAGAACGCCCTTTGATTGCTTTGACGATGCGATGGATACCGAACTGAGGATCACAGTCAATCAATAGATGAACGTGATCAGGCATCACCTCAAGTTCCTCAACATCAAACTTTAATTCTTTCTCTAGGTCTGCAACGATTTGCTTGAATCTTTCGTCAACTCCATTAATCAGAACATTGCGACGATACTTAGGGCAGAAAATAACGTGAAACTTGCAGCAGTAAACAATATTAGAGTTTGTCTTGAAATCTTTTCTCATCTCTCTGGAATTAGATAGATACTTGCTGTATACTAACATAAGGAGGTAAAACGAATGTTCGGATGTCAGCAAATCCTAATCAGTCCAGATAGAGAACTCAAGGCAATTCTTGAGTTTGTGTGTAGCGAGTCTGCAAAACTTTCCAATTGCGGAACGTACTATTCCCGGCAAATCTGGTTCAAGACGGGCAAGATTGTCGGCAAGTTTGATTTGCACCGTGAGATGGGCAAGAATCCCCACTTTCAAGCCCTGCATTCACAGGCTGCCCAGCAATGCTTAACCGCAGTTGCAGAGTCGTTTAAGTCCTACAAGGGACTGCTAAAAGCGGCTCAAAATGGCACGGTCACGCAACGCCCTCGATTGCCGGGATATCGTCAAGGTGGACTGGCTCTGATCACGTTCCCATCACAGGCAGTAAAGCTTAAAGCTGAGGGTCTAAGGTTCCCGCTTGGCAGCAAGGTTAAGGCTTGGTTTGGGTTGGATGCGTTCTATTTGCCCATGCCGTCAAACCTCGACTTCAAAGCGATTCGAGAGTATCGAATTCTCCCTAGAAATGGGTGCTTTTATTTAGAGCTAGTCTACAAAACAGAAACGGTTCAAGCGGATGTTAATCCGGTTCGTGCGCTGGGCATTGATCACGGCTTGAATAACTGGCTAACCTGTATCTCAAATGTAGGCACTTCGTTCATGGTGGATGGCTTGCATCTTAAGAGTCTGAATCAGTTTTATA
>NZ_LXYR01000160.1 GCF_001650195.1 Phormidesmis priestleyi BC1401 | reverse complement strand
CTTTACAAAACTTAAGTTTTCTGCTAATGTTTAGACATGGGACGGAAAACCGCCCTGTATCCTATCTATTTCAAGCCATTATAACTTTATGACCACCACTCTTCAAAGACGCGAAAGCGCCAACCTCTGGGAGCAGTTCTGCTCCTGGGTCACCTCCACCGACAACCGCCTCTATGTGGGCTGGTTCGGCGTGTTGATGATTCCTACTCTCCTCTCCGCAACCATCTGTTTCATCATCGCTTTTATCGCCGCTCCTCCCGTAGACATTGACGGCATCCGTGAGCCTGTTGCAGGTTCCTTGATGTACGGCAACAACATCATCTCTGGTGCTGTCGTTCCTTCCTCAAACGCGATCGGGTTGCACTTCTACCCGATTTGGGAAGCCGCCTCACTCGACGAGTGGCTGTACAACGGTGGACCTTACCAACTGGTTGTCCTGCACTTCCTGATTGGCATCTTCTGCTACATGGGACGTGAGTGGGAACTGTCCTACCGTCTCGGAATGCGTCCTTGGATCTGCGTTGCCTACTCTGCACCTGTGGCAGCCGCAACCGCTGTGTTTCTGATCTACCCGATCGGACAAGGCAGCTTCTCAGATGGAATGCCCCTCGGCATCTCCGGCACCTTCAACTTCATGTTGGTGTTCCAAGCTGAGCACAACATTCTAATGCACCCTTTCCACATGCTGGGAGTTGCGGGTGTGTTTGGCGGTAGCTTGTTCTCTGCGATGCACGGTTCATTGGTAACTTCCTCCTTGGTGAGAGAGACCACTGAGAACGAATCTCAGAACGCTGGTTACAAGTTTGGACAAGAAGAAGAGACCTACAATATCGTTGCGGCACACGGCTACTTCGGTCGGCTGATCTTCCAATACGCATCCTTTAACAACAGTCGCTCCTTGCACTTCTTGTTGGGTGCATGGCCAGTCGTCGGCATCTGGTTCACGGCATTGGGCATCAGCACGATGGCGTTCAACCTGAACGGTTTCAACTTCAACCAGAGCATCATTGACTCACAGGGTCGGGTGATTAGCACTTGGGCAGACGTAATCAACCGTGCCAACTTGGGTATGGAAGTGATGCACGAGCGGAATGCTCACAACTTCCCGCTGGACTTGGCATCTGGAGACGCTGCGCCTGTAGCACTCTCTGCTCCTTCCATCAACGGTTAATTCCTGTTCGATGGCATTGCAGAAGGATGAAATAGTCTGAATCCAAAAAGCCCTTCACGTCTGTGGAGGGCTTTTTGTAGGTGT
>NZ_LXYR01000159.1 GCF_001650195.1 Phormidesmis priestleyi BC1401 | reverse complement strand
AAGAGTTGAATGAGAGTGAAAGCGTCAGTTGAGGGACAAGGGGCGGCATCGTCAGCGGTTGCTGCCGTTGCTCCTCATCCGGCAGCACGATTAACCCTAAGAGAAGACAGGATACCTGACGGGAGTAGGAACGCTGGGCAACGGGACGGGACGGGCGCGGATTGACTCCTTTGGGCAGAGCCGCCTGCTGCGTTTCGGCTTGTGTGCTCAACGTCAGCATCCACAAGGTGGCAACCGCCATTGCTAACCAGTGGCGTTCGGCACGTTTGGGGTCTGTGATGCGCGACGATTGCCACTGCCAGCCATCGGGTTTGAAATCGCGATAGCTATCTTCAATCCAGGTTCGGTAGCGGTACCACAAGACGTTGGCGTGTTCAGTTGGCAAATCTGTCAGCACCAGCCACGGGTCTTTGTAGCCTTCATCCCAACGTGCTACTAAGGTGCAGGCGAGCGGATGGGTGCGAAAACACTCGACGGTACCGCTCCAAGCTTGTCCGATGTTCACCCCTGCCGACAGCAATCCCCACTCCCCATCTGGCAAGACTCGCACCGTTTTGTGTGGACGCTGATTAATCCGCAAAAACGGATGCCAGCGCAATGCCACGATGGCTGCATACAGCCAGTCTGCATATAAGCCCCGGTCAGCACACACCACTACTCGCCAGTCCGGTGGAATCACTCCTTGCAATCGAGCAAACAGTTGCTCCCAGTGCGGTCGCCACGCATCGGGTTGGTTGCCCTTGAGAATTTTCTATGCCACTAGAATCGCACTGCCGCGGTAGAGTACCGCAATCGATAACACACTCAGACGGTCTTGCTGCGTCGTCACATCCAGTGCCAAAGACACATCCCGACCACCGGACGGAAACAAAGACAGTATCCAGGTCAACAACGGCGCAAAGCAGTCTTCGACCTGCCACTCCCACCGATGCTTGCCGCTTTTGGCGCTTGCTTCTTGATACCATTCTTTCAGCCTTTGCCGCACCGTATTCGGGCGTTCGTCATTCAGCCGCGCGATCATTTCTGGTACTCGACTCAGACTGCTCGAACGACTCCATGCCATGCCGAAACTCCACACACTTAGCCCCGTCACTTGTGCGATGCTCAAATGCGGAAACTGAGCGCTGACGATGCGATTCCATTGTTTGAGATCAGGGTCTCGGAGCATGATTACCTCTTCAAGACGCAGCTTCTTCATGCTCACCCCAGCGGAGTCACTCCTCACAGCTTCAACACAAACCTACACTTGTAAGGGGA
>NZ_LXYR01000158.1 GCF_001650195.1 Phormidesmis priestleyi BC1401 | reverse complement strand
CTAGGGCAGAATGGGAACGACAGAGCGTTTGGGCTGCGATGCGGAGCGCGGTAGCGACCCGATTAGCCACTTGCCGAGTTTTAGAGCTTTTCCGCTTTCCTCCCGTGATGCGACTGCCTGGACACAACCCTAACCAGGAGGCAAAATGCTTGGCAGAAGGGAATCGAGATGCATCCAATCCCAGCTCAGACAGCAGGGTCAAGACAGTCAGCACGCCCAAACCATCCACTTGAGTAAAGTCTATGCCACTGATGCGGGACAAGTGGGTTCGCACGTCAAAGCTGGGGGCATTGCCGGGTTGCTTCTTGCCCCGTCGTTTGGCAGCAGGTAGGGGCGATTGGGTCACATCAACCTGGTCTGCGAACTGATCCAAACACTGCTCAATCTGGATATCACAAGCGGCAATTTGAGCCTGAAACATGTCGTACAGTTGCAGTTCTTGGGTCAAGATAAACACCAATTCGCTTCGGTAGTCCCCCGTGAGAGCTGCTGCAATCTCCGCCTGGCATGGATGCGACCATCTTTGAGGGCAGCCAGCTTAGCGAAATCGCGTTCTCCCGCGACAATCGCCCGCAGGATGGCAAGACCCGT
The DNA here is from genome assembly GCF_001650195.1 of Phormidesmis priestleyi BC1401. Taxonomy (GTDB): domain Bacteria; phylum Cyanobacteriota; class Cyanobacteriia; order Leptolyngbyales; family Leptolyngbyaceae; genus Phormidesmis_A; species Phormidesmis_A priestleyi_B. Next base: position 672 of record NZ_LXYR01000158.1, on the reverse strand, counting down.
GGTGCCACTAATATCGCTGATCACCCGGTGCAGTTGCCCATTCATTTGGGTCAGGGCTTTTTGCATCCGTTGGATGTGGGCTGAGGCACTTTTGATCAACGTGTCTCGTTGGCGAATATAGCTCCGCAGCACGCAGATGGGGTCATCAGGGCGAAAGGAGCCTGACAGCAAGCCATAGCTGTGCAGTTGGCGTAACCACTGACAATCTAAAACATCACTTTTGCGACCGGGCACTGTTTGCACATGACGAGCGTTGACGAGTTTGACTTCAAAGCCTGCCGTTTCTAAAATTTGGAAGACTGGAATCCAATAGACTCCCGTCGATTCCATCGCCACGGTTTGGATGCCACAGTGCTTCAACCAATTCGCCAGTTCATGGAGGTCAGCCGTGAAACAGGCAAAGCGGCGGACGCTCAAACTGTCTCGTCCTTCTGGAACACTCACCCAATGGTAATCGGCTCCTAAATCTATCCCCGCCGCATTGGGGTTCACAACCGATAGTTCCGACTTAGATTCACTCATCCGATCCTCCTCTGCGTCAGGTTGAACCTGCTCTGACCCAGAGAGCACTAGCAATCCAGTCTCCTAAACGGGATAGTGACTCTCGTCACTTCACCAATTCCTTAACCGTGACTCTCCAGAACCAGGCTCAGATTCGGGCGCGCTCGCACC
>NZ_LXYR01000157.1 GCF_001650195.1 Phormidesmis priestleyi BC1401 | reverse complement strand
TCTAGCCGTTCCAGAAACGTCGCCTTGCCATATTCGGGGGTGGCTCCCATATAAATGGTGTGTTGTCGGTCTCCAAACGCGTCATACAGACTGATGGTGCCGACCATGGCTTCTCTCCATCCGGTGTCGCACAACAGCATACAGGTGCCATCTAAGCCAATGGCAACACTGGCAATTTCAGCGTCTAGTTGAGGGGGCACATAGTCCCAACTTTCTTCTTTCACCTCAATGATCGTGGCCACCGCTTCACTGAGACGCTGGATGTAGGACACGGCGACCGGGCGTTGATGATTCTCAGCCAAGTCTCGCTGCACGTCTCGGGCGGAACCATACGCCAGTTTCGAGGACACTTGTTTCGCAAACAGAGGCGTGGAGGTGATGATGATGCGAGACGCTCGCTCTAGCGGACAATCCGTTTTCCCGCCTCCAGAGCGCTGATAGACATGGCGTTCAATCACGACTTCTCCGTAGGGCGTTTGATACGCTTTGGGCTGCTTGCCTTTGGTTCGCATCACCTCTCCGGCAATCTCAATGGCTGAACCGTCGGTGTCCAGATACTCAAGAGCGGCTGTAGTGGCAATACGACCCGCCTCGTTGAGGCTTTCCTGAATCGCTTCTTCACTGGTCAGCAGCGAATGACTCAGGTCTATCGTCACTTCTATCCTGACTTGCGTCCCTTCTTGACTCAGCAATTGAGCGCTCATACTCACCACCTCTTGGTTGCCTCACTCAGTGATATCATGCTTGACCTACTAAATCAAGTAGAGGTCGCACCCTATCCAACTACACCCCACCTGTGATCTTTAACACGGATCAAGGGGCACAGTTTACAGCGAACGCCTTTACAGACTGTCTGAAAGCCTCTGGAGTTCAGATTAGTATGGATGGTCGAGGGCGCTGCCACGACAACATCTTTATCGAACGATTGTGGAGGAGTCTAAAGTATGAGTTGATTTATCTCAAAGCGTTCGAGGATGGTCAACATTTAACGCAAGAGGTCAAACAGTGGTTTCGTTGGTACAATCAAGTTCGTCCACATCAAGGATTAGATTATCAGACACCAAATCAAGTGTATTGTGATAATCTAAAGAAACGAAGTGAGTGATAAAGCAATTGAGATCTTGAACACGAAACTGAATGGATCTGAGAATCTGAATCCCTAGCTTATTCATCCCCTGAAAACTGTCTAGTCTTGGGGGTCCACTTCACAGTACGCTCCTTTCAGTACGAAGGTGATTAATGTGGGTGTGCGCGACTCCACCTATGTTTTAGATGGGCTGCTGTACCATGAGTCCGATCTACGGA
>NZ_LXYR01000156.1 GCF_001650195.1 Phormidesmis priestleyi BC1401 | reverse complement strand
GAACACCGGACATGTTAATTATAAAATCCTGTAAGTCATATAGGAAAAGACTTTTAGGCTTAGCGTACGATTTTGTCCGAATTCCCCGTTTGCCCCTCATACGTCGTCTTCCTTAGGAAACGAAACTCCAGCTCTGTCTGAGCGTTTTATAGTTTGAGCGGAGGATTTTCTGTCCTGCATGGCACTACCAGACCTAACGGCTGCTAAAAGTTTTGGCTGAAATACTTTGTCAGCAGCGCTTGAGCGCAAGCTTGCTGAACTTCGTCAGATGAGTTTGTAAGTTCTTGCAGCATTGCTTTTAGCTGCATGAGCGCCAAGTGAGAAGGCTGCGTCCTGTTATTTTCCCAGCGGACAATGGTTGGAGAAGCAACACCTAACTTCAAAGCAAATTGCGCCTGTGTCAGTCCCAGTAGATGACGCAACTGACGAATAACTTTGCTCACGTTAGTCCGGTGTTCGGTTGAGGTGCCAGGTGTAGTTGCCATAAGCCTCTAGTCGCTGATTGATAGTTGATCAGAAGACGTTTTACCAACCAGAGAACAGAGGAAACTACTAAGCGTCTACCTTTAGGAGGAAATCATCTTGTTTTGTCGTTGGTGTCAGACTCCTCTTTCGCGCTACGCGTGATCAATTTTTGATGGTGTACCGAGCCAAATTAAATGATGTCGAGACAAATTCGTGTCGTGCAGCAAACTGGTTCTGCTACAGGGTGACAGAACCAGTTTGCTGAGTGACAAAATCACCAGGTCATCAGAATTGGCAGGTGGCTTTCAAGTGGGAAAGCCGCCTGCTCTAGCTTTGCTGCTTCAGCGGCATTAATGTGTCTCCACGACAAATAAAAAGTCACTGTACAAATCCCGTTGCACACCGACCATACAGAGTTTTTTCGTTAAGTTCGAGATGTTGCCTGCGGCGGGTGAACGGGGTCGTTATACGGCTTTGGGATTGAGCCGAGATCCGCGTAAGTTATGCCATGGAAGCTCGAAAGCGCTGCTAATTGTTGGTTCTAGGCAAAGCCACTTCTAGTTGGTAAATCATTGGTTAACTGCGGATTGTGCAGAAGTCCCCGGAAATGAGACAGCCTCATAAGCGTTGCGGAGTCAGGCAAAGGACTCGTTTTCTGGCGCTGTGCGATCGTCCGTCAGTCTCACGAGTTTTGGGCGTTACAACGGACTACAGAAAGAGAATTTAGGTCAAGATTAGTCCAGACCGTTTTTGAGACAACCTGTCTCAATCTGAGATAAGCACTGAAGTTTGCCAGTTCAGGTTGATCACGGTTGATAACGATCGTGGTCAGATTCTAGATTGACTAATTAAGTTAATCTCATTTAGAGACTTAAATAACATCAAAGTGATATCACTGAAGGAGCGGTTTGGTGTTGGTTACTTAGCTATCTCACGCTCCAATTTCTC
>NZ_LXYR01000155.1 GCF_001650195.1 Phormidesmis priestleyi BC1401 | reverse complement strand
GGTCTTGACCTCAACGCGTTGGGATCAATTCTGGAACAAACTGAATCAATACGGCTTTTCCGTTGCCCTCTAATAGTATCAAATAGAGGTCGCACCCCTCCAACGGATAAGTAAGGAGTAAAGAGTCACGACCTGCTCCTCAGGCTACAGGATTTAGCCTGAGGAGCACAGTAATTTCACTGCAACGCGAGGATAAACCTCTTGCGTGAATCAAGAAGAGAGTGCAAGTTCAAAGTTGACGATTGCAGCAATCAGATTAAACTGTAGTCCAGAACGCTTGCGTCGATTCCGGTACCTGCTCCGCTAGAATCCGAAAATGTACAGTGCCAAATTAAATGACATCGGGACAAATTAGTGTCGTCAGACCGTTCTGGTCGCTGCACGCTTCCAGCCATTAAGGTTGATGCCAGGTTGTCCACGCCCTGTCCGTACCCGAAGCTAGACGTTAGCTGAGACAGGCTTCACACCCTTGATGACATCAATTTGGCACCACGACAAATAAAAAGTCACTGTACAGCAGTGTTTGCCGCTCGCATTACAGAATCATCTTCGCCTTGAACTACATCTTTGATCCAATGCATCTTGTGTTCGAGACTACCAAGTCATTTCCGACTCAGCGCGATAGCTTGCTGAGCGGGAATGACTCAAATCAGAATGAACCAAGAGGTACGATGGAACGGGGGTCTCTCTCGTACGTCCTGACGCACCGATTACTGCTACCCGTTTCATTGAGACATGAAGACTGAGGATAAACCATCGCTCAAGGTTGAGTGACCTACGCCAAATTTAGTGCAACGAAGAGGCTAAAAATCTAATTCTGTCGTTCCTACTGCACTTCCCATCTCGTTCATGGGTCAGTAATAGTGCTACCTACCAAAAATCAACAGCTTGATACTCCCCATGCCTAAAGGCGAGGGGATTCTTGAAGAGTCCACAAGCGAACCTTCAAAGGCGTTAACAAAGCGCCCCTACTGACTCCCTCAAGGCATAGCCCTAAAGTTGTCGCTACTTTTCGCAAGATGTTTGCCGCACCGTTGCAATCAGCATTGATGTACTGATTGTTTTGAGTGCGGTACAAGCCACGTTTAACTCGTCTGCCTGACTCCTTCCACCCTTCGGGTTTCTCACCGATTTTAGGCAGGAAATCATCATCCACAAACGAAGCCTTAGACGTATAGCTTTCTTCCGTCTCAACGAATCGAATCCCGTGCTGTTCGCACAGTTGCGAGACTCTCTCTTTGAGTCTGCCCGTGGGAATCTGGACAAACTTCTGATTGGTTTTAGCACCCATATTGGCACCGTCTTTCTGCCCTCGATTCCAGCCAAACACGACGGTGCCGATTCTGTTCTCAAGACAATGATTGATCACCTTTCTAGCCGCTTTATTGACCGCATCCCTAACCTGACGATTGCGTTTCTCAGTGATGGCAGCTAATCGCTTAGACCAAAAACCTTGAGGCTGATTCTCTTTGAGGGTGGCAACTTGCTTGTTATA
>NZ_LXYR01000154.1 GCF_001650195.1 Phormidesmis priestleyi BC1401 | reverse complement strand
CATATTATGCGGGTGAGTTAGTGATTGAGCCTATCCAACGCTGGACGAGAGAGCAAAAATTGGCGCTACTGGACTGGCACCCAATGTTTACGGGACGTTGCCCTGATTGTGAGCGATCACTTATGCAAACTCATCCTGCGCGGGTGTATTGGGATTGTCAGGAGTGTGGATGGAAGGATGATTCGATCTAAAGGGATGATTAACGTTCCTGCTCGGTTGGACGAATCAAAATCTCATTAACATTCACATGGACAGGTTGAGTTACCGCATAGAGGATCGCAGTTGCGATATCTTCACTCTCTAGCGGTTTCACTGAGCCGTAAAATTTTGCTGCTTGCTCTTTCGCTGCTGGATCAGTAATGTGTTGCGGTAGTTCAGTTGCCACCAAACCTGGTTCGATAATGGTGACTCGAATCTGATTTTGGTACACTTCTTTGCGTAACGCTTCAGAGAAAGCGCCCACTGCCCATTTTGTTGCGTTGTACACTCCGCTTCCTGCATTGGCAACCCGACCCGCCACTGATGAAATATTTACAATGTGTCCGCTATTTTGAGCCTTCAACAGCGGTAAGACGGCATGGGTCGCATACATCAGTCCCAGAACGTTCAAGTTGATCATGCGTCGCCAGTCTTCGGTATTTGCACCGTCGATCATGCCTAGCAGCATCACTCCTGCATTGTTGACCAGGATATCAACCTGCCCCCACGCAGAATGCGTTTTTGCGATCGCATCTCGAATCTGAGTTTCATCTGTCACATCTGCGGGAATCGGTAAAGCTTCACCCCCTTCGGTCTGAATCCGTTGGACAAGATCATTGAGGCGGTCTGCACGACGAGCGATCACGGCAACCTTCGCACCTTCTGTAGCAAGTAGAACGGCGGTAGCTTCTCCAATTCCTGAAGAGGCTCCAGTGACGATCGCAACTTTTCCAGTTAATTTTCCAGGCATGGTGTTTCCTAGCGTTAGAGGTTCTAATTCCTGAGTGTGATCATCATCAGTGGGATTGCCGTCTATCTTAGAACTGAAATTAATGGGGGTGACCCATCGCACAAACTCATCCTGCGCGTGTGTATTGGGATTGTCAGTGTGAATGGAGGGATGATTCGGTTTAGGTGCTTCTGAATCGAATCAGTGTAAGACAGGAATCATAATCATTTAACGAATCTATCAGGGATGTGTGAGGAGTTACAGAAAAGAAAGAGATTTTAGATGATGAGGAAGAGAGGAGTTATTTTGTCCCCTCTACTAGGGGTCTCAGTAGCAATGGAACGGTTCTTTGCCTTAAGGCTGTAACGCTCTCCCAGAAAGGTATTCTCTTCGCTTGTGCTCGCTCACCCTGATCCCAAAGCTTCGCTAAACCATCACTTCTACGGCTACAGACATAAAGCGGGACAGACTGAACGAAGCTTAAAGCTTTGAGGGAGCTACTGTCCCGGCTTAAATTGGTAGCCTCTACGCTAATGCCTCAGATCGTCTAATTCATCTGCTCGGTGGGCAGAAGTCCCACCCAGGAGTGGGGGATTCAGCTCTTAAAAAGGGTTGGATTACGCCTGTAACATGCCAGTTTGATGTACTACTCAGTCCAATCTTAGTCCTCGTGCTGTGTAGTATGTTTTTCGACC
>NZ_LXYR01000153.1 GCF_001650195.1 Phormidesmis priestleyi BC1401 | reverse complement strand
CTGAGAAAAGTGATCAAGAATCATCGGGCGTTTCCCACCGATGAATCTGCCCTCAAAGTGGTTTATCGGGCGATGCACCACATTGCGAAAAAATGGACGATGCCCATTTCAAACTGGAAGCCTGCTCTAAACCGTTTTGCGATTCTGTACGAAGAGCGATTTCCGCTCTAATTTTGACCTTTGACACAAACTACTTGACATACCCGGAATGCCAAATTGGATTCAAAATAAAGCACCCTAGCCAATCATTGGTTAGGGTGCTTTATTATTGGCGGTTCACGGCTCGCTCACTATTATTTACCCTATATAAGGGTGCTATGCCTGGTCAGCAGGATCGCCATACGGGTCTTCACTCGCGGGTCGCACATTGCCGAACTGCCCAGCATCGGTCGGTTGATTTGCCGGATCGCCATACGGGTCTTCACTCGCGGGTCGCGGTGGTTGATTCTCGCTCTCTGCTGGCTGATCGCCTAGTAAGGCATCGGCTGCTTTGCGTAAAAAATCGCCTACCATAATCGTCCTCCAATGTTTACAAAATTGATTTTGTTATCTAGTGCCCACGTGCGTTCTGTCAAGCAACTCAGTTGGTTGCTGACTGCGCTTCTGGCAACGACGTGAGGTCACGTCCGGTGGTCTGGTTGTCATACCCTTGATAGTCACGGTACTGTTGCGCATCTGCGGCTGGCACCGTAATGCCATTGGGCGGTGGGGTTACCCAATGCGCTTGATGGTTTGCATCCCGGTAATAAACGCGACCGTTTTTAGAAAGGTAATACTGTCCGTTCTCGCCTGCCTGTGCCTGCGCGTGTTTGTGCTGGTTATAAAGATAGTAAAGAGCGGCAGCTCCAGCCAGCACGACTGCTCCTTTCTGAACATTACTCATGCCCTTCTTCTGCTCCGTCGGCGCTGCTGTAGTAGTCGCAGTGCGCGTGTCATCGACTGGCGGCGGCACAGTAGCCTGACGCTGACCACATCCCGCAAACAAGGGCACAGTCAGGAGCGCTGAAAGGAGCATGGCAGTGGGGCGGACACCACGTTGATCTGGAAATCTTTGCATAACTTGAGTCCTCTACACCAAGGCACCGTGATTGCCTTTCCCTATGTAACAGGTGATCTGCCCCTGGGAAAAGCGGCTCGTGTCAATCATGGTGGAACGACGGGTTGCTGTCATCACACTCTAGAAAGAGGATGTACAGAGCCAAATTAAATGACATCGAGACAAATTCGTGCTGATGGGGTCTTATTAGCAAGGGAACCAGATTTTGCCTTAAAGCTGTAATGCTCTTCTAGCAAGGTGTTCTTTTAGCTTGTGCTCCCTCACCCTGACCCCAAAACTTGGCTAACCTGTAGAAATTATCAGTTTGCTGCTGAAATACTCTCAAGGTAAAATCTGGTTCCATTATTATTGCGCCCCCTATTACCTCTCAGCCCTGCTGTTATGAGCCTAAAAAGATTTCTAAGCGTCGCGTGGTTGAGTCTACTTGTGGGAGGCTCCTCTGCTTCCCATAATTTGATTCACTCGAGGCTCAAACAGACAGGCTCCTCAAGCTTAAGCTCTCAAATTGAGACGTATCACAGCTTCGTGTTGGGTCGAGATCGAACCTATGGGATCGTGCTCCCACCCGG
>NZ_LXYR01000152.1 GCF_001650195.1 Phormidesmis priestleyi BC1401 | reverse complement strand
GGGAGAAAAGTGATCAAGAATCATCGGGCGTTTCCCACCGATGAATCTGCCCTCAAAGTGGTTTATCGGGCGATGCACCACATTGCGAAAAAATGGACGATGCCCATTTCAAACTGGAAGCCTGCTCTAAACCGTTTTGCGATTCTGTACGAAGAGCGATTTCCGCTCTAATTTTGACCTTTGACACAAACTACTTGACATACCCGGAATGCCAAATTGGATTCAAAATAAAGCACCCTAGCCAATCATTGGTTAGGGTGCTTTATTATTGGCGGTTCACGGCTCGCTCACTATTATTTACCCTATATAAGGGTGCTATGCCTGGTCAGCAGGATCGCCATACGGGTCTTCACTCGCGGGTCGCACATTGCCGAACTGCCCAGCATCGGTCGGTTGATTTGCCGGATCGCCATACGGGTCTTCACTCGCGGGTCGCGGTGGTTGATTCTCGCTCTCTGCTGGCTGATCGCCTAGTAAGGCATCGGCTGCTTTGCGTAAAAAATCGCCTACCATAATCGTCCTCCAATGTTTACAAAATTGATTTTGTTATCTAGTGCCCACGTGCGTTCTGTCAAGCAACTCAGTTGGTTGCTGACTGCGCTTCTGGCAACGACGTGAGGTCACGTCCGGTGGTCTGGTTGTCATACCCTTGATAGTCACGGTACTGTTGCGCATCTGCGGCTGGCACCGTAATGCCATTGGGCGGTGGGGTTACCCAATGCGCTTGATGGTTTGCATCCCGGTAATAAACGCGACCGTTTTTAGAAAGGTAATACTGTCCGTTCTCGCCTGCCTGTGCCTGCGCGTGTTTGTGCTGGTTATAAAGATAGTAAAGAGCGGCAGCTCCAGCCAGCACGACTGCTCCTTTCTGAACATTACTCATGCCCTTCTTCTGCTCCGTCGGCGCTGCTGTAGTAGTCGCAGTGCGCGTGTCATCGACTGGCGGCGGCACAGTAGCCTGACGCTGACCACATCCCGCAAACAAGGGCACAGTCAGGAGCGCTGAAAGGAGCATGGCAGTGGGGCGGACACCACGTTGATCTGGAAATCTTTGCATAACTTGAGTCCTCTACACCAAGGCACCGTGATTGCCTTTCCCTATGTAACAGGTGATCTGCCCCTGGGAAAAGCGGCTCGTGTCAATCATGGTGGAACGACGGGTTGCTGTCATCACACTCTAGAAAGAGGATGTACAGAGCCAAATTAAATGACATCGAGACAAATTTGTGCTGATGGGGTCTTATTAGCAAGGGAACCAGATTTTGCCTTAAAGCTGTAATGCTCTTCTAGCAAGGTGTTCTTTTAGCTTGTGCTCCCTCACCCTGACCCCAAAACTTGGCTAACCTGTAGAAATTATCAGTTTGCTGCTGAAATACTCTCAAGGTAAAATCTGGTTCCATTATTAGTGCGCCCCCTATTACCTCTCAGCCCTGCTGTTATGAGCCTAAAAAGATTTCTAAGCGTCGCGTGGTTGAGTCTACTTGTGGGAGGCTCCTCTGCTTCCCATAATTTGATTCACTCGAGGCTCAAACAGACAGGCTCCTCAAGCTTAAGCTCTCAAATTGAGACGTATCACAGCTTCGTGTTGGGTCGAGATCGAACCTATGGGATCGTGCTCCCACCCGG
>NZ_LXYR01000151.1 GCF_001650195.1 Phormidesmis priestleyi BC1401 | reverse complement strand
AAACCTTTGTTCACGGCTTTATCTCCTTGAGGGCGCAAGTGATCGTTATGGATCAAGTCACCGAACTCACTTTAGAGCAAGCCTTCAGCCTCAGACGTTTTGCCGATCAGGTAGAGCAGATGTCTCACGAGCAGGCTCAAGTGCTTCTCATCGAACACTACCGTCAGATGCTACTGCGGGAAACGCTCTATCAGGATCTGCTGAAACACGAATGGCAATTGGATGCAGGCTTTGCCTCGCTTTAAAACTGGAAAGCAGGTCTGACGTCTTATCGTTGCCGCAATCGTTCCCATCACCCAATTTGGAGCAAAGAGTATGGCAAGTTCGACCAAAGTTTCCGTTCCGACCACCGATCGCAATGCGTGGGTTTGGGGTTTTACGCCCCAAGCTGAAGCCTGGAATGGTCGGTTAGCAATGTTGGGCTTCGTGTCTGTTGTTCTCATCGAAGTGTTCTCAAGCCAGGGCGTTCTGCACTTCTGGGGGCTGCTGTAAGTCAGCCATCCTGGTTGAACGTTGCAATGTGATCCAGTTTGGCAACCATCAAGCCTTGTCATCGCCAACGCTTTCTAGCAACTTTCTACCTTACCAAGGACTGTTATGACTACTCTTTCAAGTCTCAAGAACTACCGCCCAGTGCAATCTAACGGGATCATTTTCTCCTTCAATCAGCTTACCAAGCGCTTAGCTCGTACGCTCCTAATGGCTTTGCTAGTGGGCTTGCTTTGGTTCCCAGGCTTACTTTTTAAGCCAGCGCTGGCAATGCCGCTTCCTGCTGCAACGGTTTCTGAAACGATGCCTCCACAGGCAGTCAAAGTTTCCCCTGAAGACGCTCGCATCAGTGCTCTCATCGCCTGTTTACCAACGGTACTGAGTCAACCGAGCCTCAAGCGGACTCTCAGTGAAATGGGCAACGATCAGCTTGAGCGCGTACTTAACCTCAAGGCTGACCCTAAATTGAGCGAAGCCGAAGTCTCTCTAGCAAGCTGCCTGAGCCGTCAAGCCTCCTGAATTTCGACTCTACTTTGTTTTGTCCGTAGCCCTATAACGTTCAGACGGCGATCTCTATCCCTGGTGAAATCATGACCAAATTTTTTCCACTCATTCCTACCCCCGGTGCCATGCAGTCCAAAGCCAATGTCGCTGCGCTCAAAGAGCGCTTAGATTGGGGTGAACCTGCTTTAACCATTATTGATGTGAGCGATCTGGATACGTTCAACGCCAGCCACATCATGGGAGCGATTGCCATGCCGCTGGGTGAGCTAGTCTCTCGTGCGCGTGCTGCGCTTGAAACAAACCGTGATATCTACGTCTATGGTCAGACGGCTGAGCAAACAGCGGCGGCGGCATCGCAACTGCGGGCAGCAGGGTATCAAAATATTGCTGAACTCATGGGTGGTCTGGCAGCCTGGAAAGGGTCTGAGTACCCCATTGAAGGGCTTTAACGCTTCAAGTTTGATGTTATTTGTGCCCCGCAATGAGTGATCTAACTCAGCTCCTATTGACTCACGTTGGGTGAGCGATGGGAGCTTTTTTGATGCTGGATCGGTTAACGCTATTGGCGCTGAACCTGCATAAAGGCTGCTTCTTGCAAGTTTGGTGGAGAGGCTTGACTTGAGCAGAAACGAATTGCACGCCGACATAAGGGCAAAAAAGTGCAAGATGGGTTGAAAAGCTATATTGGACTGAGTTTCAGAGAACTCACGAAAGAAAGCTTCAAGCTTGAGGAATTCTGCGGG
>NZ_LXYR01000150.1 GCF_001650195.1 Phormidesmis priestleyi BC1401 | reverse complement strand
AACTATTGATTATACGGAAACTTTCTGTATATCTCCCTGATTTAGGCAGATATCCCGAAACTTTCTGTATATCTCCCTGATTTGAGTAGATATCCTGACACCTTCTATATATCTCTCCAATTTGGGCAGATACCCCGAAACTTTCGGTGTATTTTCCCTCACCTTTCATTAGATATTCTGATTCTATGAGATCACACCCGTTATTTTGTTTAAGAACTATAAACTTTTATGAGTGAACGTCCCAAGATGCTATCGGAAGTGGTGCGAGACACCATTCGGCTCAAGCATTACTCGTATCAAACTGAAAAAAGCTATGTTCAGTGGATTAAGCGATACGTTGCTTTTCATCACAGGCGACACCCACGGGAAATGGGACAAGCAGAAATTGAAGCATTCTTGACACACCTGGCAGTAGAAGGCAAAGTTGCTGCCTCAACCCAGAATCAAGCCTTCAACGCGATTCTTTTCCTTTATCGTGACGTGCTGAATCAAACGCTGGACTTTGACATTCAAGCAGTTCGGGCTAAACGATCGACCTACTTGCCCACAGTCCTGACACCCCAAGAAGTTCGATCGGTGATTGCTCAAATGAACGGCACGTATTGTCTATTAATTCAACTGCTTTACGGAAGTGGAATGCGTCTCAACGAAGCACTTTCTCTACGCATTAAAGACTTGGATTTTGACCAACATCAAATCACAGTTCGTAATGCCAAAGGCATGAACGATCGCGTCACGATGCTGCCAGAGCGACTCATTCCCGATCTCCAAGCTCATCTCCAACAGGCAAAATCCTGCATCAACAGGACTTAAACCAGGGATTCGGCTCTGTTTGGCTCCCATTTGCACTAGCGCGCAAGTATCCCAACGCCGATCGGCAGTGGATTTGGCAGTGGATCTTTGCTTCTAGTCGTCGGATTCAAAACCCAGATACCGCTATCTGGCAACGCTTTCACCTGCATGAAAGTGGACTTCAGAAAGCCCTCAAGCAAGCAGTTCGGGCTTTAAAGATAACCAAGCGAGTGGGCTGCCATACTTTTCGTCATTCCTTTGCGACTCACCTACTTCAAAATGGCTACGATATTCGCACGGTGCAAGAACTATTGGGTCATAAGGATGTCAAAACTACAATGATTTATACGCATGTGCTCAACCGAGGGGGTCGGGGTGTCATCAGTCCACTGGATGCCTGATCGCTCCCCACTTTCCCAAAGCAACGACCGCGTCCCCTCTCAAAAACTCAGCATTCCAAAAAAGCAAAAACTCCTGTAGAGTACATCGCAGTGATGAAGTTGTGCCCCGAAGCCTGATTTACGAGATCAGACTCCGAGGACTTCCATCCCTAGTTAGCGTTCATAACTCAGGAGGCGTTCATGATTGTACACCGTCAGCTTTGCTATGGGATCTTGAAAGGCTGGAATCAAGATCCTGCATATAGTTTTTACCCCTACAGACCGTCTGAGAAATCAGAGTTTTTGTCCTCTTTGAATTAATCGAGAGGACAAAAATTATGGGAGTTAGGACGATCGTGCCTAGCTCGATTTCGTTCACGGTTGAGTTGCGTTGCTCAACGGAAAGATGTTATCAAGTTGGCGTTATGCTGGATTTGCAAGGGCGTTATATCTTCATGTCGTCCGGCATTCTCCCGAATGTGAGTGATAGCATTGAAGACTTTGTTTCGCAACTGAGTGAGATTGCGTCTAATCAACTGGCGTTGCTCAAGTGGGATGGCACGAGCGACTTGACGACTGAATATCAAATCGTCCGAGTGTTGCCGGGATATCAAGTTGAACGATCGCTAGCGAAGTTCAACATCGTCCTGGGTAACAGTTCACTCATTCAACTGGAGGAATTGCACAACAAAATCACCATTCAACTCTAGGAAGTTGGG
>NZ_LXYR01000149.1 GCF_001650195.1 Phormidesmis priestleyi BC1401 | reverse complement strand
GGTGACTCGCCCTTTGTCCTCTCGATGACGAGTGTCAAACGGCGGGCGCTCACCGCTCATCTGCTCGACCGATTTATTACTCAGTTAGACTTGGAGCCGACTGCGATTAAATCTCACCCCAACTATCCAACCCTACTGTCCTACGGCTCTATCGCTGCCTGAAATTGTCCGAACCATTGTTCAACCAACTTTAGAAGAATCAATCTTTGAACTTCTGCGGGATGCACAGAAGTCCAGATATTTGAATATTTCTCAAACTTCTACTCCTACAAAGGTTTCAGAATCTAATTCTGAACTAGAAAAATAGAGTGGACTAAAAATGGACTAAAAATCGAGCCTCTTTTTGACCTAATTTGTTGGGTTTGATCCCTGTGGTTGTCTGTCAGTGCATTCTACTTCAGCCTCGCTAAAACAAACATGGCATCTTCTGGAGACAAAACAACGTTGGCTCTTTATCCCAGTCGTCTTGTTTGAGACTCATAGTGAGTCTCAAACGTAGTCTTGAATAAGACAATTGAGCATCTGTAATCGTCTAAACGGGTAGTACCGATCGCTAGACGGTCAAGCCAGACTCACCACAACCAACAAACTGTTCAATAACCGCATCGAACAGCTAGGCTGACAATCCATCAGCCCTCACCTATATTGTGGAATGATCCATTTTCAAGCGCAGGCGGCAAAAACAGAATGATGCCTCTCGCTTTCGATAGGGTCTGTGGATAGGTTGCGAGCGACTGCTTAGTCTGTGACACTAGGCAGAAACCTTCCCAAATTCTTCATGGCTGCAACGCTGCCCGATGAAGTCGTATTGTGAAACCGAACGTCGAGCCTGCAACAACCTAATGCAGCGATTTCAGGGTCGCACCTGTTTTCTTATTACCTACCGACTCAACACGATCGCCCGTTCAGACTAGATTCTGTTTATGCAGTTAGGCATCATCGCCAGACGATATGCGTACAGTGTTGCCGCTTATCAAAAACTTCCTGCTCCCATATTTGTCAATGACCGGACGTTGACCATTGCTCAATAGTTAGACATCAACCCTCTACCGTTGCTCAGTTTAAAAGCTCATAGGTGCCGCCACGTTCTAATGCGCGTTGGTAAGCGGGGCGAGCATGAATCCGATCGAGAAAGTTCATCAGCTTCGGTCGGCTTGCGTTTAAACCCGCCCGTGCGGCAGCCGCTTCTAGCGGAAAGCTGATCTGAATATCGGCGGCGGTGAATTCGCTGCCTGCAAACCAGGTGCTCTTCCCGATCTCTGCCTCCAGGTAATCTAGATGCTGGGTGATCTGAGGTTCGATATACGATCGCTTCACACGATTAACAATTGATTGAGCGATCGGACGCACAAAAAAAGGCATCGAACTCTTTTCGATTTGGTCAAAGATCAGCTTGAGCAGGAGAGGAGGCATCGCTGAACCTTCTGCATAGTGCAGCCAGTAAATATAGCGCAGCCGATCGGAGGTGCCCACAGCCGGAATCAATCGTCCGTTGCCATAACGCTCTACCAAATACTCAACGATGGCACCCGATTCGGCTAGAGTGAGTGTGCCATCGGTGATCACGGGCGACTTTCCGAGGGGATGCACTTCGCGCAGCGATGCAGGTGCCAGCATGGTTTTCGGGTCGCGTTGATAGCGCTTGACTTCATACTCTAAGCCGAGTTCTTCTAGCAGCCAGAGTATGCGCTGAGAGCGAGAATTGTTTAAGTGATGAACCGTGATCATGAAAGCGTTCTCTCAAATTAAGATTCATAAGTCGTGCGATCGAGATTTCAATTCCTCAATGCGATCGACCCTTTAAATAGTTATCTATTAGTCTATTAATTTCACTTTGCTAGTCTGTAGCAATAGTTCGGACAGTTTTTGCGGTCAGACGTGGACAGAAAAGCTATCCATCAGCTAGGGTGCAGATTAGAAACAAAGCGCACCGGATGGATAGCCA
>NZ_LXYR01000148.1 GCF_001650195.1 Phormidesmis priestleyi BC1401 | reverse complement strand
CATCGATTGTAGGTTCCTGGCTGCTGGTTCACACCATCTTTGCGTCCCACTATGCGCGCCTCTATTATCAGGAAGGCAAGACTCTAGCCGAGTGCAAGGACGACGGACTCGATTTTCCGGGTGACACGGAGCCTGACTACTGGGATTTTCTGTACTTTTCCTTTGTCATTGGGATGACGAGCCAGGTGTCTGATGTCGCCGTACGCTCCCGGACTCTGAGGCGGTTGTCTTTATTGCATGGCATTCTCTCGTTTTTCTTCAATACCAGCCTCTTAGCGATGACGATCAACCTTGTGGCAGGGCTGATCTAACCTCGATCGCCTAACGGACAGGCAAGACCGATGCAGCCGCACTAGGGGTCTCAGGTCGAGTTCTTGTAAAGCAGGACAAGAACCGCAATGACGTTGAATATAGCGCCAAAGAAGAACCAGAGAAGTGCATTCCTTTTAAAATCTTGGCGTGTCTGTACCGACGCTCTAACGCTGGGTTCCAGCTTCTTCAATTCCTTAACGTGCTATATTTTCTGTTTTCTGTGTCTACCCCAACATGACCCTGAGAAAAGTGATCAAGAATCATCGGGCGTTTCCCACCGATGAATCTGCCCTCAAAGTGGTTTATCGGGCGATGCACCACATTGCGAAAAAATGGACGATGCCCATTTCAAACTGGAAGCCTGCTCTAAACCGTTTTGCGATTCTGTACGAAGAGCGATTTCCGCTCTAATTTTGACCTTTGACACAAACTACTTGACATACCCGGAATGCCAAATTGGATTCAAAATAAAGCACCCTAGCCAATCATTGGTTAGGGTGCTTTATTATTGGCGGTTCACGGCTCGCTCACTATTATTTACCCTATATAAGGGTGCTATGCCTGGTCAGCAGGATCGCCATACGGGTCTTCACTCGCGGGTCGCACATTGCCGAACTGCCCAGCATCGGTCGGTTGATTTGCCGGATCGCCATACGGGTCTTCACTCGCGGGTCGCGGTGGTTGATTCTCGCTCTCTGCTGGCTGATCGCCTAGTAAGGCATCGGCTGCTTTGCGTAAAAAATCGCCTACCATAATCGTCCTCCAATGTTTACAAAATTGATTTTGTTATCTAGTGCCCACGTGCGTTCTGTCAAGCAACTCAGTTGGTTGCTGACTGCGCTTCTGGCAACGACGTGAGGTCACGTCCGGTGGTCTGGTTGTCATACCCTTGATAGTCACGGTACTGTTGCGCATCTGCGGCTGGCACCGTAATGCCATTGGGCGGTGGGGTTACCCAATGCGCTTGATGGTTTGCATCCCGGTAATAAACGCGACCGTTTTTAGAAAGGTAATACTGTCCGTTCTCGCCTGCCTGTGCCTGCGCGTGTTTGTGCTGGTTATAAAGATAGTAAAGAGCGGCAGCTCCAGCCAGCACGACTGCTCCTTTCTGAACATTACTCATGCCCTTCTTCTGCTCCGTCGGCGCTGCTGTAGTAGTCGCAGTGCGCGTGTCATCGACTGGCGGCGGCACAGTAGCCTGACGCTGACCACATCCCGCAAACAAGGGCACAGTCAGGAGCGCTGAAAGGAGCATGGCAGTGGGGCGGACACCACGTTGATCTGGAAATCTTTGCATAACTTGAGTCCTCTACACCAAGGCACCGTGATTGCCTTTCCCTATGTAACAGGTGATCTGCCCCTGGGAAAAGCGGCTCGTGTCAATCATGGTGGAACGACGGGTTGCTGTCATCACACTCTAGAAAGAGGATGTACAGAGCCAAATTAAATGACATCGAGACAAATTTGTGCTGATGGGGTCTTATTAGCAAGGGAACCAGATTTTGCCTTAAAGCTGTAATGCTCTTCTAGCAAGGTGTTCTTTTAGCTTGTGCTCCCTCACCCTGACCCCAAAACTTGGCTAACCTGTAGAAATTATCAGTTTGCTGCTGAAATACTCTCAAGGTAAAATCTGGTTCCATTATTA
>NZ_LXYR01000147.1 GCF_001650195.1 Phormidesmis priestleyi BC1401 | reverse complement strand
GTGACATACTCCTACCCTGAATCAAAGATTACAGGGTAGGCTTCCAACAGCCCGATGAAGGGTATGCAGGATTTCCTTCGTGGTACTTTGATCCATAGTTCCAACTACGGTTAACTTCCCACTACGGCGTTTTATGCTTGGAAAAATGCCCAATCCAAGCCTTTTTAGGTTGATGGCGGCGTTGATATCGCGGTCAACCTTCAAAGAATGCTGCTCATCCCAATAGTCTCTGATGCTGCAATCGGTGAAGATGATTTCATCCCGGTAGCACAGCACCATTGAGGAATAAGCAGGTTTTTGTGAAATGACGACTGATCCAGCTTTTGCGGCTATGTATTCCAGCGTCTTGAAAAAGTTACCAAACGCCGCATCCGACCAAGACTTATTCAGTCCTGACTTTGCAGATTGACCATTAGGAAGAAACGTACCCGCTTCATCCTGTTTGGCTTGATTGCGTCTGGTCAAACCTTTGAGATTGAGGTCTTCAGAGAAGAAGACTTTCTTGCCAGTTCTCACCAATTTGTGAGCGGTTTTGTAGTGAAAATCTTGGCGTGAACGAGCAATCTTTTGATGCTGTTTCGCCTCTCGTTTTGCCAGCCTACGGCGTGACTTAGAACCCCGTTTGCGCTTGTTTCGCTTCGTTGAGATGTGGTCAAGCTTTGCCTGATTCTTACGCAACGGCTTCAAAGATGGCAGCTTCTCACCGTCTGACGTTGCGAGGTAAACGTCTTCATGCAACACCGCGTCCAAACCCAGCGAGTTATCCCAAGTGGGGGTGATCTCTTCTTTGCTGAATTCAGGCACGTCTGGGTCTTCCAGGATTAACTGAACGAACCAACCATCCGCCTTGTGGGTGACGCTGACTTGCTTGATGATGAATCCGTCTGGAATGGCACGGTGCATCCGAACCTTGACGACTCCCAACTTGGGAAGACGAAGATACAGCCAGTTCTTGCGAACCAGTGAAATCTTAATCGCCTTACCATCTGCAAACGTCAGGGTCTTAAAACTGGCAACGGACTTAAATCTCGGTCTTCCTGATTTATTGCCGTTGCTGTCTCCCACGATGAATCGCTCAAACGCTTTGTCAAGGCGCTTTGAAACATCTTGCAGCACACTCGCATCGACGCGAGAGAAGTCCAGCAGTTCGCCGCTATGAAAGACCTTTACCAAGTCTTTTTTGAGGACTGGCAACTGCTTCTTCTGAGCGTAGAAGTTTGGCTTGTCGCGCAAGGTCGCAATGCTGCTCACCAATGGGCAAGCGTCAACGCTGGTACGATTCATCTCCCACCAATCAAATCGGTCTCCCAATTGGCGGTTATACCAATAGCGGGAGACTCTGAGCCAATCGTTTAGCTCAATCTTCTGCTTAGTGTCGGGGTAGAATCTGTACTGAAACGTTGTCTTCATCACGCCTTCGGCTTTTACGATTGACTTAGTGTTATCGTACCACAATCAAAATACTTAGTGTTAAGGCTATGAGTAGAGATTTTATCCACAAGGCAAGGGGTGTTTCGGACCTGAAGTGTCACTTAGTGTTAACGCCAAAATACCGTAGAAAACTATTCAACGAGCCGATGCTGACTCGGTTAGAAGCAATCTTCAAGGCGCTGATGGAGAAATGGGAGGGTCGGTTGATTGAGTTCAATAGTGAGACTGATCATGTCCATCTGCTGATTCAGTACACGCCTCAGACCGAACCGAGTAAGCTCATCAATAATCTGAAAACGGTTTCCAGTCGCTATCTCAGAAAAGAGTTTGCAGAGCGGGTCAATCAGTTTTATCGAAAAGATGTTTTATGGACAAATGGCTACTTCATCGCGTCCTGTGGAGGGGTGACGGTTGAGCAACTTAAGCAGTACATCGAAGAACAAGATCGCCCCGTTGAGTAGCGTAGGAGTTTGCTCGTTAACTCGCACGGCTTTCACCGCCACACCAAATTAAAAATTATGGTGTGGGGACTCCCGCCTGCCTAGCTAG
>NZ_LXYR01000146.1 GCF_001650195.1 Phormidesmis priestleyi BC1401 | reverse complement strand
TAAGGGCAAAAAAGTGCAAGATGGGTTGAAAAGCTATATTGGACTGAGTTTCAGAGAACTCACGAAAGAAAGCTTCAAGCTTGAGGAATTCTGCGGGGGGTGCAGAAGTTCCAAATCGTGAGACAGGTTTGTAACGACTGCCCTAGCTTGGTTGAGTGCGATGTTCCGCTCAGAGTAACCGAGGAGTCAGTCTCACGAATTTGGGGCGTTGTAGCGGGCTGTAAAGTGATGCTTTAGTCCGATTTCAGTCCTGCTCGATTTTGAGACAGCAAATCTCGAAATGAGACTTCTTTTGAGATAGTTAACTGGCAGCCATCGAGGATCTACAACTGTAGTAAGCTTTAGTCCAAACCTGTGTAGTATGCCGTCAAAAGACATTAGTAGAAATTATCAATTTGCTGCTGAAATACTCTTAAGGCAAAATCTGGTTCCATTCTATTACTACTGAGACCCCATCGCGAAAGAGATGAAAGGATAAGGGGGATCAACTTCTTTTTGACCCAGCGCCCTTGCTCGTCGGCTAAGTTTAACCAGATTTTGCAATGGACCCTTGAAAACCGACTCAATTTTCTACCAACTCTTCCAGGCTGCCCCCAGTGCCTTTTTTGAGTTAATCGGCAACACTGACCCGCGCACCAGCACCTACGGGTTTGGCTCTCAAGAAGTCAAGCAAGCCAACTTTACGATCGACGGCATCTTTTTGCCGCCGACTCGGATGTCCCAATTTCCGATCTACTTTGTGGAAGCACAGGGATATCGCGATAAGAAAGGCGAGAACTTCTACTACCGCTTTTTTGGAGAGATTCATCTTTATCTGAAAGACTACCAGCCCTCAAATGACTGGCGGGGAGTGGTGATCTTCACAGAAAAGCGATTCGATCCAGGGTTGCCGCCCCACTACGCTGAGTATGAGAACAGCCCCAGAGTGCAGCGCATTTATTTAAACAAGTTGCCGCCAGAACTGGGCGATCGCTCTTTAGGACTAGGGATTTTACAACTGATTGGAACGACTCAGAAACAGGCTCCCGCGAAAGGACGCGCCCTGATTGAGCGAACCCAGCAAGAGCTTACGGATGCGATAGTGCAGCGAAATTTCATAGAATTAGTGGAGACAATCTTTGTTTACCGGAATGGAGGGCTGGGGAACCCTTAAAGCCCCTGTCTTTTAAGCATGGGGATGTAAAAGGGGTTCCCGCGTGGCGGTCACGCCACAGAGTCTATTTAACTTTCTGATCAGCGATGTACTGCTTAATCACTTCTAAGGGTGCCCCTCCAACCGTCGCAACGAAGTATGAATTAGGGGCAAACGGGGAATTCGGACAAAATCGTACGCTAAGACTGAAATCCTCTCTTAGAGAGCTTTCCCAGCTCCCGCATGATCGATAAACTAGCTCTTTAAGTCGTTTTAAGCGGTTTCTTACAAGGATAAAACCATACGGGGTTCTAGCTGATTGACTAATATTGCCCACCCCGCCCTAACTGTAAAAGTAGAATTGAAACCTTTGCTGGTTAGTCTTTTCAGCGCCTTTCTCCCTTCCCACTTGCTGCCTTGCTATGCGTTCTTGATCGTGCGAAAACTTAGCCCATATTGATTTAAATGCACCATGATTCTGGCAAGGGTTATCGCACTAGAAATGATGCTGATTTGATGGCTATAGAGCCCAACCAAGAGATCGTGCGGAAAGTAGACTTTTTGCACTCTCAAAGGCTCTGTAGCCCAAACAGTGTTCCAGATCCCTATCTACACAAGCTTTCGATAGTCTATGCGGCTAACTTTACGTTTTGGGCAGGATGGGCAATATTAGCCTGATTAGGACACCGGACAAGTGAATTATAAAATCCTGTAAGTCATACAGGAAAAGACTTTTAGGCTTAGCGTACGATTTTGTCCGAATTCCCCGTTTGCCCCATCATGACCTTTCGACCTGAATTGCTCGATGAATTACTCAAAGGCTATCAAAGCCCAGAAGATTTAGTCGGAACCGGAGGTATTCTAAAACAGTTGACGACCGCCCTGGTTGAGCGTTGCTTGAATGCAGAAATGGCACATCATTTAGAGGAAGAACGGGCAGAGCCAGTCGAAGCAACCCCCTCTCGGAATCGTCGCAACGGGCACAGCAAAAAGACGATTAAGGGCGAATTTGGTGAAGCCGAGATTGCGATACCACGAGACCGCAATGGAGCTTTTGAACCCGTCATTATCCAGAAAGGGCAAACTCGGTTTGATGGCTTTGATGGCAAGATTCTGTCGCTCTACTCAAGAGGCATGAGCGTGCGCGATGTCCAGGCACAGT
>NZ_LXYR01000145.1 GCF_001650195.1 Phormidesmis priestleyi BC1401 | reverse complement strand
TGCAAGACTGCTCCTTTCTGAACATTACTCATGCCCTTCTTCTGCTCCGTCGGCGCTGCTGTAGTAGTCGCAGTGCGCGTGTCATCGACTGGCGGCGGTACAGTAGCCTGACGCTGACCACATCCCGCAAACAAGGGCACAGTCAGGAGCGCTGAAAGGAGCATGGCAGTGGGGCGGACACCACGTTGATTTGGAAATCTTTGCATAACTTGAGTCCTCTACACCAAGGCACCGTGATTGCCTTTTCCCGTGCAACAGATGATTTACCCCTGGGAAAAGCGGCTCGTGTCAATCATGGTGGAATGACGAGTTGCTGTCATCACACTCTAGAAAGAGGATGTACAGAGCCAAATTAAATGACATCGAGACAAATTCGTGATGATGGGGTCTTAGGTCGAGTAGAATCGCGTCCTGGGTAATTTGCTGGATCATTTTCCCATAAGCCTTGAGGCGTTCCCCCTGAAAAGGAGGCATGACTAACTGCCGACGGTTCCGATGTTGATTGCCGCTGAGTAGCATCATGCTTTGCCGACCGACCACTGGCTCCAACAGAGGCTCTCCAGGCGCGGTGAATTCCTGGCCCGTGTCGTGGGTTAGGAGATACTGCATCGCCTTGGGCTCGTTTACTAACACCACCAGTTCATCGCTCCCGAAGACCAGTGGGGCTGCAAAGATGTCTCCGTAGTGCTTAAAATTGGTGGTCATGTAGCCGACCGGGTCGATAACTCACTGGGCGGCTTGCAGAAGTCTTGGTGTTTTGGGGGTAGGCACATGCATGGCGTTCTTCCGGGTCCTTAATCCGGGTAAGTGCGCGGGCGATCCCAAAGTTGCATAGATCTCAGGGGTCTGAGTAGGTATTGTCAACTTAACTGGATTCCGCTCTGGTTATTGAGAATGAACACACTTATATTCACGGAGGAATAAACCTTTCAGCCTTTGAAAATCAGGCAATTTCTCAATAAACAAGCCTGTGAACGGTTAAGTTGACAATATCTTCCATCTCCACCGACCTTTTATGACAGATCAATCTGCACTAAAAATCGAGCTGCTACGTGCAGCGTACGCGGCCTTTAACGTGCGCGACATTGATGCCGCGCTCGCCCTCATGACTCCCGACGTGGCTTGGCCGAAGGCGTTCAAAGGCGGTTTTGTCCGTGGACCTGAAGAAGTTCGCGCTTACTGGACGGAGCAGTGGAGGGAAATCAATCCCCACGTCGAGCCGGTTGCCTTTCACCCAGAGGATGCGGGGCAGGTCTTGGTCGAGGTGCATCAAGTCGTGCGCGATCTGGTCGGAGCCGTGCTTGCCGATGAGCACGTTGGTCACCGTTTCACCCTTGAGCGTGGCTTGATTCAAGCCATGGAAGTCTGTCCACTTCCATCGTCCAGACTCGGAGCCTAACCATGCCCTCTAGCCACCCCAGATTTAGAACGCTGTCAGAGAGAAAGTGCAGGTAGAGCCTTTTCATGGGTCGCTTGACCCGATATTTGTGTGAACGCAAGTAAGCTGGCCTCAAACAATCTCTTGATTTCGTCTGAGGTAAGAATTTTGGCTTGCCCGTGGCGATTGCGGTGTGAGGGTCCTTCAGCGCTTCTGCTTCCTCCCCTAAAAATCATTAACCCCTCCTTAAAGACTGAGCTTGCTCTTTTCAAACGGTGAAGCGCTGTGCAGAAGTGAGGTGAGGTGAAAGGTGCAGAGGTCAGAGCCAATTAAGCCAAGGTAGCCCTAGCCAAGATACCCATCCCGTGAGCCGCATTCAACCCATGCTGGGGAGCGGCAATATTTTCGGACGAGGCGGCTCACGGACCTATGACCTCGTCATAATGTAGAGAGTTTCACCGAGATGAACAGTACAGAATGAGTAAGAAGCATCGGTTGGTTCTCTTTATTGTCTTTTGCAGCGGGGTGGGGGTTGTGTTGGGCGGCACTGCAAGCCAAGCTCAGAGCGATCAATGTTTACAAACGGCAGTTCCGACGCTGGATTGCCTGACTCAATCATCAACGACCAAGATCCTCGAAGGTATGAGCACTGGACTGGTCGCTGGGACTGGCGCTGGCATTGGCGCAACTTGGCGGATGTGGCGATAAGATTGACGGGATCTGAGAAGGCTCACGGGTACCGCCTCTCTCACCGGAGGTATCTCTTAGGAAAGAGTCCAAAAAGTAGGCAAAGCTATGCAGGGTTAAGAACGTGGGTTGTCCTTGCGTAGAATAGAAGGATGAAAGTAGGAATCGGTCGAGCTGCCGCAGAGTTAGGAGTTTCTCGGGATACCTTACGTCGCTGGGAAAGCGCAGGCAAGATTGAGGTTGAGCGGTCTCCCTCTGGGCATCGACGCTATGACCTCGCACAGTTGCGGGGATTAG
>NZ_LXYR01000144.1 GCF_001650195.1 Phormidesmis priestleyi BC1401 | reverse complement strand
ACCCATAGTTCATCTCATGCCAAACCTATTCCCTGATATCACTTCACTACTGAACAGGTACTAAGTTTGTAATAGTTGTTTACAAACACTCTCTTAAGCTTCGTTCAATCTGTCCCGCTTTATGTCGGTAGCCGGAAACCTGATGCGTCGAGCAGTTTCTCGCTTGAACACAACCCAGCGGGCAAACACCACAAGCCAATCGTAGTCTAGCTTTCGTCCTTGGCGTTGTTTTTAGCCCAAACGCTACGGGAACTCCAATAAGCATCTATATCTATCACCCGTAGATTACTCACAGTGGGGTTTTCGCTGGTGGTAATGATTTTCATAATCACTTTCAGATTGAAAGCGGAGGTTCGATCGGACTACCGACTTCTCAAATCATTTGGGTGGGATTCTCAGAGTTTCTTGTGGTTAGAAGTTGGGCTTAGAAGGGGTTGAGTATCTGTAATTTTACTTAGATACTTGTGATTATAATCACAACTAAAATCCATATCTGTGTTATTCATCTATGTAGACGTTGTATAAAACTCTACTATGTTAAGACCTCTTCTATCGAGAGCAACAATCACAGCCTTAGCCCTCGTGGGTAGTCTGGGCGTTCCGGCTCACGCTGATAACCGCACGAATTTGGTAAACCTGACACCAGTACAGCCTTCTACAGTCTCTGTTACTTTAATTGCTTATACAAATTCGACGACGCAACTTGAGCAATCTATTTATCAGCAGATCAATCACTATCGCGCTAGTTTGGGGCTTCCAGCTCTGGTGATCGCAGACAGCCTGACTCAGCAGGCAAGGCAGCACAGCCAAGACATGGCAGCCGGAAAGATGCCATTTAGTCATCAAGGCTTTGACCAGCGTGTTAAAGAAATCGCTAAGTCGGTTCCTTATCGCGGGGCTGCCGAAAACATTGCTTACAACATGGGCTATGAAGACCCTACCACTCAGGCGGTAGAGAGCTGGCTTAAAAGCCCTGGACACTTAAAAAACATTCAAGGAGCTTATGGGTTAACGGGTGTCGGAGTCAGTCGCAACGCAAAAGGAGAGATCTACTTTACGCAGATCTTTATTCGCAAATAGCGAGTAGTAAGATGAGATCGGTTTAATCTCTATTGCCGCATCTCAACTTCTAAATGGACTAGCGGGCGCATCCATGCAGAAAATTACGGTTTCACTGGGTCAGGAAACTTAGAACTGACCATTTAACCTGATTGTGATTGCTTGATGGGTTTTCTTGTGCTGATCAAGACCTCATAGCGTCAAAAAGCTCGGCACAAAGAAAACGGTCGTTTTTCTAGCTGTTGCCTTTACGGAAGATGAAGGTGTTGCGGGATAAGGATTCTAGCCAAAACCGTAACTTCCTGTTCAAATGCGCCTGCTGGTCCTTGATGTAATCGGACTCGGTCACCTTGGGTGAGTTCATCTTTTTGTTTCACCGCACCTCCTTTGCTTTCTCAACTGCGTAGCCCCTGAAAGTTATTGGAACAGACGAAGCCAGCGCTTATGCACAAGCGGCTACCTTTACCTTCATCCGCGAAACCGCCATCCCATAAGGCTTTGAGCCATTTTCACAGGTGTGCATAGCTGTGCACAAAAAAACGTCCAAAGCCCCAGAAATTTTCTGAGGCTTTTAGGCTAGGATCGTTGCCCTTATTGAACTTTTGCTCCTGCGCCACCAAAGTAACCGCCTGTGCGACGTCTCTGATATTGACCGTCGATCTCAACATCGTCTTTGCTTATTTGGGGTTGAGATGCAGCAGAGGGTAGGGCAGTGATGTCCTACCCTCTGCTGCATCTCAACCCCTTACTGCTGCGCTTCGAGCGGATCAGTCAGTTGCACTACGCCCTGAAGAGCTTGGCTTACACGATGATCAATCTGCGACATTTCTGCCAGAGCTAAAGTTCTCATCATCGATTCTCCCGAAGGTCTTACACGAGAGACCCAGATTTGTCCTGCTTTGGAAACGGGAAGATTGAGAAAACCAGCCAGAAGAACATCAAACCAGAGCATTTTGCCTCGTCGAATGCTCAATCTCACCTGGTTGCTCAAGATTTCGGATCAACTATTTCATAAAACCCGCAACCAGTTGAGGGACAATCTTTTACGCGCCGCCACAGACATCCATTTGTACGCTCTGATTGTGCCTGCAACAAAAGACCGAATTGATCGCACGTCAGGCTTTTTTGATCCAAATGCGCTTGAAAAGCTAACGCCAAGGGATGCAGGGACATAGTTTTTCGGAATCGTCAAATTATGTAAATATTTCGTTACACTAATTTAAATACCGTAACGAACGGGGATAAACCTTTGTTCACGGCTTTATCTCCTTGAGGGCGCAAGTGATCGTTATGGATCAAGTCACCGAACTCACTTTAGAGCAAGCCTTCAGCCTCAGACG
>NZ_LXYR01000143.1 GCF_001650195.1 Phormidesmis priestleyi BC1401 | reverse complement strand
GATGGATTGGTATAGTCGTCACGTCTTGTCCTGGCGGATCTCCAACACTCTAGAAGTTCACTTTTGCGTGGAGGCGTTGGAAGAAGCCTTATCCAACTACACCCCACCTGTGATCTTTAACACGGATCAAGGGGCACAGTTTACAGCGAACGCCTTTACAGACTGTCTGAAAGCCTCTGGAGTTCAGATTAGTATGGATGGTCGAGGGCGCTGCCACGACAACATCTTTATCGAACGATTGTGGAGGAGTCTAAAGTATGAGTTGATTTATCTCAAAGCGTTCGAGGATGGTCAACATTTAACGCAAGAGGTCAAACAGTGGTTTCGTTGGTACAATCAAGTTCGTCCACATTAAGGATTAGATTATCAGACACCAAATCAAGTGTATTGTGATAATCTAAAGAAACGAAGTGAGTGATAAAGCAATTGAGATCTTGAACACGAAACTGAATGGATCTGAGAATCTGAATCCCTAGCTTATTCATCCCCTGAAAACTGTCTAGTCTTGGGGGTCCACTTCACTGCACTGGTACGTCAAGAGTCACAATACTGGGAGTTGATTAGCCAAATCCTTGTGGAAAACAGACTCATTCCAAACGGCATCACTGAACAGGGGTTGATGCGCTATGAAAGCTGTGACCTTCCCCAAAGCTGTGAACTAAACTACACCGAAGCTCGGTTGCTGTGGCGATATTGGAGGACAGAGATGCGCTCCCTATCTCCTGAACAGGAATCCAGTCTCATGATCCAGACCCCAAAAGGATGGCAATGGGTTTTGGGCATCGAACACAGCCAGGAAATGCTGTTCATCAAAACAGATGACAATGAACTGATGCTTCACAACAAAGATCGCGTGGTTTGGCTCAGTCCGGTCGTGGAGCAACCTGAAACCCAAATATTTGGCTATAAACCCCTTGCAGAAAAACCAAGACAAGCCGTTGCTGAATCACTGCAAATCCTGGGCAAAGTCATTCAGATGAGATCTGGAAAGCTCTACATCCAAACCAGCCAAGGGGAGATAGTGGTAGAGGGGACGGATTTGAGCTTTTATCTAGAGTCAGGACAACAGAGGTGAAATAGGGGTTTGAGGGCATTGATTAGCCAATCGGTTAGGGATGTTTCTGCATCGTAGAGATTGAGCCTTCAGAAATCGCCAAATCAATTAATTAATTTAGGGGCGATTCTCATCTAAAGGTCAGAGCCACGATTATAGCGGTTTTCAGCTCAGTTAAGTACAGTAGCATCGGTAGGTGAACCAACCTTCAATATCTTTTGAGGTCACAGACTTGAGGGCATCCGTAATTCCTTGATCTAGTGCTTCGCGAGAGCGAGCCGCCACCGACCGTAAAAACGCTTTGACTTTCGACCAGCAGTTCTCAATCGGATTAAAGTCAGGAGAATAGGGCGATAAATAGACCAGCTTTGCCCCTGCTGCTTCAATCCGTTCTCGAACTCCATCCATCCCATGAGAACTCAAGTTGTCCATGACGACACAAGCGCCGACCCATAGGTTAGGCACTAACCTCTGTTCCACAAAGTATTTGAAGACATCTCCGTTAAGTCCACCCTCAAAGGTGAGTGCTGCCACCCTCCCGTTTAAGCTCATCGCTCCCACTAGGGTGACATTACGTCCTTTTTTGTAGGGACGTTCTCCCGTCGCTCGGTCTCCTGGAAGGGCACGAGCGTACAGCCGCGCCATCATCAAGTTCACCCCGGTCTCATCGAGAAAGACTAAATCGTCTGGACGAATGTCTCGAATCTGCTCTCGATACGCTTGGCGTAGTACCTGAACTCGGTCTGTTTCAGCTTGACTGGCGTGCAGAGTTTTTTTTTCGCGTCAAGTTCAACTGTTGCAGGGTGCGGCAAACGGTACTGGGACTGACCCGAATCTGAACCTGTCGGTCGAGTTGGTCACATAACTCTTGCAAGGTCGCATCGTTATCTTGTTCGACTAACTGCTCAATCAAGTTCAGTTGATTCGCTAACCGACTGATAAAACCACCGGTGTGAGGTTTGGGTTCAACGGTTCCTTCGGTTTGATGACGTTTGAGCAAGAGGCGCACAAAATTTGGACTGACCTTGAATCGTTTGGCTAATTCCCGTTGCGATCCTTCTTGTTGCTCATAGGCATCCACCACTTTCTGACGCAGATCTACAGAGTAAGCTTTCATATTAAATCCTGAGTGACCACTGCTCTACCTCTAATGTACTCAATTGAGCTGCAAACCGCTATAAGCGTAAGCCAATCAAAAAGAAACTCAAGAAACGAGCATTTTACCGAGTGAGAAAACCTTGAACTGCCAGAATAAAGCCTGTAAGATATTGGGTTGTGTCGCAAATACTTTTTAGTGACAAACGAAGTATTTCGTTCGCATTCCGTTAAGCGCTAATTCCGAAAAGTTCTTCAATAAACTTCACTTG
>NZ_LXYR01000142.1 GCF_001650195.1 Phormidesmis priestleyi BC1401 | reverse complement strand
TCTAGCCGTTCCAGAAACGTCGCCTTGCCATATTCGGGGGTGGCTCCCATATAAATGGTGTGTTGTCGGTCTCCAAACGCGTCATACAGACTGATGGTGCCGACCATGGCTTCTCTCCATCCGGTGTCGCACAACAGCATACAGGTGCCATCTAAGCCAATGGCAACACTGGCAATTTCAGCGTCTAGTTGAGGGGGCACATAGTCCCAACTTTCTTCTTTCACCTCAATGATCGTGGCCACCGCTTCACTGAGACGCTGGATGTAGGACACGGCGACCGGGCGTTGATGATTCTCAGCCAAGTCTCGCTGCACGTCTCGGGCGGAACTATACGCCAGTTTCGAGGACACTTGTTTCGCAAACAGAGGCGTGGAGGTGATGATGATGCGAGACGCTCGCTCTAGCGGACAATCCGTTTTCCCGCCTCCAGAGCGCTGATAGACATGGCGTTCAATCACGACTTCTCCGTAGGGCGTTTGATACGCTTTGGGCTGCTTGCCTTTGGTTCGCATCACCTCTCCGGCAATCTCAATGGCTGAACCGTCGGTGTCCAGATACTCAAGAGCGGCTGTAGTGGCAATACGACCCGCCTCGTTGAGGCTTTCCTGAATCGCTTCTTCACTGGTCAGCAGCGAATGACTCAGGTCTATCGTCACTTCTATCCTGACTTGCGTCCCTTCTTGACTCAGCAATTGAGCGCTCATACTCACCACCTCTTGGTTGCCTCACTCAGTGATATCATGCTTGACCTACTAAATCAAGTAGAGGTCGCACCCTGAGCGGTGTCCCGTCTCAGGAATTGGTTATTTAGTTGTAGAAGTAATTTCTTCGCCATTATTGAGATGCTGTAGGGGTTGCATCTCATCTGAGGCGTGAGCAGTCCGTTTCTGGATCAAGACTAACCATTGGGCAACCAATCACCTTCCGTAAATACCCTGAATTATTTCGCCCGTTTCTGGTTAGCGAATCAAAATTTTTAATATTGTATAGATGTCTTTATGACATCACTCTGATTCCTTGACGAGGTAACCTTTATATTATACAAATGCCACTAAGAGATTAAGGGGATATCAAAATGATTCTTGTCTGTGGCGGCATCAAGGGTGGGGTGGGCAAATCCACGATCGCGACCAACATGACTGTAATGAGAGCCAACCAGGGAATGGATGTGTTGCTCGTCGATGCGGATGATCAAGGCACAGCTTCAGACTTCACAGCCGTTCGTAATGAAACTTTGGTAGAGCAGGGAGCAGGCTACACCTCCATCAAACTTTATGGAGCGGCGGTTCGGTCTGAAGTTCTGAGGATGGCAAAAAAATATGATGACGTGGTGATCGATGTAGGAGGTCGAGACACGGCGGGACAGAGAGCAGCTCTCTCAATGGCAAATGTCTATGTGGTTCCCTTCCTCCCTGGCTCCTTTGATGTCTGGACCTTAGAGAGTGTCGGTAAGTTGGTTGAGGAAGCCCGCGCCTTTAATGAAAACCTACAAGCCGTCTGCATCATTAACCGTGCAGATGCCAAAGGTTCGGATAACTCAGATGCGGCAGCGATTGCCAAAGATACGCCTGGTCTAGAGTTCGTAGATGCTCCATTGGGAAACCGAAAAGCGTTCCGATCTGCAGCCTCTAACGGATTGGCAGTGACCGAATTTAAGCCCTCAGACTCAAAAGCGATCGCAGAGATTAAAAAGCTCTATAAACTTCTATTTGATGCATAAGTAATATCATAATAGAATCACTTAGAGGTAAATTCGATAGTATTTAGAGTCCCTAAAGAAGTCAAGGTGAAATCAAATGGTTGTTAGACGAAAGCCAGCAAATGTGGACGAATTTATCCGGGAAGGCGGATCAGCCCCTCAAGTTGCGGCACCTCAGCCAGTCGAGGAAGCTACCGACGAGGAAGTGAAGGGCTTGAAGCTGCGCCTACCTGTAGACCTGCTGAAACGAGTCGATGAAATGGTCAAGAGTCGTCGTCCTGCTCCTAGCCGTCACCAGTGGATTTTGGAGGCGATTTATGAAAAGCTCGATCGGGAGGCATCTGAATAAGTAGAGACTAGATTGATGTCTTAGTGACATCAGTTTGATTCTCTTTTGACCTCTAAAAAGAGTCGGCTTGATTCCATGATGAAGTGTATATCTAGCATAATTCTCCAGCCCAACTTTTTAGCAATGGAATCGAAGCGAGAAGGGATCACGATAACTGAGGTGATCGTTCAGGCGCTAGAAGCTCGATTTGGTAAGCCTACCTAGAGACAACGATCACTTACAGAGCCGCGGTCGCATCCTCGACCTGCCGCTCTGTCACTTCCAAATATTTCTGCAACGCCGCCAAGGTTTCGGGTTGTGTCGCAAAAATAGTAAGGTAGGGAAGCTTAATTTTTTCTAGCCTTGCTCTAAATGACGACTGACTCTCTGTTCAAATGGCGGCACTTCTTGCCCGAAATCATCGTGTTGAATGTGCGGTGGTATTGCCGCTATCCTCTGAGCTACCGGGATTTGGAAGAAATGATGGCAGAGCGAGGAATTGAGGTGG
>NZ_LXYR01000141.1 GCF_001650195.1 Phormidesmis priestleyi BC1401 | reverse complement strand
GTATTCGCAAGCAGTTGCGCGACTCGGACAACCTACGCGATGCGGTAGAATTTGTTCTTAAACAAGCTGCGTCCTAACCAATGTGGCAGTGGCTATAGTATGGCATTCAGCCCCGATGGGAGCCGCCTTGCCACAGGGGGATTTGATGGCAGTATCAAACTCTGGGACAAAGACGGCAAAGCCATTACCACCGTCCCCACCAATCAAGACAGGATTTATAGTATGGCATTCAGCCCCGATGGGAGCCGCTTTGCCACAGGAGGATTGGATGGCAGCACCAAACTCTGGGACAAAGACGGCAAAGCCATTACCACTATCAATAGCAATCAAGGCATCGTTAACAGTGTGGCATTTAGCCCCGATGGGAGCCGCTTTGCCACAGGAGGATTGGATGGCAGCACCAAACTCTGGGACAAAGACGGCAAAGCCATCACCACTCTCCCCACTAATCAAGACAGGGTTAATAGTGTGGCATTCAGCTCCGATGGGAGCCGCCTTGCCACAGGGGGAGGTGATGGCAGTATTAAACTCTGGGACAAAGATGGCAAAGCCGTCACCACCCTCCCCACTAATCAAGGCATCGTTAAAAGTATGGCATTCAGCCCTGATGGGAGCCGCCTTGCCACAGGGGGAGGTGATAGCAGCACTAAACTCTGGGACAAAGACGGCAAACCCATCACTACCTTCACCACCAATCAAGTCACCGTTGAGAGTATGGCATTCAGCCCTGATGGGAGCCGCCTTGCCACAGGGGGAGGTGATGGCAGCATCAAACTCTGGGACAAAGACGGCAAAGCCATTACCACCTTCACTACCAATCAAAGCATCGTTTATAGCGTGGCATTCAGCCCCGATGGGAGCCGCCTTGCCACAGGGGGATTTGATGGCAGCACCAAACTCTGGGACAAAGACGGCAAACCCATCACCACCATCAACAGCAATCAACGCAGTGTTTGGAGTGTGGCATTCAGCCCTGATGGGAGCCGCCTTGCCACAGGGGGAGGTGATGGCAGCATCAAACTCTGGGACAAAGACGGCAAAGCCATCACCACCATCAACAGCAATCAACGCAGCGTTTGGAGTGTGGCATTCAGCCCCGATGGGAGCCGCCTTGCCACAGGGGGAGAGGATGGCAGTATCAAACTCTGGGACAAAGACGGCAAAGCCATCACCACCATCACCACCAATCAAAGCAGGGTTAATAGTGTGGCATTCAGCCCCGATGGGAGCCGTATCGGCACAGGGAGAGGTCATAGCAGCACCAAACTCTGGGACAAAGACGGCAATCAATTAGGTCAATTTGAGGGAGGTTCTCCAGCATTTAGTCCAGATTGGCAGACGATCGCTGTCGTCACTAAACCCTCCTATTTCGGCGCACCCCTTAGTTCCGAAGATTCGATCGTCAAACTCTACCACCTCGACCTCAACCTCGACAGCCTTCTCCGCCGCGCCTGCCAACGCCTCAAGCCCTACATTCTCGACGACCCCAAGCAGACCACCGAGCAACAACAGTGCGAGACCCAACTCGGCGAAAACTGGCAAGCGGAGCGAACGGCGAAGTGATTTTAGATTTTAGGTTGGGCGGATATTCGGCAAGGCAATCATCAACAGTCGCGAACACTGTTTCAGAACTAAAATTAAGCTAGAGGTGAATTGCAATGGAAGAAACAATCTTATCCCTACCCCAAGAAACGATCGCTGCACTCGAAGCAATCTCCAAACAAACCGGACGATCGCGCAATGAACTGATTCAAACAGCGGTACAAGATTTCATCCAGCAAAATCAACCCGCCCGGCCGCGCTCGATCGGGATGGGTAACAGCGGTCGCTCTGATTTATCTCAACGCGATGAAGAACTGCCATGGCAAACCCCTCCGAAGTCTTAGCAGATACAAATGGAATTATTGCGTTACTGGATGCCAGCGATTGACATCATCAAGCCGCGCTTGCAATTGCAGATTCATACCGCCTCATTGTGCCGTCAATCGTTTTGCCAGAAGTCGATTACCTTACAACGAAATACTTAGGTGAAGCCGTTGCTCAGGCTTTTCTACAAGACCTAGCAGACGGCTACTTTCGCTATTTGACCGTTGAGCTTGTCGATATTAGAGCAGCCCTGAATATCATGTCACGTTATCGCGGCGTTCCGCTGGGGCTAGTGGATGCCAGCATCATGGCATTGGCGGAACGATATCAAATTCAACGGATTTTCACGTTCGATCGACGACACTTTAGCCTCGTGAAACCGCAAACAATGCATTATTTTGAACTGCTTCCGTAATCAGGCGCGAGCATAAGCCTCAATCTGAAAAACCCTCCTATTTCGGCGCACCGCTTCCCAATTCCGAAGCTACGATCGTGCAACTCCACCGCATCGACCCCAAGCAAACAACTGAACAGCGATCGTGTGAAGCCCATTTAGGCGAAAACTGGAAAGACCAGCGCACCTCGAAATGATCTTGGATTGCGAGATGAAGTTTCCGTCCTTCATTTGCACAGGCTACAGGTTCGATCGGGAGGGTGCGACCTCTATTTGATACTATTAGAGGGCAACGGAAAAGCCGTATTGATTCAGTTTGTTCCAGAATTGATCCCAACGCGTTGAGGTCAAGACC
>NZ_LXYR01000140.1 GCF_001650195.1 Phormidesmis priestleyi BC1401 | reverse complement strand
CAGCGTCCCAAAGACAGAGTAGCCGTGTCGCCCAGTGCAGCCGTGTCGGTAGTAGGAGCGCAACGAGACCAGCGAACGCAATGGAGCCCAGCAAGCGAGGGCAGACGCTCCACTTGCGAGACAGCCTGGGGCCAGACGTAAGGTTCATAAGGAGAGGAAGCAAGGGTTGTCAGCGGTAGTATACCTATGATTACTGCCTATTAACGCTAAGCGTTACAAATGCTGTACAGTGACTTTTTATTGATCGTGAAGACACATTAGTGTCGTCAAAGGAGCAAGGCTAGGTCTGGCTTGCTTTTCCGCCTAAAGCCAACTTGGCAATCCTGCTGACCTGAGGCTAGGCTGCTGAGCGAACTCTCTCTGCAACCCTGCAACAGAGAGGGGTTTGCTCAGCGATACGAATTTGTCTCGAGGTCATTTAATGTGGCACTGTACAAGTCTGTGGGCGAGTAAGTGCAATGAACGATACTTTTCCAAATATTCTCTAAGACATTCATGTAATTTTACACACAAATCTCCTTTGTAGTTTCCCCTAACTCTCTCTACAGATAGTTATCGACACCATTAATATCGCAGAATAATGATTGCGACTATTATAAGCAACCATTAATCAGTAAACATCTCAGTATCTGCAAACTCGATCAGCCAAAATATCGCCCTTCTAAGCAACAGGATTCAGCCATGATCAAGCCTAAAATCCATGCAGAAGATCTCACAATTTTTTTAGTCTCAGGTCTAATTCTTTTCAGCTATGGTCTTTATGCGCTTAATGGTTATGGTAATCACGATGATATTTATCGAATGCTCAATAGTTGGAGAACGCTGATCTTTGAGCATCGCTATGTGCCTTCAAGGTTTCAAGGATATTTAGTTCCTGAACTCTCGATCGGTCTAGCTTCACAAGTCGGCGGCTTCTATTTATCAAATCTCGTTTCTGTTCTGTTATCGGTTTCAAGTTTATTGATCTTTTATTGGTTATTGATTAGAATTACGACGCGATTGAATGCAGTTTTAGCAGTGGCTATGATCGCCTCTAATCCTTTTTGGATCATTGCCTCTACCACTTCAACGGATTATATTTATCCCGTATTCTTCTTTACGCTGGGGCTGTTCATGCTGCTGAATGCAAAGCCGCGGTTAGCTGGGTTGATCTTTGCGTTGGCGATGTCTTCTAGACTGACTTACGCTCCCATGATCGTTCTCGCCTTTGCCTTTTACTTGCCTTATGTCATAAAAAACAAGCCTGAGCAGAGAAACCAATTTTTTCAAGGAATCATTCTATTTTTTTTAGGCACTGCTGCTTTATATCTTCCAGTGTTTCTTGCCTCAGGAATGAGCTTCTCATTTCTTAAGTATGCAGATGATACGGTTGGGGGATGGTTGGGTACGATCGTGCGATTTATCTATAAAAACATCTACTTCTGGGGACTGCCAACATTCATCCTCTTATTGATTTTCTTCTTTCGAGAAAGAGCCAGCTATCCTAAAGCAATTTTTGCCAATCCCTTTGCGAATACTCGACCCGAAAAGCTCCTGTTTCAGGTAGTCTTTTGGGGATTCGCCTACAACGAAATTGTATTTGCAAAACTCCCCCATCAATACCAATATTTGCTGCCAATTCTATTTTGCGTGACCTACTTTATTGTGACGGCTCCTACCCCCTCAAAGACCAAATTTTTAGGACTTGTCTTGGCTCTAAACATCATTTACTGCCTTTTTTGTAACTTCGATATTCTGGACACCTATCAAGTAGGTGGCGCTGGTACCACCATTCACTCAGACGCTGCCAAAGTCAATTTTTCGCTCAAGCAGGGCGTGTTAGTCCAAGATTTTAGTTGGCGAGCAACTTATCAAAAACACTTGGTAGAGGATTACAACCAGAAATGGCAGAACGCCAAAGGCTTTTACCCCTTGCAAGACCCCCGCTCGCGGCAGCAGACGATCAAGAGCAGAGAATAAATGCATTTATCGCGTCTTGTACAGTGCCACATTAAATGACCTCGAGACAAATTCGTATCGCTGAGCAAACCCCTCTCTGTTGCAGGGTTGCAGAGAGAGTTCGCTCAGCAGCCTAGCCTCAGGTCAGCAGGATTGCCAAGTTGGCTTTAGGCGGAAAAGCAAGCCAGACCTAGCCTTGCTCCTTTGACGACACTAATGTGTCTTCACGACCAATAAAAAGTCACTGTACACGCGGGAATAGGCTGTAGATCGATATTTCCTGATCTGGAGTTGAGTCGCGGGAATAAGACTGGGATAGCAGGTTAATATTTTAATCATAGCATTGAGTACACTTGATCTATCAATCAGACAATTTCAGTACCTGTCTTCAACCTTACGGAAAGAAGTGAGACGCTTGCGAACACCAGGGTTACCTTTTGATTCAGAAAGCCCTCTGTCTTTATTTTTGTCCCCCTTTAACCTTGAGAAGCTCTGCTAATGACACGGAACTACACACTACGGGTTGTCCTCCGAAGCCTTCTTTTGTTTGTCTTGAGCGCCGGTCTGGTTACTGTCTCAGGAGAACGAAGTCTTTCGGTTTTAGCTCGGTCAGCTGAACTCACGGCTCTTGATCACACCACTCCCATTAATGTCCGTGCCAATCCATCTACTCTGGCAGAACCTTTGCACTACGGATTTGCTGGAGATCGGGTCGAGATTCTCAACCAAAC
>NZ_LXYR01000139.1 GCF_001650195.1 Phormidesmis priestleyi BC1401 | reverse complement strand
AGTATGTTTTTCGACCCATTTGAGCCGCTTATCAATGTGCTGATCTTGCCTGCAAATTCCTTAGCGTTGTTTTTGGTCCAAAAGCTACGGGAACGCCACATAGAGTCTTCCGGATTTGGGAAATGAGAGTCTGGGGCAGGTTATCTGTAGAAATAAAAAGGGTTCCTTCGTCATCCACGATGAAGGTCAACTCATCAATCGCAAGCTCAAAGGGAAACCACTCCGGGGCTGAGTTTAACTCAACCCCGGATACGTGCAAAATCCTGCAATGTAAGCCTAAAAGTCCTGCCTCAAGGTGGTTTCAGCATTTCTCGATTTTTGTGATTTCAGCTCTAAAAGCTAACGAAGGAATGGGCATTTGAAGGTAATCTTGCAGGATTTGGCACGTATCCTGTCGCAATCCCTGTTTCATCCTCACTGGCCTTCCAGAACGGGTCGGCAAAAGTCCGAAGCAGCTGATGACGAGCGCGAGTCATCCTCACTGGCTAGAGTTGTTAGGGTTCCAACTCTTCAGACCAGCTTAGCTCGACCCGCCATGCGATTCAGATCATCCTCGCAATGAGGGTCTAATTTGTGATGTCACTACCACCTTAAAACTGCCATTTTTGAACCATGCCGCTAACTGGGGTGACAGTGACGGTAAAGTGCAAGAGTCGTGACTTCAGGACTCCCTACTGCCATGAGCAAAAGTCTACACCAACTCTCTAGCCCGAAAGGCTCACTGTTGTTCGGCCATACCTTTGACTTTGCCAAAGATCCTCTCAGCTTTTTGACCGCTTGTGCCACAGACTATGGGGAAATAGTACCCTTACGGTTTCTCTTTTCTTCAGCCTGTCTGCTCACCCAGGCGCAGCACATTGAGCAAGTCCTGAAGCAACCCGAACTGTTCACGAAACACACACCCGCCTGGCAAGCGGTACGTAGTCTGGTTGGCGAGGGACTGCTCACCAGCGAAGGTGCGTTTTGGGCGCGTCAGCGTCGGCTCATCCAACCCATGTTCCATCAACAGCGCATCGCTGCCTATGGCGAGACGATGGTGCTCTACGCTGAACGCATGGTGCAGACCTGGCAAGAGGGCGAAGTGCGTGATGTGCATCAAGACATGATGCAGTTGACGTTAAACATTGTCACAAAGACCTTGCTTAATGTGGACATGACAGGCGTGGCAGCACAGACCATTGCTCAAACGTTAGAAGTGGCGATGGAGTGGTTTTTCAGTCGCCGCAAACAAGCGTTTCTACCCCTTACTGGTTTGCCGACTCCCATCAATCGTCGCTACAAGCAAGCACTCCAAACGATGGATCAAGCCATCTATGCGCTGATCCAGCAACGCCGTCAGAGTGACGCTGATCCAGGCGATTTACTGTCCCTGCTGTTGCAGGCTCAAGATGAAGACGGTAGCCGGATGAGCGATCGCCAGTTGCGTGATGAACTGACCACGTTAATTCTGGCAGGGCATGAAACGACAGCAAATGCGTTGTCCTGGACCTGGATGCTGCTGGCACAGCACACCGCTGTCGAAAGTAAGTTAGTCAGCGAGTTACAGGCGGTCTTGGGTGGTCGGTCCCCCACGCTGGCAGACCTGCCTCAGCTACGCTACACCGAGCACATTATCAAAGAAGCGCTGCGGCTGTATCCGCCGCTCTTTTCGCTGGCACGTGCCCCGATGCAAGACTGTGAGTTGGCTGGCTATCACATTCCAGCCAAGTACATTCTCATCTTTAGCCCCTGGGTGATGCATCGGAGTGCGCGTTATTTCACCAACCCACTGCAATTTCAGCCCGAACGTTGGGAGCACGACCTGGAAAAGCAGTTACCGAAGGGCGTCTACTTTCCGTTTGGCGAGGGACCCCGCGTTTGTATCGGTAGGAGCTTTGCCCTGATGGAAGCGGTCTTGTTACTCGCCACCATTGCCCAAAAATACCAGCTCAGACTGTTGCCGGATCAACTGCTGACACCGTTGCCCTCCATGACCCTTCGCCCAAAAGCAGGCATCATCATCCGAGTAACGAAGCGTACAGGGTTCAATGAGTAGTCGTACAGAAACTCCCGTTGGCGTTCCCGTCGCTTTTGGGTCAAAACCAACGCTAGGGAATTTTAGCTAGACAACTGATAAGTTTTGATTAAGTCCATTTTCGCCCATACTACAGAACGGGCTTAATTTTGGACTACTACACTCCACTACAAATCGCTCAAGCCCTGATTCGCCCGTTCTCTCTGATGACTGAAACCCTTATCTTCTCGATGAACTTCTGCTGCCTTTGCAGAGAAGCGAGCTTAATCGAGAGATTGAGGAAAGGGCTACCAACTTAAGCCGGGACAGTAGGTCCCTCAAGTCTTTAAGCTTCGTTCAATCTGTCCCGCTTTATGTCGGTAGCCGAAAACCTGATGCATCGAGCGGTTTCTGGCTTTAGGCAAACCGAGATGTCAAACATTGTAAGTCCTTCACAGAGGCGTTTTCAGGCTTGGCTTTGGTTTTAACCCGAAAGTGACGGAAACACGAGACTGCTACATTACTAGTACAGAGTAGCTGTTCAAGCATCGCTGACAAAATAATGTCCGGTTCCGAAGAAAGCGAGATCGTTTTGGCAACCTTGCACTGAATCAATGTTGCATCGCGCATCCATCTTCCATGCAGCAAAGAACTTGTTCAAATTGAGAACCCCCCATGAACAATTTCTTGACGCTGCTGCTAGTCCTGTCACTGATCGCGATCTCACCTGCCCAGCCTAATGCGAGCTTCATCACAACGGCACTGTCATGGATCAATAGTTCGGACAGTTTTTGCGGTCAGACGTGGACAGAAAAGCTATCCATCAGCTAGGGTGCAGATTAGAAACAAAGCGCACCGGATGGATAGCCA
>NZ_LXYR01000138.1 GCF_001650195.1 Phormidesmis priestleyi BC1401 | reverse complement strand
AGCAAGTACCTGAATAACATCATCGAGCAGGATCACCGCAACATCAAGCGATTGACAAAGCCAATGATGGGATTCGGCTCATTCAACACAGCGAGATGAACCTTGAGTGGCATCGAAGCGATGAGTATGATTCGCAAAGGACAAGTGAAGGGAGTCAGCAAAGGGGACAGTGTATCTCAAGCGAAGTTTATCGAAGAACTGTTCGGAATTAGCGCTTAACGGAATGCGAACGAGATACTTCGTTTGTCACTAAAAAGTATTTGCGACACAACCTACCTGAATCGGTTGAGTTTCAAGATTGGGGACTTGCTTTGTATGAGCTAGAAACAACCTTGGATCAACCGCGTGGTCATGGTCATCCGCCCCTTCTCGAATCTCATAGTGCAGATGAGGACCAGTTGAATTTCCGTTGCTCCCAATATCAGCAATATGTTGAGAGGAGTGAACCAAGTCCCCAACCTTAACGTATGACTTCGTGATATGACCAAAAAGGTGAATCCGTCCTTCGTCATCTTTCAGCTTGATGTGCCAGCCGTAGCCCGAATCGTAGCTTGTGATATCAGTTTCTCTGCCCACATAAATCACGACCCCACAAATAGGACTGTAAATGGGATTCCCAATCTTGCCGTCAAAGTCAACTCCAGTGTGAAATCGAGTTTGTCCAGGGTTAAAGGGGTCTGGAGATAGACCGAATCCAAAGTTAATGTGGGGGTGGGGAACGGGATAAGTCAGCGTGCAATTCGAGGACTGATTGAACACCTTGGAGGCAGCAGGGGCGTTCGGTACTGATGCTCTTTGCAGAGGCGCTCGAAACAGAGGCTCACTCAATTTGGGCTGAGGCATTGTCACCAGCAGATGCACGAGATCGCTTCGTACCCAGCCAACTGCACCGGAGCGCTCGAACTTCACGTCATACCAAATCTCCCCATGGCTTTGGGTTTGGTTGAGAATCTCGACTCGATCTCCAGCAAACCCGTAGTGCAACGGATCTGCCAGAGTGGATGGATTGGCACGGACATTAATGGGAGTGGTGTGATCAAGAGCCGTGAGTTCAGCTGACCGAGCTAAAACCGAAAGACTTCGTTCTCCTGAGACAGTAACCAGACCGGCGCTCAAGACAAACAAAAGAAGGCTTCGGAGGACAACCCGTAGTGTGTAGTTCCGTGTCATTAGCAGAGCTTCTCAAGGTTAAAGGGGGACAAAAATAAAGACAGAGGGCTTTCTGAATCAAAAGGTAACCCTGGTGTTCGCAAGCGTCTCACTTCTTTCCGTAAGGTTGAAGACAGGTACTGAAATTGTCTGATTGATAGATCAAGTGTACTCAATGCTATGATTAAAATATTAACCTGCTATCCCAGTCTTATTCCCGCGACTCAACTCCAGATCAGGAAATATCGATCTACAGCCTATTCCCGCGTGTACAGTGACTTTTTATTGGTCGTGAAGACACATTAGTGTCGTTAAAGGCGCAAGGCTAGGTCTGGCTTGCTTTTCCGCCTAAAGCCAGCTTGGCAATCCTGCTGACCTGGACGCTAGGCTGCTGAGCGAAATCTCTCTGCAACCCTGCAACAGAGAGGGGTTTGCTCAGCGACACGAATTTGTCTCGATGTCATTTAATGTGGCACTGTACAACTTTTGGAAAAGCCTTAAACGCTAGACCCCCTCTAACTATGGCAAAAATACCTTAGTCCTTTGGGCAAAAGCGTTGCCCTCTACCCCAGTGCTTTGAACCATGCCAATTATTCTATATTCCAGTTAACCTGACAATACCGTAGGCAGTAATCATGGGTATACTACCGCTGACAACCCTTGCTTCCTCTCCTTATGAACCTTACATCTGGCCCCAGGCTGTCTCGTAAGTGGAGCGTCCGCCCGCGCTTGCTGGGCTCCATTGCGTTCGCTGGTCTCGTTGCGCTCCTACTACCGACACGGCTGCACTGGGCGACACGGCTACTCTGTCTTTGGGACGCTGGCATGCTCTGCTTCTTAGCCTGGACCTGGGGGCTGATGTTGTCAGCAACTCCTGAGATCATGCATAAAAATGCGCAGCGCCAGGATGCGGGGCGGTGGGTGCTACTGAGCCTGATTACCGCTGCTGCCTGTATCAGCATCTTGGCGATTGTCTTCCTGTTACAGAACACGAAAGGGGCTTCAGATAGTCTAGTGCTGCTGCATGTTACACTCTCAGGACTAACGATTGTAGGTTCCTGGCTGCTGGTTCACACCATCTTTGCGTCCCACTATGCGCGCCTCTATTATCAGGAAGGCAAGACTCTAGCCGAGTGCAAAGACGACGGACTCGATTTTCCGGGTGACACGTATCCTGACTACTGGGATTTTCTGTACTTTTCCTTTGTCATTGGGATGACGAGCCAAGTGTCTGATGTCGCCGTACGCTCCCGGACTCTGAGGCGGTTGTCTTTACTGCATGGCATTCTCTCGTTTTTCTTCAATACCAGCCTCTTAGCGATGACGATCAACCTTGTGGCAGGGCTGATCTAACCTCGATCGCCTAGCAGACAGGCAGGACCGATGCAGCCGCACTAGGGGGTCTCAGGTCGAGTTCTTGTAAAGCAGGACAAGAACCGCAATGACGTTGAATATAGGGTTGTGTCGCAAATACTTTTTAGTGACAAACGAAGTATCTCGTTCGCATTCCGTTAAGCGCTAATTCCGAACAGTTCTTCGATAAACTTCGCTTGAGATACACTGTCCCCTTTGCTGACTCCCTTCACTTGTCCTTTGCGAATCATACTCATCGCTTCGATGCCACTCAAGGTTCGTCTCGCTGTGTTGAATGAGCCGAATCCCATCATTGGCTTTGTCAATCGCTTGATGTTGCGGTGATCCTGCTCGATGATGTTATTCAGGTACTTGCT
>NZ_LXYR01000137.1 GCF_001650195.1 Phormidesmis priestleyi BC1401 | reverse complement strand
TTTGAGGTTCAGTCCGTTTCAACGGACTTCGCAAGGCTAGCCCGGAATTCCATTCACGGGCGGGACAGAACCGCAGCGAATAGACGGGTGCAAGATCCGAGTTTCAACGGACTTCGCAAGGCTAGCCCGAAATTCCATTCACGGGCGGGAGATCATCGACGCGAAATCGCTATCTAGAGGGTCGATAGACTTCTACCCAAACTAGAACAAATGTTAGTCATTCGTCCGATCGCCAGACTCTAACGATGACTTGACACCGACCCAAAAATGCCTATACGCTAACGTGTTAAGTTGCCATCACAGTTATATCGGGCAACCGTATCCCCAAAAATCTAGCCGCCATCCAATGCTGTTGACACCAGCACTGGATGACTATTCCCCCAAGCTGAAGCAGCCAGCATGGAGACTTAGTGTGGAATTTTAGCATTCCGCCTAGCCATCCTGCATCGTTACATCTGCGGGGTGGCTAGGTTTTTGGGTTTCCTTCCCCCAACACTCTTGAGGAAACCCCAATGAACTACAATATCCGTCAACTGTTGCCGATCGAGCCGACCCAAAGCGAGAACGAATCGATTCGATTTGTCTTGATTGGCAGTCGCGATTGGATCATCGAGACAATTCATACCCTGCATCACCTCGGATTTGCTGAAGCTGGGTTGTGGAGTCCGATTGTTCCGGTTCCCAACTCGACCGAGGCGATGGCATTGCTCAAGCGCACCCGGTCGCAATAGACCTTTCGCGATTGAAGTGCGATCGTTTCATCTCAAACTGGGAGCGATCGCTTCGCGGCACAGAGCGATCGTACTTCAACCCCCAATCTTCCTGATCAAAACCGCAGCAACGTGGTTTAGAGCGTCTTTGCTGCGTTGCGAACCCGCCCGTGATTAAAAATCACAGTCTAACGGTGCGAAGTCCACTGAAGGGACTGGAAGAGGAGTTTAGGCATTCAGTCCATTTCAATGGACTTCGCAAGGCTAGCCCGGAATTCCATTCACGGGCGGGACAGAACCGCAGCGAACAGGCTGGTACAAGAGGCGGGTTACAGTCTATTTGCGATCGAGCATTACAGGGATCTACGAATTAGACGTGTATTCTGGTGATGGAATGAAAAGCCCCCCGTGCCCCCATGACTGACGTTTTTCTCTCATACTCCCGGAAAGATAAACCCTTTGTACAATCGCTGTATGATGCCCTGCAAAGAGAGCAGCGTGAAACCTGGGTGGATTGGGACGCGATCGAGTAT
This sequence comes from Phormidesmis priestleyi BC1401, assembly GCF_001650195.1. Lineage (GTDB taxonomy): Bacteria > Cyanobacteriota > Cyanobacteriia > Leptolyngbyales > Leptolyngbyaceae > Phormidesmis_A > Phormidesmis_A priestleyi_B. The sequence goes on along the minus strand of NZ_LXYR01000137.1, from coordinate 1,638 downwards.
ACAGAAGACTGGTGGCAAGCGATCGAGCGAGGAATTGAGGGGACAAGCACCTTCGTGTTTATGATCAGCCCTGATTCGGTGGCATCTGATGTTTGTCGCCGGGAGATCGACCATGCGGTAAAGCACCATAAACGACTGGTGCCGATCGTTCATCGTGAGGGCTTTGAGATATCAAAGGTGCATCCGATGTTGTCGAAGTACAACTGGTTGTTTTTTCGTCAGACGGATGACTTTGCTCATGGGTTTGGGCAGTTGATGACTGCGATCGACACCGACTTGGAGCAGGTCAGAACCCATACGCGGATTTTAGAGAAAGCGATCGAGTGGGACAAGGAGGGACGGAATCCTAGCTTTGTGCTGCGGGGGGAGGATTTAGTGCGATCGCAGGCTTGGCTGGTGCAGGCAGACCAAAAGGAGCCAAAGCCGACGGAACTTCAGCGAGAGTATATCAGTGCGAGTCAGACCAATGAGGAAGCGGCAGCAATTTTGCTCAAGGCGGGGCAGCAAGCAAAACGCCTGGTGCAGATTGGCTCTGGTGTGTTGGTGGCAACGCTGATTGGGGCAAGTGTGGCTGGATGGTTGGCGCTGAGAGCGACTCAGAAGGCAGACCAAAAGGTGACAACGGCACAGCAACAAGCGGATGCGATTACTCAAGAAGCCGATCGACAGGTTAGAGCGGCAGACGCGAAGCTAGAAGCAGCCGAAAAGAAGACCGTAGACGCTCAAACCGCCGTAAAGCAAGCGAAGGCAGAACAAACGCGGGTGCTAGCCCAATCAGAACAGCAAATTAGAGAAGCGCAGGGGAGATCCGCGCAAGCAGAGCAACGACGCAAAGAGGCAGATGCAGCCGTTAGTGTTGCAGAGGTGAAGCTGAATCAAGCTAATGAGTCGGTCAAATTGGCAGAGACTCAGCAGAAAGTAGCAGAAGCGCTTCAGGTAGAGGCAAAGGCAGGAACGCAAATCGAGCGGCTCGGCGCAGTTGCGATCAGACGGTTTGAGACAGACCAAGCCGACGGATTACGGTTAGCGATGCAGGCAGGCTTTGAGTTGCAAAAGTGGGGACAGGGCAAATCGCTGGATCAGTATCCTGCTCTTAGCCCAATCTTAGCGCTGCAATCTGGTTTAGAAAAAATTAAAGAAACAAGACTCCCTGGCAATCAACGCAGCGTCAATAGTGTGGCATTCAGCTCCGATGGGAGCCGCCTTGCCACAGGGGGAGAGGATGGCAGCATCAAACTCTGGGACAAAGACGGAAAAGCCATCACCACCCTCCCCACCAATCAACGCAGCGTCAATAGTGTGGCATTCAGCTCCGATGGGAGCCGCCTTGCCACAGGGGGATCTGATGGCAGCACCAAACTCTGGGACAAAGACGGCAAAGCCATCACCACCCTCCCCACTAATCAAGGCAGCGTTTATAGTATGGCATTCAGCCCCGATGGGAGCCGCCTTGCCACAGGGGGATTTGATGGCAGTATCAAACTCTGGGGCAAAGACGGCAAAGCCATTACCACTTTCACTACCAATCAAGGCAGCGTTTATATAGCCGTTGCCAGTTAGGTTAGGACATACTATAGAAGTTGAGACCCTCAAATGAGCGATGCCAGCCCCCTACAGCGATGACCTCCGACAAAAAGT
>NZ_LXYR01000136.1 GCF_001650195.1 Phormidesmis priestleyi BC1401 | reverse complement strand
GTATTCGCAAGCAGTTGCGCGACTCGGACAACCTACGCGATGCGGTAGAATTTGTTCTTAAACAAGCTGCGTCCTAACCAATGTGGCAGTGGCTATAGCGTCCTACTCCATCAATAGATTGCCGAACACTCGGCATATTTTCACCAAATAGCCACCAGTTTTGCTTACGAGTTTCCCGTTTATTTACGTCACGCTCAGGCTTAACTTCCTCAATAACTTTCTGAAAAGGCTTTGTGTATTCAGCAGCTTTAGATACCGATAGACTATAGAAGTCAATTACGAAACGTTGAGGAGAACTTTGAACTAAAGATTTTCCAGTTCCAAACAACTTGATTGTAGTCCCTAAATATTCATGTCCCCAAATTTCAATTTCCTCTTGACTAACCAGAAACCCTGCTCCATGCAAACAAACACCTCGACCTGCTATTAATGAATTGCTCTTCAGTTTCAAGACCTTTGAAATGTCTATACCCGGATGTAAATTACTATTAATCTTACTATATTGATTCAGGTGAATCTGTATCTGGTCAGCCCCATCTTCTGGAGTCTCAAAGCTTTTTTCATTGATTACTGTTCCAACGTAAACAATGGAATTAACTTGACTTTTATCGTCTTTCTCAGCAACAGTCATAGCGATTCTGACTGCTGCACCTTCATTAACCCAAGGATGATCAGGAATTGCGAAAATTAACTTTAGAGGTGACTTCTGATTTAGATGGAAATCAATTGTACAGCTCTGCCAAGACTGGCGAATGCTGTTCGTTGTAATGAAACCAAATCTATTTGTGTTTGTTCTTCTAACTAGTTCTGCTGCTTTATGCCACCAATACATCACGTAATCAACTGTTTCTGACACGTTCTTGTAAGTTTCCCGTAGTGAGACTGCATAACCATCGCCTAGCACGTCACGTATACGCTTATTGCCTAAAAACGGCGGATTTGACACTATGTAATCTGCCTCCTGCCACTCAGCCGATCGCGGATTAATATATCGATAAATTGGAATCTGATCGCTCGGATCAGGCACATTTTCGCCTGTCACCGCGTGTTTCATCATCCGACCGCCCCATCGCGATCGTACCTTCCCCGTCTTCGGGTCAACGTCCGGTTCCTTACCGTCATACGCCAGCACCGCATCCCGGCACTCAATGTTTTTATACTCACGCAACACAGGCTCCACAGGCGGAATGTCACCAAACCGTCTAAAGTGCCACTGCAAATAACCAATCCAGATCACCAGATCAGCGATCGCCGCCGCACGAGGGTTAAGCTCAATTCCCAAAAACTGCCCAGGGTTCACCTGATCGATATCTAATCGCAACTGCGCCTGTCCTGTCACATCCTCCAATCGGCGCAACACCTCCGACTCTAGCTGCTTGATCAAATCCAGCGTCACATACAAAAAGTTTCCTGACCCACACGCCGGGTCAAGAATTCGGGTCGATCGTAACTCCATCAAAAACTCTTCTAAAGCAGCAACAGCCTTTTTCTTTTGAGTAGCAGTCGGTTCCGTTGCCGCATCGCCCAACAGTTGCAGCACTTCCCCTTGTACCAGATCCCACTGTTCGCGCAATGGCTCCATCACCACGGGACGCACTAATCTTTCTACATACGATCGAGGCGTATAGTGCGCCCCCAACTTGCTGCGTTCCTTAGTATCCAACGCCCGTTCTAGCAACGTGCCAAAAATCGCAGGCTCCACATCCCTCCACTCCCGCTTTGCAGCCTGCAACAAAACCTCAAGCTGGTCAGTCGTCAAATCAAACGCCATTGATTCGGCAAACAACCCCCCATTAAACCGCAACAACCTGCCATGAAAGCCAAACGCCGTCCCGTCATTCATCGCCTGCCAAAGCGCTTCCACCTCTGGCTTAAAGGTTTTAGGATTAGCCAACCAGCGCGTCTCCAACGCCTCAGTAAACAAATGCTCTTTTAATAGCCCCACGTCTTCAGCAAACATCGTGAAGATGCAGCGCATCAAAAAGTGGGCGACTTCTTGCGGTCTGCCCTCATCCCCTAGCCCCTTCTCCCCAGGGAGAAGAGGAACCGGATTGGCTCCCTTCTCCTCCAGGGAGAAGGGTTGGGGATGAGGGTTTCTTTCCAACCGCTTCGACAACTCTGCCAGATCTGCGGCAACTTCTCGCGTTACCTTCGCCGCAATTTTTTCAGGGTTGCGCTTTTGTGGATCGCTAAAGATATCAACAAACAGATCAAAAGTTGCTTCTTTTCGCAGATCCGTCAGCAAAATATCCTGACGTGCCCCATAACCGCCATAATCCCCGCTAAAGCCCATCCAAAGCTCAAAGTGATCACCAATATCACAGGTCAACAAAAACGGCGGCTTGCTCGATACATTGCGGGTGTAAGCGATCGCCTGCACAAATGCCGCTTCCATTGCCTTTAGATACGCATTCGTGCCCCGTTTTGCGGTGCCTTTACCTGCTTGATTGCTGCCCTGCTTTGCCTCAATCAAAAAATGATCGGCTTTATAGAAGTCAATATAACCCGGTGTTTTCTTCCCGCTAGGATGATAAATAGTGATGTGCTTATCAAAGCAGTAAGGCACAACTGCGACACTACCATCGACATTAGGACGATCGACTCCCAGCGCATCACACAGTTCCGAAAAGAACATTTGATAGTTGGCGCGTTCACTGCCGCTAGAATTTTGCCAACGGGTAATAAATTGCTCAATTCGAGACGCATCAGATGGAGTCATGAATGCCTTTCAAGGGTTTGGGGGCAGAAAAATTGAGGTTGAGATCCTTTGTGGCGATCGTCAAGCCATTGTTGAAGGTTCAGTATTCCCACTTACCGGAATGGAGGGCTGGGGAACCCTTAAAGCCCCTGTCTTTTAAGCATGGGGATGTAAAAGGGGTTCCCGCGTGGCGGTCACGCCACAGAGTCT
>NZ_LXYR01000135.1 GCF_001650195.1 Phormidesmis priestleyi BC1401 | reverse complement strand
ATTTAACAAGCAAGTTGCCACCCTCAAAGAGAATCAGCCTCAAGGTTTTTGGTCTAAGCGATTAGCTGCCATCACTGAGAAACGCAATCGTCAGGTTAGGGATGCGGTCAATAAAGCGGCTAGAAAGGTGATCAATCATTGTCTTGAGAACAGAATCGGCACCGTCGTGTTTGGCTGGAATCGAGGGCAGAAAGACGGTGCCAATATGGGTGCTAAAACCAATCAGAAGTTTGTCCAGATTCCCACGGGCAGACTCAAAGAGAGAGTCTCGCAACTGTGCGAACAGCACGGGATTCGATTCGTTGAGACGGAAGAAAGCTATACGTCTAAGGCTTCGTTTGTGGATGATGATTTCCTGCCTAAAATCGGTGAGAAACCCGAAGGGTGGAAGGAGTCAGGCAGACGAGTTAAACGTGGCTTGTACCGCACTCAAAACAATCAGTACATCAATGCTGATTGCAACGGTGCGGCAAACATCTTGCGAAAAGTAGCGACAACTTTAGGGCTATGCCTTGAGGGAGTCAGTAGGGGCGCTTTGTTAACGCCTTTGAAGGTTCGCTTGTGGACTCTTCAAGAATCCCCTCGCCTTTAGGCATGGGGAGTATCAACCTTGAAGGTACTTTTTCAAACATTCAAGGCAGTCCAGCGGTTCAAATCAAATTAGCAGCAGTCGATGACTGTGGTGACCCGCACCCACAAACGCTCAAACATGCAATCATCGCGTTTTCAAACCGGGGTTAACTGCACCCGAACCCGCACTTTCTTACAACTAGGCGTAAAGGTAGCGAAGCTGCATCCAAGTGCCACGCGATCGCTGTAATGCCTCGATACCAGTGAAGCCAGCAAAAAACCTCAGAATTTGCAATTTGCCCATAAACGATCGCTAACGTGTCTACAAATCGCACGGTAAAATAAGCCTTTCACGCTATTTCTGTATGAAACCTTGCCCGTCAATGGTTGTTTTTCGGGATGTTTTAGCTAAACTACGAGAATTTTCTAAAACCCTTCACAGTGTGCTTTTCGGCTGTTGCGTGGCACTTGGATGCAGCCTCGCTACCTTTACGCCCTCTTGGAGAGCCACCGAGCAAGGAAATCCTGTGAGGATAAAGTCTGGCTCGTCGCTTTTGCCAAAGCGTTGCTCTTACAAGTCTCTGTCCTAAACTGAGAGCGGCAGTCTCAAAAAAGCACTGGACTAGAATTGAACTCAATTGCCGTTTTGTAGTACGCCAAACTGCCCCAAGCTCGTGAGACGGAAAGTCAGATCAGCTCACCCTCAAAAAGATATAACCTATATGCTGCAAAGAAAGTGGGGCAGTCTCACAATGTAGAACTTCTGCATGATCCGCAGTAGTGCTGATTTGAAAGCAACAGATCATTGCTTCTCCCAAACTCCCTTCCTATAAGTCTTCTAGGTCATCTGGCACCTTTTTGCCTTTATCTCGGCTCAAGCCCCAGTCCTGTTGCGGATTTGCCCGTCGGGGTTCCGACGCTTCATCAGGGGCAACAGGGGACGTAAAGTCTGCCTGCGTGAAAGTCAGCCCAAATGCCTGGAAGAGAGACGCTAAGGACTGACGATCGACCCCTTGTTCGCGCTTGAAAATCCGGATGAGGGTATTGAGGAGAGTTTGGTGCGATCGCTTAAATCTTCCTGACTGAAGTGCTCCCCCCAAGTTTCGGTTGCTTCTGCCTGCTGTTTTGCTGCCTGAAACCGTTGCCACCCCTGAGGCGAAAGGATGACACCTCGGACTCGTCCAGAGGCGAATCTCCCCCGCCCAGATTTTAATGGGTTGGCATCCATAGGCAAACGGATGGTGCAAGGCAGCGTGAAGCTCCCTTCAAAAATAACCCTCCCAGGACGTTTTGAGCAATTCAGGACTGTGCATCTAGTATAAATCGATGACTGAGGGGTTGGATGGGGCGAGCATTTAGAGAAAAAATCTGTTTGAACTGATCAATTTGAGACTGTGAGACTTCAATCGGATCATGAAATACCACCCAGTTTACTATCTCAGAACAGGGCGGGGTTGTGAGAGAGCCGAAGTACTCATACGCCTCTCGCCCCTTAGGGAGGAGTCTGGCGATCGAAACTTTAGCACCCGTAACGACTTTCTCTGGTTGTTTTTTTGATGGCATTGCCGCCCAAATGGGCTTTAACACGTCATTTTCTCTTCCAGCTTGCAAGAAAATACCCAGCACAGCCAACGCCCCTGTTGAGTCCTTGTGAACCAGGTGCAATTCCATTGGGTAAGTCTTGCTCACCAAATGGTGTTCACTAGGATGATGGAAATGAAACTGGGTCAGCTCATACACGCTGCCATTTAATGTGATCTGGTTTCCAGGTGCCGCGTTGATTTGAATCGTATGTCCATTATTGAGAACCCGCAAAGGAATATCGTGATAGGCAATTTGGAGGGGCGATGGTTCAGCCTTGATCGCTTTTTGCAAATTAACCGGAGATTGCTGCTGCCCAACTTTACAAGCCTGATATTCCGCTGAGAGATCTCCCCAGTGGGTGGAATCCTTTGCACCAACATAGCCCCACTCTGCATGATTCTCGCTGGCGATGGCGGCAGCAAAGGAACGACCTCCAACCCCTATTGCTCCTGCACCACCAATACCTGCACCACCAATAGTTAATAGCTTTATTAAGGTGCGCCTTTGCATAAACCTTCCTTCCTTCCTTCCACGTCAATTTACAGTAGGGTAGAAAAAAAGATTCTTTGAGTCAATATCTCTTTGAGTAGATTTTTCCAAAGTTGGGTTCCTTGACGCAAAGGTACGTAAAGCGACATGACCTGCCAGGAAAAGCGTTAAGACCGGCGTTCCCGTAGCTTTATTAAACTAAGTGGCTCCTGTGAAGGGGTCACTTAGTTTAATAAAGCTACGGGAACGCCATATTATGCGGGTGAGTTAGTGATTGAGCCTATCCAACGCTGGACGAGAGAGCAAAAATTGGCGCTACTGGACTGGCACCCAATGTTTACGGGACG
>NZ_LXYR01000134.1 GCF_001650195.1 Phormidesmis priestleyi BC1401 | reverse complement strand
GGGGTGCAGAAGCAACGAGGCAGACCGCGCAAGTACGACGGCAAAGTTGACCTGACAGACCTCAGTCACTTCACCTTTGTGGAAACCGTGCAACCCCAGGTTGACCTCTACACTGCCCGATTGTGGCACGTCTCCTTGAAGCGGGAGATTCGAGTCGCCTACCTAGTTGACCGTCGCGTTCCGAACCGAGTCCGCACCTGCCTGCTGTTCAGTACCGATGTTGAGCAAGCCCCCAAGCAGATTATTCAGTTCTATAAATTGCGCTTCGGGATTGAATTTCTCTTCCGCGATGCCAAGCAGTTTACGGGTCTGAGTGATTGTCAAGCCCGTGACCTCTTGAAGTTGGACTTTCATTTCAATGCCAGTTTTACCGCCCTCAATCTAGCGAAGTTCGACGCGCATCCCCAGCACACCGGTCAAGACCCATTTGTATTCTCAATGGCAAGCGTTAAGCGTCGTGCCCTCAATCAACACCTACTTGAACGATTTATTGCCACCTTAGACTTGGAGCCAAGCTTGATTAAATCCCATCCCAACTACTCAACCCTTTGCGATTACGGCACTATCGCCGCCTAAAACTGTCCGAAGTATTGTATTAAGTATGTCAACTTATATGAGCTTAATGTCTTGGCTAAGTGTTCTTGCATGTCCCTTCCTAAGTTACTTAATTGTTACAGGAATGTTAGCAATTAAGTAACTTAGGAAGTCGTTGAGTGAGGTGTTAAAACCGAAAATTCATACTCGGCTTTCCCGTAGCTTTTGAGTCAGAAACAACGTTAAGGAATTTCAGCCAGACAATTGATAAGGTTTAATTAAGCCCATTTTTGCCTACGCTACAGGACGGGCTTAATTTTGGACTACTACACCGCACTACAAAGGGCTAAAATCCTGATTCTCTCGTTCTTCCTGACGGCTGAAACCCTTCTCCTCTCGACGAACTTCTGCTGCCTTTCACAGAGAACCAAGCCGAACCGAGATATTTGGAAACCGGCTACCGACATAAAGCGGGACAGATTGAACCAAGCTTAAAGACTTGAGGGACGTACTGTCCCGGCTTAAGTTGGTAGCCTGGAAACCTGATTCGTCGAGCGGTTTCTTGCTTTAGGTAAACCGAGAAATCAACTATAGCAATCAATCCTAGAGAGGCTTTCAGGCTTAGAGTCTTTTTGGGTTCAAAAGCTACAGGAATGCCAAATTGGAATCAACAACTCCGCCGCAAGCGGACGGAGTATGAAACAGCCACTTTTTAGCACTTCTTACGCCCCAAGGGACGGGGAATCTACCCTTGATGAGATTCAAAATAAAGCACCCTAGGGACTTGCAGGTAAATAATCTACCAGCTAAGTCGGAACAATGGTGATGTCCCATTTGGGCAATAATTCAGAACGTTGCCAGAAGGGTTGGTACTGTTTTAGCTCTTCTGGTAGCACTTTGATTCCTCTCTCATAGGTGGTTTCGACCAACTGTACAATTGGGGCTATTCCCTTCCAAGTCATATTGCTAGCCCAGTTTAGAGCGGTCTTGACTGAATCTAAGATTGCACCGTTCCAATAATTCTCTAATACTGCCCAACAGCGTTCAATTGGATTGTATTTGCTGTGGTACGGCGGGTAGTAAATCAATCGGATTGTCACCCCAATTGCCTGAGACAATTCGACCATTCGTTTGATGAATTGTGTGCGGTCACTGCGGGTTGCTGCCCCTCCATCAAGGTCAATCACCCACTCGTCGAGTTGAGGATAACTAGGTCGATTGTGCGTCCACCAATCGGTCAGACAATCGACGATAAAATCACTGGTTTCAGCCGACTGCCCCATGTAGATTGCGAATTGGTGGGTGTGAGTGTTGAGAATTCCAAAGGGCACCAAGACGGTTTGCCACTCCAGATCGTGGTCATCAGCCTGTTGAGGATCGATTGTCCTGGCTTTGCCACCTCGTGACAGGTTGCCAATCTTCACTTTGGCTTTGCTATCAATCGAGATTCGCAACGAATGTGGATTATCATCCGATGCCTGATTCTGTTCAAAGACATTCTGGAAGATTGCATCCGTTTGAGCAATCTTTTTCAAGGGTTTGGTCTTTTGTGTTTTTTTAGGCGATACCCCAGGCGATTCAGCACCTCTCCTATGGTTTGACGAGTCGGCAATTCGCGCTCCTCGTAACCCGCCTCACTCACAAATGCCGCTCGAACGGCTCTAGCACTAATACGGGCATACAGAAAGGTCGATTGAAATTTTGGGTCTGCTTGGGCTTGAGCATCTACCAATGAACGAATATCCGTTTCTAAGTTAGGCAACCCCACTTCGCTTTTGCGTCGTCCCCTTGCCTGATAGTTGTCCACACAGACTATTCCGGTGCGCTGTTCATGCAAACCCAGTTGAACACTATGGCGACACCAGCCTAAAACGGTTTCTGCTTTACGGGCTGAACCCTCAAAGTAGTCTTGGGTGACTTTTGCCATGAAGTCTCGTTTGCGGTTGCCAGTCAGTTTCTGAGCAGCATCTTTGAAAGTAGACTGAATGGAGTCGCTTAACATGGTTCTGTACATTCCAATTCTAGAGATTGATAGCGACGACAGCTGACCTACGCTTCCTAAGCTGACCGTCATCTAGATTTATAGCTCTTTCTATTGTGTGAAAGGGATACCAGGACTGGTTTATGCAAACTAAAAGTCGGACAGTTTACTTTCTAGAATGACTGGGAGATTATTTATCCGCAAGTCCCCTAGCCAATCGTTGGTTAGGGTGCTTTTGTGTTGGCGATTCACGGCTCGCTCACTATATTTACCCTGTATCAGGTGCTATGCCTGGTCAGCGGGATCGCCATACGGATCTTCACTCGCAGGTCGCACATTGCCGAACTGCCCAGACTCAGCGACCTGGTTAGCAGGATCGCCATACGGATCTTCACTCGCAGGTTGCACATTGCCGAACTGCCCAGCATCGGTCGCTTGATTTGCCGGATCGCCATACGGGTCTTCACTCGCGGGTCGCGGTGGTTGATTCTCGCTCTCTGCTGGCTGATCGCCTAGTAAGGCATCGGCTGCT
>NZ_LXYR01000133.1 GCF_001650195.1 Phormidesmis priestleyi BC1401 | reverse complement strand
AGCAAGTACCTGAATAACATCATCGAGCAGGATCACCGCAACATCAAGCGATTGACAAAGCCAATGATGGGATTCGGCTCATTCAACACAGCGAGACGAACCTTGAGTGGCATCGAAGCGATGAGTATGATTCGCAAAGGACAAGTGAAGGGAGTCAGCAAAGGGGACAGTGTATCTCAAGCGAAGTTTATCGAAGAACTGTTCGGAATTAGCGCTTAACGGAATGCGAACGAGATACTTCGTTTGTCACTAAAAAGTATTTGCGACACAAACACCAGAGGCTCCCCATCAAAAAGGGATTGGGATGCATTCGAGTAGGACATCGCTGCCTGATCCTCTGTGAGGGGGAGGCTCCCCACGATGCAGGGCTGAATCTTGTGACACTCTCACATTCCGAAAGGTGAGAGCAACGGGGAATACAAAGCAAGCCTAAATATTTCAGGAGTCCTCTCTACTCAACCGGGAACGCCTGATGGTGACAAGGAGAGTGATTACCTATCCGCATCCATGCAAACACAAACCGAACAGTAGTAACCTGCATCAAGTTCTTGCCTGTCAAGAGCGAGGTCAGCCACGTAATCACCAAATAGGTAGTGATTGCCTATAAACGCCTTGCATCTGCGACAGGTGTTTGCAACATATCGTTCTCCGGCTGTCTGGCTGTCGTGGGATCGCAAGAAAGCGCCATGCTGAGTGGCAAGCTGAATATCTAAGTCGGTAAAGTCTCCTATGTTCAGATATCCTGTATCTGCCCGTAGTGCTGCAACTTTCATCGGTGCCCGACACTTCCAGCAGTTTGCATCAATGATCAGTAGGCGTTTTTTCGTCGTGGCGTTCCCGTAGCAAAATTAAACTAAGTGACCCCTTCACAGGAGCCACTTAGTTTAATTTTGCTACGGGAACGCCAAATAGGTTTATGCAAAGAAACCCAGTTTGACCCAACCCGTAGCGCGGCACCAAGACCCAGGAAAACCCTTTACAAAAGTTTTCAAAACCCGTCAATTATGTAAATAGCTCGTTATAGTAGTTAACATAACGAAGCAAACAAGCGCCCCGCCTCATTCCTACTGATCGGTACACAATTTTTACCGTCATCGGTCGCAGGAGATAGCGATTGTGTAAGCAATCGAATTCCCCTTAGAGCAAGCGTCTAGTCTCAGACTCTTTGCCGATCAATTGCAGCGGCTGTCTCATTAATTGGGGCAAGCCTTCCCTCTGTAACCGTACAAGCTGATGCTGCAGCAGAAAATGACGTATCAAGAGCTTCTACAGCAAGACTGGAGACTGGCTTTAGCTGTTGCTTCTCTTTGATTGGAGACGCACTCTAGCTTTTTACCTGAACCAATACTTACCACTACAAAATTTGGAGTCATCATCATGGCAAATGTGACGAGAGTAAACTAAGACTAATTTTCTTGGAGCATGCACATGCTTGAGTCCTCACCAAGGGCCTTGATTAGGGGGGGTATGGCGAGTCGGACGCTTCCACCAGTCCAGTTCTTGCAGCCTCTGATGTGACTGTGATGTCTGCTGAAAGGGCGGTATAGACGGTCACTTCTGCTCCCGATGAGAGCGATCGCACGAGTGCACTGCTCGGCTGCTGACCCAAACAACTGAGCCAGCTAAGCCTCGCATGCGCCTGGTGTGAAAGGGGCAACGATCAGCATGAGCACCCTCCCAAGCCTAATGCAAGCTCAAACTGAGCCAAGCAGAAACTGGATTGACTCGCTGCATGAATCGCCAAGGATGCACCAGCGAGTCACCGCAATCACAGTTAACACATTCATCACTACTATATGGAGACAACTTTGATGTTAGTCATCTCTTTAGTACCCGATGGCACGCTTCTGGGCGCGCTGACAACGGGTGATATGTCGGATCGGTTATCGACAGCGCTATCGTTGACACCGAGCCAATTCAATTTGATTTACAACGCTTTCTCGTTTGCGATTGCCGCGATGTTTGCGTCCGCCCTCTTCTTCTTCAATGCGCGTGCGCAGGTCGGGCAAAAGTATCAGCTTGCCTTGTTGGTCTCAGCGATCGTTGTCAGCATTGCTGGCTACCATTACTTCCGGATTTTCAATAGTTGGGATGCCGCCTATAGTTTGCAGAATGGCGCATACATGCCCACAGGTGCACCGTTTAATGATGCCTACCGCTATGTGGATTGGCTACTGACGGTGCCGCTACTGTTAGTTGAAGCCGTTGCCGTGCTGGCATTGCCAAGAAAAGTAGCAAGACCGCTGCTGACCAAACTAGTACTTGCATCGATCGTGATGATTGCCACAGGCTATCCGGGTGAAATCTCTAACAATCTTACTACTCGGATGATCTGGGGCACGGTCAGCACGATCCCCTTTGCCTACATTCTCTATGTCTTGTGGGTCGAGTTGTCCAAGTCGCTGGTGCGTCAGCCCAGCGCTGTGAGGACTTTAGTGCGCAGCATGCGTTTGCTGCTGTTGTTCTCATGGGGTGTTTACCCCATTGCCTACCTGTTACCAATGCTGGGCATTGTCGGGACCACAGCGACGGTAGGGGTGCAACTGGGTTATACGATCGCGGACGTTCTAGCCAAGCCCCTCTTTGGTCTGCTTGTTTTTGCGATCGCCATCACGAAAACAAAGCTTGACCAAGACAACAATGGTTTGACTGACGAACTGGGTCATGCGCCTGAACTCGACGTGCTTCCCACACCGACTCAGTCATAGCAGGCTCAGTCATCACAGACTTAGGAGGGTTCGTAGCCTTTGATCGGAGCGGTCGTTGATAGTGAACCGTGCCTTTCAGTTAAAGGCTATGAATCCTCCATTCTTTTATTGACATAGAACACAGACGTGAATTTTAGGGAAAACAAATCTGGGGTTAATGAAGCCCTCTCCGTGAGCTGGTCACTTGGTACCCCCTCCTTGCCCTTCTGCTGCGCGGGGCAATCACGCAGATTTTTGCTGTGGGTCTAAACGCGCCTGAAAAGCTAAAGCAAGGTACACGACATCTAATTGCCGAGAATCGTCAAATTATGTAAATATTTCGTTACACTAATTTACATGGTGTAACAAACGGGGACAAACCTTTGTTCACGGCTTTATCTCCTTGAGGGCGCAAGTGATCGTTATGGATCAAGTCACCGAACTCACTTTAGAGCAAGCCTTCAGCCTCAGACG
>NZ_LXYR01000132.1 GCF_001650195.1 Phormidesmis priestleyi BC1401 | reverse complement strand
TTGCACCCGTCTATTCGCTGCGGTTCTGTCCCGCCCGTGAATGGAATTCCGGGCTAGCCTTGCGAAGTCCGTTGAAACGGACTGAACCTCAAACCCTCTCTCAGTCCCTTGAGTGGACTTCGCACCGTTAGACCGTGATGTTCAATCACGGGCGGGTGAATGCCAGAAACGAGAGAGTTTTAGTTCAGGTGCAAGATCTCAGCTTACCTACTTGATAGCGTCGCGTCGTTCGTTAATCTTCTGGCGGTTCTGGCTCTGGTTGAGTCAGCCTTCCCAGATAGAGGCGAACAAAGTCTTTGGCGGCGGCTGCGTTGAGTTGTTCCAAGGCGGCAATGATTTGAGTCACGGATTCTGCCGAGGGGTCGGTAATTTCGTTGAACCATTGATAGACAGTTGAGCGGTTCAGCCCCATTGTCACCGCTAACCGATTCTGGGTGATGCCGTAGGTTTCAAGTACCTGTTTGAGCGCTTTGCCTGCTTTTCCCATGCCCCTTATGGTGTCAGAGAGGCATACCCAAGTAAATGTTTGTGTTTACAAACAGAAGGTGAAGTGATAATGTTTGTAATCACAAACAGCTTGAAGAGTGAAGAAGGATCAGCGAGGATGCCAAAGCAAGTACCGGATGATTTTGCTCAAACGCCGATCGAGGCAGTGATTGACGGCTTGACCAATGCTGAAAAACGATCGAACCGGATGATCTTAGTGGGTGCGCCTGATTGGGTGAGGGGAGTTATTCATCGGTTACACAGTGCCCGGATCACTGAGGTCAGAGATTGGTCACGGTTGATGCCCACTCGCAATACAGATGAGGTAATTAGTGTGATGCAGCGCCCCAGAGTAGAGGAGTAGGGGAAGGGTTACGGGAAGATCGTGAGATTTTTGGTTGCGATCGCGGCGTTTCAAGTTCCGAGGTCGGGGTTCCGTGCTCTGAAGTCGAAGTTCCATGCTCTGAAGTCGGAGTTTCGAGCTTTGAGGGTGGGGTTCCGTGCTCTGAGGTTCAACTTTCGGGTTCGGAGGTCGGAGGCTCAAGCTATAAGGACGAAGTTTCGCGATCGGAAAGCAACGTTTTGAGTTCGGAGGTTGACTGGTGAGGGTTGGAGGGCGATCTCACCCAGTTGGGCTTGGAAGCTTTGCCACTAGATTACAAGCCTCTGCACACCGATGAATTCAGTTGTCGATTCTTCGAGGCACGTTTCAATTACTTCGCGCATATTTTGCATTAGCTCATCGATCGTTTCTCCCTGGCTGTAGCAGGCTTTGAGTTGCGGCACTTCGCCAATGTATATGCCATCTTCGTCTCTTTCAATCACGACGTAAAACTCTTTGTTTCTCATGTGTCTATTCTCCAGTTTTTAATTCAATTCCCAACCACTCAAGTTGATGATTCATCCAATCGCGCTCTTCGAGATACCCGCAAGGGGTCGCGCGTTCCTCATCTTCCTCGATCGCCCTCTCCACTCCTGTTTTAGCAATTTCCAGCAGTTGGTTAGATGCTCTCTTCATCTTTAATTAATTGTTGATCATATTCTGCAATGATGCTTTGAACATCTTTTGCTGCGATATCAACTTGTTCAGATTTTATATAAACAGTTAGAAGAATGATTCCCGTTGCTGTTTTGACGTAATAAATCAGTCGATAGCCGCTGCTCTTACCTTTTGGGATATCGCTATTTCGGACTCTCAACTTAAAGACGGCATAACCTACTCCAGGTATTTGATCTCCGGGCAACTCTCCTTGCTCAAGTTGCTCGATGATGGGTTGAATATCATTCTGAATACTGCGATATTTCTTAGCAAGAGCACGTAGATTTCGGTTGAATGTTGGCGACGCTTCAACTTGGATGAAAGGCTGATCAGTCATTTTCAAGCCCTTCCCAAATTTGAGCAGCGGGAATCGTTTGCCCAGTCATGGCTTCGTGCCAAGCTTGCCGGAAATCTGCTAGTGCTTCTGTCTGAGGTGTATCGTTTGAGGCTCCCTGCTCTGGGATTAGAACAATGACTTCTACACGGCTATTTTTATCGGTTGTAAAAGGTTGATCTAAGGTTAGTTGCCCTTCCTCGTTGATCGTTGCCATAACTTTAAGTGCTTTCATTGCGACTCCAGTTCATTAAGTTGTTGTGGTTAGGTTAATGTCTAAGGCTTCAAGCTGCTGCTTCATCCAGTCGCGCTCTTCGAGATACCCGCAAGGGGTCGCTCTCTCCTCATCTTCCTCGATCGCTCTCTGGGCTAACTTGCTTGCTGCAACTCTGCTAGATACCAGCGATCGCTGCTGTCTTCGCTATGTTTGGCAATAATACCCAGTGCTTCGAGGCTTTCGAGACAGGTGAGAATGGTTTGTTTTTGTCGAGATGCGCTTTTGAATTGGGCGGCAATTTGATCGATCGTCCATTCGCCGCTTTGGGTGCGGAGCAGATCGCGCACGGCGGCTAGTTGTTCTTTAAAGGCTTTGGGAAGTTTTTGTTGTTCGACGGGGGTAATCGCGCTTTCTACTTCGACTTCAGCAATGCCCTCGATCACTTGCTGGGTCTGGACTTCGCCGGGTGCTTGATAGTCTGGACGCAACCAGCGAATCAATCCATTGCGTTCTTCTTCGGCTCGTTCAGCATTCAACGCTACCAGTCTTTCCAGGATGATTTCATCCACTTCACCCTTGATTTGACCTTCTGTCTTTAGATCTTCCCATCCATACGCCTCAAATACGGCTGCGTCTAGCTCATCGTGGATTTGTTTGAGGGTGGAAACTAAGGCTTTGTTGTTGAATGCCCGATCGCTCTCGGTGAGTTCTTGCCCTGCGCGGATCTTTTCTAGCAGGTTGTACATGGCGGTGATGGTGACTTCGGGATGCTGTGTCTGAACGCGCTTGCGGTGGGAGTCGAGGCGATCGCCCAGTTCACGAATTTGTTGTTTTTGTTCTGGTGTGGGGTCGGGGAAGGGGAAGGGATCGAAGCAAACCGTTTTATTGTAACGCGGTCTATCTTCTAAAGTCCCTCCTGCTGCCAGTGCCCAAGTGACATGAATTTTGCTGGAGAGAACGCCGAGAAAATAGGCATCATGTAATCCTATCGCTATCAAACTATCATCTGGTAATACTCTATCTTCAAGAAATAGAAAAACTCTATGTTTTGCCGTTGTCAAAGTGGCAATGTATAGCCGTTGCCAGTTAGGTTAGGACATACTATAGAAGTTGAGACCCTCAAATGAGCGATGCCAGCCCCCTACAGCGATGACCTCCGACAAAAAGT
>NZ_LXYR01000131.1 GCF_001650195.1 Phormidesmis priestleyi BC1401 | reverse complement strand
ACTTTTTGTCGGAGGTCATCGCTGTAGGGGGCTGGCATCGCTCATTTGAGGGTCTCAACTTCTATAGTATGTCCTAACCTAACTGGCAACGGCTATAATATCCTGATTGGGAAAAGGACAGAAAATTTTGACTTCTCGCACTGCAAGATAGTTGAAATAGATGCGTTGCCCGTCTTGCGTGTCTTGGGCAACGTACTCTCGAATGTCTTGACGTGGAATTCGGCGAGGAGAAGCTTCCAAAAGAGCATCACGATATTTGTCGAGGTATCGGTGATAACGAAGTAAATGTTCGTATTTAGACTGAGCAACAGCTTGACTAGATAAATGACTGGGAAGTGGAGAATCTGCAAATTCTTGAATTGAGATGGGTCTGGAACCCAAGCGAAGCTGTTCGTAGTACGGTGCGATGACCTCGTCTAGAAAGGAACGTTCAGAATGGAACCAAACTTCAGCGTGGGTTTCCGTGTGATTATGGTGGATAGTGCTGCGAACACCTGTACAGTGTTGATGCTCACCATCGGGGATCTCTGAGGTCGTTAATCCTGTCAAGCTCTGAAGTAGACGGCTTTTACCCTGCCTCGCTCGTCCTACGACTCCAACATTGAGCGTGTCACGAGAAAATCGAGATCTGAGGTTGCTGAGGGTAACTAGCTCCATGTCGATATTTTGCTGAATAGCAGAACAATCAATTTCCCTAAGTCTTCCTTTAGTGCCGGGATCATCTACTTTTGCGAGCAGCACATCGCGATGTTTCTCAAGTTGGTGTAACGCTGTGGCAATAGATCTCAGGTTTGCCTCAACATTTTCGATCTTTCGTGCCAGAGGTCGGCGTTTGTCAATAATACTGACAATTTGGTAGGATCTCTGCATAGTGAGTTTGCCTTTAATCAATGCTGTTGTTTCGCTTGCACACTTGATTAGTCTTCCCTATGACTGTGGCAGATGAACGTCAGCTAAGAAAAGCTCTTTTCTAGCATGGAGTGACAGCGACATTGGCATCTCAGCTTACCTTAGCTCCTAAGAAACACACTCTGGAGACGGCAGGGCTAATTTAAGGTCGAGAAAGAAAATCTGTACCCTTTATCTTGCGTTAAGGCATCATTCTGATGCTGAACGAAGACTCAAGCTTGTAGATTTTGTCTGGTGACAACTAATCAGCCCTGCTGGAGACGAGGGTTTAGCAATCAGGTCAAAGCCGAGAGCCAGAGCCTTTTTCTGGATGTTTTTAACGGCTCGTTCTTGCTGCTGGCGCTCATAGGCACCGATGCCTGGGTCGCGATAGGAACCCCCTGATTTCCAAAGATGATAGAAGATCCGTGCCAGTTTGTGAGCCGTGGCAGTAATGGCTTTCGGCGCACCCATGCGAGCTTTCATCCGACGATAGAAAGCACCCAAGGCAGACTGAGAACGAACGAGGGTCTGAGCCTCCATCCGTAGCGCATTGGCAACCCGATTCACCACGGGGCGAGTTTTGGAGCTTTTTCGTTTGCCTCCGGTGATGCGACTACCGGGACAAAGCCCTAACCAAGAGGCAAAATGCTTGGCAGACGGGAACCGGGAGGGGTCTAAGCCCAACTCAGACAACAGCGTCAGAACCGTTAACCCCCCAAAGCCATCAATCTGGGTAAAGTCTACTCCACTCATCCGGTACAAATGGGTTCGTAAGTCGAAGCTGGGGGCATTGCCGGGTTGTTTTTTGCCGCGTCTTTTAGAGGCGGGCAAGGGAGCGGCGGCGAGGTCAACCTGATCCGCAAATTGAGTCAAGCAGGACTCGATTTGGAGGTCACAAGCGGCAATCTGTGCCTGAAACACCTCATAGAGTTGCAACTCTTGATGCAGTACAAACACCAGTTCTGCTCGATAGTCGCCCGTCAGCGCAGCAGCAATCTCATCGGTGCTGGCATGAATGCGGCAGTCCTTGAGTGCTGCCAGTTTGTGCAAGTCCCGTTCCCCTGCCACAATGGCACGAATGATTGCCAGACCCGTCGTGCCACTAATATCACTGATGACGCGGTGCAATTGCACATTCATCTGGGTCAACGCTTTTTGCATCCGCTGGATATGGGTGCTGGCGCTCTTGATCAAGGTGTCTCGTTGGCGGATGTAGCTTCGCAAGACACAAATCTGGTCATCGGGGCGGAAAGACCCTGCCAGTAACCCGTAGCTGTGGAGTTGTCGTAACCATTGACAATCCAGCACATCACTTTTACGACCCGGCACGGTTTTGACGTGGCGGGCATTGACTAACTTGACCTCAAAGCCCTGGGTCTCCAGAATTTGGAACACCGCAATCCAGTACACTCCCGTCGCCTCCATGGCGACGGATTGGATACCGCATTCCTGCAACCACCTTGCCATTGCCTGGAGGTCGGCGGTAGAACAACCAAAGCGACGAACGCACTGGGAGTCACGATCCTCAGGGACACTCACCCAGTGATGCTCTGCTCCCAAATCAATTCCTGCTGTATTTGCATTGATCACGGGTAACTCGCGCTTTGATTCACTCATCCCTCAGTCCTCAAGCGAAGATTAGTAACGCTGCCCTGACCTGGATGGCACTGCCAATCCAGTCTCCTAAACGGGATAGTGACAAGGCACTTCACCAATGTTTTAATCATGACCCTCCAGAACCAGGCTCAGATTCGGGCGCGCTCGCACCAGTGTTCAATCGGTTTATGCGGTCAGGGCATTGTCTCAACTTTAGGACATTGGTGTGGAATCAAACCTTGTGTTTCTTGCATTTCTAACGAAGGGTACTCCGTTCGTTAAAGGCTCACATCTGGCACCTAAGCTAAAACTACGCTTATTGAAAATAGAAAAGCTTAGAAGCCGCTCTGCTCCGTTGCAAAATCGGCTTATCGAGATTGGTGCAAGATCTGAGCAATTGTCCCACGCAGAAGGGTGGGTTAAGAAAGTAAGAAACACTCAATCCCCCGTCCTCTGAAGTGGACCCCCAAGACTAGACAGTTTTCAGGGGATGAATAAGCTAGGGATTCAGATTCTCAGATCCATTCAGTTTCGTGTTCAAGATCTCAATTGCTTTATCACTCACTTCGTTTCTTTAGATTATCACAATACACTTGATTTGGTGTCTGATAATCTAATCCTTGATGTGGACGAACTTGATTGTACCAACGAAACCACTGTTTGACCTCTTGCGTTAAATGTTGACCATCCTCGAACGCTTTGAGATAAATCAACTCATACTTTAGACTCCTCCACAATCGTTCGATAAAGATGTTGTCGTGGCAGCGCCCTCGACCATCCATACTAATCTGAACTCCAGAGGCTTTCAGACAGTCTGTAAAGGCGTTCGCTGTAAACTGTGCCCCTTGATCCGTGTTAAAGATCACAGGTGGGGTGTAGTTGGATAAGGCTTCTTCCAACGCCTCCACGCAAAAGTGAACTTCTAGAGTGTTGGAGATCCGCCAGGACAAGACGTGACGACTATACCAATCCATC
>NZ_LXYR01000130.1 GCF_001650195.1 Phormidesmis priestleyi BC1401 | reverse complement strand
GACTCTGAGAAAAGTGATCAAGAATCATCGGGCGTTTCCCACCGATGAATCTGCCCTCAAAGTGGTTTATCGGGCGATGCACCACATTGCGAAAAAATGGACGATGCCCATTTCAAACTGGAAGCCTGCTCTAAACCGTTTTGCGATTCTGTACGAAGAGCGATTTCCGCTCTAATTTTGACCTTTGACACAAACTACTTGACATACCCAACTCAATGACATGAGCACTCCAGGCATAGCTGCCCTCATGTAGTTGTACACCCACAATGCCTTCTGCTTTTAAGTGGGTAGCCTCTGCCTGCATTCGTTCCATGGCTAGTTCGCGGGCATCGTACAACCCCTGTGTGAAGTTGGTCATTTCCACATTCTTGCCCAGGTTTTTGAACCACTGCCCCATACCCTGGTAAGCCACGTGGTAAACGCAATTGCCCATCACCATGCCCACAGGACGATAGCCTGCCCGCAGCAACGTCCAGAAGTCCTGCCCGGAGAGGTCGCTGGTAAAGGGTTTGTTGTCCAGGGTGCGGTAGGAGAGATCCCGGTTACGGGCACGCACCGCCGTCCCGATCGCCACAAATTCCGCCAAGTTTGGCTCCCATTCCATGTGTTTAGCCGTCAACCGCACGCCCACAATGCCATCGGCTCCGAGGGCATCCGCCTCCTCTTCCATGCGACTCATCGCCAGTTCCCGCGCGTGGTACATGGCTTGGGAAAGGACGGTCATTTCCATATTCTGGTTGATGCCTGGGGTGCGACCTCCATCCGATACATTAGAAAAACCAACCACCTTTTGCTCCACAAGGGTTTTGGGTGCCTGTAAAACTAGTCAATGAATAATCAAAAGAACTGCTATAAAATCGTTTAAGAGCTTTGCCAGTAGGGAGCTTTAGTCGCTTTAGTATCAGGTAGAGGTCGCGCCCGATGCCTGCCCACTGATAGCCAATGTGATACATGGAGCAGCCTACGACCATACCCACAGGATCAAAGCCGGCTTCTTTGACCAGCAGAAATTCATTAACGGTCAGGTCACTGGTAAACAGGCGATGGGCCTCATCTTTGCCGCGCATCGCCTGCAGCCGTTCACGGGCATGGGCGGGAAGATCAGAGGGTGGTGGAGAGTTTGTCATGGTGCTTTAGGAATTAAGTGGTTTGCTGACTTCAAGGGGGCAACTTTACCCTTGGCAAGGTCGTAATAGAGCAAGTGGGCTTTGCGATCACCGGCTTTCGGGTGTGGAGCCTGAACGATGGCGGTGCCGACGGCTACAAAATGCGCCAGCAGGTCGTGATACTTCGTATCGTTGACTTCGTATTCAATGTCTTCGATACCCATGTCAATGTGCATGCCAGACCGCACCGTCACCGCCATGTTTGCGAATATCAGCAGTCAGGCGTTCGGTTGCCAGGTGACGGGCAAGCTGAAATCCCTGAGTGTATTGGGTAATTTCCTGGTTCTGGCTGAGCTGCCTCTGCCAAAAAAGCCGCCTCTGGTCAGATTGCGGGTGTTCCAGTCGGTGTGGACGTAGTAGGAACAGATGCCCAGCACTAAGCCTCTGGGATAGTAGCCCGCCTGATGTAACTGCCAAAACTCCTGCCCACTCAGGTCACTGGTGAAGGGATGGGGGTCGGGGGGTCGGTTGGGAATACGGCTCGCCGTGCCGATCGCGGTGAACTCCACCGTCCGGGCACTCCAGTCATAGCCTTTTAATTGCAGGCGCACGCCAATGACACCGTGAGCACCCAGGAGCATGGCTTCCTGCTGGAGACGGGCGACCGCCAGCTCTCGGGCTGCTAACTGAGCCTGACTGAGGCTGGTCAGCTCACCCGTAGAGGTGTAATAGCTGTTGAAGTAGCCCCAAAAACTGACTTTATAAAAAGCAGTCCCCATCACCAGCCCGATCGGTTCATAGCCCGCTTCGCGAGTCAGCAGATGTTCGTTAGAGGTGAGGTCACTGGTGAAGAAGCGATCGCCTCGCTGGCGTTGCGCTTCCAACCGATGGCGGGCGTGATAGGGAATTTGTCCCTGCTCCAGCGCCCTTTGAGTGGCTTCGTGAGCCTCGCGTCGACTTTTAGCTTCCGCCGATTCCCAGAACGGCATGCATCAACCTCCCAGGACGAATTTATTCAATGCCTGCCGGGTTTGGGCACTTTGCTGCGCTAGTTGCGCCAGTTGTTGGGCCATGTCTGCTGTCCATTGATCAACGGAAACTTCCGTTGTCTTCAGCACCACTCCTCGCACAACCTTTAAAACCTGAGCGGTCAGGGTTCCGTGTTGTTCGCGGGTGATTTGGTAATGGTAGTCATTGAAGCGCACGACAATTTCCTGCACCGGGCGGGCTTTGCTAAACAACCCACCCTTCCGGGTGACAGTAGTCGCTTGAGGTAACGCCTGCTCCAGCTTTTGCGCCAGAAACTCCAGCAAGTCTTTTGCCTCCTGGTCATCCAGGTGCAGGGCAGCGGCTAAAACATCCACTTGCAAAGCCGGATCAAGATCGTCAGTCATGCTAAAGGTACCGGGTTGTCAACCACTATTAAAGCAGTGGATTTTTCGACTGAAGGGGTAGCGGAGAAAACCTTAATTGATGGATAGCAAAGATTAAATTGGGTGCATCCCAGTCTTGTAAGTCTCAATTTGAGAACGTGTCTTGAAAGCCCGTTTTCTCAAGGGCTACAAGTCTGAGTAATAGTACTTATTGCAAAAGTGGGATGCACCCAATTTAATCTTTGCCACACATCATCATCTTGAGAGCTGTGATCACGCTTGCGTTCACACAAATATCGAGTCAAGCGACCCACGAAAAGGTTCTATCTATACCTTCTCTTGGGTGGTGTCCTAACTCTGTCGTTTCTAAAGGTTTTGGATTGCTGTTCTCAGTAGAGACGAACTCTTTTCGCGAGCGATAGGCAGGCAAAAGCTTTTTGGTAGATGTCTGTGTCCGCAGTGTGGACAAGCTGCTTTTTGGTTGAGAGGGTGTAGGCAAAATTCTGACGAAGGGCGTGTTACTTCAGCACGTGCGCGCGTTCTTCCGCCGCCATCAGCACAGTTAATTAGCGATCGCCTCATCTAAGCTTGCTTAGATTTGCACAAAACTCTGCCGACCCAGAGGCATTTTCGGCAACGTTAGGATGGTTTTCAAAATTGCTTTAGAAACCATGAATCATCGATGCTTCGCTTCGACAACCCTTCAAGCGGCGACTAAAGTGGAATAGAGCCTCGACTAATCTGAATCAACACACCCGTATGACCAGATCGCTCGAAACTCAGAAAACCATTTTCTTGCGGTCAACCCTAAAGATACAGGTCGCCTACGGCTGGATCAGGAGTTACGCGATATCCAGCGTGCCATGCTGGATGGTAAGGTCGGCAACTGTGCCATCCCTGGAGGAGCGTTCTAGCACTATTTGTGGAGGACTGATGGTAAGCAGAAGCGGCAACCAGACAGTCAAGTGGTAAGCCTTCAACATGACTGTGTCCTGGTGCGATGGCTTTAGGTTTGCGATAGCTTTGACGGCACTCGTGCCAGATTCATCAGGACTACGCCCACGGTGACTAGCCCAATCGCCGCCCACTGCTGCGCTTTTA
>NZ_LXYR01000129.1 GCF_001650195.1 Phormidesmis priestleyi BC1401 | reverse complement strand
GGCAGCTGCCCGACAAAAATAGCTATGTTTTGAGCCAAACGCTGAAAGCTTTACTCAGTAGAGCTTTAGTACCCATATGATAAACTTTCGCACGTATCTTGGCTCAAGGCCTTACACACCTCAACCTCGTACTCACTGGCGAGGTTTTTTTTGCACCTTTGCTACCTGCCCGCAGTAGTCAGTGTGTCTGTTTTAGAGCCTGTGGACGAAGGCAGCCCCTCGCCATACTGCTTGGTGTCGGAGTTGCGGTCGCCATGATCCTTAGTGTGGTCGCCGTTGCTGTAACTGCTGGCGTTGCGCTGGCGTGAGCACCGCGTTCATTTGCTGCTTGGCTGACTGACGAATGGCACGGATTTTCGTTTTTTGGTCCGCCGTCAAGTTTAGGGAAGACCAGACCTGCCGCTCCTGTCGTTCGCTTTTAGCGCTCGCGTATTTCGCTTGCTGGGCGGGTGTCAGCAGAGCATTAATTTGACTGTGAGTCGTGTCCCGAATGTGCTTGAGTTGGGCTTTTTGAGTCGCTGTCAGGTTCAACGTGCTGACGTGTTTCGGCGTTTGACCAGTCGGAGCCGACATGGTTTGGGCGGTCACGGGTAGCAGTGGCGCAACTGTCAGCGCCAGGGCTAAGACCCCAGGTAGAAGCAAGAGTGGTTTGAAGTGCATAGTTTTAGTTATGTTTTAAGGGAAGTGAAGCGTCAGCCAGACAATTGCCGTCAGTCACACGGCTCGTTCTGGGTTCACCAGCGACCGTTAAAGGGCGCAGGCGTGGGGTCTGCGCCCTTTAACGGCGGACTGATCTGAGCCTCGAGCTTGGGCGCTCTGTCGGCTGTAGTCATAGGGGTTGAGACTGGACCGATTGGTGAAAGTTCCTGATCAGTCC
This sequence comes from Phormidesmis priestleyi BC1401, assembly GCF_001650195.1. Classification (GTDB taxonomy): domain Bacteria; phylum Cyanobacteriota; class Cyanobacteriia; order Leptolyngbyales; family Leptolyngbyaceae; genus Phormidesmis_A; species Phormidesmis_A priestleyi_B. The sequence continues at coordinate 2,825 of NZ_LXYR01000129.1, read as the reverse complement.
GGTGCTGGACGCAAGCAGGACGGTACCCGAGCTGAAAACTGTGCCTGGACAACGTCTATCGGCTCAAGGGCTAGTGGTGTGGTAAGGGCGGTGGCCCAGAGAGCGCAGTCAGTGACACCAATCTTAACCTGAGTTCCGTGATGCCCCACCATGCTCCACTGAACGCTTCAGTCCCTATGTATGAACGACTGTGGCTCCGCGCGCACAGTATAGGCAAAGTAAGACCTTTTCTGTCGCGGTTGCCCAGGCTTGCCTATGACCAAACCCTTACCACTGACCTCACCAGACTTACCCGTACTCAAGCCCAACACCCGTGTTACTGGTGTCTCCAGACAGACGGGTGTTGGTGTCCACCAAACAGAGCCGTAGAGCCTCCGCGTGACCGCAGACAAAACAAAACCCCTGCCAACGTGACAGGGGTTGCAGTCAATTCTTTGAGTGCCAACTGAGTCGTTGCCTTACAGAGCCGAGCGGCTCGCCAAACGATTCCAAATAAACGAGAAGACGATCGCGCCAATCACGGCCACCACAATACCACCCAACGACAAACCACTGGCGGTGAATGCCAGCGTTCCCGTCGTGATCAGGGTAAATAGGCTACCCCCCACAAATGCACCAACAATACCGAGCAACATGGTGCCGAGCAGTCCACCACCACCACGTGCACCAGGGTCAATCGCTTTAGCGATCGCACCGGCAATGAGACCTAAAACCACCCATGCCACAATGTTCATACTCTTAAACCTTTTTACGAACTAAGCTTTTATGTTCACAAGAATAGCAACCTATCCGTGGCTCCTTTCTCCCTCAGCAGGCTGAGACGGGCATCATCTTGGGGTAGAAAAAAGCCTCTAGAACCGTAGCTCTAAAGGCGGCTTGGACATATTGCTTGGATGTTCTACCGTCAGCCTAACGGATCGATCCCCGCTTGCCACCGTCCTCAGGGTGGTAGTCCAGCGCACACTGTACGGTCCACACGGTCAGTCATGGCCCTGGCAGAGTGCGACAGCCACTCTATCCTGTTTCATACCGTGTCTGTGCAGGGTTAGCACTCCTTGGCTCAAACTTCACAAACACCTGAGTAGTTGTCACCGGAGACGAGTAGTCGTCATCTGCAACCCCGCCTGTTTATGGGTCTATCATGAGTGCGTCCCAAGGCTAACGAAGTGTATGCATGAAGAGACTCCAGAAAAACCATCGCGGCAAAAACCAGCTTCTCTGTGGAAGCAATTGACGCGCGGTGCCCCTTTGGCTGTCCTGCTGGCAGCCGCTTTGTATATTCTTTATGTCCTGTTGCCGGTGCTGCAATTAGTCGCGATTGCTATCCTGATTGCAGTAGTTTTGCGCACCTTGCTGCGCTGGTTACAAAAGGTCGTGAAGGCTCGCTGGCTCGCTATCCTCCTCTTAGTTGGCTTGCTAGGCGGTTTTGGCGGTTTTCTCGTCGCTGTGATCTTGCCCAGTTTGCTGCATGAAATCCAGCAGTTGCTCGTCGCACTGCCCAGTTATCTCACGGCGCTGACGGCGCTGTCTGTCAACCTGCATCGTAGTTTTAGTTTTGTGCCTGATCTTTCACAAGGCTTGATGCAGTTTCGGCAGTTCGCTGATCAACTTTTAGGCACGTTTCCACTGTTGCTCAAGCAGACCCTTGGCGCGACGATTGAGGTGGTGGCGACGCTCATTCTGGCGCTTTACATGGCCTACGACCCGGCGACGTTGATTGACGGCATTTTGCGACTGGTGCCACATCGGCAGCATCGCCGCTTTCACCGCTTGCTGAAAGCCACTGGCGTGCGCTTACGGGGCTGGATTTTTGGTACGGGCGTTGCCATGCTGTTCCTCGGGGTCGGAGCCACTCTCGGTCTTTGGGCGTTGGGAGTGCCGCTGGCGCTGCCGTTTGGGGTCATTGCTGGGTTGCTGGAAGTCGTACCCTACTTTGGCACGATCGCAGGCACTTTTCTACCAGCACTCGTCGCGCTGACCCTTTCGCCCTGGAAGTTTCTCTCGGTGCTGCTGCTGTTTCTATTGCTGAATCAAATTGATGCTCACTTGGTGCAACCCCTAGTGATGGGTCAGCAGGTGAATCTCCACCCGGTTGTCATCATCCTGACGTTTCTAGTGTTGGGTAAGCTGTTGGGGTTGATTGGACTGCTGTTAGCAGTCCCTGCTGCAGCTGTCTTCGTGACCTTCATTGATGAATTCGCGCCCCCAGAAACAGCCGCTGAGACTACCGTGATTTCGGGAGCGCCTCGAGAGTGAGCCTGTTGCTGGGGGGAGCTGATAGCGGGCAAAAAAGGGGTTGAGCTGAGAAAATACTTTTAGCGCGATTGTGGGACCAAATTGGCTGTACTCCTGCGCCACCGAGCGAATTGCCGCTGCCATCTGCCGGACTCACCCAGCCGAGATCGCCACTCGAAACGTGGCTGACTTCGCCCATTGCGGCATAGAAATCCTTGGTAGTGCCATTTTAGAAAGGCTGGAGAATAATCAGGTTTTCTCAGAAGTTTTAAAATACTGATCTGCCCATTTAGATCTATTTTTCTCTGGCCTTCCCTTTCAGCAAGATGCGCTTTTTTTCTCCTTATTTTCCATACACCAGATCAAAGCCTACCTCTCGACACCAACCCACAAATCAAGGGATTTTGATGCCTACTCTATCAAAATCCCTTGATTTCGTTCTTTCAGGGTCGAGTAACCCTTGCACCTCGCTCCTGATGTAGCAAGGGTTGCCAGTAAGACTTACTTTTCTTCGGTGTACGTATAAGACCCCAACTCACAGAGATTTAGCTCATCGCGTTCAACAATTTGACCCTCCGCAAAGTTGCCCC
>NZ_LXYR01000128.1 GCF_001650195.1 Phormidesmis priestleyi BC1401 | reverse complement strand
TATAACAAGCAAGTTGCCACCCTCAAAGAGAATCAGCCTCAAGGTTTTTGGTCTAAGCGATTAGCTGCCATCACTGAGAAACGCAATCGTCAGGTTAGGGATGCGGTCAATAAAGCGGCTAGAAAGGTGATCAATCATTGTCTTGAGAACAGAATCGGCACCGTCGTGTTTGGCTGGAATCGAGGGCAGAAAGACGGTGCCAATATGGGTGCTAAAACCAATCAGAAGTTTGTCCAGATTCCCACGGGCAGACTCAAAGAGAGAGTCTCGCAACTGTGCGAACAGCACGGGATTCGATTCGTTGAGACGGAAGAAAGCTATACGTCTAAGGCTTCGTTTGTGGATGATGATTTCCTGCCTAAAATCGGTGAGAAACCCGAAGGGTGGAAGGAGTCAGGCAGACGAGTTAAACGTGGCTTGTACCGCACTCAAAACAATCAGTACATCAATGCTGATTGCAACGGTGCGGCAAACATCTTGCGAAAAGTAGCGACAACTTTAGGGCTATGCCTTGAGGGAGTCAGTAGGGGCGCTTTGTTAACGCCTTTGAAGGTTCGCTTGTGGACTCTTCAAGAATCCCCTCGCCTTTAGGCATGGGGAGTATCAATTCCGCCCTATTTCAGGAGATGGGTTTCATTTTGGTATTTCCACTTCTCCTCAGGGTGTGCTGTCGTTCTCGCGTATTCTGAATGATCAGGAGGTCGTGGTGATTGCCAACACGAATACCCAAGCGGGCTTTATGGGTGCGGTGCTGGTTGACGCGACGCTCAATCCGGCGGGTGCAGCACTCAAAATCTTGTTCAGCAATCAAGCTGCCTCTACTGAACCAGGTGCAGTTAAGCTGATTGGAGGAGCAGAGATTCATGAAGTCAATGGTGGGGTTTCCAGTGGCCCCATCTCTGTGCTTCCGGTTACCTTAAAACCCATGGAGATCCAGATCCTGGGAAGAACCATTGGTTAGGACAAATTCCTCCTGAATTTGTAAGAGACAAGACCTAATCTGGCAGAAAGAACTGAGCGGACACTGATAAAAGGGTATTGTCAACTTAACTCAATTTAGCCCTGCTTATTAAGAATGCATACAGTTGGAGTCATGAAAGAATCAGTATTCTAATCTCTGTAAAGGGGGCATTTTCTCAACAAGCCAGCCGTTGAACCGTTGAGTTGACAAGACCGAGGTAATGTAGGATTGTTCACAACAGCCTCTGATAATATCAAACCTGTTCTAAGAACAATTCTTCATATCCAGAATCCGTCTCTGATCGCTTTAATCCTCTACTCCATTCCATAGCTAGAGCTTAAGCAACCATGACTTTCATGAGATCTTTTTTCAAAAAAATTATTTGTCGCAACGTGGCTATGACTGTGTTAACCTCATCTGTCTCTATTGGAGGTAAGCGATGAGCAGTTCTCTCGTTTCACGCAGAAGATTTCTTGAGACAGTGGGACTAGCAGCCAGTACAACTCTAGTGGGTTCGTTTTTGTTGCAAGCACGACAGGGCAACGCCGCAAGCTCTTACACCCGTCGCGATATTGGCACCCTGAGCACTACTAGCTCAACCGTTTTGTCTTACAAGAAAGCGATCGCGGCCATGAAAGCGTTGCCGGATGATAACCCGTTGAGCTGGACATATCAGGCAGCTATACATGGCACAACGCTTCCAGGATCTCAGCCTGCTTGGAACACTTGTAAACATGGCACGTACTTCTTCTTCTCCTGGCACCGGATGTATCTCTGGTATTTTGAACGCATTGTCCGCAAATTATCCGGTGATTCCAATTGGGCACTCCCGTATTGGAATTATGGCTCGACTCGGCAACGGCGCTTACCGACGGTGTTTCGATCACCAGCCAACGCTTCTAATCCTCTCTATGTTACCAATCGAGGGTCGGGCTGGAATGCTGGCACATCTTCACTCAATGCCTCTGCTGTCGATACCGTGGTCGCCCTTGCTGAAGTGCCCTTCAATGACTTCAGCAGTTCGCTAGAAGGAACTCCTCATGGGGCAGTGCATGTCTCGATCGGGGGATTGATGGGCAGTGTCCCGACCGCCGCACAAGATCCAATCTTCTGGCTACATCACTGCAACATTGACCGTTTATGGAACATCTGGCTGGCACAAGGGGGCGGGCGTACCGACCCACTCAGTGATTCGTCCTGGACAACCACCAAGTTCACGTTTTTCGATGAGAATGGTCAATCCGTGCAGTTGACGGGGTGCGAAATCCTCCGCGCCCAAGAACAGCTCAACTATGCCTATCAGGGGGAGCCAACTCAAGTGAAGCTCTCCTGCCAACCAGGAATTAGTCCAACACGAAAAAGGAGCAAAGAGGTGTTGCTCAGACGATCTCAAGAGTCAGCCGTCATTCTGCCACCAGAATCCAATCCTGTGTCTGTTGGGATAGATGTTCGTCCAGTGCGTGAACAGCTTCTGCGAGTCACGAGTGAGGGAAAAACCAACCTAACCCTCGACTTGACCAATATTGAAGCTGATCGACAACCAGATGTCTACTACGAAGTGTATGTAGGGCTACCCAAGGGAGCCACTCCGGAGTTTAACAGTCCGTTCTATGTTGGGAATATCGCCTTGTTTGGTCAGGGAATTCGGAACGGACAGCAGCATGGTGAGTTCAGCTCTGCAACCCTCTCCTTTAAAATTAATCGAGCGGTCTCGGCATTTCTGAGGCGCAATCAGTCTGATGAACAGCTCAACATTCTCTTCGTGCCGCGTGGCGCTTCACCACAAGAGAATCAAGCGATTGCAGCGCGATCGTCAGCCACGATTCAAATCGGGGGAATTGCGATTAGCAGCGATCGTCAGCCATAGACCCCTCTTCTTGATACCGAATGCCGCGACGAACCACTAAAAGTCGTATTCTAGACGTGTGGAAGGAGAATTAAATGGGTAATCCGAACTCAAATCGATTGATGAATAGTCCGATGACTACATCACATAACCATTCTGACTTGGAAAAGCAAGTCGTTTTCCGCGCTAATCGTTTAATTCGAGCTCACAACGTCAAGTGCTTGCGCTCAATCGTCTGAGTGAACACTTAACCTACCGTGTGAAACACAGGTTCAAAATGCCGTTCGTACGCTCCCCAACCATCGGTGTAAAACTGAGTGATGCCGAACGGTTCTAACCATGACGTATGCATTGCAACTTACAACGCGACTTTCCCAGTTGTCGTGTCTCTGTCTGCATATCCTTTGGCTTTCCCAAAGAGGCATACGACAACGATTCGTTCATTTTGGGGTCATAGGGAGCTACCGTTCTGAAGCCCAGAGGTCATAAATCAGATCTGGCGGGCGTTTCTCCAGGTCTAGTCCGTAACAACCAAACCGATTAATATGCTGGGTGAGGTAGGGACTGAGTGTCATCACATGGCCAGATTCGAGCGGATAGCCTGCTTGCTGGCGCTGGGGGTCGGGTCAAATAAACGGTCGTTTGTTTGGTACAGTGGCTTCTGCTTCCTCAATCGCCGAGTTTGAACCCTTCTGATACCCTTGGCATATACCATGAAACTCATCTACCTCATCTAAGTACCAAACTGGAAAGATGAGTTGAGTTTCGTGGTACAAATTCACCCTCCTCAAGGTGGCTCTAGATAAAGGTTCAAGTCCTTATGACCCCAAAATGAACGAATCGTTGTCGTATGCCAAAGACGTTGGCTTCTGAGACCATCCCTCCCTCACAGGCTTGTGGCTGACTACCGACTCTAGATCAGGGTTAAATGAGTAGTCATACAGAAACTCATGCTGGCGTTCCCGTAGCTTTTGGACCAAAAACAACGCTAAGGAATTTGTGGGCAAGATCAGCGAAGTGATAAGCGGATCAAATTGGTCGAAAAACATACTACACAGCACGAGGACTAAGATTGGACTGAGTAGTACATCAAACTGGCATGTTACAGGCGTAATCCAACCCTTTTTAAGAGC
>NZ_LXYR01000127.1 GCF_001650195.1 Phormidesmis priestleyi BC1401 | reverse complement strand
TCTCGCTGTGTTGAATGAGCCGAATCCCATCATTGGCTTTGTCAATCGCTTGATGTTGCGGTGATCCTGCTCGATGATGTTATTCAGGTACTTGCTCTGCCGGTATTCTGTCTCTGCTGCCAGCGTTTCATCGCCTTTCAAGGCTTCGACTGCCACCGGATAGGCAGCATTTTTATCGACGGTGATCACGCGGGGTGTTTGAGTATGAGTCGCCTTCAGCACTTTGCGGAAAAACCGGGCTGCTGCTTTACCGTCCCGCTTTGCGCTCAGCATGAAGTCCAACGTGTTGCCCATTGAATCGACAGCGCGGTAAAGATATTTCCACGCTCCTTTCACTTCGATGTAAGTCTCGTCCACTCTCCATGAGTCATTCGTGGGATTCAAGAACGGTCGAATGCGTTTGTCCAGTTCAGGGGCAAATTTCAGCACCCAACGATTGAGGGTGGAATGACCCACCTCAATTCCTCGCTCTGCCATCATTTCTTCCAAATCCCGGTAGCTCAGAGGATAGCGGCAATACCACCGCACATTCAACACGATGATTTCGGGCAAGAAGTGCCGCCATTTGAACAGAGAGTCAGTCGTCATTTAGAGCAAGGCTAGAAAAAATTAAGCTTCCCTACCTTACTATTTTTGCGACACAACCAGCATCGTTGGCTGGTCAACTTTGTAAACCGCGAGCGGCATTTCATGGGTGCCGGGGAACTGCTTGCCGCCGGGGAGGTTGTGCCAACGGTAGCGACCGCCCTCGCCCGGATGGGCGTAGCGCCATTGTGCCCCGACATATTTGCCGTCTAATCCTTTGAAGGGAACTGCATAGCCAACGTCACAGGATAAGGCGATTATCGAAGGGTCTGTGACGCCTCTGCGCTGCAAGTCAGCACGGTCTCGCTCGTTGAGTAAACCGTTCGCCAGCCAATTCCGGTAGAACCGATCTCGCTCCTCTAGACTCATCGTCTGGGGCAGCGCGACGGGCATCTCTTGCCGCTGGCGCTGCTGCCACGCATGGCGATCAAAGGGTAGCCCGGTCTCGGGAGAAAATTGCGTCCACAGCCCATCTTTGGTGGAGCCGAACTCTTTCCAGCCGGAGGCAAAATCAGCGGTCATGCACAGCACTAATGGCTTGTCTGCAAAGGTTCTGCACTTGCCTTTCACGTCGCCACAGACAGGACAGGAATCTGATTTGTTGGTGGGCTTTGGCTTACTTCCCGTGGAGATCATCGTGCATCTCCTTCAACAATCTGAAGCAGGCGATCAACCAACAGGGAGGTAAATTGGCAATATGGCAAGTAGGTGATAAATGTGGCAGCCCAGTTAGCTAGGAAAAGCCTTAAAGCAATTGATTTCGGGACTGCTGGAGGCTCCGATAATTCCCGGTAAGTTGGTGGGGATTCTGATATATTGGATGAGTTGATCGGCGAGTCAATCTCTGAAATTATTTGCTTGCGGGTTTGCACAACCCTGCACTTTTGAGCCATCATATTGTTTAGGCAATCTATCTAGATGCTTGATAGGGGTCTGAACAGGTTCCTAAGTAGCGTCATGTCGTGGAAAACTTTCCGCTACTTAAGAGTCGAATATTCTAAAAACTCCCGTGGTTCAAGCTGCGGGAGTTTTTTGATTTTTGAATCAGAGCAATTTCCTTCCTGGCAGCTTCAACCAGAAAAGCGCTGAGATTACCTCCAGGGACTTCTTTGATTTGAGATTTCAAATCAAGGGGCAACCGGATCGATGTGACTGGAATTTGAGCCATAAGAAACTCCTTTTAAACACAAAACCGCCACATTCTTCCGAGCGTGGCGGTTGCTTTATATTTATAGTGGTGATGTTGCGATCAATCGTACTACCTGTTCTTGAGAATGAAGCAATTATTTTCATCTGCCAGCCCTCAGAATTTGTTCAGCCGTTAGCTGTAAGTCTGGGAACGCGACAGAGAGGACACGATCGCTGCCTCGAAACTCTCTAGACTGATAAGCTCCATCCTTCAGAGTCAGCACGATCACCACCGATCGACTCGGATCAATCTGCCAGAACTCAGGAATGCCCCTTGCGGCATACTCTTTCGGTTTATCAACATAGTCGCGATCGTAGTTATCGGTGCCAGGTTCTCCCGGAGAGACAACTTCGACCACCAGTGCCGGGGCAGGCATATCGAAGGTAATAAGAGACTGCGATTGCTGACTTAAAATCTGGTCTAACTCTTCAGTCAGAATCATTAGGTCAGGATTACGAGCCGTTGCAGTCTTGCCCCGTACCGAAATTTGCGTCCCTCTAGCAATAAGGTCGATCGGCACAAACTGGAGAAGCTGACTCAGCAGCCACAGCGCAATCTTTTCATTCAATCTCTTCTCAGCACCCATCTCAACTAATTTCCCATCAACCAATTCGTAATGGGTATCAGTGCCGTCGTCATAGTCGAGATATTCCTCAATCGTTCTAAACCGTTGTTTTGCTTGGGTCATGGCAACCGCTCCTACCCTGCTACAGCAGGTTCTTTAGGCTTTTTCTCAAAGACTTGTATGCTTGGCTCTGCCAACACAAAACCTTTTTCTGTCGGTTGCCCCATCTTCCCAGCGACGGCAGCAACCCACATCGGAAAGTTTGCCTGAGCATCCTCTAGCTTTTTCCAGACTTTAGGCTTGACGGTGACAGAGACAATCTGCCCATCGCAGTCAATCTCAAAGGACTTCCAGCCATTCTCAACCGTGGCGGCGTTTGGCAGTTCGTTGATTTTGATGGTGAGTTCAAGTTTTCCACTGACTGTCATTGGTGGTTGCCCTCCTGCGGCTCTCGAAACATCTGAACCGCCCGACCTAGGTCGGTTTCTCCGATTAGAATACAGCGCTTTAGCAGGTCTAAGTCTAGAGCCTCTAAACCTGGTAGCTCACTCCGATCAATGCGTTGATAGCTATCCTGTCTCAGGTGATAGAGCGCTAACGTGCCATCTTCCCAAAACCACACTTCAGATACGCCTAACGCACGGTATTTAGGAAGTTTGGCAGCATTGCCACTGGTGAAGACGACTTCGATCGCGAGATCAGGAATCGGCTTAAGACTGCCAATCCAGTAAGACTGATCTGCCTGTGCAGAGACTTCACCCTCTCGCTCTTGAGTCTTGTCGCCCGTAGGTTTGAATGGGATACCTCTATCAATCAGAAAGGTGACGATCAGATAGCCGATCACCTGCGTAAATGTGGCGTGGTCTTCACCGGGCATGAGAATCTCAATCGTCCCGTTGTAATAAGTCAGCTTTGCACGGGAGATTTCTTCATACCCTTTTTGGAGGTGTTTGAAATGCTCCCACGTCCCTTGCAAGACGATTCGCTGGTCTGTGGGTTTAGTGAGTGTTTGAGTCATGAGCGACCGCTCCTCCTAATTTGCTGCTCTCGTTTAGTACGTCTGTTTGATCGAGAATCTTACAGGTTTATTTACCTTTATTTTCAGTAGTGGAAGGTTTGTTTGGGTCAAGATCGGGCACCTCCCCAGCCCGTCTAGCCTCATCGATCGCTAGCCTCAGAAGGTACGTTGCAAACGTAGCCACAGGCTCACCTCGATTCTCTGCCCATCTCTGCAAATCAGAGTAATAGGCATCGGAGAGGGTTAAGTTGACCCGTTTCGCCATCTTATCAGCATCCATCTAGGGTTCCTCTCATACTATTCGCTCTAGTTAATTTATCAACATCGTTCCTTTTGAGTTACTTGAGAGGTACTTCCAAGAAACTGAATAGATGCTAACATGAGTTCTCATAAAGGATCACTAAAGAAACTGCAACGGCTCAAGCCAGTTTCTTAGCATCCGCACAAAGCTTTTGCCCCAATCCCCCAAAAACCGGTTGTGTCGCAAAAATAGTAAGGTAGGGAAGCTTAATTTTTTCTAGCCTTGCTCTAAATGACGACTGACTCTCTGTTCAAATGGCGGCACTTCTTGCCCGAAATCATCGTGTTGAATGTGCGGTGGTATTGCCGCTATCCTCTGAGCTACCGGGATTTGGAAGAAATGATGGCAGAGCGAGGAATTGAGGTGG
>NZ_LXYR01000126.1 GCF_001650195.1 Phormidesmis priestleyi BC1401 | reverse complement strand
AGCAAGTACCTGAATAACATCATCGAGCAGGATCACCGCAACATCAAGCGATTGACAAAGCCAATGATGGGATTCGGCTCATTCAACACAGCGAGACGAACCTTGAGTGGCATCGAAGCGATGAGTATGATTCGCAAAGGACAAGTGAAGGGAGTCAGCAAAGGGGACAGTGTATCTCAAGCGAAGTTTATCGAAGAACTGTTCGGAATTAGCGCTTAACGGAATGCGAACGAGATACTTCGTTTGTCACTAAAAAGTATTTGCGACACAACCAGGAATTGCAGGTCGCTTTGGGAAGACCCTCAAACCGATCTGTTTGAGGGAGATGGATATAAGTCGGCATGGTTCTCTGTCCAAATAGGGTGCGGGAGGACAGAGAGCAAGGACGGAGAGAGGAGAATCGAGATGCGAGCCGTCAGGTTAAGGCGGCGGAATCAATGCATTAATGCACACGAACACTCTCCGGAACAGTCCATCGCTCTCTGCTCTAAACAGGCAGCGACGGGAGGGAGAACCATGCGGAGAATCTTAAAAATGCCCAGCAAACACTATTGCCATTCGAGACAAATGAGGCATAATAAACACATGGCACTGTCAGGAATCTAACTATCAGCCGGCTAAAGCAATCAAGTTAGCGTCCCCGCCTCCCGTTATTAAAGTAGATATTTGAGCCTTCAAAGCCCTCTCTGTTTTCAGCAGTGGGGGTTTTTTGGCTTCTAGGAGTTCTAGAACATGATGGGGACCTCTCGAGTTGCAAGGGTGGAAACGGAGCATGTCATGGTGGATCGCTCACGTTTCTGAAGTGAGATTAAGTGTATCAGGACATTTTCTCTGATCTGCACTCGATCCATGACAAATTCTTCTGTAAATGGGTTTGAGGAGTCAGGTCACGTCCTAGTCCGTTCAGCTCCTAAATATATCGGCACCCGTGAAGTGAGTTGATTCGAGAAGTTCTCACTCATCTGCCAGCCCTCAAAATTTGTTCAGCCGTCAGTTTCAAGTCTGGAAACGTGGGAGAGACAACGCGATCGCTACCTCGAAACTCTCTAGCCTGATAAGCTCCATTCTTCAGAGTCAGCACTATCACCACCGCTCTGTCTGGGTTTGGGTCAACCTGCCAGAATTCAGGAATGCCCCTTGTGGCGTACTCTTTTGGCTTCTCAACATAGTCGCGCTCGTAGTTGTCCTCACCTGGTTTTCCCGGTGAAACGACTTCGACAACCAGTAATGGGTTAGGCATGCCTGCTTTGACGATCGCTTGAGATGATCCCTCGATCGCTGCGAATGATGCTTCTGAATGAACGATCAAATCGGGGTCGCGGGCTGTGGCAGTCGAATCACTCACCGCGATCCACTGCTTAAAGCCGATTTGGTAAGCCGGGATTCCAAGTTGTAGAAAGGTCGCAAATAGGAAGCCAGCGATGAGCGTGTTAATCGTACTCTCAGCACCCATCTCGACTAAGACCCCATCCACCAATTCGTAACGGGTGTTTGTGCCGTCGTCATACGTTAAAAACTCCTCAATCGTTAGTCGCGGTCTTGTGGCTTGGGTCATGACGCTCTCTCCTATCCCGCTACAGCAGGTTCTTTAGGCTTCTTTTCAAACACTTGTATGTTTGGCTCTACCAGCGCAAACCCCTTTTCTGTGGGCTGTCCCATCTTCCCCGCGACGGCAGCAACCCACATGGGAAAGTTGGCTTGAGCATCCTCTAGCTTCTTAAACATTTTGGGTTTGAGGGTGACAGAAATGATTTGACCATCGCAATCTATGTCAAATGATTTCCAGCCATTCTCAACAGTGGTGGCGTTTGGCAGTTCGTTGATTTTGATGGTGAGTTCAAGTTTTCCACTGACTGTCATAGCATTCGCTTTGCTCCTTGTAGTGTTTGCCCTCCTACTTATCTTGCTCTTCAGCCTGAAGAATTACCCCTTTGTTTCTCGCATCGATGACGGCCTTTTCGATTAAGAAGGACATCATCTGAGACATTGATCTGCGCTCTACATCAGCCAAAGCTTTCAGACCCTCCTTGATGTCTTCCTCAACAAATGCGGTGACTGTAACTTTTGCCATCTCACTTGCCTTGGCTAGTTGCTTCGTCTCTTATCTGCTCCAGTCGTTCAAGAATCAAAATTCGGCACTTCATTGAAAGCGGCAATTCTCTCCACGTCACGTCCGATCGGAGGGTTTCTATCTCGCTCTGAACGTCGCTGATATCAATTTGCGTCCGCCTTAAATGTCGCGGTTTTTTGTCCTGAGTCATGGTGAGAGATCTTAGTCTGTTTCCCACCATAATAAGCCGGTTCATACGTTTGGAATCCTTTTGATATTTAGGTTTCAGCTAGTTTCACAGCATAATTTTGTAAACCAATTGACACCACTATACACCGCTTGCTACATTTCTAACAGACGCGGCAAGTGTGGCAGCAATCACCCATTTAGACAAATCTGCCAGATAGCTACTGAAACGTCTCAAATCTTTTGTACATCACCATTTAAGAGGAACTTGTAATGACTTTTGAGACCGAAACACACTCTGAATCGGTGGCAACCTTGCCCACTCCTGTCACATCTGGCAAAACTGACAGAGCCTCTCCAATGGGTGTGGACATCGGCAATAGAAGCCTCAAACTTGTCTCTAGTCAGGGTGAAACTCGCATTGATTCTTACGTCCACTACCTCTCTGAACGGGCATCAATGGCAGCAAGTTCTGGCTATGTGGAGTATCGCCAAGGGGATCGGTCTGACCTGGTTGGAAAGCAATGGGTCGCTGGAATCAGCGCCTACTATCACGGGCTACGCGGCATTTACCGAGTCACCGACACGAACCAAGGCAAAGCAGATTTAGGACTACAAATTCTGCTTTCAGGGTTATCAATGCTCCCCTATCGGGCTGAGTGGAATCTCTGTTTAGTCGCTAGCATCCACGATGGACAAGCCCTCGGTAAAGGCTTGAAAGCTTCCCTAGAAGGAACCCATATCGTTCTCATGAGCAACAAGCGGTCAACGGTACAAATTAGCGTTGCAGCCGTGCTGGAGGAAGGCAGTGGAGCCGTGATTCACTATCATCGTGAATGCGACACGACCAACGCCCTACTCTATGACCTGGGCAACGGCACCTTAATTGTGAGTGGCTTTGCTGGATTGAAAATGACCGATCGCCGCTACTCCCAGAATGGTGGGGTTGAATCACTGATTGAATCGGTCGCCACGAATGAGCAGATTCGCTGCAAGCTCCTGAAAGAGGGCGATCGGCATTTGATTCGAGCGGGAATTGAGACCCGCACGTTCACTTATGGGACGCAATACCCAGATTGGACTTTCAAGGAAGCTTACAAAGTGGAGCTGCCCAACTGGATTGAGCGTGTTCTCAAGCCGATGGTGCGTCCGACTGAAGAGCGGATGGCATCGGCAACTGCACTAATTGCGATTGGCGGCGGTGCCTGCCTGCCTGCCTGGAATTGAAGCACTGCTGGCAAAGCGAAACATTCAAGTGCTTCCTGATCCGCTGTGGGCAAATGCGCGAGGGCTATATGCTTACGCGCTCCGAAAGGCAGCAAGTTTGTAGGAGATTCTCATTATGCGTGTGTCGATCGAGCGGGGCTACCACGCCCCGATTCAAGAGTTAATGGGACGACTGCAAACCAGCGACGGGTGCGACCTCTACTTGATTTAGTAGGTCAAGCATGATATCACTGAGTGAGGCAACCAAGAGGTGGTGAGTATGAGCGCTCAATTGCTGAGTCAAGAAGGGACGCAAGTCAGGATAGAAGTGACGATAGACCTGAGTCATTCGCTGCGGTTGTGTCGCAAATACTTTTTAGTGACAAACGAAGTATCTCGTTCGCATTCCGTTAAGCGCTAATTCCGAACAGTTCTTCGATAAACTTCGCTTGAGATACACTGTCCCCTTTGCTGACTCCCTTCACTTGTCCTTTGCGAATCATACTCATCGCTTCGATGCCACTCAAGGTTCATCTCGCTGTGTTGAATGAGCCGAATCCCATCATTGGCTTTGTCAATCGCTTGATGTTGCGGTGATCCTGCTCGATGATGTTATTCAGGTACTTGCT
>NZ_LXYR01000125.1 GCF_001650195.1 Phormidesmis priestleyi BC1401 | reverse complement strand
CCATCGTCATACCTTGTCTCAACGAAGCGGAGACACTGGGTACCTGCATCCGCAAAGCAAAACAGTTCTTGCGACAAGAGGGCATCAATGGCGAAATCATCGTGGCAGACAACGGGAGCACCGATGGTTCGCAGGCGATCGCTCAACAGCTTGGGGCAAGAGTCGTGCATGTGCCTGAGCGGGGGTATGGCAGCGCACTCAGCCACGGCATTGCCGTCGCCAGTGGACTCTCTATCATCATGGGCGATGCGGATGACAGCTACGACTTCAGTGACTTGAGCTTGTTTGTGGAGAAGCTCCGCAAGGGCTATGACCTCGTAATGGGCAACCGTTTCAAGGGCGGCATCCAACCGGGAGCGATGCCTTTTCTGCACAAATATTTAGGCAATCCGGGACTGACGTTCTTGGGAAAGCTTTTTTTCCATAGTCCTTGCAATGACTTCTACTGTGGCTTGCGAGGGTTCAGCCGTGAGGCGATTCAGGGCTTGCAGCTACGCTCTACAGGCATGGAGTTTGCTTTAGAAATGGTGGCAAAGGCGAGCTTACACCGCTTACGAGTCGCTGAAGTCCCTACCACACTCTCCCCTGATGGTCGTAGCCGTCCACCACACCTCCGCACTTGGCGCGATGGTTGGCGTAGTCTCCGCTTTTTCCTGCTCTACAGTCCCCGGTGGCTCTTCCTTTATTCTGGACTGCTACTCATGCTCGTCGGTCTATCAGTGGGGCTGTGGCTACTCCCTAGCTCTCGTGGTGTATTCGATATCCACACACTGCTTTATGCAGCAGCAGCCGTGATTGTGGGCTTTCAGACTGTCAATTTCGCCGTGTTCACAAAACTCTTTGCCATCAACCAAGGACTCCTACCAGAAGATCGCCGTTTCCTCAGACTCTTTGAGTACATTGACCTGGAGAAAGGGTTACTGCTCGGAGCGTTACTACTGCTTACGGGCTTCGTTGGCTCTCTCAATGCTTTCTTGGTCTGGGAGCATGGGGGCTTTGGTGCCCTAGAGGCAGCGACCATGATGCGGCTCACTATTCCCTCGGTGACTGCCCTTGTGCTTGGTTCCCAGGTGTTTCTAAGCAGCTTCTTCCTGAGTATCCTGGGACTGGTGCGACGATGACACAGACTAGAAGTAAGTATGTCGGCGGCTCTGCGGCTGGCTTAGCCACTCGTCTCTCCTTACACATCCGCCAACAGATGTTTCGGGATGTCATGAAGTTGGCGCAGCCAACCCCACAGACGACGGTACTTGATGTGGGCGTGACCTGCGATCGCCGTGCGGACTCTAACTTCTTTGAGCGACTCTATCCATATCCCCAGCAACTGACAGCCGTAGGGATGGAGGATGCCAGCTTTCTGGAAACTCTACACCCCGGCATCACGTTCATCCAGACCAATGGGCGATCGCTCCCTTTTCCTGACCAGAGCTTTGATCTTGTGGTGAGTTTTGCTGTCATTGAGCATGTCGGTGCGCGAGAGCAGCAAACAGCCTTTGTGTAGGAACTCTGCCGTGTCGGGAAACAGGTCTGTGTTGCCACCCCGAACCGCTGGTTCCCGGTGGAGTTCCACACCCTGCTACCGCTCCTGCACTGGTTCCCCCCTACCCTCTTCCGTCGCCTCTTACGGTGGTTAAGAAAGGACTTTTGGGCACAGGAAAGCAACCTCAATCTCCTGGATCAGCGGTCATTGGCAGCACTGTTTCCCGACACAATGAAGCTGCATAGTCAGCACTATCGGCTGTTGGGACTGACCTCCAATCTCTTTATCTACGCTCAGAACCCTCACCCATGACATTCAAGTCAGCCCCGTTAAAACGTCAGACTTTCTTCTTTTACCTTTGCGGCATCACGCTCCTGGCGATTTTCCTGGGTGCCAACCGCGATCTCTTTGCTATTCCAGCCGCCGTTCATGATGATCGGCTGTTTGTCAACCGTGCACTGGACCTGTTGCAAGGTCACTGGCTTGGAGACTACAACCAATACACACTCATTAAGGGACCGTTCTTCCCGCTGTTCATGGCGGTCAATAACGTCTTGGGCTTCCCACTGTTAGTGGCTGAGCAAGTCTTGTTTTGTCTGGCAGGTTTGACGTTTCTCTACGCACTAACCTACCTCTACCGTCAACCACGCTGGCCGCTGATCCTCATCTATGCCTTATACGCCTTTCAGCCTGTCGCTTTTAGCCTGAATCGAACTGTCCGAGAAAGTCTCTATGTCAGCCTGACTGTGTTTTTCTTTGCAGGTGGCGTGCTGGGCATGGCGCATCTACTCGGACGAGTCCCGCCCCAGCGGACGGCGGCTCACGCTGCCCTGCTCGGTTTGAGTAGTGCCGCCTTCTGGCTCACGCGGGAAGAAGGTCTTTGGTTAGTGCCAAGCCTGCTGCTCCTGTTCGTCATTGGTGCCGTGAGCCAATATCGTCAGAGCCGCAGCTTGAAAGCCGTACTTGGGCGCAGCCGGATGTTCGGCTTGAGCCTACTCCTTTGTAGTGTCTGCGTGCTGTGCGTCGCGTGCCTCAACTATGCCAATTACGGCGTGTTTCTAGCTCGGAGCGAGCTGCTCTCAAACGAGTTTGGCACTGCCTATGGGTCACTCACCAGAGTCAAAGCCGCTACTTGGGATGCCCATATCCCCGTTCCCCATGCCGCACGGCAGCAGCTTTACGCTCAAAGCCCCAGCTTTCGACAGTTGCAGGCAGCCCTGGACGACCCCGCCACCGTGAAGGGCTGGAGTTCATTTAGTTGTCCCTTTTACCCTTCAACCTGTGGCGATTATGCAGGCGGTTGGTTTGTGTGGTCCTTCCGGGATGCGGTCGTCAGAGCGGGCTATACCACAGCCCCACGAGCCATGCAGTTCTATAGCGATCTGGCAAACGAAGTTAACCGCCTCTGCGACATGAAGCAGCTTCAATGCACCAAACCACACACAGGCACCTCACCGCCCCTCAGACCAGAGCATTGGCAGGCACTACCGCGCGCGCTCTGGTCTGGGATAAAGGTGTCAGTCAAGCTTGAACAGCTCAATCCGTGGTCACAAGTAGCTCCCAGCGGCAGCGATCGCGTGGGCAGCGACCTGATGGCATCACTCACACGTACAGCAACCACGCCACAGCGGATCATTAACTGCCCACGACAGTCCGAGTTTAAGCATTTAGATGTGATGGGCTGGTTTGGTCGACCCAGCTTTGGGATCAGACCAGAGCAACCCAAAGTGGGTTGGTCAGAAGACTATCTCCTGGAAACCCGGTTACCCTCGCCTGATCTGGCGAGCTTCTTTCATAACCCAGCCTTAAGCATGAGCCGCTTTCAACTGGATGTCTGCTGTAAAACCTGCTCGCTCGCGTTTACCGATGTGGGAGGGCGTGCAGTGAAACAGGTTGATCTGCTAAAAGGGGCTTCCCATAGCGACGGGACAGACGATGCTTACTTCTGGTTGGACAGTGTGAAGCCAATCCTACCCGAACTCCCAACTACCAATGAGCGCAAACTGGGTGCATACGCCGCCGTCAATCAAGTCATCGGTTTCCTGCTGCCGTATGCTGAGTGCCTTGCCTTGGGTTTATGGTGCTTGCGTCTGATAGGCTGTCGCGTGATGCCGCTAACACCCCTCTACGCAGTCGTGAGCAGCTTACTCCTGGCGGTCGTCGCGCGCTTTTTACTGCTGGCACTCATTGATGTCACCTCCTTCCCAGCGATGAACCTGGGTTACTTAGCGCCCCTGTTGCCGCTCAAGCTGCTTTTCACACTGCTTGCCTGCGTAGACGGTGCTATGGCTCTGAGGCTAAGACTTGGCAAGGGCGATCGCCACAACGCCAGTCAAAATGAAGCCGATACGGCGTTCCCGTAGCTTTGTAAGTTGGCATTGAGTTTAACTCAACCCCATCAACACTCGCCCTGACTCCATCACGTCAGGGCTTTTTTGTGTAAGCAAAAGGATGGATAAAAAAAGGAAGGTGAAATAA
>NZ_LXYR01000124.1 GCF_001650195.1 Phormidesmis priestleyi BC1401 | reverse complement strand
GCTTGATGATTTCCCACTCTGCGTCGGTGAGGCTGCTCGAATAAGGCATTTATTTCTGATTCTAGCTCTTTAGCCAAGATCCCAAATAGGCTCTATAGAGTCGCTGCTGCCTAGAATGAGGACCGCGATCGCCCCCATGCTTTATTCTTAGCAATCACGATTGCAAGGAGTGGAAGAGCAAAGGCGTTGTCAAATCTCTCAAGTTCTATCTGACTCCATTCAAAAATCAGTGGATTTGCTCTGAAGCAAGGTTATTGATTCCTGTCAAGATAGGAGAAATGTGTCTCATCTGACACGTTTTTAAACCCTCAACTATCTACCTCAAACTTCTATCCTGAAGATCTTTTCATGCAGACTGAAGTTTTTAGTGAGCTTTTTCCTTTATTGGCGGCAGCAAACCCAGAAACACTTGACTGGTTGTTGTCGGTCGCAACTGAGCACGAGTATCCGGCTGACAGAGCCGTTTTAATGGAAGATGCCTGGGGCAATGCGGTTTATTTTGTGGTGTCTGGCTGGGTCAAAGTCCGTCGTCACTCTGGCACGGGCGAGAATGTCTCGACGCTGGCGATTTTGGGGCGAGGTGACTTCTTTGGCGAGATGGCGATTTTAGATGAGTCGCCACGATCGACGGATGTGATCGCTCTCTCAAATGTCCGTCTGATGAGCATTTCGGCGCAACGATTCATTCAAACTTTATTCAAAGATCCGCAGTTGCACCATCGAATGCTGCAACTTATGGTCAGACGACTCCGCCAAACTAACATTCGGTTTCAACTCCGCAATCAACCTCCTGCGGTCAAACTTGTCAACACGCTGGTGTCTTTGGCTGAAAATTATGGTCTAGAGTCGAGCAACAGCACCGATATTTTTAACGTCCCGGCAAAAGACCTGGCGGATGTTGCAGATATCAGCGTCGATGAGACGACAAAAATTCTCGAAAAGCTCGATACTAGAGGCTGGATTAAAATTAACCAGAGTCAGCAAGTCATTCATCTTGTGAATCTCAAGCAGTTAATCAATTTGGCGGGTAAACGATAGGTGCAGCCGGGTTTGATGAGGCATGATAGGGAGGTAAGCTGAACGTCGATCGGAGACAATAAAAGGATGAATCAAGAGGACTTAGAACTCATAACCTCACCCGTTAGCCCTTTTATGGAAACGTCGATCGAGTCACCTCAACCTTGTTACTCTTTACCCATCACGTTTGCTTATCAGGTTGCGATGTCTCAGCCAGAGTCGCACCTGTTTGAAGTCACGCTTGAGGTGCTTGGCTGGGCGCAGCCGACTTTAGAGTTGAGAATGCCCGTCTGGACTCCCGGTTCATATCTAGTGCGGGAATATTCTAGACATTTGCAGGATTTTGCAGCTTCTGGAGACAAGAAGGCGCTGCCGTGGCGTAAAGTGCGGAAAAATTACTGGCATATTGACACTCAAGGGCAAAGTAAAATCGTTGTGCGCTATCGCATTTTTGCCAACGAGCTAACCGTGCGAACCAATCATTTGGATAAAACTCACGGTTATTTTAACGGTGCGGCTCTGTTTCTGTATGTGCCAGGATTTGAAAAACAGCCGATCCAAATTAAGATTGTGCCGCCGCGATCGGACTGGCACACCCTAACGACCCTGCCATTCGTTCCCGGAAAAGAAAACACGTTTGAGGCAACGGATTTCGATACGCTGGTCGATAGTCCGTTTGAGATTGGGCATCACGAGATTTATCCCTTTGAGGCGATCGGGAAACCTCACAAATTAGCGATTTGGGGACGGGGAACTGTTGACTGCGATCGCTTAATTCACGATACGCAAAAGATTATTCAAGTCGAAGCTGATCTGTTTGAAGGATTGCCTTACGATCGCTATCTTTTCCTCCTGCATCTCACGTCGAATGGTTTCGGCGGATTGGAGCATAAAGATAGCTGTTCGCTAATTTATTCACGAACGGGATTTCGGGCGAAGGATAAGTACGATCGCTTTATGCAGCTTGTCGCTCACGAGTTTTTTCACCTGTGGAACGTGAAGCGGATTCGCCCGAAAGGGTTGGAAGTGTTCGACTATGAAGGCGAAAATTACACGTCGTCTCTGTGGTTTAGTGAAGGGACAACAAGCTTTTATGATCTGATTCTTCCCTATCGAGCGGGAATCTATGATGCTAAGACGTATCTCAAATCGCTGAGTCAAGAAATTACGCGCTATCTCATGACTCCGGGGCGACTGGTGCAGCCGTTGAGCGAGTCTAGCTTTGATGCGTGGATTAAGCTTTATCGACCCGATGCCAATAGTGCTAATTCTCAAATCTCCTATTACCTAAAGGGAGAAATGGTGACGCTATTGCTGGATCTAGGAATTCGGATCAAGCAGAGCAATCAACGATCGTTTGATGATGTGATGCGTCAAATGTGGAAGCAGTTTGGCAAAGATGAGATTGGGTTCACCCCTGAGCAACTCAAAGCCACGATCGAGTCGGTCGCAGGATTTGATCTGACCGATTTCTTCGATCGCTATATTGATGGCGGAACGGAAGAACTTCCCTTTGATGAATATCTAGCTGGGTTTGGGTTGCGCTTGCAGTCAAATGGCGAGAACGGCGATCGTCCTCCTCATCTCGGCGTGACGGTTAAAACCGAACATGGGCGCGAGATGATCAAATTCGTCGAGGTTGACTCTCCAGCCCAACGAGCCGGAATGAGTGCCGGGAATGAGCTATTGGCGATCGACGGGCTGCGCGTGGGTGCAGACCAACTCAACGATCGGCTAAAAGACTATCAAGCGGATGATGTGATTGAAGCTGCATTTTTTGATCAGGACGAATTGCAAGTCCGGTCTGTCACTTTATTAGAGCCTCGCCCCAGTCAATATCAAGTGGTGGCGATCGAGAACCCTTCTTCCATACAACAACAAAACTTTCAGAATTGGCTAGGAGTGCCCTTAACCGCAGTTTGATAGAACCTCCTGCGTGAATCTTCTGGACAGCCCTTCAGGGAGAAGAGAGCCAGAACTCTTGTTCCCTCTCCTTGGGGAGAGGGCTAGGGTGAGAGCGGAGTATTCCGTGCAGGAGGTCTACTGTCATTGACCTTTGTGGCGATAGCCGATCGTCACGGGTTGCGCTGCAAAGGCATCTTGTTTGACTGTCAATATGACAGTTGCTAGATCCTCTAGTAACGCTTGAATGAGCCAAAGTTTTGAGCTTACCATCAACTCTTGCCAAGTGCAGCCAAATCTCTCACAGCCTGTCGATCGAGAGTCATAAACCTAAATTCAGCAATTTATTCCATTGGTCGGATGGATTTCGACAGGTGGCTCTTTAGACTACCGTAAAGAGTTTTTATTCAGAGCGACCTAGACAAGAAATAACCATGACTCAAACCTGGCTCACGATCGGATGTGTTGGCATGACTCTGGGCGCGATCGCGTTTGGCTTTGGTGCAAATAACGCCAAAAACGAGGCGTGGCGAATTGTCTACACCATTAATTTTTTCATTGCGGCGATCGCAGCTAGCTTGTACCTTGCGATGGTTTTGGGTCAAGGCTTTAATATAATCTATGGTCGTCCGACTTATTGGGTTCGCTATGTTACCTGGGCGTTATCTACACCACTAACGCTGATACTTCTTAGCTTTCTTGGAAGCACCAGTCTTCCGATCGCTGCCAGCATGGTTGGTGCTGATATTTATATGATTGCAACCGGATTTGTCGCTGCGATATCGCCAAAGCCCACCAGTTATATTTGGTACGCTGTGAGTTGCGGTGCTTATTTGGGTCTCGTTTATCTATTGCTGCACCATTATCGAAAGGAGGCAGAACAACAGAATCCGAGAGGCAGAAAAGTATTTTATCGACTGCTGACGGTGCATTTGCTGCTGTGGACGGCTTATCCGATCGTGTGGATTCTGGCTAAAACTGGCTATAGCGTGATCGATAGCGGGTTAGAAACAATGTCTTACACCCTTTTAGATTTAGCGGCTAAAGTCGGGTTTGGGTTTCTCTCACTGAGTTCGCTGCGTCAGTTAGAGCAGACGATCGAAACGCCTCAACGCTCTCAAGAACGGGTCTTGAGATGAGCGAGCGTCAGGGATAGTACACCCTAATTCTCTTGGTTACAGCTTCACGTCAGGCGATACGATGATGCGATCGATGACATGAATCACACCATTGCTCCTGGCTTTGCAGGGTTGCAGTCAACCCGCTGGCTTGAATCGCGTCGGTCATGCTTCTCAAGAAACTAGCTAGGCAGGCGGGAGTCCCCACACCATAATTTTTAATTTGGTGTGGCGGTGAAAGCCGTGCGAGTTAACGAGCAAACTCCTACGCTACTCAAC
>NZ_LXYR01000123.1 GCF_001650195.1 Phormidesmis priestleyi BC1401 | reverse complement strand
CACCTCAATTCCTCGCTCTGCCATCATTTCTTCCAAATCCCGGTAGCTCAGAGGATAGCGGCAATACCACCGCACATTCAACACGATGATTTCGGGCAAGAAGTGCCGCCATTTGAACAGAGAGTCAGTCGTCATTTAGAGCAAGGCTAGAAAAAATTAAGCTTCCCTACCTTACTATTTTTGCGACACAACCGGGAAACGGGGGCTTACCAGCGATCGACCGTTTCTGGCTGCTTGTGTCTGCCATGTCATCTTTTGTCATCATAGTAGTGTCGGATGTCAAAAGATGCAATATGATTTTTATGTCATCATTAAGTCTCATTGAAAGGGCAGAGAACTAAGATATGGATGAAAACCTGACAAAAGACTCTGACGTGGCAAGAGATCGACTGACCTTAGACATCACTGACTTGAAAGAACGAATAGAAGAATGCCGTAGTGATGACCCTGCGTGGAGAGAGTTAAGTCTGTCTGGCAAGATTCGCGCTCTACTCGTTAAGCAGCTAGAAACTTTAGAGAAACAAAAAAAATCTCCTGCCAATGAGAGCAAGGGCAAATAGAGAGGGTGAACTCTACGAGGAGCGAAGCTAACGTAAATGACTCAAACACTCACTAAGCCAATAGACCAGCGAATCGTTCTACAGGGGACGTGGGAGCATTTCAAACGGCTCCAACGAGATTTTGGAGAGATTTCTCGCGCAAAGCTGGCTTACTACGATGGAACGATCGAGATTCTTATGCCTGGACGTGACCATGAGATTTTCGCCAGCATTATTGGTTATTTGATCACGACCTTTCTCATCGAAAAGGGCATCTTCTTTCAGCCAACCCGATCCATGACTCAAGAGAAGGAGGGGGTTGCCTCTGCTCAGGCTGATGAGTCTTACTGCATTGGTAGTCTCAAACCGATTCCTGATCTGTCGATCGAGGTTGTCTTCACGAGTGGCAATGCTGCCAAACTTCCTAAATACCGTGCGTTAGGCGTGTCTGAAGTGTGGTTTTGGGAAGATGGCACGTTAGCGCTCTATCACCTGAGACAAGATGGCTATCAACGCATCGATCAGAGTGAACTACCAGGATTAGAGACTCTAGACTTAGACCTGCTAAAGCGCTGCATCCTCATCGGAGAAACGGATCTCGGTCGAGCGGTTCAGATGTTTCGAGAGTCGCAGGGCAATCACGAGTGACAGTCGGTGGAAAACTTGAACTCACCCTTGAGATTGACTGCGATGGTCAAATCATTTCTGTCACACTCAAACCCATTTACAGAAGAATTTGTCATGGATCGATCGCGGATCAGAGAAAATGTCCTGATACACTTAGACTCACTTCAGAAACGTGAGCGATTGACCATGATACGCCCAGTTTCCACCCTTGCAAATCGAGAGGTCAGCATCATGTTCTAGGTACCCTAGAAGCCAAAAACCCCCACTGCGACTAACAGCGAGGGCTTTGAAGGCTCAAATGTTTAGCTTGAATAACGGGAGGCGGGGACGCTAACTTGAAAGCTTTGAGCGGCCAAGAGTTAGGTTCCTGACAGTGCCATGTGTTTATTATGCCTCATTTGTCTCGAATGGCAATAGAGCTTGCTGGGCATTTTTGAGATTTTACGCATGGTTCTCTCTCCCGTCGCTGCCTTTTTGGAGCAGAGAGCGATGGAACGCCCCTGAGATTTTTCGCGTGCAACGGTGCACTGATCCCGCCGTCGTGACCTGACGGCTCACCTCTTGGTAATCTCTCAATCCTTGCTCTCTGTCCTCCCTGCACACCGCTTGGACAGAGAACCATGCTGACTTTTTCAAATTCCCATCTGGATGCCCCCCGCCCATCCGCCCATCCTCTACCATCCGCCCTCCCTCAACCGCTTAATGTTTGGGGAGGCATCGCATGAGTCAGACTGCCCCTTGCCCAAGACCTGACTTAGCCGATGCCTACTGGTCAAAGTTCAACGCCTGGCAATTTCTGCAAGCGCCCGTTCCCAAAGCCCGTCAAAAACCAGACTGGAAAGCCGTCGCTGCCTACCCTGTCGCCCGACGGCTCGCCCATCGCGGCAAACTAATCGCTATTCGCCCAAAAACCTATACCCAGTTTCTCGTCCTTGACCTCGATGCCCTCAGTCGCTACCACCCGCAGCAAAACCCGTACGCCATCCCCCAACTCCAGCAAGCCCTCGAAGAGCGACTCGGATTAGTCAGTTGCATTCCCATCCGCTCCAGCGACAGCCGGGGACTGCACCTGTGGTACTGGTTTAAAGACGAACAAAACTCCTATCGCCTCGCCGAAGCCATCGCGATCGTCCTCAAAGAAGCCGGATTCATCCTCCAAGCCGGACACCTCGAAACCTTCCCCAACCGCAAAGCCTGGATCGACAGCGACAACCCCGACGACTGGAGTCAGTACCACGCCATTCGCCTCCCCCTGCTCGAACCCGGCAGCTACCTGCTAGACGCTTGCAACGATTACCAGCCCCTACTGCACCCCCTCCTCGACCAACAACAAGAATTTCTCCACCTCATCGAGCACTGTCAGCGTCGCAACGACCTCACCTCCGAGCGCATCGAAGCCATCCTCGCCACCCAGCCCAAGCCCTACAAAAAAGTCAGCGTCTCCGGCAATCAATATCTCACCGACCTGCTTGACAAAGTGCGAGACGGCTGGGACGGACATGGGCAAACCAATCAAATCCTCTTCGATGTCACCCGCCTGATCCGCATCTTCGGGCATCTGCTGCACAGCACCGACCCCTATTGGGAAACCGAACGCCTCACCCATGCCATCCATGACTACATCCTGACCCTACCCGGCAGAGAGCAATTTTGTAGCCACAACCACGAGCTAGAAAAGCTTGCACAGAACTGGGCGAAATGGGTGCAGACCAGCAAATACAAACCCTATGGGTACGGCAAAACCCCTTTAGACACAGAGCCCCAAACAGAAACAGTCTTACCCACCCACAGCCACAATCAGAAACTCCAGCAAACCGCCCGAGAGCGAATCATCAACGCGATCGTAAAGTTACTGAATCAAGACCACCTACCCACCACTACCACCGCCCGCATCGAGGCATTAGAAGCCCTCGGCATCCAGCGAGGCACCCTGTATCGACACCGTGACCTGTGGCATCCAGAGAACCTGCTCGATAGCCCAGAACCCACAGCCAGCAACGAGTTCACACCTATTATTGAACTTGAACCCCTACAAACAAGATTCAAACCCAGTCAGAGAAGGGAGTTCACACCGATCGCCGCTAAGGAACTTGAGCAACGCAGCGCTGCTCCTCCAGAGCAAGCGCCAGAACTCAAAGAACTAGGGGGGTCTGGGGGGATTTCCACAGCCTCCTCATTACCTCTCCTGAGAAAAGTGCCCGACAAGCAGAAACGCTCCGCTCAAGACGAACAGATGCAGCGGTGGCTTATGAGCGGCGACCCCATTTTAGAAGCAGAAGCGCGAAGCCGATTGTCTGCCCCTGCGATCGGGTTAGAGATTCCGATAACTGAATTCTCACCCGATCAAACCCCTGAAACGTCGAGTAAATGCGATCGAGAATGGGATCAGGAGGACATTTCCCTAGAGCGGTCAGACACTCTAGATTTGAGTGATGTCCTTGCTAGGATTGACTGCGAGCAAGTGCGACTACAATGGCAACCTGAAGATTTGCAGCAATACTGCCTGAACCAGTATGGGCAGATTCGCGCCCGCTTGACCGACGACGAACTTATCAGCTTGCTTCTGGCATTGCAGCAGATGAGGTGTAACTACGAGTAGACAAATTATTTCTAGGTTTTCGTTCGACAAACCTTGGTAATAGTTGTCGAACGGTTGACGAAAAAAACGCCTATCAGGGCGTTCTGACCTTTGAGTGACAACTTTGGGTTGTGTCGCAAAAATAGTAAGGTAGGGAAGCTTAATTTTTTCTAGCCTTGCTCTAAATGACGACTGACTCTCTGTTCAAATGGCGGCACTTCTTGCCCGAAATCATCGTGTTGAATGTGCGGTGGTATTGCCGCTATCCTCTGAGCTACCGGGATTTGGAAGAAATGATGGCAGAGCGAGGAATTGAGGTGGGTCATTCCACCCTCAATCGTTGGGTGCTGAAATTTGCCCCTGAACTGGACAAACGCATTCGACCGTTCTTGAATCCCACGAATGACTCATGGAGAGTGGACGAGACTTACATCGAAGTGAAAGGAGCGTGGAAATATCTTTACCGCGCTGTCGATTCAATGGGCAACACGTTGGACTTCATGCTGAGCGCAAAGCGGGACGGTAAAGCAGCAGCCCGGTTTTTCCGCAAAGTGCTGAAGGCGACTCATACTCAAACACCCCGCGTGATCACCGTCGATAAAAATGCTGCCTATCCGGTGGCAGTCGAAGCCTTGAAAGGCGATGAAACGCTGGCAGCAGAGACAGAATACCGGCAGAGCAAGTACCTGAATAACATCATCGAGCAGGATCACCGCAACATCAAGCGATTGACAAAGCCAATGATGGGATTCGGCTCATTCAACACAGCGAGA
>NZ_LXYR01000122.1 GCF_001650195.1 Phormidesmis priestleyi BC1401 | reverse complement strand
TCTCGCTGTGTTGAATGAGCCGAATCCCATCATTGGCTTTGTCAATCGCTTGATGTTGCGGTGATCCTGCTCGATGATGTTATTCAGGTACTTGCTCTGCCGGTATTCTGTCTCTGCTGCCAGCGTTTCATCGCCTTTCAAGGCTTCGACTGCCACCGGATAGGCAGCATTTTTATCGACGGTGATCACGCGGGGTGTTTGAGTATGAGTCGCCTTCAGCACTTTGCGGAAAAACCGGGCTGCTGCTTTACCGTCCCGCTTTGCGCTCAGCATGAAGTCCAACGTGTTGCCCATTGAATCGACAGCGCGGTAAAGATATTTCCACGCTCCTTTCACTTCGATGTAAGTCTCGTCCACTCTCCATGAGTCATTCGTGGGATTCAAGAACGGTCGAATGCGTTTGTCCAGTTCAGGGGCAAATTTCAGCACCCAACGATTGAGGGTGGAATGACCCACCTCAATTCCTCGCTCTGCCATCATTTCTTCCAAATCCCGGTAGCTCAGAGGATAGCGGCAATACCACCGCACATTCAACACGATGATTTCGGGCAAGAAGTGCCGCCATTTGAACAGAGAGTCAGTCGTCATTTAGAGCAAGGCTAGAAAAAATTAAGCTTCCCTACCTTACTATTTTTGCGACACAACCGAATGACACTGAAACAAGGGCATGGTTCAAATGAGGGTAACACTTTTGGAAAAGCCTAAAACGCTAGACCCCCTGATAACTATGGCAAAAATACCTTAGCCCCTTAGGTAAAAGTGTTGCCCTCCAACCTATGCCTTGAACCATGCCGCTTGGTGGGGTCACTCCGCTCAATCATGACAGTGGAAAACGTCGAGGGAAACAGGTCATTTGGGGCGAACGCGCCCAAGTTCGAGCCGTCTTGTACATGGCAACCCTAGTGGCAAGTCGAAGCAATCCAGTGATTAAGGCGTTCTACGAGCGACTCTGTCAGAAAGGTAAGCCGAAGAAGGTCGCATTGACTGCTTGTATGCACAAGCTCTTGATTATTCTCAACGCGATGGTTAAAAGTGCCACCCCTTGGCAACCCAATCTCGTCGAACAGGCTTGACATTTCAGACAATCGCTTCTGCTGTCTTTTGCAGAGAACCAGGCCGAATCGAGATATTTGGAAACCTGATTCATCAAACGACTTCTTGTTTTAATCCAACCGAGCAAGCAAACATTGCAAGTCAATTGGGAACGCCGCTTTCAAGTGCAACGTTGTTTTGAGTCAAACTACGGGAACGTCACTACCGCTTTGTCATACCTGCGTAGCTTCTAGATGGATGAAGGGTATTTTAAGAAATAATCCTAGGAGTTCAGTGCAACTTAATGATGAGTCCAGATAAACTAATCTTTCCTAATTGTCTAAATGAGGTCATCCTTCCTGCAGAATTACCCCCAATCGTTTTAGTTGCGTTTACCCGGCCTGAGCTTCTTGAAGAAGTGCTCTCAGCGATTAGCCAACAATCCCTGTTACCTCAGCAGATCTTAGCTTTTGTAGACGGACCAAGAACTGCAAGAGACGGACCCTTGATTAGACAATGCATTTCATTACTTGAGACGTTCTCTCAGCAAATTCCAGTTGAGATCGTGGTTCGACCTCACAACTTGGGCTGTGACCGAAACGTCATCTCTGCTCTAACAGAGGTCTTTTCTGTTCATTCTACGCTGGTTTACTTAGAGGATGATGTCGTTCCCAATCCTTGCTTTTACGATCGGATGTGTCGGCTGTTGGAAACCTATCGCAATCATCAGCAAGTTTGCTCAGTGTCGGCCTATGCAAACTTTCCGCAAGAATTAGAGCCGCTGATTGAGCGGGATTTCATAGTATCAAACCGAGTGTTTGCGCTAGGGTTTGGAACTTGGGCAGATCGTTGGCACGAGCTTAATCTATCAAATCAACCGCAAGGATATAATCCGTTCAAAAAATTCTACAACATTCCAGCCACCATTCAAACTAAATACACCTTAGTGAATCAGTTTTTCCTGGAAAAAAATATCCAGGCAGACTGGGTGATCACGTTGACACTGAATGCTCTGTTCAACAACCGGGTTCACATTACGCCGAAGGTTTCCTTCGTGCGAAATATTGGCTGCGGACATCCAGAGGCTAAAACCTACAGAGGATCAGAACCGGCTTGGATTAATGCCAGATATGAACCATCAGCCCGTCCGAACTCCTTACCCTCTAGCCTTGAGCTGTCAGAAATCCTCGCATCTCCACTAAAGGGGCTAGCACTGGCTCGGCACTTGGAAAACTATAGTGGACTGTGGCTGAGTCTATCGGCGATCAGGCACTTTTTGTGGAAGTATCCTGGCTTGCAGAATATGGCTGCTTTTCTTAAGCTCTTCTTGTTCCGTCTGCCCATCTTGCTTCGACGTTGGCGGAGTGGATTGCCAATATAGGCAGGGTTAGAACAGAGGAGTTAACCATCCTTGAGAAGGTTAGTGGTCTACTTTAAAGAACACTTCGTAAGGCTGGAAGAACCGTCGCAAGAAGCCTGGGGGTAAAACTGTCCCACCTGCTCCTTCCATCTGTGAATATTGAGAGCGATAGGCTTGAATTGCCTGCCGCTTTTTGCTCTGGACAGATTTGATCGAAAGCCGATAGGAACTAGCGATCTGGGCAAACTTAACCTCTCGGAATAGGGGCGTTTTCCAGATAAGCCAGATCGGGTACTGCAGCAGCTCTACCTCTAGTTTAGAAGCGGCGATTGCCGCCTCGACTAATTCGTAGGTAGCCTCATGATCTTTGCTTCGATCCTGCCGATGCGTGACGTACACTTCACCTGGATGAAAGGCGCAAAGGATTTGGGCTAATTGGTCAATCGTTTGCTGACGCTCTACATCAGGTGCATACTTCAACTTTCCATCTCGTTTGTCTAGAAAGTAGATTTGGGGCTGCTCAACTCCCAGAATTGCCAAGGCTGTCAAAGCTTCCTGCTTTCGAATTGGCGCAATTTCACCTGCTTTGAACTGAGGATGCCAAGTGTGAGAAGCTGCACCATCTGTAATGAAAATCACTTGAACTGGGATTCCCTGCTCTCGCTTTAATGCAATCAGTCCCCCACAGCCAAGGGTTTCGTCATCTTGATGGGGCGCAACAATTAAAGCGGATTTCTGACTTATGGCCATTGGCTTACTTCCGATCGATAAGAGCCAATACTGCAGTAAGCATAGCCATGAAGGTAGTTCGTACTTGCCAATCCAGTGCAGTTTGTTTTGTGCCCGACGAAACAATGGTTTAACTTCCATCAAATAAGCTCGATTGCGAAATGGACGAAGCAGGTTGCTGTCTGCTGAACTCAACAGACCTACAGATAAGCTACTGTAGATCGACACTTCCCGATCTGGGTTGTTCCCAAGACTTGATGGAAAAAGCGGGCAGCAGCCTTCCCATCTCGCTTCGCACTCAGCATGAAATCCAACGTGTTCCCCGCTGAATCCACCGCTCGATACAAGTATTTCCACTCGCCTTTGATCCCGATGTAGGTCTCATCCACCCGCCACGAATCATTGGTCAGCCTCAGATGCGGTCGAACTCGTTTGTCCAGTTCTGGGGCATAGCTCAACACCCAGCGATGGATCGTGGAATGAGTTCGCTTCGCCAAGCTCCGACGGGTAATACCATCGCACATTCAACCCGATGATTTCGGGTTGAATGTGCCACCATCCAAACAGAGATTGAGATGCCCTTTAATTGAGGTCAGAGAAGATAAGCACTCTTTCTTACCCTACCTTTTTGCCACACAACCTCGCGTTGTTGGTCATATGCAAAGCCCCGCTGAGGGCTGAACCGCTCAAGTGAGGGCTCAGGCTCTCGCTTAAGTAATAAGAGTTTGACATGAGTGTGTTTTAGAATGCAGGGCGATCAGGTAAAGCACGCTACAACAGAGGAATTTAGCTGGTCCACTTGCTGCTTAGCCTTGACTGGCTGCAAACTTGATTCGCTTTCCTTATCGTTGCACTTGCAATAGAGCTATGAGCAAACTTTTGCCCTCAAATGCCGCGTCTGATAGAGTAAGTGCCGCCAAACAATGGTGGCGAGGGTTGACCCTTGTCCTGCTCGCGACGCTGTTTCTATCTCTGCAAAATAATTTAGTGAAGCTTGCCCAAGCACCGATCCCGATACCAGTCTTAGGAGGCATGCAAGCAGGCGGCTATGTGACTCCAGACCTCCACAACCCTTTTCAGGTACCACTGCTGGTGCTGCTGGTACGAGTCACTTTTTTGCTCCCCCTCTTGTGGGGGCTGTTGCCGTCTCTGCGACCCGGCGGTTGGCAGGAAGCGCGACAAGTGATGATGGGCAGCAATCACATGCTCAAACTCCGCATCGTCGCAGCTGGCGTGTTTCTTTTCCTTTCCCAGACGCTCAATTATTTTGCGATCTCCAAACTGGGTCCGGCCACCGCTGTCACGCTCTTCTTTATCTACCCAACTATCACGACCCTGCTTGCTTGGTGGTGCTTTGGCGAACGTCCTGCCTGGAAGCAATGGGTCGCCATTGGCTTGATTTATCTTGGTTGTGCCTGGTTAGCTTTCAAAATCCCGGTCGAAGCTTTGGGCACTGATTTACCCAAAGCACTCGCAGCCTTTTCCACCGCTG
>NZ_LXYR01000121.1 GCF_001650195.1 Phormidesmis priestleyi BC1401 | reverse complement strand
TCTCGCTGTGTTGAATGAGCCGAATCCCATCATTGGCTTTGTCAATCGCTTGATGTTGCGGTGATCCTGCTCGATGATGTTATTCAGGTACTTGCTCTGCCGGTATTCTGTCTCTGCTGCCAGCGTTTCATCGCCTTTCAAGGCTTCGACTGCCACCGGATAGGCAGCATTTTTATCGACGGTGATCACGCGGGGTGTTTGAGTATGAGTCGCCTTCAGCACTTTGCGGAAAAACCGGGCTGCTGCTTTACCGTCCCGCTTTGCGCTCAGCATGAAGTCCAACGTGTTGCCCATTGAATCGACAGCGCGGTAAAGATATTTCCACGCTCCTTTCACTTCGATGTAAGTCTCGTCCACTCTCCATGAGTCATTCGTGGGATTCAAGAACGGTCGAATGCGTTTGTCCAGTTCAGGGGCAAATTTCAGCACCCAACGATTGAGGGTGGAATGACCCACCTCAATTCCTCGCTCTGCCATCATTTCTTCCAAATCCCGGTAGCTCAGAGGATAGCGGCAATACCACCGCACATTCAACACGATGATTTCGGGCAAGAAGTGCCGCCATTTGAACAGAGAGTCAGTCGTCATTTAGAGCAAGGCTAGAAAAAATTAAGCTTCCCTACCTTACTATTTTTGCGACACAACCGATCTGGGAACGTGGGAGAAAAGAGGCGATCGCTCCCCTACATTCCTCGAAACATCCGAACCGCGTCACCTAGATCGGTTTCTCCGATGAGAATGCAGCGCTTCAGTAGGTCTAAGTCTAGAACCTCTAACCCTGGTAGCTCACTACGATCGATACGTTGATAGCCATCGTTTCGCAGGTGGTAGAGCGCTAATGTGCCATCTTCCCAGAACCACACCTCAGTTACGCCTAACGCGCGATATTTAGAAAGTTTCGCGGTGTTGCCACTAGTAAAGACGACTTCGATCGCGAGGTCAGGAATCGGTTTCGCTTGACCAATCCAGTAAGACTGATCTGCCTGTGCAGAGACTTCACCTTCTCGCTCCAATGTCTTGTCACCAGTTGGACTGAAAGCAATGCCCTGGTCAATCAGAAAAAAGCTGATCAGAAAACCGATGATGTGCGTGAACTTAGCGTGGTCTTCACCGGGCATAAAAATCTCGATCGTTCCATCGTAGTAAGCCAGCTTTGCACGGGAGATCTCTTCATAGCCTTTCTGAAGGTGTTTGAAGTGCTCCCACGTTCCACGTAAGAGAGTGCGCTGGTCTGTGGTCTTAGTGAGTGTCTGGATCATTGGTTTTCCTCATTAGTGAGTGGCTCTAGTCGGATCATTCATGTTCTGTTTGGTTGTCTTTTGGTGATCCACGCTCTCAATATATAGTCTTTAACTTTAGAGGCGATGGATCATTTTTGATTTAGTCACTTTTAGAAGTTTTTTTGTCAGAACGACGATCACCGCCTCGGTTTTCTTTTCTGGCTGGCATCTCTGCTAGAAAGCCTGCCCCAACTAAATACGCCGCTAAAATCTGCTCTAGCTGCGCTGTGGTAGATCTTCCTTGCCTTTCAGCACAAGCCTGTAACGCCGCTTTTACATCTTTATTGATCAGCGCTGAAACCCGTTCTAAGTCGCTCATGGTGAGTGTAGCTTGCATCGTTTTGCCCCTATTAAATCATTAACACTAATGCTAATGCCTCTATCCCTTCAAACTGGGTCTTATTTGATTACTGTTTGCTATACGAAATAGCTGCCATCATAAGAAATCAGGATGTTCAAACTGATTACTTTTTGAACATATTTGCTATATTGATTGCATCGAATTCAAAACGCCTCATGACCCACCGACTACAGACCGCTCTCGATTGCTTCCTGGCTGAAATACTGTCGTTCTAACCCTATGGCTCTTCCTTCAAAGCCGCCCTTCACTTAAACAACTTCAAACTATGCAACGCAGAATCAGCACCCTGCGCTATGACCTGAATCTGCTGATTCTGCGTCACAGCTTGCCCGAAGTATTCGATCGTCTTCACAGCATGGTCAGTGAACAAGTCGAACTCGACGAAAGCGATCAGTTTGCTTCTGATTGGGACGCGCCGATTCTGCACATCGAAAAAGCAACCGAAGCCGCCCTTGCCTTAGCGCAACTCAAAAAAGCGCAAGACGAGGATCTCTGGCGGTAAGGAAGAAATTTAGTCTAATTCATCCCCTTTTGTAGGAAACCAATCAATGACCCCAATCACCGAAGTAACCAGGCTGCTATCGACTCAAAAGGCAGTTCGTAACGAGATTCTAGTCAACCCTGGCAACCGATATCTAGAGTACGTTCCCGCCGATGGGCAAATGATTCGACTGCCCAATGTGATTCGAGAGTTCGATCCATCTTGGGAGGACGTTCCCGCCCCGGCTGCTGACACAGTAATCATTGAGCGTGAAGGCAGAATCTACGCGATCGGTCAAGCCGCCAAGACGATGCACGGGCGATCGGCATTCGACAAAGGCAAGCTCTCAATGATGTTCGATTCAATCTTTGCCGCCCTGGAGCCGTCTTATGGTCAGAGCATTCTGAGAGTTGAGAACCTTAAGATCGCAGTGCCCGACACTCGCAACCAGGACGCGATCGCTGAGTCTAAGAAGCTTCAAGGCACGTTTGAATACACTCGCAACGGTCAAGCGCTGATCACCACGATCGCCCGTGTGACGCTCATTGAGGAAGCAACCGCCGCTTATAACTACGGCACTAAGAACGGCTTATATCAATGGTCAGACGCGATCAATGGGGTTATCGACTTTGGCGGTGGCACGTCATCAGGACGGCTTTACAGCCCCGATGGTCTGATGCTCAGAGAGGCAAGCATTACCTTGCCGGGAACGAACGCCCTTGCCCAAAGCATTCAAGCTCGACTGCTTAAAGAAACCGCCGTGAGTGCTGATTTAAGCGCAATTATGGACGGCATTGAAAGCGGTTCTTATCAGATCGGTCGAAACGGTGCAACGTTCGTTAGTCACTTTGCATCAGCCCGTGATTTGTGGCTTGACGACATCCGATCAAAGGCATCAGCCCAGTGGAGCCAATACCTCAATGACTTGGGGGAAGTGTTGCTCGTGGGTGGCTCGGCTTCACTGGCTGTTGACCTAGAAGAGCGATCTGAAAAGCGGTTCAAAATTGCCCCTAGTCCCCAAGACATCACAATTTTAGGGATGGGCTTGTGATGACTAAGCGCTTTCAAATCTCATTGCCTGACGATGTTGCGGCAACTCTAGAAAAGCTTGCAGAAGATTGCAGCCTACCTCAATCAATCATCATCACTCAGTTAATCAGACGCTATCACCCACAACTTAGAGAACTTCTTGCAGTCGATTGCAACTTACTGCAACTTACTGCAACCTCTCAGCCACTTACACCGCATCAAGCCGTAGAACACCGGATAGAGGTGAAACCAACTACAACAAATGGGTCAAAGCCAGCGCCGCCGCCTCGAACGCCCATGAAACCGTTTTGAACTCAATCAAAAGCCGATCGCGCCAGCCTGTGACAAGACAACGAGATCGGCATCTCTCAAACCATCGCTAAATCATTTGGAGATTTCTCAATTATGGCTACTAAAGAATCACTGATCACCTATCAAGCTCATTCCGCTTCTGAGTGCCTCGATCGCTTGATTGCCAGATTTGGAGACAGACTCGGAAAACTAACCGCCGTCGATAAGCTGGACCAGATTGGCGTTCCCGTAGCAAAATTAAACTAAGTGGCTCCTGTGAAGGGGTCACTTAGTTTAATTTTGCTACGGGAACGCCAAGAAGAACGACATGCCCCGGATTGCAATCTCGGTAGATTTGATGGACACCGGGATAGACGTGCCAGAGGTCGTGAACCTGGTGTTTATGAAACCTGTGCAGTCTCAAATTAAATTGACACAGATGATTGGACGCGGCACTCGCAGCCAGGAAACTTGTAAACATTTGGAGTGGTTGCCAGAGGGCAAAAAAGAGAAGTTCCTGATTATCGATTTCTGGCAGAACAAGTTTGACCGAGAGCCAAAAGATGATGTCGTTAACCAGGATCTACCTGTACTGGTAAAAATCTTTAACACGCGCCTGAAGCTGCTGGAGTGCTATCTGAAAGACCAGGCATTGCCTGAGCGTGAGCAAGTGATTGCAGATGCGCGATCGCAAATTGCTAAAATTCCTCTAGATGCCTTCAGCGTCCAGAAAGTGTATGCTGACATCGAGCTAGCTTGGACAGAGGGTTTCTGGCTGCATCTGACCCAAACGAAGATCAATTTTCTCCGCTCTAAAGTGGGTCCATTGCTGCGTTTTGTCGCTGGAACAGATGTTGCTGCCGCTACGTTCACGAACAAGGTCGAACGACTGAAGCATGAGATTTTGACCAACGTTGTCAAGGACTCCAGTCTGGAATCGATCGCGGAAGATATCAGCCGCTTACCCGATTTTGTGCTGCAAGACCCGCAAAAGCAGGCATCCGTGAACACTTGCCTGTCGGCTCAGTTGCGGTCAGCCACCCCAGCGGCATTGAACCAGGTGATTCATGATCTGGCAGACCAAATGCGGAATCGCCGCGAGAAGCCGAATGCTTTTCTAGAACTAGACCTGAAAGACACGCTTGCTAGCAGTGGTTATATCACTCTGGGTGAAGGGGGAGAAGAGGTTTATGTACAGGAATACCGGGAGCGGGTGGAGCGCAAAGTGCTGGAGATTGTGGAGAACCACCCGACGATCGCCGCGCTTCGCAGTGGAGAGCCTGTCACCGAATCTGCAACTGGTCGCTCTAGAACGAACCCTAAAGCAGGAGCTTGGCGGTCGTGACATTGGGTGCGACCTCTATTTGATACTATTAGAGGGCAACGGAAAAGCCGTATTGATTCAGTTTGTTCCAGAATTGATCCCAACGCGTTGAGGTCAAGACC
>NZ_LXYR01000120.1 GCF_001650195.1 Phormidesmis priestleyi BC1401 | reverse complement strand
CCCGCGTGATCACCGTCGATAAAAATGCTGCCTATCCGGTGGCAGTCGAAGCCTTGAAAGGCGATGAAACGCTGGCAGCAGAGACAGAATACCGGCAAAGCAAGTACCTGAATAACATCATCGAGCAGGATCACCGCAACATCAAGCGATTGACAAAGCCAATGATGGGATTCGGCTCATTCAACACAGCGAGACGAACCTTGAGTGGCATCGAAGCGATGAGTATGATTCGCAAAGGACAAGTGAAGGGAGTCAGCAAAGGGGACCGTGTGTCCCAAGTGAAGTTTATTGAAGACCTCTTCGGAATCAGTGCTTAACGGAATGCAAACGAAACACTTCGTTTGTCACTAAAAAGTATTTGCGACACAACCCGAATGTTGCCATAATCTATGATTCTTGCCTCGATCGTCAAATGTTCTTCACAAGAAAACACCGCAAATTCACGTAGTCTTTCAGGAATCAACCCTAACATGGGTGAATTGACTATAGGCTTTGCCCTGCAAAAAGATTTAAGCTCCCATGCCCGATCTCTCAGATGCTTCTTCTTATACTGCGATCACCTTCGCCCCCATTCAAGGCTTCATCGAAAACTCTCGCAAACTCCGCGACCTTTACGGAAGCTCTTATTTACTCTCGTTTCTCTCCTGGTCAGTCTGCCACGCCGCCGACGCGAAAGGATTCCCCATAATCTCTCCTGCGCTGATTAACGTTGCCCAAGGGCTACCCAACGTCATCATCATCCAAGGGAAGTTTGATCAAGACGAGGCGCGAAATGCCTTCAATCAAGCTTGGAAATGTGCCGTCGAAACCTGCCGTCTGTGGATCGAACGAGAACTTGAAGTTGACCTCAATGGCAAGCGCTGGCACTATCACTGGGAACGCGAGTGGAGCCTCTGGGCAAACTACGCCTGGGAGTTTTTCTATATCTATGGCGGCAAGACACCGACCGAAGCAAAAGACAAGCTGACCGAAAAGAAGCGATCGCGCAACTGGACAGGCATCAACTGGACAGGAGAAAGCTCGACGCTATCAGGAGGAGACGCGATCGCCTATCCCGAACTCGGTCGCGCTGGCATCGATCCACGCCGCTATAACTATCAAGAGCAAAAAACTAAAGTCGAACTGTTTCACCAACAACTCAGCCAAACCCTCGGAATGGCATTTATCAACAGCATTCCAGAATTGAGCAAAAAGCCTGAATCGTGGAAAGCTGAAAAAAGTGTAGAGTATGGCGAATCCTTTATTGATCCACGAGAAGAACTGAGCATTCCAGAGTTAGTCAAACGGATGATTACTCATAATGTGATTGCAGAAGAAATGGGCTGTAATTTGCAGCAACAACTCAGTGAAACTCAGCCCGAAAAATTAGCAGAACTTCAGAAACTAATCATTGCGATTCAAAACGATCTCAAACCTGATTCGTTTAAAGAACTCAATCGGCTGAAGCGAAAACGAAATCCCAACGAGCCAGAATATTGGACAGGTTGGTTTCAAGGAGATGGCGACGGTGCAGGAAACTATCTAAAAGACTTACCACCTCAGCAAATCAACGAATTTAGTCAGATCATGCGTGACTGGGGGAAAACATTAGTCGATCGCCAAAACTCCAAAACTCTAACAGCAGCAGACAAACCTCTTCCGGGTCGAGATAGTCGAATTGTTTATGCCGGAGGAGATGACTTTTTAGGTGTATTGTTTAATGCAAACGAACAAATAAAAACAACCGATTGCTCAAACTTTTTCACTCGCTTTAAGACACACATCTGGAATCAGCCTGTTCATAAACCAATCAGTGTGAGTGTTGGATTTGTGTGGGCAGGTGCAAAAGTGCCACAGCGAGAAGTTTTACAACACTGTCATGAAGCTGAGAAGGTCGCGAAACAGAAAGGGCGCGATCGCATCAACTTCCGCATCCTGTTTAACAGTGGCACTTATTTAGAATGGGCGTGTCCCTGGTGGGTGTTAGAGAACGGATTATTTGAAGAGTATCGCGATCGCGAAGGCAACCAAAAATGGGTTCATCTCTATAACGATGTTGCCGTCCTCGAATCTCGTCATGCCTTTGGCAACGGGAACAACATCACGGTCGAAGTCGCTAAAACACTCTTCAAAGCTTATTTCGGAGAAGAGAACGGCTTGCTCAATGAAGAAAACTGGTGGAATCCCGAAGAACCTAAGTCTGCTGCCAAAGTTGGTATTCTAGGCAGTCGTCAGTCGTTTGATTCCGATTACAAAACCATTCCAATTGCTGAGTTTAATCAACGCCTTGACGTGAGACAGGCAATCAACGATTGGATGATCAACTTAGCCAAAATTGGATTCCATTTGCATCGAGATTGGAGTTAACTGCGATGTTTCAATATCTAATCGTAATCGAACCGTTAGGATTGCTCTACGGCAGTGCAGGGCGATTTTTATCACCCGAAAACTTAGTGGGTCGATCGGGCAGTCATTTTCCCCCCAGTGCTGCGGTCATATCAGGACTCTTTGCTGCCGCCTGTGGCAATGCGGCAGTTCAAGACTTACAGCTTGCAGGTCCATTTTGGGCAAACAGTAACGAGCCGCAAAACTTCTGCGTCCCCATGCCACTCAACTTTCTCACCCACACTCCGCCCCACTCAGCCCAAAAGCAACTCCACGAAGGTCACATCACGGCTCGACTAACGTGGGATTCAAACCAATGGCAAAACACAGAGAAAGAATCCAGTGGTAAAGCAAAGACTGGGGGATGGGTCGCGATCGAGCATTGGCAAACCTTAGCAAAACCCCTAACTGACGATGAGATTCTGTCTCTCAAGGGCAGGCTTCCTGTCTACGCCGACCCGTGGAAATTTCTGCCGCATCTGCATCCTAGACTACGAGATACTGAGCGTCGCGTCGTCGATCCAGAAGACGGTCAGGGCAGTTTGTTCCTTGAAAACTCTGTACAGATGCACCCCGAAACCTGTTTGGTCTATCTCTCAAATCTGCCGATCGAGCCAGGATGGTATCGCTTTGGCGGTGAGGGACACATGGTCGATGTCAGTTGCCATGACTTGAGTCAATCGACTCAAATACTCCTTCAGCAACCTGTCGGACAATGTTTTGCGCTGATTACGCCCGCGATTTGGGGTTCTAATCGGTTGTCTTATCGGGAACCGATCCCTTGCAATCGCGTAACTGATTCTACGGTGTGGTCAGTGGCGACGATGCTCACAGAGCGCCCGACTCCATTTCGATATCGTCTGGGCAACCGCATTGACGAAGACAAAAATGATATCCATGAGCCACATCAGCCAAAATTGCTCTCACGAGGTCGTTATGCCGTCCCCGCTGGAACGGTGTATGTGCTAGAGGAACCGCTAGAGCAACCCTGGCAAGACTGGTCGATCGAGTGGTTCCCTAAAGAAGGACCCTCACTAAAGCGATGGGGTTGCGGATTAGCGTTACCGCTTGGATAGACAAAATAATCAACAGGGAAACGATTGCAGAATTTACACATAAGGAAGCGCTGAATGTATATCAAACGTTATGGCATTTTAGAAACGCTGGCTCCCCTACACGTTGGAGCTAGTGCCGGAGAGGAAACCGGGAATCTCAATCTGATTTTTCGCGATCAGTTTACCCAAACGGGCATTATTCCCGGTAGTTCAATTCGGGGACGATTTCGGGCAGATATGCGGCAAGATAAACCCGGAGACGAACATCAGTGGTATGGCAAAGCAATCAAAGAGGGCGATTCTGAAACAAGTGAAGCGATCGTCAAATTTGAATATGCCTCTCTGGTCTGGTTACCTGTGTTTTGTCCGGGACAGCCTGTGGTCTGGGTGACGTGTCCGTGGTTGCTAAAGCGCTACAAGCAGATTGATCAAAGAATTAAGGCTGATTTGCCGCTTCCGTACACCGCTGCCAAAGGCTTACAGGGCAGACAAGTAGAGTCGAGGGGCAAGATTCTCTTCTTTAATTTGGGCTTTCTCGAACTAGAACATGAAGCTGATCTGTCTGCCTGGATTCCACCTGAAGTGGAGTTAAATGTTAACTCTCTCGTGGTAGTTGACGATAACGACATGGCGATGATTCACGATATGGCACTCTATCGCCAGAGTCGAGTCAAGCTGTCAGACACCGAGAAAAAAGTCGATGGCGGGGCGTTTTTCAACGTCGAAGCACTTCCAGAAGGCAGCGTCATGGTGTTTCCGATCGCGCTCCGACAACCAGGATGGCAACCCTTTGAGACTGAATTCTCTGAATTGTATTTTGGTGGATTAGAGTCGATCGGGTTTGGTCGCTGTCGTGTCACGCTTGCAGGAGAGAACTAGTTATGGCTTGGCAATCTTATGACCTCGATCGGATGGCTCAACAACTGGTACTCAACGCCAGGGCACGAGATTCGCAATCGCTCAATCAGTCTTACAAAATGCGAATGGCGGTTTCTTATGGTCTAGAGCGCTTTTGGGGTGAGCATTTGCGGTTAAGCGGCAAAGAGCAAAAGAAATCAGATTATTGGAAAGAGACTTGGGATGATCTGGTCAAGATCATGAAAAAAGCAGGCGTGATAATTCCGAATGACATCGTGAACATTAACAATATAAGACAAGTTCAAACAATGTCAGAAAAGCTGTGGGGTTTAACGATCGAGGAACAACGAATCGCGATCGCCGTTCTGACTCAACTCTGTGATTGCATCGTCTGGTGGACACAACGCTACAAAGTAGGGAGATTAGTCGATGACAGTGATTCCTGATCCGCACAAAAAAGTGCCGATGATGTTTCGAGCGCAGGTAAATGGGCGTTGTCAACTTCAGCGTCTCACCAAAGGCGAAGAACCGGATGCGGTGCGATGGGCAGATGAATGGGTGGATAAAGTCTATCCCGAATTGCCCGATGCTGGAGAACACGTTCACACTCGCACCTACACGATCGCTTGGCGACTGATTACCAACAGTGGCGTAGATGATATAGCCGTTGCCAGTTAGGTTAGGACATACTATAGAAGTTGAGACCCTCAAATGAGCGATGCCAGCCCCCTACAGCGATGACCTCCGACAAAAAGT
>NZ_LXYR01000119.1 GCF_001650195.1 Phormidesmis priestleyi BC1401 | reverse complement strand
GGGTTAATCGTGCTGCCGGATGAGGAGCAACGGCAGCAACCGCTGACGATGCCGCCCCTTGTCCCTCAACTGACGCTTTCACTCTCATTCAACTCTTCTTAACAGCTTCACCACAAACCTACACTTGTAAGCAGCCCTAGACCCCCAAAATTGGCAGGGCTAATTTAAGGTCGAGAAAGAAAATCTGTACCCTTTATCTTGCGTTAAGGCATCATTCTGATGCTGAACGAAGACTCAGAGCTTGTAGATTTTATCTGGTGACAACTAATCAGCCCTGCCAAAATTGGGGGACTTTGAGACAGAAAGAGGTTCAAAGTTCAGCCATCGCTCCGGTTCAAAGTCCTCCAGAATGGGGGATTTAGAGGGGGCTGAAGCCGACCCAAACGAAGTGACGAGGACTTGTATGTACACGGTAGCTT
Organism: Phormidesmis priestleyi BC1401; assembly: GCF_001650195.1. GTDB lineage: Bacteria > Cyanobacteriota > Cyanobacteriia > Leptolyngbyales > Leptolyngbyaceae > Phormidesmis_A > Phormidesmis_A priestleyi_B. The sequence goes on along the minus strand of NZ_LXYR01000119.1, from coordinate 4,637 downwards.
CTTGGGAGAGGGCTAGGGTGAGGGTCAATCTGGAAATTCATCCATCATTCAGCAACGCCATCATGATGAGTTCTGCGGATTGCAGCATATCAAGCAGGAATTGAAGCTCCCGTTGCGTAAATTACCTGAGCAGAAGAAAGAATTTATTGGCGGCGTAAGTAGTTACGACTGGTTTCAATGCCTTGGCGAGTAATCAAGTCAACGTCTTGATGAAAAATGGTTTTTAGCTCTGCTTCCATCTGATCCAACGCAAGACGGAACCAAACAGGGCAAACTCGGTGACTTGCCACTCACGACAAAATTGAGCAATTTTCTCCGTCGGTAGCTCGATCGCGGTGATGGTCATATCAGTTTTTCTCTAGCGTTTCAAGCTGCTATCCCAATGGACAGAGTTTGAAGGGGGAGTCTATCAACAGTGTTTTGGCGAAAATTAGCGATCGCAATCAACCGCTGTCCAATTTACCCTTACCCTAGACCTCTCCCGCGGGAGAGGGATTGAGGGTGAGGGCAACTCACATCTAGACATCACTTGAATAGAAATACCCCTGTAGGTTTTCTGGGTCATATTGGCGCAAAATGCTTGTGGCTTTGCGAGTCAGGGCATCTGAGCCTTTGACCACCACTAGATATTTTCCGCTGTTGAGACGATTGCGATAGGTGAGTGCGTCTCCACCTCCCACAACGAGTCCGACTCCACCACCGATAAAGAAGCTGCCCATTGCGCCTCCGATCGCGCCCAGTACTCCGCCGATGAGCTGATTTCCCAGTTCACCCGCCCACGGAAACGTGTCAAGTTTGGTGATCGAGTTAAACGCCAAACCCGCCACAAAGCCAAACGGCACTAGCCAAATTGCCATTCCCTTGGCTTGTTTTCCGGCTTCCTCGTTGGGGTCGATCAAGCCATACTCATCGGCACTTTTATAGCCTCTGCCCAAGATTGATACGCTGTTCATCGGCAGCCCGTCTTTCTCTAGCGCCGAGTAAGCGGCTTCTGCCTGAATGCGATCGTTCAGCACTGCCACAAGATAGTTCATTGTTTCACTTTGCACGATAGGCTTCCCATTTTTAGATTAGCAGGGCGAAGGGTGAGTCATGGGTTGTGAATCGTTAGAATAAAGCTTTCTAAGAACGATTAGCCTCCATGTTGCCAAAGGAAGATCTGTTAAAAGGTGTCGAGAATCGGGATAGCGTGATCAGAGTGATTGATCAGGCAGAGCAGGCGGTCAAAACCTGGGAGGTGGTGATGACCGATTTTTATTCGCCGCCAGAAATCGCGGAGATTCAGCGATCGTTTGGGCGTTTGACCGATGTGCAGATGGTGGCGTGGGGCGGCTACCCGCAGGCAGAACGGCAGCGACTGGCAATCGCTCGATCGGAGTTGCCGCTTGATGTTGAACAAGTCGAGGTGATTGCCCTCAACATTGCCGGAAACTTTCTCTTTGACCCTGCCAGTCACCGTGACTTTTTGGGCGCAATTTTAGGAACGGGAATCGTGCGCGAGAAAGTGGGTGACATCATCGTGTTGGGCGAACGGGGCGCCCAGGCGATCGTTGTCCCTGATCTCGTAGAGTTCTTCCAGGCAAGTTTGACTCAAGTGCGATCGGTGCCTGTCAAAGTGCAGCCGCTTCCGTTGAGTGAACTCAAGATTCGAGAACCCAAGAAAAAAGAATTGACGACGGTTGAAGCCTCGATGCGACTGGATGCGATCGCGTCAGCCGGATTTGGGATGTCGCGCAGCAAGATGGCAGATTTGATTTCGTCGGGCGATGTGCGCGTCAACTGGAAGGACATTAACTCGACGAGCTACACGGTTAAGCCCGGAGATTTAATCGCCATTCGAGGCAAGGGACGGGTTGAAGTGGGTGACATGATGGTGACGAAAAAAGATCGCTATCGCGTTAATCTGACTCGATTTGTTTAACGAATCTAGTCAATTAAACCGGGTGGAGGCGTAATCTCTATCCGGTTTTGTTTGAGATCGACGATCGGCACGATCGCCATCACAAACGGAATCAAAACCCGGCTCTCAGATCCTTCTCGCTGGATTTCTAGTAAGTCATTTCCGGCAGATAAAATATCGACGACTGTTCCGACTTGGGTTTGAGTGGCTTGATCAAATACCTGCAGTCCGATCAGGTCGGCGACGTGAAATTCGCCTTCTTCAAGGTCAAGTCGATCGCTGGCTAAGACTAAAATCTTGCTGCCCCGGAGCGCTTCTGCCTCTTCGCAGGTGTTGACTCCGGCAAACTGCACGACATATAAACCTTTGCCGTCAAGATAGCGACCTTTGACAAGCTGAATTTCTTCGGGCTGCGTCGCATTCGATCGCAGAATCCATCGTTTTCCTGGCTCGATAAATCGCTCAGGAAAGTCAGAATCGGGATACACGCGCACTTCTCCCTTTAAGCCTTGGGTCGAGACGATTTTGCCGATTTCAAGATAAGGAGATTGGGAAGTCTGCACAGAAAAATATTGCGGATGGAGTTCATCTACCATTTTGCAGCGATCGCTGAACCATTCGATCGCGGACTCAAAAGTTTGTTGAAATCGCCTGCACGGGGCAGGTGGGAATGCACTGTTCGCAGACAATGCAGCGCGATCGGGTAAACGTCAGCTTAAACGACTGGGGATCTAGAGTTAGTGCCTCCGTTGGGCAGACTCCGGTACACAAGCCACAGTGTACGCAAGTGTCTTCGTCGATCATGATCTCGCGACTGGCAAACGACACGCCGATATCTTGCGATCGCATCCAATCCAACGCGGCATCTAACTGATCAATGTCACCCGATAGCTCGACGACCAGTTTGCCAATTTGATTGGGAGCCACCTGCGCCCGAATGATGTTTGCTGCAACGTTATAATCTTTCGCCAATCGATAAGTGACAGGCATTTGCACCGATCGTTTGGGGAAAGTCAGCGTGACTCGTTTTTTCACAATCAGATGTTGACAGACCGTTTTCTCATTGTAGAGAGTGGACTGAGTTTGAGGGAGCGATTGGGCTTCTAGTCCATCTACATCTCTATATGAACATCGTTTAAGGCTTGCGTCTTTTATGTTTCCTTCGTGTATGGCAGTTTCTTGTTCTTTAATAATCAGAACTTCTACGGGTACTCGATCTCCGCCCAGCATTTTTGCGAGGACGACGACTTTTAGACGCACTACTTCGCGCGTTGCGGTTAGATTTTCGACGGTTAGAAGCTGGCTGATCGGCTTCAACACGGCGGCGCGGCGACTCGTCATAGTCACGATCGTCCACCTCGCCTCCTGCGTCTAATCGACGGCTCACCGACTCAAACTCGTCTCGCCGCAAATAGGGATAGTCACTCACCCACACGCCACACCGGGGAATAAAAATATCGGTGACTTTCGCAATTCGGCTGAGGTCGGGGCGATTTGAAAGCACGACCATTTCGGCGGTGTCACCCGGCGCGATCGCCTGATAGTCTCGCTTGAGGGGCACCTGTAGCTCGGTCATAAACCCAGACTCATCATCGACTACAAGATTTAACTTGCGCTCTCGGTTTTCGACGACGACTAATTCGCCGCGATCGTTGACGGTTTCTTGGGTTCCAACCACTTCGTCTGAGAGATAGATATCGGTGACTTCGCCGCGCAAAAACCCTGCATATTTATAGCGGCGATACTCAATATTCTTCAGTCCTGCTTGCAAAACAGGTCGCCACAGCCAATAAACCAGGGCAAACAATCCTAGAAAAAAGCGAAGTCCGCGCAGCGCTTCGATCGGCAATATCCAACTCACCAACAAAATCACCGCTAGAGCCGAGATTGAGATCAGCACCCGCAGCAGGAGATCGGAAAACTTGCCCCAACAGTAGGCATATTGAGCACCTGTCCCCACGGCGGGAATTAACTGTTCTAACTTTTTGCGACTGAGAGGAATTAGCATCGGGCAGAATTAGAAAATCAAGCAGATTATTACTATAGGACTTACGCATTGACAGGAAAGCAAAAATGTGGTGGGTTGAGATTAGCCCATTCAGCGGTATCCGGTTGTGAGAGAACAGTCAAAGCCCTCAACTGCTCAGTGTAACGCTAATCTTTACACCTTGTTTCTCCTGGCAGAACCCAAGTACGTGAGTTGTGTGCGTTTGGCTGAGATTCTTGAAGAACTCAGTCACGATAGCGTTAACCGCTTTTTACTACGAGAGCAATACACTCCTAAAGACTTGTTTGATGAAGTCAAAGGGGAACTGATTTTGAAAGGGGGAACTGCCAGTATCGATGACAGCGTGGTGGACAAGCCTTACCGCGACCCCAGTAAAACTGCTTTGGTCGGATACTTCTGGTCTGGCAAGCACAAACGAACGGTTAAGGGAATCAATCTGATCACGCTGTATTACACAGCAATACTCCGGACAAAATTTGAGCAGATTTTAAGGCTCAAACCCTTATTCTGCCGTGGACAAGATCTTTTTTTCCAAGTCAGAGGCAGAGCTAACTTTGAAAAAATAGCTCGATCCTTGAACCATAAACTCTGAAAGCCTTGTGGAACCGTTCAAAAAAATGTCCGGAGTATTGACACAGACATCGCGGGTAATTCTGATCCGATTAACTTTCGCATTTATGACAAACGTGAGGATAAAACAAAGAACGAATATTTCATCGAGATGCTCCA
>NZ_LXYR01000118.1 GCF_001650195.1 Phormidesmis priestleyi BC1401 | reverse complement strand
CAAGGCTAGAAACAGAACCAACCAGAGGGGATGGCTTTGACCGCGCTTGCTTCGCGGATCGGGAATCGTTTTTAATTGGTCTATGAGGGACATGGACAGCTACTTTTATGATGATTCCAGTCCATCCTCATTTTTCTCTCTAGACCTTGAAACCACCCTGCTTTGGATAATCGCTCTCCCAGTCAACGAATCTTTCAAACGGTCAGGTAGAGCGGACCGCTTTGTAGCTTTCTTGAGGAGCGATCGTTGACAGCATCCTCAACTTGCATCGCGATAACTCTCGACGGGTGAAGTCTAACGCCCTCGTTCACCCGCCGCTAACATCTTCTCGAACTTGATCAACCATCTCTGAACGATCGAGTGCAACGGGATCATTAACCTGCGTTTCATCAGCCAACGTCACAAACTGCCTGCCGCTCTGTTTTTGCCGCTTCCGCCAATCTTCACAAATTTCCCCAACATCGTAGTTGAATGCTTTTGCATGTTCCTCGCGAATGCGATGAAGTTCTTCTATAATTTCGTCTTCCCACATGATTCAATCTCCCATCAGTTCGTAAGGTGTGCAGATAATCGGCAACGTGTACCTAAAGTCCGAACAAATCTTCAACAGCTTCTTTTGAATTTGAGCGTTGGCAATATGTTTACAATTGGGTGCGACCTCTACCTGATACTAAAGCGACTAAAGCTCCCTACTGGCAAAGCTCTTGAACGATTTTATAGCAGTTCTTTTGATTATTCATTGACTAGTTTTACAGGCACCCAAAACCCTTGTGGAGCAAAAGGTGGTTGGTTTTTCTAATGTATCGGATGGAGGTCGCACCCGAGACCGACAACACACGATTTATATTGGAGCCACCCCGGAATATGGCAAGGCGACGTTTCTAGCGAGGCTAGAGCGAGAAATTGCGCGCACTAAAGCTCGTTATCCCCAAGCCACCCATATCGAGATTGCGGATGGGGCAGCCTCAAACTGGCAATTCCTCAACCTCCATACTCAGGAACAAGTGCTGGATTTCTATCATGCCTCTGGGTATCTCGGTGCGGTGGCGGTTGCCCTCTATCCCACTCATTTAGCCCAGCAACGGCACTGGCTTCAGGAGAGTTGTCATCATCTCAAACATGACCCAGGGGCAGCCACTCACCTCTATCAACAGATGCTGGAGTTATCTCAATCTTCAGAACACTCGAAGACGATTCAAGAGAACTTGGCAGCAGCCGTCACCTACTTCCAGAATCATCACCATCAGATGGACTATGCCCTTTGTCGCAGCAGACACTATCCGATTGGGTCTGGAGTCACAGAAGCTGCCTGCAAGACTGTGATTAAGCAACGCTTGTGTGGTTCTGGGATGCGTTGGAAGGAGAAAGGAGCCGCCGCGATTCTGAGTTTGAGAGCATTGGTCTTAACCTCAACGCGTTGGGATCAATTCTGGAACAAACTGAATCAATACGGCTTTTCCATTGCCTTCTAAGAATATTAGATAATATCAAATAGAGGTCGCATCCCTTCAAACAGGCGTGTGCATTTTTCGATTAGAACTCGGCAAACAGCTTGTGACCCCTCCTGAGATAGGGAAGCGCTGCCAGCCCCATCCGAAGCAACGAGAACCATAAATTCCTCACCTGATGAAGTTAAAAACTGCTCACACCTGCAAGCGTCCTGACAAGGTTGGTTTGACTCAACATGAGACGTACCTTGCACGGATGCCCAAGAAGATCGCCACTGGCTCATACCGATGCCCATCCGTCTGGCGCAGTTGGATTTTCAAGAGGAACATCAGTTCCGGGAACTGAGCGAGAAACCGACTTCATTGAGCGAGAAAGCCATTGGAACAAAGGTCGAAATGCTAGCCCCTTGAGCTTAAGTGCTGCTGTACTTGGCGAAATTTGATTCAAAATATCCGTTCTTGCGCCTTCTCCAACTCCAACTGCAAAAAAGGCAAAAGACTTTTGCGCTTGCCCCTCTGCTAGAAGTCTTGCTGCGTTTTGCCAATTATCGGTAGGACCACCATCTGTGATGAGAAAGATCCAAGGACGAAACATGGAGATCCCGTTGCTCCGGTACGCGTCCTTGCGCTGCTGAAGTAACTGGAGAGCAGTTTCGATTGCGGAACCCATTGGGGTGTCTCCGTTAGCTTCTAAGACTGGTGGGTAAAAATGTTCAGCAGACTCAAATTCTGTCACTACTTGAATAGGTTCAAATGTAACGATACAGACCTCAACCCGTTTTGCAGCCAGTTCATCTGCCATCAGTTCATCCTTAAAGGTAACTAGCCCATTATTAAGCTCTTGAATTGGAGCGCCTTGCATCGATCCGGAAGTATCAAGCAGAAGTATACAGGGACACCGAGGCTCTGGGTTTTCGGCGAATTCGGCACCTTCAAATGGAACTTGCTCTGAGGAGTGAAATGTGTCGTTGTACATAGAGATCATTGCCTAAAAAAACAGGTTAAGAAGCCAGAAGTCGGTTCTGCTAACGCTTGTCTTAGCGATTTTTTTGCTTTCTACAAAACACTGTGACCCTACTTAAATTCCAGCACGTTTTGTTACCAGGCAGTAGCCAGGATACAGCTTATAAAATGGATTCTCTGATCGCCATCCCCATAGAATTTTTGAGGCAAAGATCGCACACTAGAAGGTGATTCACATTCTAGGATGCTGCGCTATGTCTAATTCTGATCAATCGTTGCGTTACCCTGACACGCGTAAAATCGAGCAAACCGACACCTATCATGGGGCTGCGATCGCTGATCCCTATCGATGGCTAGAAGACCCTGACTCTGATGAAACGAAAGCCTGGGTTGAGGCGCAAAATCAAATTACGTTCGGCTATTTGCAGCAAATTCCGGTGCGAGAAGCGATTCAGAAACGCCTAACGCAACTCTGGGATTATGAAAAATACAGCGTTCCGTTTAAAGAAGGAAATCGCTATTTCTATTTCAAAAATGATGGACTGCAAAATCAAAGCGTTCTCTACACGCTGAATGCTTTAGACGATGAACCGAGAGTGTTGCTCGACCCCAACAAACTCTCAGACGATGGCACCGTCGCACTTTCTGGACTATCGATCAGCGAAGACGGCGCGTGGATGGCGTATGGGCTGTCTACGTCTGGCTCCGATTGGCAAGAGTGGCGAGTGCGAACTATCGAAACAGGGGAAGACACGAGCGATCGCTTGCAGTGGATTAAATTTTCTGGCGCATCGTGGACTCATGATCATAAAGGATTTTTCTATTCTCGCTATGACGAGCCGAACGAAAAAACTAAGCTAGAAGACGCGAATTATTTTCAAAAACTTTACTATCATCGGCTCGGCGCTAACCAGGCTGAAGATGTTTTGATTTACGATCGCCCCGATCACAAAGATTGGGGCTTTCAAGGTGGCGTGAGCGAAGACGGGCAGTATCTGATCGTCTCGGTTTGGCTGGGCACCGACCCGCGCAATCTCGTTTTCTATAAAGATTTGGCGACTCCCGATGCGCCTGTGGTCGAGCTAATTGGCGACTTTGAGGCAAGTTTTAGCTTTGTCGATCGCGACAATAACGTGTTTTGGTTCCAAACCGATTTAGACGCGCCACGGGGACGAGTGATCGCGATCGACGTAACTCAGCCCGATCGTCCAAACTGGCAAGAAGTTATTCCTGAATCGGCAGAAACGCTAGAAAGTGTCGGCTTACTCAATCAGCAATTTGTCGTTTCGTATCTCAAAGATGCTCGCAGCGAGGTCAAAATGTTTGACCTACAAGGCACCTTCATTCGAGATGTGGCACTTCCTGGAATCGGCTCCGCAGGCGGATTTGATGGCAAGCGAGACGACACCGAAACGTTCTACAGTTTTACAAGCTTTACGGCTCCGCCGACAATTTATCGCTATAGCTTGGTGACCGATGAAAGTACGCTGTTTCGTCAGCCGCAAGTAGACTTTAACCCCGATGACTACGAGACTCGCCAGGTTTTCTACAGCAGCAAAGATGGGACGCAAGTACCGATGTTTATTACTCACAAAAAGGGCTTGAAACTCGACGGCACCAATCCGACTTATCTCTATGCCTATGGCGGATTTGGAATTTCGCTGACTCCTAGCTTCTCAGTCGGCAACCTAGTTTGGATGGAGCTTGGCGGCGTGTTTGCCCTGCCCAATCTGCGCGGCGGCGGCGAATATGGCGAAGACTGGCATCAAGCCGGGACAAAGCTAAAGAAGCAAAACGTATTCGACGACTTTATCGCGGCGGGCGAATGGCTGATCGCAAACGGATACACCTCATCGTCAAAGCTGGCGATCGCCGGGGGCAGCAATGGCGGTCTGCTCGTCGGCGCGTGTATGACCCAACGCCCTGATCTGTTTGCTGCTGCCCTGCCTGCCGTTGGCGTGTTGGATATGCTGCGGTTTCACAAATTCACGATCGGGTGGGCGTGGATGTCTGAATATGGCTCTCCTGAAGACCCAGAGGAATTCAAAGCGCTCTATGCTTATTCGCCATTGCACCAACTCAAATCAGAAACGGCGTATCCAGCGACGTTGATCACGACAGCCGATCATGACGATCGAGTCGTTCCGGCTCACAGTTTTAAGTTTGCGGCGGCTCTGCAAGCAGCGCATTCAGGGTCACATCCCGTTCTAATTCGGATTGAGACCAAAGCAGGACATGGAGCAGGGAAGCCGACTGCCAAAGTGATTGAGGAAATTGTCGATAAGTGGGCGTTTTTGGTCAAAACCCTGGATTTTTCGCCCACTCTTTAAAATTGCGGCAGGCATATTAATCCTTCAGCAATGCTCTATACAGTTTTTACCTTCTGTATCGGTAAACATAGTCTGTGTCCTAGAGTCAAATCACCATAAACTTAGCTTCCGTAAGGAGGCTATTTTTTTGGCGTTGCTAAATCCGAGTTTGAATCGATGAATTCCCCGCCCTCACCTTAGCCCTCTCCTGCGGGAGAGGGAACAAGATTTCTCGCGCCCCTCCCCCGTAGAAGCTACCGTGTACACACAAATCGTTGTCACGCTTGCGTGTGCAGGCATCGCTTCGTTTCAGTCGGCTTCAGCCCCCTCTCCCCTTACAAGTGTAGGTTTGTGTTGAAGCTGTGAGGAGTGACTCCGCTGGGGTGAGCATGAAGAAGCTGCGTCTTGAAGAGGTAATCATGCTCC
>NZ_LXYR01000117.1 GCF_001650195.1 Phormidesmis priestleyi BC1401 | reverse complement strand
TCTAGCCGTTCCAGAAACGTCGCCTTGCCATATTCGGGGGTGGCTCCCATATAAATGGTGTGTTGTCGGTCTCCAAACGCGTCATACAGACTGATGGGCAGTGCCGACCATGGCTTCTCTCCATCCGGTGTCGCACAACAGCATACAGGTGCCATCTAAGCCAATGGCAACACTGGCAATTTCAGCGTCTAGTTGAGGGGGCACATAGTCCCAACTTTCTTCTTTCACCTCAATGATCGTGGCCACCGCTTCACTGAGACGCTGGATGTAGGACACGGCGACCGGGCGTTGATGATTCTCAGCCAAGTCTCGCTGCACGTCTCGGGCGGAACCATACGCCAGTTTCGAGGACACTTGTTTCGCAAACAGAGGCGTGGAGGTGATGATGATGCGAGACGCTCGCTCTAGCGGACAATCCGTTTTCCCGCCTCCAGAGCGCTGATAGACATGGCGTTCAATCACGACTTCTCCGTAGGGCGTTTGATACGCTTTGGGCTGCTTGCCTTTGGTTCGCATCACCTCTCCGGCAATCTCAATGGCTGAACCGTCGGTGTCCAGATACTCAAGAGCGGCTGTAGTGGCAATACGACCCGCCTCGTTGAGGCTTTCCTGAATCGCTTCTTCACTGGTCAGCAGCGAATGACTCAGGTCTATCGTCACTTCTATCCTGACTTGCGTCCCTTCTTGACTCAGCAATTGAGCGCTCATACTCACCACCTCTTGGTTGCCTCACTCAGTGATATCATGCTTGACCTACTAAATCAAGTAGAGGTCGCACCCGGCAGAACAGGGTAAAGAAGTTCAGATACAGACCTTGACAATCCCTGAAACAGGATTGGTCATCTATCTCAAAGAGTTTGGGTGGGTTAAGGTGTTTTGTCAGGACTTCAAAAACGAAGCCCGCTATTACATCCTGTTCCTCCCAGAATTAGAAGCACTGAAGCTCCTGAACCGTGAAACTTTTAAACAAGTCCATGACCATCACTGGCAGATTGAGCGCTTTCACAGAGTCATCAAACAGGTTTGTAATATTGAGCGCTTTCAAGTCCGAGATGAACAAGCGATTCGCAATCACTTTTTTTGTGCGCTGAGTGCCTTTGGCAAGCTCCAGACGATGCGAATTGAGGGGTTGATCGACAACCTATATCAGGTATCGAGGCAGTTATTTATCCCGGTGATTCGACAATTCATCTTAAAAAATCGCTCGGAACCCTCTTCAGACCTGCAACTCACATGACTCTATGTCTGTCAATGCGTAAGTCCTATACTATAGAAACCCGAAAATCGTCAAAAGACAGGCTGAGGGGATCAGGGCAAACGCATCTTAAAATTTGTTGAGAACTAGTTCTAGCGTTTCAGGTGTTGATTTGGGAAGATCAACTCAGCCCAGATGAGTCCCAAACGATGAAACTAAACCTAAAAGGAAAACTATCTGAGCAGATATAGCGGTTTTCAGCTCAGTTAAGTACAGTAGCAGCGGTAGGTGAACCAACCTTCAATATCTTTTAAGGTCACAGCCTTGAGGGCATCCGTAATTCCTTGATCTAAGGCTTCGCGAGAGCGAGCCGCCACCGACCGTAAAAACGCTTTGACTTTCGACCAGCAGTTCTCAATCGGATTAAAGTCAGTAGAATAGGGCGATAAATAGACCTGCTTTGCCCCTGCTGCTTCAATCAGGTCTCGAACTCCCTCTACCCCATGAGAACTCAAGTTGTCCATAACGACACAAGCGCCTACCCATAAGTTAGGCACTAACATCTGTTCAACAAAGTATTTGAAGACATCCCCGTTGAGTCCACCCTCAAAGGTGAGTGCTGCCACCATCCCATTCAAGCTCATCGCTCCCACCAGGGTGACATTACGTCCTTTTTTGTAGGGACGTTCTCCCGTCGCCCGGTTTCCTTGAAGGGCACGAGCATAGAGCCGCGCCATCATCAAGTTCACCCCCGTCTCATCGAGAAAGACTAAATCTTCTGGACGGATGTCTCGAATCTGGTCTCGATACGCTTGGCGTAATCCCTGAACTCGGTCTGTTTCAACTTGACTGGCGTGCAGAGTTTTTTTTTCGCGTCAAGTTCAACTGTTGCAGGGTGCGGCAGACGGTACTGGGACTGACCCGAATCTGAACCTGTTGGTCGAGTTGGTCACACAATTCTTGCAAGGTTGCATCGTTATCTTGTTCGACTAACTGCTCAATCAAGTTAAGTTGATTTGCTAACTTGCTGGTAAAACCGCCGGTGTGAGGTTTGGGTTCAACCGTCCCTTCGGTTTGATGACGTTTGAGCAAGAGTCGTACAAAATTTGGACTGACCTTGAATCGTTTGGCTAATTCCCGTTGCGACCCTTCTTGTTGCTCATAGGCATCCTGTGGGTTCTTGTCCACTTTTGGTGATCCTTTGGCAAAATAGAGATAGGCACTCTTCAGACCGCCTATGGAACCTTTAGAACATCTCCTTTTCGATTCAGAACACATTCAAATTCAGAACTACGAGCTAGATTGCGCCCAACAACAAGTCCGAATCTATCTGTGTTCAACTCCAGTCACAGCCGCCTGTCCCGTCTGTGGACAAGCCGCTCATCGGGTCCATAGCCACTACGAGCGAACGCTTGGAGATCTACCGTGGGCAGACTATCAGGTGCGGATTCAGATTGAAGTGCAAAAGTTCTTTTGTGACCACTCAGCCTGCCCACGCCGAATCCTCAGTGAACGGCTTAATCCAATTGCAGCACCGTGGGCACGACGCACTCGGCGATTGAATACGCAACTGAGCGATCTGGGACTGGCGCTAGGAGGGGCAGCAGGAGTCAAACTGGGTCAGAAGTTGCATTGTCAGGTGAGTCGCAATACGATTTTACGCTTGGTCATGCGACTGCCTTTACCTCAGTTTGCGACTCCCAAAATCCTTGGAGTCGATGACTTTGCGTTTCGCAAGCGTCGTCGATACGGCACCATTTTGGTCGATTTAGACACCCGACGACCCATCGAATTATTAGAGGGTCGTTCTGGAGAACCGATTGCTAGTTGGCTGAAACAACATCCTGGAGTCGGGATTGTCTCTCGTGACCGTTCTAGTGCCTATCGAAGTGGCATCACGGCAGGCGCACCGAATGCGACTCAAGTGGCTGACCGGTTCCACCTGCTCCAGAACTTGGCGACAGTATTAGAACAGATTCTGAGAACTCAAACTCAATCCTTGAAAGCCATCGGACAAATTGAATCGGTCACGGTTACAGCCGCAATGATCGCGGATGCTGCTCAACTGTTGTCGGGCTTAGTGCCGAAGTCAGAGTTCGGGGCTGAAGGGGACGAAACGATGGGTTCAGAACACTGGCAACAGCGATCTGCAATCCATCAGCAAGTTTGGGACTTGCATCGCCAAGGCTGGTCAACGGCTGCGATTGCTCAACACGTTGGCATGAGCATTCGGACGGTGCAGCGAGACCTTCGCAAACCTGAGTTTGCTGACCCTCAACCCCGGAGTGATGATGGCGATAGTCTCGCTGCCCCGTATCGGAACTACATCTTGGAGCAATATCAGCGTCAAGGCGGTCGTCCACGAGGATTGCTTCAAGCTTTGCAGCAACAAGGTTATCAGGGGGGAGACCGCACCTTGAGACGTTATCTTCAGTGGTTGCGTGAACAGAAACAACTGATAATTCATCCTCAAACTTCGCAGAGCGCCCACTTGACCTCATCCCCGCCTGCGCTCCCGCTCACGGCGAATCGTGCGACTTGGCTGATCATGCAGCTTACGGCAACGCGCGCCGCAGAGCGTCAGCAGGTGATCCAGAAACTCAAAGCTCAATCTTCCACTCTGAAGACTGCGATTGAGCTAACCGAAAGCTTCTGCGATTTGATTCGGAAACGACAGCCCAACCAATTTGAGCCTTGGTTGAACGAAGCAGCAACTTGCGGTCTCCTCCCGTTTCAGAAATTTGCAGCAGGACTGCGAGAAGACGGTGCTGCTGTGAAAGCTGCAATGACTCTCCCGGTGAGTAATGGAGTGGTTGAAGGGCATGTGAATCGGTTGAAGATGCTCAAACGGCAAATGTACGGTCGTGCTGGGGATGAGTTACTGAAGCGCCGAGTGTTGTTAGCGAGTTAGCATTCACGCACAGAAGCGTTTGAGCAAAATGGCTTGAACGGCTCTGATCAGGGTGTCTCCTCAACCTCAATTCAGAAGTTACTAATACAGATTGCTCAATCAACGCGATGAATAGGGCTTTTGAACCAAAAGATCACCAAAAGTGGACAAGAACCTGTAGTTGACACGAGACGGATATTGGAAAGTATGCCTCAAAACACGGCTTCAAGACGTTGATCAAACCTAGCAAGCAGAGTCAGACGCACCACTTGGAACAACTGAAAGCGATTGTTTCCAGGCATCAAGGTGCAACCCAAGCTGGACTGATCTGTCACCTCAATCCGGTCATTACCGGATGGTGTCAGTATTACTCCACGGTGGTCAGCAAAGCAGCTTTTGCTTCGATGTCTTACCACTTATTTGGACGGCTATTGCGTTGGGCAAAGCACAGATACCCGAACCTGAACAGTCATCAGATTGTATCGCGCTACTGGCTAGTCAACAAAGAGAGCGGCTGGGTGTTTCAGACTCGCGAAGGACTCAAACTTCGAGGACACCCTGAAACGCCCATTCGTCGCCATGTTAAGATCAAAACCAGTCGCTCTCCTTATGATGGAGACTGGCTCTATTGGGGCAAAAGACTCAGGAACTATCCCGGTCTCTCTCCCTGGAAAGCCAACCTCTTGAAACAGCAGAACGGGAAATGCGCTCATTGTCACCTTCACTTTTTCTCAGAAGACTTGACAGAAGTGCATCACCACGATGGGAATCATCACCATTCAAGCTATCAAAACCTGAGACTGTGGCATCGGCACTGTCACGACCAGATCCATGCAACAGAAACCGAGCCGACAATTGGTATTCCTGACACGGAACCAAGTTGGAGAGGAGCCGGATGATTCTAACGAATCACGTCCGGTTTTGAAGCCGAGTTAGGGGGGTGACTCACTAGCTTAGGCTGACCATACCGTCGCTTCAGAAACGTTTAGCCCGCCGTCAAGCTGATGCCATTACTCCCTCAACAAACTCGTTCTCAACTGCTCCATTTTTGCCTTCAGCATCCCGAACGATATCAAGGTCGATATCTAGAACAGTCATCTGCAACCCTGCTCTAGGAACATTTCCGTTACTTGAAATAAAAGGATTGGGT
>NZ_LXYR01000116.1 GCF_001650195.1 Phormidesmis priestleyi BC1401 | reverse complement strand
GACTCCATTGCTTTGGTCAGAAGACTCGGCTGGGCATTTATCGCTGGTTGTTGTTATCCCTCATTGCTTACCTGCTTGCCCATTGGGTCTCTCGAACTTTCCCAAACTGGTGGCGGCTCGACTGGGGCGAAGTCTGTGTCAAAGCCGTTGCAACTCTGCTGCCGCACGTTGCCTGGA
Organism: Phormidesmis priestleyi BC1401; assembly: GCF_001650195.1. GTDB lineage: Bacteria > Cyanobacteriota > Cyanobacteriia > Leptolyngbyales > Leptolyngbyaceae > Phormidesmis_A > Phormidesmis_A priestleyi_B. The sequence goes on along the minus strand of NZ_LXYR01000116.1, from coordinate 5,256 downwards.
TTAAGCTACTTCGTCAGATTCACAAGCACCGAGACCTGGTGGATGAGCAAGGGTTTGAGATTATCATCCAGTCCCTATCCTCAGCTTATTGAGACTGGTGCAAGATGTGAGTTAACCTAATTTTGAATAATTGACTAGGACGAGCGAAGGCAACTGTTAGTTCATTTTCGACTTTGCGGATACGCTTTTCTTCTACAATTCCCAGGTCAAATAAATCGCCCCCAATCAGCATCGCCGACCAACGTTTGATGTTTGGGTCTTCTGGTAAAAAGCGCATTCCATCACTGACATTGTGCCCTGAATGCCGCTCGATCAAACGACGCACTAATTCGAGACCGTCATCTGTTTTAACTAAGCTGCTAACGCCTGCGAGATCGAGTTGTTCTTGCAGAAAAGCGCGATCGCGTGCCAGCGCTTTAACGTTGCGCTTATCTTCAGATAGTTTGTTCAAATCATGAACGGCAGTTGCAGCGAGGATGCAAGCACGTTTTTCTTCAGGAACGTTCGCAATTTTGCTGACTGTCAGCACAAACTGACAGGCTGAGTCGAGATGTTCAGCCAAAGTCCGCCCCTTGCGCGTTCCATGCTGATGATGTGCCGCGTGTAGATCGTATAGATTTGGGCGCACCTTACCGAAGTAGACCTCATCTAAACCTTCCGGCTCTCGGTTTAGCAATCGAAGACGTTTCAGCATCTTTTTTCCCTTGCATTTTGTCCGTATACCGTTGCATTAAGTTGATTATGACCTTCAAAATAGAGATCGACAAGAGACTTTATGGATAAAGTGTCCGTATATTTTTATGAGCCGCAAAGGATATTCGATTACCCTCTCCATTCAAGAGCGAGACAAGGCGCAGTTAGAGCAGATTGCGCTTGAACAGGGGATGACCTGGGGCGATCGCCCGAACATCTCCCGCCTAGTGGAAGCGATCGCCCGTCGAGAATTACTGATTGGGCGCAATAACGATTGGTCAGACGATCGCATCCGTGCGCTGCAACAGGCGATGCGTGCCCTGAGCGATACGGGGCAGATCGATGAAGCACAAATCATTGTTAGATTGCTCCTCGATCGCAGCGAACTAGCTGTGCCGTTACGAAACGAAATAGAAACATTGCTGGCAACGCCGATGGTGCCCTGGAGATCGGAGCTTGACCAGTACATACGTCGCCAAATGCCGTTTCAGTTGACCTATCGGGATGCTGCCGATCGCCCCTTCACCTTCACCATCCGTTATGCCAGAATCACCTTCCGAGAAAAGCGACAATACCTGGAATGCTGGTGTGACGAAACGGAGGGCAACCAGGATCTGCCCCAATTGCAGCACAACTGGAACTTGCGGATCGATCGGATTCCTGCCGCTGCCATCAACTCGATACAAGGTCGATGGCACTCTAATCTAGATGACATTGAAGTTGAACTCCACCTTCTCAATCGGCTGGCATTTGCTTATGAGTCAAAAACTGAAGATATCGCCAATGAATGGCTAACCAATAGTAATCCTCCCATCCGTCGCGTGGTACGAAAGATTTTCAATACCTTTTGGTTCTTTCGAGAGGTACTTCGCTATGCAGACGATTGTGTGATCGTGTCACCTGAAGGGGCGCGGGAGCGGTTTAAGCAGAAGCTACGATCGCTCTACGAGCAGTATGAACTTTAGAAGCAAGGTGTGTTAAAAACGCTTAATTCCAAGTGCAATAGTTTGTTCTCCACAACTTTTAGGTTCTAAACGAGCAACTCACGCTAAGATCCTTGTCATTGGTTAACCCACAAAGATCACTAAAATTTTATGAAGCTTCCCAAGGTTCTCGCTTTCGCGAATCAGAAAGGCGGGGCAGGCAAATCTACATTTAGTGGACGCTGACGGACAGCAAAGTAGTTCTGTCTGGCTTAAAGAGATTGGGCTTTCCTCTCAGGTCATTAGCAATCCAGAGACTTTATTTGAATCTTTACCACAAGAAGTCCTGGGCTTATCTGGAGCAACAACGGGGAAGGATTGAGGCAGCCTACGCTTGGGCACACAAAGCCAAGGAGGGATTTATTCGGTTAGGCATGACACGCGAAGCGGAAGAAATGGCTGCGCCGCTAGAGACGATGCAATAGCGCGATACGAAGAGATCGCTCAGAGCAGAAGCAACCAGACTACTCCGCACTGACAGGCAGCGCAATAGCGCGAGCCGCTCCGCTTCCAGATTGTGACTTGAAACAATTGATCGACATCCATTGCACTTTCATGACGGTAGTACTCCTCTTTGACTGCGAATAACGTTATTCGCAGCCGAGTTTTTTAATTTCTACCGTGCTAAAGTCAGGCTAGATCCCTGCATCTTGGGAGAAAACCAATGATTATTGCAATCGTTAATCAGAAGGGTGGCGTGGCAAAAACAACCACCGCTGTTCACTTTGCCTACGGGCTATCGGCTCAGGCGGCGACCGTGCTGGTAGACTCTGACCCCAATCGATCAGCGATGGCTTGGGCAGGTCGTGCCACTTCTGCTTTTCCCTTCAAAGTGATTACAGAGCTTCAGCTACTCCGCTTTCAAGGCAAATTCCAGCATATTGTTACCGATACGAAAGCACGTCCCTCTCCAGAAGACCTTAAGGTTCTACTGGAAATGACAGATTTGATTGTGCTGCCCTCATCAACCTCAGGAGACGATCTCAGAGTCACAGTGGATACAGCTCAAAGATTGAAGGAGGTCGGAAGCCAAAACCACCGGGTTTTGCTCACCAAAGTTCCTTCTGTCAAGGATGAAAAAGATGCACGGGAGTATCTTCAAGAGCAATCTATCCCAATTTTCAAGGGACATATTCGGGCTTACAAAGCTTACGACAAAGCATTTATTGAGGGTATTCCGGTGTTTCAAGTCAAGCGAGACCCCAATGCCTCGCGCGCTTGGTTAGACTATCAAACGGTAATTCAAGAAGTACTGGAGGAATACTCATGAGTCGATTGAAAGGACTAGCAGCATTGCGAGCAGATACGATCGTCACTGAAGCAGAAGTGGAAGCGGTGTCAATGGCAGTCGGTGGGTTTCCAGTTCTCATTGAGATCGCCAAAATTCAGCGATCGCCATTTCAGCCACGTCACTATTTTAATGTGCAAAAGATCTCTGCAATGGCGAGTAAATTTCGCAGATATCTGGAACGGGGTGAGTATCCGCGCACCGCAATTTTGGTGCGCCCAATTACAGGTGGATATGAATTGGTGTTCGGAGAGCAGCGCAAGCTCGCTCATGAACAAGCAGGTTTCACCGATCTGATGGCGTTCGTCGATGAATCCCTCACCGATGAAGCAGCCAGTGAGCTTGCTCTAGATGAAAACCTGATGCGAGAAGATCTCAACCCGTATGAGAAAACGCAGGCAATTCTCGCTCGTATAGCTCTACTGCTCAAGATCCCACCAGAAAACGTCAAGCAGCTACTCGACAAGGCCGCGCATGAGCGCGAACCTGGTGAAAATAGCGTGACTCAGACTGAAGCATGGCAACAGCTTGAGTCCTTTTTTCAATCGTTACCTGATCCCCTAACGCCGGATAGCTTTCGCGTCAACTACCTACCCCTTCTGAACCTGCCTGAAGATGTGCTGGAGCAGTTGCAACAGGGAAAATTGGAATATACCAAAGCGCGGGCGATCGCCGGAGTCAAAGATCCAGTCTTGCGTCAGCAGATACTTCAAGAGTCCGTCGAGCAGAATTTGCCCGTCCGCGCCATTCGCGATCGAACTACTCAAGCCAAACAAGCGGCGGTAGATCAATCAGAACCACCAGAGCCAACACTGCGATCACGATTTGACCAAACCTATAAACAGGTTAAGAAATCGAAGGTATGGGATGACCCAAAGAAATCTAAAAAGATTGAGCGCTTGCTAGATGAGTTGCAGAAATTAGTTGAGGGTTGAGAAATTTGTAATTGAAGAAACTGGTTCAGGTGGTTGCAGGTTAAACAAAGATGATGAAGCTCAATTTTCCAGCCCAAATTGACTACCTGCTGTTTAGCGGTGACATTGAAGGCGACGAGATTCTCAGTCTGCATCACTTGCTGAAATCCTATGAGCAGGGACTCATCACGGCTGAAGAAATGCAAGAAGCCATCCACAGCTTCAACACCGATATGTTTCTGCTAGAACCGCCGATAGACGAACTATCAATGGAGTAGAGGCGTTGTGATGGATCAGATATTTCTCGAATCCATCACAACGCCAGAACGGGTGAGCATCAAGGAACTACATAATTACTCCCTGAAGGACTGATAATAGGGACGTTGCTGTGAAACCTCAAACCGACGTGGCTCTACCCATCTTGAACTATGCCGTTGGCACACTGGTTGCCCTGTTTCCGATCGCTAACCCCATTGGAGCCGTCCCCGCCTTTTATAGCCTGACTGGAAGTGATAGCCGCACCGATCGCAGAAAGCAAGCTCAACGAACTGCCCTTAATGTCGTTTTGATTCTGGCACTATTCTTATTTGCGGGTCGAACAGTTCTAGAGTTCTTTGGTATCTCCCTAAACGTGCTGCGAATCGCGGGAGGCTTGCTGGTCGCTCATGCTGCCTGGGAGATGGTGACCAGCAAACAGCGAATGACTGATTCTGAGCATCAAGCCGCCGTCGAGAAAGAAGATGTTTCGTTTACGCCAATGGCAATTCCTCTGATTGCAGGTCCTGGATCGATTGGGGTAGTGATTGGATTAGCCACAAAAATGACGCAATGGAGCGAGTATCTGGGCTGCTTGATTGGAATCATCCTCTTTGGTGGGTTGCTCTATCTCTGCCTTGCGTTAGGGGAGACTCTGCTTTCAAGGATGGGTCACAATGGGTTTGGGGCTTTGAACCGTGTGTTTGGGTTCTTCATTCTGGCGATTGCAGTCCAACTCATGGCGGACGGAGTGATATCGCTTTTTCAGACAGCAGCCCCTACCTTGTTTCGATGAGACGGTTGAAAGAAAATGACAGCAGATGATGAATGACTTGACCGATGATCACTTTTCCTCACAGTGCGCGCTCTCCGAGATACCCGCAAGGGGTCGATGCACCTTCAACACCCGCAATCCTCATTTACCCTGTGCGGTTCATCCTTGCAAGATTATGCATGCTCAGTGCCCTGATTTTGAATTGGATACTTCACTGCCAGCCGGGGAATGGTGGGAGCCTGAAGGAGCCTCATATTATGCGGGTGAGTTAGTGATTGAGCCTATCCAACGCTGGACGAGAGAGCAAAAATTGGCGCTACTGGACTGGCACCCAATGTTTACGGGACG
>NZ_LXYR01000115.1 GCF_001650195.1 Phormidesmis priestleyi BC1401 | reverse complement strand
GAGTCATTCGTGGGATTCAAGAACGGTCGAATGCGTTTGTCCAGTTCAGGGGCAAATTTCAGCACCCAACGATTGAGGGTGGAATGATCCACCTCAATTCCTCGCTCTGCCATCATTTCTTCCAAATCCCGGTAGCTCAGAGGATAGCGGCAATACCACCGCACATTCAACACGATGATTTCGGGCAAGAAGTGCCGCCATTTGAACAGAGAGTCAGTCGTCATTTAGAGCAAGGCTAGAAAAAATTAAGCTTCCCTACCTTACTATTTTTGCGACACAACCGGGATTTCTGGGTGATTCTTCACCCAATCCCAGAACGAGCCAAATTCAGGCACATTCACCCCGTAGCGCTGGCTAATTTTGCGCCGTATTGATCGAGGGATCGCAGGCAGAAAAGCCCGTAACCCGCTTCCCACAATGCTTTCGTACTTAACGACTTTCCCCTTGCCGTCAAGCCGCAGATTTTGCGGCTTGGCTTGCCACGGGCTGCTGTCTTCGTGTCTAAGAACCGCTAAAGTCCTGTAGCTGTGAGGTTTGCGGGTTTGCCACTGCCTTGATACGTTTTGCCCTAAAAGCTCGTTGGGTTCCCAGTAACCCGTGTCTTCAATGAAGTCGATCGTTGCCTCGAATAGGTCAGGAGCGATCCCGCTGCCGTCGATAAATTCGCGCTTAATCGCCGATTGCCACCCAGATTCAGAAATTAGATTGACTGATTGAATAATTTCTGAAATTGTTTCCCGGTGCGTTGGCGAGGTGATCGGTGTATTGGGGAAGTCGATCTGCCCATCTACTTCTGATTCTGAAATTGATTGATTATATAGTCCTATAATCGTGCAATTCTCGAAAGATGAGATATATGATGTAAACATGTATTCAAGATGAGTCTCTTAAATGAGCCTCATCCCTCCGATATCTGGCATTAAGCGTTTCGGCCTGAGAAACTTTCGCGCTTAATCCAGGTGGATAATTGAGTCCCTAGTAGCTTAGAAAACTACTAGGGATTTTGATTTTGAACGCCATTTAGACATCATCGCCAGCCCTCAAAATCTGATCAGCAGTCAGTTGCAGGTCTGGGAAGGTGGGAGAGATGATCGCCACACTCCCCGTGAAAGACTGCTCTTGATAGAAATCTCCTTTCAACGTCAGCACCACCACTACAGACCGACTCGGATCAATCAGCCAGTATTCAGGAATGCCTCTCGCTGCATATTGATCACGCTTTCGGATTAAATCACGATCACGATTCTTTTTCCCAGGACTGACGACTTCAGCAACCAACTGAGGTGGCGGCATATCCAATTTAATAGTTAGCCGTCGCTGCATTATCTCTAAGTGCTCAGCTCTAAGAATTACTAAGTCTGGGTAGCGATTTGCGGGGTCTTTTGGTTCTAGAACACGCACTTGCATCTCGCAGGTGTGGACTCGAACTAATTGACGACGAACGACTTTGATCAGTAAATCTCGCAGGTTCAGGGCGAAGAAGTCGTTCTCTGGTGATTCAGGTGGCAATTCAAACAACTCTCCATTAATCAACTCATAACGGCGATCGCTTTCGTCGTCATAGTCGAGATATTCCTCAAACGTTCTAAATCGTGGTTTCGCTTGGGTCATCGTCTAGTCTCCTACCCTGCTACAGCAGGTTCTTTAGGCTTTTTCTCAAAGACTTGTATGTTTGGCTCTACCAAGACAAACCCCTTTTCTGTCGGCTGTCCCATTTTCCCAGCGACGGCAGCGACCCACATTGGAAAGTTTGTTTGAGCATCTTCTAGCTTCTTAAACATTTTGGGTTTGAGGGTGACAGAGATGATTTGACCATCGCAGTCAATCTCAAATGATTTCCAGCCATTCTCAACAGTGGCGGCGTTTGGCAGTTCGCTAATTTTGATGGTGAGTTCAAGTTTTCCGGTCACTGGCATCGGTCGTCTCTCCTTCTAATCTTTCAGCCAACGCATAAGACATGATTTCACGGATCGCCTCTATCTGCTCTTTCAAGCTTCTCAGAACCCCCTCTAATGTCTCGTCATCAATCCAACTCTGAAGCCCTGTGGAGTCGGTTAGATAAAGTTCTGCGCTAAAGGTGCCATTAGCATAAGCAGAAACATTAATGCTCGGATCGAAGTGGCGCGATGCTTCAGGTAGAAAGGAAGCATAGACACCCATCGACCAACCCGGTGCAGCGCTTGTTACTGGCAGATCGTCGAAGCCTCGCCACTCTAAATTAGGAAAGTATTTAAGCACTAGATTGCGATCAATCATTCCTTTTTCCTTGCGTCAATTTCATCAGGTTCAAAGACTGCCTCGTCGAAACAATGCAACTGCCTCAAGCTCATCGGTTTCTGCCATCAACACACAACGGCTGAGGATCGCGAGATCCAACCCTTCTAAACCGGGGGTTTGGCTGCGCTGAATGCGTTGATATTCGTTGTCATGCAGATGATAGAGGGCAAAAACTCCATCTTCCCAAAACCAGACTTCAGGAACACCTAAAGCTCGGTACTTAGCGAGCTTAGAGAGGTTACCGCTGGTAAAGATGACCTCGATCGATAAATCAGGAGTCGGTTTTGTTCCACCAATGCAGTAAGACTCATCGGCTTGTACTGAGCTAATGCCTTCTCTTTCTTGAGTCATTGATCCGGTGGGAGTGCAACGAACCCCGTGATCGAAACAGAACGTCATCACTAAGTAGCCGATGATTCGCGAGAAGAATTCGTGATCACGTCCGGGCATGAGAATCTCGATCGTTCCATCGTAGTAAGACAGCTTTGCACGAGAGATCTCTTCAAACTCTCGCTGGAGCCGTTTGAATTTCTCCCACGTTCCCTGTAGAACGATGCGCTGGTCAGTGGGTTTGGTGAGTGTTTGTATCATGGGCGTTAGCTTCGCTCCTTGTAGAGTTCGTCCTCCCTATTTATCCTTGCTCTCAGGAGCAGGGACTTTTTTGTGCTGTTTATCTCTTGCTGCCATCGTCACTAATGCAGCTGCAAGATTAGCAACAGTTCGTACTTCTTCACTTGCCCAACCTTCTAGCGTTTCATACACGTCGTCATCGACGGATATGGTCATTCGCTTTGTCATGTCATCTGTTCTAGTTTGCATAAATGATAGCCCTCCGTTTGAGATGCAAACGATCTTATGCTACATGAGTATTTTGATTCTTATGCCATCAGCATAATACTATGCTACTTTAGCTTTCATAGACAGGCGAAAAAAGGCAGAAACGGGTTAGAGATGCCACACAATGACCCCTCCTTTTTCATGCGCCTAAAAGCATCTCCACAAAAGGAATAAAAGCTCTATGAACGCGACCTTCAGCCCTACGATCACCCGCTCAACTCAAGCCAACTTGCCCGAATCTGCCAGCGTCAGCCACGTCATGCCCATCGGCTTAGATGTGGGCAATGGAGCTGTCAAGCTCTACTCCAGCATGGGTCAAACCTTGATGGAGTCCTATGTTCATTACCTTCCAGAACGGGCGACTCATGCCAACCTCGGTTACGTGGAGTATTTGAGCGGAGAACGTACCGACTTGGCAGGAAAACAGTGGATCGGCGGACTGAACGCCTATTTTCAATCTCCGAGCGGCGTTTATCGCGTCACCGACTCCAACGACGGCAAAACAGAACTCTGTCTGCAATTGTTGCTCAGTGCCTTAACCAGCTTGCCTTACCACAAAGACTGGACACTCAATCTCTGTGCCTCTGTCCACGATGGCAAAGTGTTTGGCAAAGCCATTCGCGCTGCTTTAGAAGGCGTTCATCACGTTCGACTGTTGGGCAAAGAATCAACCGTCACCGTCACGATCGGGAAAATCTTAGAGGAAGGGTCAGGCGTTGCCTACGCCCTGCGAAACGAGTTCGACTTCACGAACGCACTGCTGTTTGACTTGGGCAATGGAACTTCGATCGTCTCTGCCTTCAACGGCTTGCAGATGACTTATCGAGATTATGCACCCGATGCCGGAGTAGAGAAGCTGATTGACGCGATCGCCACCTCGGACTCTGTGCGGCAACATCTCAAACGACCAAGCGATCGTCACTTGATCCGCGCTGGACTGGAGAAAGGTGACTTTTCCTATGGCACTCAACACTCGGATTGGAACTTCAAACAGGCGTACATCGAAGCGCTACCCCGATGGTTTGAACAAGGGTTAAAGCCCTTCGTAAAAGCTGCCTCGACTCGCGTTCCAGCTGCGACTTCAATCATCGCAGTGGGAGGCGGTTCCCTCTTACCTGGAATGGCTGGACTACTGGCGAGGAAAGGGATCACTGTGCCCACCGATGCGAGATGGCTCAACGCTAAAGGGCTTTATCAAATTGCCCTGCGTCTTAGCGGTGAGGTCTAAGCAATGCGAGTCTCAGTGTCAAAAAAAGCGCATCAAACTTTGCTGCTAGAAGTTGCAGCCAGCTTGAAAAGTGATGACCCCAAAGATGGGTTAGAACACATCCTGAATTGCTGGTTAGTACCTTCTCATCCGTTGACTCCATCTACAGGCACCAAGCCAGAAATTGAGTTGACGGCGATCGCAGATTGGTAAAAGTTTTCACTCAAAAGCCAGCCCTCACCTTCCACAGTTTGAAGCTGGCTCTATCCCTAAACAACCGCTAAACAATCACTTGAGGATTTCTCATTATGGCTACGAAAGATTCACTCCTGACCTATCACGACGGCAGGCTTGCCCAGATTGCAGCAATTTATGGCGACTACCTAGAATCGCTCTGCCTCATCGAGAAGTTCGCCATTCTCACAGACATTGCCGCCTGGGGTGATCAGTGCTGTGGTCACTACGAAACAGACTGGTCAAGCTTTGGTGAGTTCATGGCAGAACATGGCGAAACCTCAAAAGACTATGACGCTCACGGGTTGCTCACTCATCCCGATTGTGACTGGACAAACCCGGTTCACTCCATGCCGTTAATCATCGCAATCTGCCACCAGATTGCCGAAGGGACTTACCTACCAGAGGCGGTTGTGTCGCAAAAATAGTAAGGTAGGGAAGCTTAATTTTTTCTAGCCTTGCTCTAAATGACGACTGACTCTCTGTTCAAATGGCGGCACTTCTTGCCCGAAATCATCGTGTTGAATGTGCGGTGGTATTGCCGCTATCCTCTGAGCTACCGGGATTTGGAAGAAATGATGGCAGAGCGAGGAATTGAGGTGGGTCATTCCACCCTCAATCGTTGGGTGCTGAAATTTGCCCCTGAACTGGACAAACGCATTCGACCGTTCTTGAATCCCACGAATGACTCATGGAGAGTGGACGAGACTTACATCGAAGTGAAAGGAGCGTGGAAATATCTTTACCGCGCTGTCGATTCAATGGGCAACACGTTGGACTTCATGCTGAGCGCAAAGCGGGACGGTAAAGCAGCAGCCCGGTTTTTCCGCAAAGTGCTGAAGGCGACTCATACTCAAACACCCCGCGTGATCACCGTCGATAAAAATGCTGCCTATCCGGTGGCAGTCGAAGCCTTGAAAGGCGATGAAACGCTGGCAGCAGAGACAGAATACCGGCAGAGCAAGTACCTGAATAACATCATCGAGCAGGATCACCGCAACATCAAGCGATTGACAAAGCCAATGATGGGATTCGGCTCATTCAACACAGCGAGA
>NZ_LXYR01000114.1 GCF_001650195.1 Phormidesmis priestleyi BC1401 | reverse complement strand
GTTTGGTTGAGAATCTCGACCCGATCTCCAGCAAATCCGTAGTGCAAAGGTTCTGCCAGAGTAGATGGATTGGCACGGACATTAATGGGAGTGGTGTAGTCAAGAGCCGTGAGTTCAGCTGACCGAGCTAAAACCGAAAGACTTCGCTCTCCGGAAACGGCAATTAGACCGGCACTCAAGACAAACAAAAGAAGGCTTCGGAGCAAAACCCGCAACGTGTGGTTCCGTGTCATGGGAGGGGCTTCTCAAGGTTAAAGGTGGACAAAAATAAAGACAGAGGGCTTTCTGATGCAGGTATCTCGCTTCTTTCCGTAAGGTTGAAGATAGGTACTGAGATTGTCTGATTAATAGATCAAAGGTACTTAATACTATGACTAAAATATTAATCTGCTATCCCATTCTTATTCCCGCGACTCAACTCCAGATCAGGAAACATCGATCTGCAGCCTATTTGTACAGTGACTTTTTATTTGTCGTGGTGCCAAATTGATATCATCAAGGGTATGAAGCCTGTCTCTGCTAACGTTTAGCTTCGAGTACGGACAGGGCGTGGACAACCTGGCATCAACCTTAATGGCTGGAAGTGTGCAGCGACCGGAATGGTCTGACGACACGGATTTGTCCTAATGTCATTTAATTTGGCACTGTACAACTGACTGCAAACTGATTCGCTTTCCTTATCGTTGCAATTGTAATAAAGCTATGAGCAGACTTTTGCCCTCAAACGCCGCGTCTGATAGAGTAAGCACCGCTAAACAATGGTGGCGAGGGTTGACCCTTGTCTTGCTCGCGACGCTGTTTCTATCTCTGCAAAATAATTTAGTGAAGCTTGCCCAAGCACCAATCCCCATACCAGTCTTAGGAGGCATGCAAGCAGGCGGCTATGTGACTCCGGACCTCCATAACCCTTTTCAGGTACCACTGCTGGTGCTGCTGGTGCGGATCACTTTTCTGCTCCCCCTCTTGTGGGTGCTGTTGCCGTCTCTGCGACCCGGCGGTTGGCAGGAAGCGCGACAAGTGATGATGGGCAACGATCACGTGCTCAAGCTCCGCATCGTCGCAGCCGGCGTGTTTCTTTTCCTTTCCCAGACGCTCAATTATTTTGCGATCTCCAAACTGGGTCCGGCCACCGCTGTCACGCTCTTCTTTATCTACCCCACCATCACGACCCTGCTTGCTTGGTGGTGCTTTGGCGAACGTCCTGCCTGGAAGCAATGGGTCGCCATTGGTTTGATTTATCTTGGTTGTGCCTGGTTAGCTTTCAAAATCCCGGTCGAAGCTTTGGGCACTGATTTACCCAAAGCACTCGCAGCCTTTTCCACCGCTGACCCGCTCGGGTCATTCGCAGCGATTGGTGCTGGTGCCATGTTTGCCCTGGAAGGGATCATTGCCCAAGCGTGCTTTCGCAAGATCAACCCTGCTACCTTTACCAGCCTGGTGTTTACAGTGGAATGGCTAGTACTGTCAGGCTTTGCCCTGTTTGTCATTCACATCAGCCTCAACGTTGGTCTGCTTGTGATAGGACTGCTGCTTTGTCTTGCCACCTTAACTGGCTATCTCTTCAACAATTTTGGCATTCGCGAGATTGGTGCCGCTGCGACCGCTATCATCGGGGCTAGTGGTCCAGCCGTGACGGCAATTCTAGGCGTGCTCATTCTCAGCGATGGCTTAAAAGCGCAGCAGTGGGCGGCGATTGGGCTAGTCACCGTGGGCGTAGTCCTGATGAATCTGGCACGAGTGCCGTCAAAGCTATCGCAAACCTAAAGTCATCGCACCAGGACACGGTCATGTTAGAGGCTTATCGCTTGACTGTCTGGTTGCCGCTTCTGCTTACCATCAGTCCTCCACAAATAGTGCTAGAACGCTCCTCGCCATGGATGGCATAATTGCTGACCTTACTAGGGGTAAAAGTAGCGAAGCTGCCGTCAGCCGCCATGCAAGCGCTGAAACACTTTCGTAGTCTAGCTTTGGCGGCATAGTTCCGGTTTTTAACCCTCTCAAGGGACGATCGCTGATTTACGAAGGTTATATGAGCTATAGAAATGTGAAAGAAGCATGAGAGATCTGTCGGTTAACTGCTGCAATAAGCAGAGAACCAAGCCTAATCCAGATATTTGGAAACCTGATGCGTCGAGCGGTTTCTCACTTTAGGCAAGCCGAGAAGTGGCTATCGACATAAAGCGGGACAGATTGAACGAAACTTTAAGCTTTGAGGGATCTACTGTCCCGGCTTAAATTGGTAGCCCGAGAAGTCAACTATCGCAAGTCGATTGCACAGAGGCTTTCAGGCTTAGAGTCGTTTTTGGGTCAAAAGCTACGGAAACGCCGAGTAGGGGTGCAAAAAGAATCGATCACTTTGATTGTTGGGCAAAGAGTTTTATCAGCGGTTTGATGCCTTGTGTGGTATCGCCTGCGTGATTGAGATACTCATCAATGCCAAACGCATCTTCGGTCGTTCTCAGGAGCGAATAGTGATTGTAAGGCGTTGAATCGACGATCCCATGGTGCCCGTGATTGGTGATAACGATCGTGGCAATATGCCCACCGCCAAAATTAGCCGCACTTTGAGGCTCGTACCCACAGCAGCCCGTTTGTTCATGCGTGCTGCCATTATTTTCATCCCAGGTAATCACGATCGCGCTGTTGCCCGGTTTAGTCCAAATTGACGACTGCATGATTTGGTTGACGACTTGAGCAATTTGCGCGTCTCCAGTCCGAATCAAGCTTTGGGGGTTCGGGCATTCGGCTAAGCCGTGCATCTCATGGCATTGGTTGAGCACAATATGGCTGTAGTTGGGAACATTGCCGCTTTTGAGGTCAGAGGCAAGCTGCGAGAAACCGACGATTTTTTGGGCACGATTCGGATCATCCTGTACAGATTTGAAGCTCATAAAGCCGTTGTGCTTGGCGGCATACAAAGCCCGAATGCCATTTGGAGCGACGATCGCTTTTGATCCTGGTTCCGGCAGATCCTCAAAATATCCTTTCCAGCTTAAATTTCGCTGTTCTAACTGAGTCATTAAACTCGGTTGCGAGATCGTATGATTCGCATAGCCAGACGTTTGAGCATCGTGACAAAATGGGTCTACCTTTCCTGCATTGCAGTAGAACGCATCATCGTCATGAATGCCAAAGGTATTACCGCCTAACATCGCTACATAGTTTGCTTCGCTCGGATGCACTTCGCCATAAAACTGCGTGGCTAATCCGTAAGTTTTAGCGAATTGATTGAGATTCGGCGCGTTGGGGCTGCCGATAATTTGCTCATATGCTTTATTCTCGGCAATGATGACAAAAATATGGGCGTATCGGGGAACGGCGCGATCGTCTGCTAAGACCGCTGTGTGAAGGGTTGAAGTCGGAATCGCTGCTGAAACAGAAGCGTTAGGCTGACTGTATTTGTGAAGAACGAATCGTGCGACTATGCCCAATCCCACAACGCAGAGTAGTAAAAGCAGAAACCTCGATCTAGAGCGATTAAACACAACAGCCTTCTTGAACATCTCGTTGCTTAATGAGGCACATCTTAGATTAGAAAGAACCTGTTTTCAATTGGTCAACCATTGGACACTCCATCTTGGAGCCGTATCAATCCCATTCTAGGGATCTTGACTCATCATCTACGGTTGCTCTGAGCGTCTGGGCGTTCCGACTGATGAGTGATTGGAGAACGACTAGACATCCCTGATTGCCTATCCTCTCTATCAAAAAATGTTAATCGCCTCTCAAATCGAACTCATTATGAGTATGGTTTAGGAAAGAACATCTTCAGAGGTTGCTATGAACTTTCAGCGAATCGAGCATATCAACAAGGTCTGTCAAAACTTAGAGACCACGCTGCAATTTTATCAAACCCTTTTCCCTGAATGGTTTATTCGTGCTCAAGAACGGTCAGAGGAAATGAGTTGGCTACATTTTGGCAATCAGCAGTTTTACCTCTCACTCTACGAACATCCCAATCATTCGACACCGATGAGTACAGGCAGCATTGACCATATTGGTCTGGTGATTGACGATGGCAAGAGAATGCTATCGCTTTTAGAAGCGAATCAGATTGAGTACTTTCTTGAAGATTCTCCAGAAACAAAGTACCGCATTTATGTACAAGACCCAGATAATACCGGACTGGAGCTAGTTGAGTACAAAGAGAGTTATGACTTGCGCTAGTCCATCAAAAAGGCGATTCTTAGAGAATTTTCAATCTACTGATCCTACAAGCTTGCACCTACACTGAATCATCCCTCCATCCACACTGACAGTCCCAATACACCCGCGCCAGGTAAGTTTGTGCGATAGGTCACTTCCATCAATTTCAGTTCTAAGGTAGACGGCAAGCCCACTGATGATAGCCACACTCAGGAATTAGAATCTCTAACGCTAGGAAACACCATGCCTGGAAAATTAACTGGAAAAGTTGCGATCGTCACTGGAGCCTCTTCAGGCATTGGAGAAGCTACCGCCGTTCTACTTGCTAAAGAAGGCGCGAAGGTTGCCGTGATAGCCCGTCGTGCAGACCGCCTCAATAATCTTGTCCAACGAATTCAGACCGCAGGGGGTGAAGCTTTGCCGATTCCCGCAGATGTGACAGATGAAACTCAGATTCGAGATGCGATCGCAAAAACGCAGTCTGCTTGGGGGCAGGTTGATATCCTGGTCAACAATGCAGGAGTGATGCTGCTGGGCATGATCGATGGTGCAGATACCGAAGACTGGCGACGCATGATCAACTTGAACGTTCTGGGACTGATGTATGCGACCCATGCCGTTTTACCGCTGTTGAAGGCTCAAAATAGCGGACACATTGTAAATATTTCATCCGTGGCGGGTCGAGTTGCCAATGCTGGAAGCGGAGTGTACAACGCAACAAAATGGGCAGTGGGCGCTTTCTCTGAAGCGTTACGCAAGGAAGTGTACCAAAATCAGATTCGAGTCACGATTATCGAACCAGGTTTGGTAGCAACTGAACTACCGCAACACATTACTGATCCAGCCGCGAAAGAGCTAGCAGCAAAATTTTACGGCTCAGTGAAACCGCTAGAGAGTGAAGATATCGCAACTGCGATCCTCTATGCTGTGACTCAACCTGCCCATGTGAATGTCAATGAGATTTTGATTCGTCCAACCGAGCAGGAACGTTAATCATCCCTTTAGATCGAATCATCCCTCCATCCGCACTCCTGACAATCCCAATACACCCGCGCAGGATGAGTTTGCATTAGTGTTCGCTCACACTCAGGACAACGCCCCGTAAACATCGGATGGGGTGCGACCTCTACTTGATTTAGTAGGTCAAGCATGATATCACTGAGTGAGGCAACCAAGAGGTGGTGAGTATGAGCGCTCAATTGCTGAGTCAAGAAGGGACGCAAGTCAGGATAGAAGTGACGATAGACCTGAGTCATTCGCTGCTGACCAGTGAAGAAGCGATTCAGGAAAGCCTCAACGAGGCGGGTCGTATTGCCACTACAGCCGCTCTTGAGTATCTGGACACCGACGGTTCAGCCATTGAGATTGCCGGAGAGGTGATGCGAACCAAAGGCAAGCAGCCCAAAGCGTATCAAACGCCCTACGGAGAAGTCGTGATTGAACGCCATGTCTATCAGCGCTCTGGAGGCGGGAAAACGGATTGTCCG
>NZ_LXYR01000113.1 GCF_001650195.1 Phormidesmis priestleyi BC1401 | reverse complement strand
TATGTCGGAGAACGATTTCGAGCCGCAGAATCGCATCGAATCATTTCTAAGCAAGAAGCGGATCGCGAGCGTTCCCGCTGAGTTTGACCCAAAAGGGTAATGTTCTAGACATGGGGATCGCCGCCGTCAAACCGCACGTCCAAATTCATAGCGATTGACAAACAATCCAATTACAACGTCATGCAGCCATTCCGACTTGGAGAAGCAAATCGTCTTGCGAGCTATAGCGCTTCGCTCCGCCAAAGGCGCGCGCTTGATTCGAGTTCGCAAGGTTAAGTGTTTCCGCTCAATTTTCTGGGTGTTCCACTTGCCAACCATATGCTGACCTTCATCCAGCAATCGAGCATACGCCCCCCAGCCATCCGTGTAAAACGTTTGAACGCCAAATGGCTCTAGCCATGCTTTCAACTCCACCAACGCTTGATCCTTATGGTCTGCTAGCACATACGCCAAGACTTACCCAGTTTCATGATCAATTGCGTGCCACAACCAGCGCTGCCGTTTCTTGGATTGGACAAAACTCCACATCTCGTCTGCTTCAGCTTCTTCAACGGGTTTGACCATTGTGACAGCCGTTGGCTTGAGTTGTTCTAGTAGCGTTTGATTCACCGGTTCAAGATGACGATCTTTTTTTTAATTCTTCAATCACCGTGGTCGGGCTAATCTTCAGCACATGTGCCGTATCTCGAATCCTACTGCCGTTCATCGCCATATCACTAATCTGTTGCTTCACGGCGGGTAAGTAGCCCCGGTAGGAATATTCCAAAACAAAGCTGTGACGAGTGCATTCAGAGTTGCGGCATTTATATCGTTGTTTGCCTTCAGCCGTCTTGCCGTGTTTAATGATGTTGATGCTGTCACAGGTGAGACATTTCACGGGTTCAAGTATCATCGCAGTATTTTCCGTGTCATCTAACTTGTTTGAGTTCTCTTATTCTCCCTGAGCCTCATCCCCATGTCTAGAACACTAACAACTGAGTACGCTCTTCTATCAGTGTTTAGACCGTCGCACCCGTGACCAAGACACGATCTGTGCTGAAGTTGCCGCTTAGGATCGTGGATTAAATAACCTGTAATTCTGGCTGGGCAGTGTAATTCCATTGGGGCAAGGTTTGGTCGAACACAATCTTCATCGTCGCTTTGAAGTTCTCAGCCACTTTTCGACCCGTTTGATAGGGCTTGTCGAGAATCGTAGTAAAGACCTTCAATCCAGTCCGCGTTGTGGTCGTTGCAATCAGCTCTTGTAGCAGTTGAACACTGTGCAGAATCATCCCCTGACAGGCACGAGTCACATGGGGAAACAATCGGGTGCATCCCAGTCTTGTAAGTCTCAATTTGAGAACGTGTCTTGAAAGACCGTTTTCTCAAGGGCTACAAGTCTGAGTAATAGTACTTATTGCAAAAGTGGGATGCACCCCCGAAAACTATCTTGCTATGCTGACCATCGCCGCCATTCTGATTTGGCTGAAATAACCTCTCTCACTACATCTGGACTTTGGGGTCTGAGGTGCAGTGGAACGAAAAACCGGGTTAAGTGGTCAATTTACATAGCCAACTATGATGTAGCCCATTAACATCGGCAGTTTTGCTTTTGGCTAGGGCTGGTAGGATCGGTCCATTAGGGTATACTCATTCTGACTAGCGCTCCAAAGAGATTGATCGCTTTTAACCTGAAGTCATTGAAGCAAATCTGTCGCGAGAAGCGATAAGTCTTGAAAGCCTTGTAGGGATGAACTTTCAAGGCTGTGCTTGGGCGCGAACATTAGCACGCCAGATTATCCATTTTCATTTGGCTATTCAAATTGTCCTCTTAACCCGGTTTTTCGTTCCACTGCACCTCAAACCCCGAATACGGCATGGCTAGTACGATAGAGATTTCGCGCCACCTTAGTTCATCGTCTCAGAGATGTCAAATGGGTTCTATAAGGTTTCTCATCAGGAAATTGATTGACATAAAAAGATTTATAAAACATAATTTTAGATGGCGGTTAAAGCACGTAAACTGCTCACTCACTCATTATTCTTTCATTTTTTAAGGAGAACGATCAATGGAGGCTTCTGGTAGTAGTTGCGGTTTTGCGACTTCTCAAGGAACCACTGTGTCTGACGAAGACCCTGACCCTGCTGTTGGTCTAGGAGCGATCGATCCGATGAATCTGCCCGGCGTGACTCTGGCTTAGAGTCCCAGGTTCATCTCTTGATCGCCACTGGACAGGGCGATTGCAAAGAGAAAGAGATGAACGATGCAAGATTTTACATAGCGGTATTCGCTAAAACTCAAACGTGAATCTGCGGCAAGTACAGCAGGTTTATGATGTTTTTTGGTGATGATTTGATCACCTCATGATTCTGCGTTTTCATCGCCCAAGTCGCGGATGATTTGGCACGAAAACGGCTCAGTTTGCTGTAAAAAAAATCGTCTATCTCACAGCGAACGAAGGTCTATCTGTTTGTTTGATCTCGGTTGAACAAGACCTAGCTTCTCCTGTTTTAAGTATCTGTTTTAGAGGCAGAGAACAGGCAATTTTCTAGCGACTTGGAGTTGGGCAATCGCTCTATCCCTTGCTCTAGCTTCAGAAAAAATATCAACCCAAACTTTAGGAGGTTGTCATGTTGGAACTCCTGATTGAAAAAGCCATCGAAGCTGCAATCACAACTGTGATCAAAGCAATCGTTCGGGCGCTCATTGCTCCCGTTGTTGAGGAAGCGGTGGCAGCTTTAGTTCAAGGCTCTGATCTGAAAATTTAAGTGAGGACAATACAAAATGACTGAAATCACGGCTCCTCAAAAAAAAGGAATCACCGTTCGCTCCAAGCGGGCTCGCAACTTCCTGACCTTTCTGATGGTGTTTGGTCCGGGACTCATTGTCATGGAAGCCGACAATGATGCTGGAGCCGTCTCAACTTATGTGCAGGCAGGAGCACAGTATGGGACTCATTTGCTCTGGCTCATGTTCGTGCTTCTCCCAACTTGCTACTTTATCCAAGAGATGGTGGTACGCTTGGGCATTGCGACTGGGCAGGGTCACGCTGCCATGATTTACAAGCGTTTCGGCAAATGGTGGGGACGTTTCTCCCTCTTTGACCTGTTGCTTGTTAACTTCTTAACGTTAGTCACCGAGTTCGCAGCGATCTCCCTGGCACTTGCTCAAATGGGGATTTCGCCGATGCTGTCGGTTCCTCTGTCTGCCGTTGGGTTGGTTGCCCTGGTCAGTACCGGGAGCTACCGCCGATGGGAGATTATTACGATCGTGCTGTGTCTCTTAGATTTGACCTGGTTCTGGCTGGCTGCTCAATCTCACGTAGACTTGGGAAGGGCTTTGCAAAACACAGTGGTGCCCAATCTCCCAGAGGGCGGACTGACTTCTGATTTAGTCTTTCTGATTATTGCAATTGTGGGAACAACGATCGCACCGTGGCAACTGTTTTTCCAGCAAAGCTGCATCGCAGACAAGAAGTTGCGCTTTGCTGATTTGAAATGGGCACGACTCGACACCTTGATTGGAGCTTGTTTTACTGTTCTTGTGGCAGGCGGCATGATTTTTGTGGGCGATTTAGCCAGACAGAATCATATCGACTTTCGAGACCCGGCTCAGATGGCAACCGCGCTGATACCCTTCGCAGGTCAGGCTGTTCGCAACGGTATCCTTTTGATGATGTGCAATGCAGCAATTTTAGGTGCGACTGCTATTTCGCTATCGAGCGCCTGGGCATTTAGTGAAGTCCAAGGCTGGACGCACAGCTTACAGGTGAGCTTTCGTCGCGCTCCTGGTTTCTACACGGTCTACGCCTTTTGCGTGGCGTTAGCCGCCAGCATTGTGCTGATTCCCAATGCCCCACTGCAACTGATTATTGTCGGTGTACAGGTATTAGCCGGGGTGATTCTGCCGTCAGCAATCATCTTTCTGCAATTGCTGTTGAATGACCGGGAATTGCTCGGCGAAGAATTTGTCAACAAGCCTTGGAACAATGTCATTAATTGGATAATCATTGCCGTGCTGTTTGTCCTATCACTCATCCTGGCAGCGCAGGTTGTTGTCCCCGATCTCTTTCCAAAATCCGCCGGTTAAGTCAAACATATTGAACGCACAAAATTAGAGGAAAAAGCAATGGCAAACCGAACCACCAACGACGATTACACCAATGACTACCGTGTGGTTCATCCCCTAGATGATCTGCCGGAAGAGAAGCGCGCCCCCCATGAGGCGATCGGATTGATCCGGATGACTCCAGCGGTTCGATTCTCGTTGATGGCACTGCGGGGCTACTTGCTCCTGATGATCCTGCTGGTGCTTTATCGGGTGCTGACCCTGGCAGGAGTTTTAGGACACAAATAATGGCTGGGAAGGTTTATCTAGTGATTGTTTCAGAGAACAATCTTCAGGTTCACTGAGATGTCCCAAGTGAAGGTTGGCGTTAAGCTAACCCCCAGTCCCCGACATTGCTAAGGAGATGCAGGATGACGACCCAAGCTTTACGGTTCTGTCGCAAACTTTTCAAAGTGACCAGCGAACCTTGCTAATCGTATTGTCTTAAGCGCTCACTTCAAAGAGTTCTTCAATGAAATTCATTTGAGACACACGGTCCCCTTTACGGATTCCTTTCGCTTGTCCTTTTCTGATCCTATTCATCGCTTCAATCCCGCTCAACGTTCTTCTCGCACTGTGGAACGACTTGAACCCCATCATTGGTTTGACAATCCGTTTAATGTTTCGGTGATCCTGTTCAATGATGTGGTTCAAGTATTTAATCTGCCGCAGTTCCGTCTCTTGAGCAATTGTTTCATCGGCTTTCAACTGCTCCATTGCCACAGGGTAGGCAGCATTCTTGTCCACCGTGATTACGCGGGGTGTTTGAGTGTGTTGAGCCTTCAGCACTTTACGGAAAAACCGCGCCGCTGCCTTCCCGTCTCGCTTTGCGCTCAGCATGAAGTCTAGGGTATTCCCCGCTGAATCGACGGCTCGATACAGATATTTCCACTTCCCTTTGACCTGAATGTAGGTTTCGTCCACCCGCCATGAATCATTCGTCAAGCTCAAATGCGAGCGAAGCCGTTTGTCGAGTTCTGGGGCGAACTTTAGCACCCACCGGTTGATTGTGGAATGATCCACTTCAACTCCTCGCTCTGCCATCATCTCTTCCAGGTTCCGGTAGCTCAGGGGATAACGACAATACCCCCGCACATTCAGCAAGATGATCTCTGGCAGAAAGTGACACCACTTGAACAGGGATTGAGAAGCCATTTAGGATGAGATGAGAGAAAAATGAGCCTCCCTACCCTATCATTTTTGCGACAGAACCGCTTCTTTGTGCGTCATGCCTACTTCACGGGAGCCAATCAGCCTTATGAGAAGCTGAAACGGGCATTGAAAGCAGAGATTAATGAGTCAGCATGGTCAGCACTCAACACCAATGTCAGCCGTCCGTTTGACCCACCAAATCAGAATGGCAGATCTGGAAAAATCGCTGTGAAAGTGACCAATCACTACGGGGATGAAGGTCTATTCCTTGGTTCGATATCGTTTCAGTGTCTAGAAAAACTTATTGCCCCTTGGCATAATGACCAACTTGAACCAAGCTACCTTCTTGGGTGACTGCAATGCTGATAACCCCCAGACTCACTAAGAAGAAAGCTGCTAGAGCCAGACGGAAGGATTTCATAAGATTCTCACTATCAGGTGTATTGTATCCTTCACTAAATAGGGAGAGCATACCAGAGTCCACCGCAATCCTCCATCGAAAAGAGATAAGAAATAGAAATTTCATTTCGAGTCACCACACACTTTCCCGTACTTGATCCTCTCGATACCAACACACAAATCAAGGGATTTTGATAGAGTAGGCTATCAAAATCCCTTGATTTCGTTCTTTCAGGGTCGAGTAACCCTTGCACCTCGCTCCTGATGTAGCAAGGGTTGTCAGCAAGACTTACTTTTCTTCGGTGTACGTATAAGACCCCAACTCACAGAGATTTAGCTCATCGCGTTCAACAATTTGACCCTCCGCAAAGTTGCCCC
>NZ_LXYR01000112.1 GCF_001650195.1 Phormidesmis priestleyi BC1401 | reverse complement strand
TGGCTATCCATCCGGTGCGCTTTGTTTCTAATCTGCACCCTAGCTGATGGATAGCTTTTCTGTCCACGTCTGACCGCAAAAACTGTCCGAACTATTGTTAATAGCTTTTTAACAATAAAGGCTTCTGCTGCAAAAAATATAATATCGCCCGTTGTTGTATACAGAAAAATCTGAAGAGGATAATACCATTTGATTGTGAAAAGCCAAATATAAAAACCGAGGAGCCCGAAACCATAAATTAAACTGGACAAGTGGAAGATTAGATTTCCCCATGTGACTTGCTCTCTGTCCATTCTCAGTCTTGTATGGTAGTAGAAGCCAAATGCTGACCAGATAAAAAAATAGTAAGTGAGCGGATTAAAAAGTGGCATCTGACAGAGTTTTTTGAAAAAATAAATAGAACGTCTTTTCTGGGATTCACTAAGTTTGACGGCATTTCCGGAGCAATCGAACCTAAAACAACGCAAAAGCTAAAACCCTGATATAGAAAGCATTTTACTTTATAGTCAGTCTTTAGCTCCGTTGCTCACTTCGCAGAGAAGCAAGCCAGATCGAGAGATTAGGAAACCGATTCGTCGAGCGGTTTCTGGCTTTAAGCAAACCAAGAACTCAACTATCGAAAGTCATTCCTAGAGAGGCTTTTAGGCTTATGGTTGGGTTTAGTCCAAAAGCGACGGGAACGCTAACCTGCATGATTTGCTTGACTTCAAGATAATGGCTTCTCCATGACCAGTGTGAAGCGACGTGCCTTCAACCAGCATCTCCTCGACCGATTTATTGTCCACTTAAGCCTGGAGCCAAGCTTGATTAAGTCCCACCACAACTATCCAACCCTTTGTGATTACGGCATTATCGCTGCTTAAATTTGTCCGAAGTATTGTTAGTTCACCCCGGTTTAAGCATCCATCCAACTACTAGCCCTACTACTAAACCAATTACTAAAGCAATTGCAACGCCTCTCCTAAAAGCTTTTACTAATCTTGGTTTATCAAAAACTGCATAGGCTTCTAGGAGGTTTTCTGCGGCGGTTGCGCGTTCAAAAGGCTTTTCTGCGTTTATCCAACCGCCATAATTTTCGGTAAATCCTTTCATCAAGTCCCTAAAGCTTGATGCAGCTATATATACCTCATCTGTACGATCTGTGGCATTTAGAGATAGTCTTGCTACTCTATCTTTAATTGATGTAATAAAAAACAAATTTTCTAGTGTTTCTGCTGTTTCAAACGTTGAATCAGTAGACTCTTTGTTTCCGTATAATAGTGCCTCTAATGCTTTTATCCGATTGTAATGAGTTTGATTCATTCTAGCTTTCATTGTCTTTTTTCTTTCTAAAGCAACTTTGTGTCTAAATTTTACAAACTAATTGATAGATCAATAGTTCGGACAATTTTCTGAGCAACCGCTGAAACCCTTGGTTTCTCGTTAGTTTAACGACTATGAAAGAGGGCTGAAACCCGCATTCTGTCGTTGCTCATCAAAAATTGCCCGGAGTGTTGATAGATACAACCTTGAAAACGCTGATCCTGAAATTGCTGTAAAAGTTCTGGATTACTACCTAGATAAGTTTTACTAAAAGATTTCGTCCTGAATCTGGGGTTCTTTGCATAACCCCTCGAAAAGGCATATTCCAGAACGAGACATGTGAGTCTCGCATCAAGAGCAAGCTTGTTCTTTTTCCGTATTCAAGCAGTGATTGTATGACCAAAGAACCCTATACCAGGAGCTCTGTAGTTTCATAAGGTCTAAGACTTTCTGAGAAGGGCTATTTGAGACATGGATTGAGACACACTGATTGCTATGTCTCAGAAGGTATACCTTTTGAGACGTTCTTGAGTGGAAAGAGCACTGACGCATCGATCGCGATGCTGACGGGCGCAGGCGTAGTAAACCGCCAGAAGTTCTGACATAAAAGCGTTTTGACAGCTATTAGCTTGCCAAAAATCACGCTAAGACTTAATCGTCTCAATGTGGAATATACCTTTTTGGGGGGTTATGCAAAGAACCCCTGAATCCAATCTCAAGACCGTATAGTGCACCCTCCGTTATTCGGCGTTTCCGTTACGGAAACGCCTTATCCCAAACCAATCTCACTCACGCAAAGAATCAAAAACGATGTCTAACCAAGCGTCTGACCATCTTTAGCAGAACATTGGACGCATCATGCAGGTGTGGGAAAAGCGGGCGCGTGATGAAGTGGCTGCATCCTTCCATCAGGATTTTCTGGTCTTGCGAGATTCGCTTCCTCTGTACTTAAACCAACTGGTCGATGAACTCTCAAACAGAATTGACCGAACCTCAGCTCGAATCGAAGCCGATGAGGTAGAAAGCACGCGGATTGGCAAGAAGCATGGGCATGAACGAGTGGAGTGTGACACATCTCACAATAGCCAGCGCTGGCAAACTGATACAATTCTCTCGCCAACTCCATTAAATACATACTTGGGGTTTCGTATCTGACTCAGCTACGGAAGTTAAAAGTCTCAATGCCAAAGAAAGCGACCGCAGTTTTGAAAGAAGTATCCGTTAGCCTACCGTTTGGCATTGGCTCTGCCAAGTGGCAAGCTGATCCGACTGAGCAAAATGCGGCATGGTCACTGTATGTGGAATTGGTAACTCGCATTGCAGTGCAAACATTAGGAACGGAGCAAGGTTTGCTGCGGGAAGCGCTCAATTCCCTGTACACGCTGTTTGGGACGACGCGAGAGGTCTTGAAGTTATCGGGTCCGAGGGTGGGCGCATCACGGCACTCCGTAGGTGGAATTGCGATCGCGGTTTTAAACGATGGTTTGCGTCCATTTATGACTCGCTGGCACACAGCTCTGGAGGAGTGGGAAGTGCAGCGACCCAATGATTTGAGCAAAAAGGTGCATGAGCAGAACTGGTTAGAAGCTGCCAAAATGCGCCAAGAATTAGCAGAATTGCGGAATGATTTGGAGCAATACGCGATCGCGCTAGCAAAGATTGCAGGCGTTGAACAATAACCTACTGGAAAACCACCGTGAGCGAAAACAGCCAGTTTGATGTTTTTCTATGCCATAACAGCAATGATAAAACAGAAGTTAAGGAGGTTGGTTATAAATTAAAAAAACTTGGTCTTGTTCCTTGGCTAGATGAATGGGAACTTATTCCTGGACGTTCTGTGCGAAGATCATTAGAGGCGCAAATTGAGCAAGTTTTCTCTGTTGCTGTATTTGTAGGTGAAAACGGCATTGGTCCTTGGCAAGACGAAGAGATTAGTGCGTTTCTCTATCAAGTTAAGGAGAGAAACTGTCCTATCATTCCTGTCTTGCTTCAAAATGCGCCACAAAAGCCAAATTTGCCTCCTTTCCTTAGAGACAGACTGTGGGTTGACTTTCGCAAAAATCGACCCGATCCCATAGAACAACTATTCTCGGGAATTAAAGGGCAGAAATTCATTGAATATCTACATTGCAAACTGGAAAATCTCTTAACTAAGAAGAATATCTTGGAGCAAGAGATTAGAGATATTGAAGAAAAGCTACATGAAATAAGCTCCTCAAATGATCAAGTCAATCCCAAGTTAAAACCTCTTCTAGCTTGGCTCACTTCCAGAGAAAGTATCGCAGAAAAGTGTGGAGCAATAGCGTTAGAAAAATTTCCAAAGCTGAAGCAGGAGGTTAAGAAGAAAGATAACTTATCTAGATTTTTTCTAGAGATTTCTACACATCTAGAATTTATTTCTATGTCTGTTGAAAGGGACGACATCATTTTTATAGATGAACCAGCCTTGTCGCCCACATTGGCAAATCCCAGAATATACAAATTTGCAAGCTTAGATGTTTATGAAGAAGCCTTCAAATTGATTAAAGATAAAATTCCATCTCATATAGATACTTCTATGAAGGAATTGTTAGAAGCCCGTATTGACTATGCTGTCTCAAGGCTTCTAATGGATGCTCGAAATCTTAATAATTTAAAGTGACAAATCATTTCTGCTTATGCCCCCAGTCTCTCATCAATTTCTCGGATTTGGTACAAGATTGCTTGAACTCCCTCAATATCTTTAGTTAGCTCTAAAAGCTCAGCCTTTAAACAAGCTTTTCTTTTCATCAGTTGGAACCGTTCTACTTCGTTCATAGAGAGTCTTCAGCATTGACTACGCTTTATCCTTCTAGGCAATGCTGAAGTATTCGGAGAATTAAAGACCTTCTGGAGAAAATTTAAATTCCAAACGTTGAAAGTCAAGCTCTAGTAAAGAAGCATGAAATTATCCTGCTTTATTCATGTTGTTCTGCGCCCGATCGATCTGCTTTTCTACTTCTCTAATTTGCTCCTTTACTTGCTGTTTTTCCACAACCAGATCTCTGAGTTCTTCGCAAAGCTCATCCTTGGATGTTAATTTTGAGCCATTATTCCGTGACATAGTTTGAATATATAGTATATTTATACTATACGGCAGTCTTGTTTGTACTCCGGAGATCTCCGGAGAAAAGATAATGGTTACAGTCGATAAGAGCCTATTTGGCGACTGAGATATGCGTGCGAACACACCTAGACGTGATGCTGGTTGAGATCCTCGCCCCGCTTCTTCATCTCAACCAGCAAATGGCAATATTGGACAAATTTCTGGAGGCTTTCGGGTGTAGCGGGCATAGGAGAGTTGTCTATTAGAAGTGCTTTTCCTAGTATCCGGGGTCTCAGGTCGGGTAGAGAAGACTCCTGCCCATGTTTAGGCTTGCTTTGTATTCCCGGTTGCTCTCACCTTTCGGAACACGAGTATGGGGCGGGGTGGGCGATATTAGCCGAGGTGGAACTAGGATGACCACTGGAATCGAGCGGATAGCCAAACGGGCAAGCAGTCAACCAGCATCGGTGTTTACAACTTTGATGCATCACTATAGCGTGGACAACCTGCGAGTCTGTTTCGAGGCGCTAGATGCAAAGAAAGCGCTCGGAGTGGATAGAGTGAGCAAGGCAGAATACGGACAGAACCTGGAGGACAACCTGCGGGAACTGCACCGTAAACTGTCCCAGATGTCGTACCGTCCTCAACCGGTGCGACGCGTGGAGATTCCCAAAGAGGATGGCTCGATGCGTCCTTTAGGGATCAGTTGCGTGGAGGACAAAATCGTTCAAGAGATGACTCGTCGGATCTTAGAAGCGATCTACGAACCGGTCTTTCTCGATACCTCCTATGGGTTTCGACCCCAGAGAAGCTGCCACGATGCGTTGCGGCAACTCAATCAGGAGGTGATGAGCCAACCGGTGAACTGGATTGCAGATTTAGATCTAGCGCAGTTTTTCGACACAATGCCCCATATCGAGATCTTGTCCGTGCTGCGAGAGCGGATCAAAGACAGGAGATTCCTGTCCCTGATAGCGCGAATGCTCAAAGCAGGGGTGCAAACTCCGGGGGGCGTTGTGCAGGATGAACTGGGCAGCCCTCAAGGCTCCATTGTCTCGCCGGTGATTGCAAACGTATTCCTGGACTTTGTGTTGGATCAGTGGTTTGCCACTGTGGTCACCCAGCATGTCCGGGGGTATTGTGCGCTGATCCGGTACGCCGACGATTGCATTGCTGTGTTTGAGTGTGAGAACGATGCACAGCGCTTTATGCAAGTCCTGCCGAAACGACTGGCAAAGTTCGGACTGCGACTCAATCAGGAGAAAACTCAACTGCTGGCATTTGGCAAGCGTCGAGCCTGGCAGTCCTTCAAGGCGGGGGAACATCTCCCCAGCTTTGATTTCCTCAGCTTCACCCATTACTGGGGTAGGAGTCGCAATGGGAAAGCTCGATTGAAGCGCAAGACCTCGAAGAAGCGATTTCGCCGTGCCCTGGTGTCTATCAATCAATGGTTGCGCCAGGAACGTAACGCTCGTAAGCTGCCAGAACTCTGGCAAGCCCTAGGGCGGAAGCTGCGGGGACATTTCAATTACTTTGGAGTCACCGATAACAGTCGGGCACTTTACCGCTTTGAACGGGCAGTCCACAGACTGCTGTTGAAGTGGTTGAATCGCCGCAGTCAGCGACGTAGCTTCACGTGGGAGAGCTTCCTGCGCTACCAAGCCAGATATCCTCTGGCTAAGCCAGGTCGTCTCGTGTCACTCCATCCCACCTGGTAAATGACCGAATGAAGAGGCTTGTGCGGGAGGGTGCGACCTCTATTTGATACTATTAGAGGGCAACGGAAAAGCCGTATTGATTCAGTTTGTTCCAGAATTGATCCCAACGCGTTGAGGTCAAGACC
>NZ_LXYR01000111.1 GCF_001650195.1 Phormidesmis priestleyi BC1401 | reverse complement strand
GAACACCGGACATGTTAATTATAAAATCCTGTAAGTCATATAGGAAAAGACTTTTAGGCTTAGCGTACGATTTTGTCCGAATTCCCCGTTTGCCCCTTATTGGTAAAGTAATGATGACTGACCCAAACTTGGCTCAACAAGCTGGCGATTTTGCCGTCGATGCGGCTGTCGATACCGAAGCAGATACCCTAATTAATCAGGGTGTAGATGCCATCGCTTCCCATATTCCGGGAGGTGAAATGTTTGAGCAACAACTCAGAACCGAGGTGGATCAGGTTGTCAACAACGCGATCAACAACGAAATCAATAAAGGTGTTGGTGGCGTGGAGCAGGATATCGAAGGGATTTTCCACCAGAACCAGTAGGCTGTTGGGTATTGTCAGGTTAACCTGACAATACCATCGCCCCCGACATCCGCAAATTCTGACTCTGCCAGTCCAACTGCTTAACCGTGATCGCCACGTCTGGGGTGAGGAAACTCGCTAAGAGCCGCCGTCGAGTTGAGTTGTTTCAATGACGCGGCACACCCTCGTGGCATAATCCTGCACCCAGCAGTAAATCGTAGTGTGAGTTCGCTTCGCGAAGCTCCGAAGGACTCGACTTTGATTCCACGCTCCGCCATCATTTCCTCCAAATCTCGGTAACTCAGAGCATAGCGACCATACCAGCGCACGTTGAGTAGGATGATATTGGATTGGAAATGTCGCCATTTGAAGGGAGCTTTAGGATCAACCACGGACTGTTAATTTTCTCTCACCATTCCTTAACTCTATCACTTTTTGCAACGGAACCTCAATCAGTGGCTACTACTCTCAATTTGAGTATCCAGTTCTGGCCGTCTCCTAAAGGACAACATTACTGTGGACCGTGAGGGTTAAGTCTGAGTCAGGGTTAATGACGATCACGGTCCCGTTGCCAGTGTGATCGAGGAGTCCCCCCAACGTAGCCCCTGCGCCTGCCCCAGTAAAGACTTTCTGCGCCGTAATCTGGTGATTACCAGTGAGCGCGTAGATGCCGGAGCCGACAGCGGCTCCAATCGCCGCATCCCGAATAGTGCTACCCAGGTTACGATTTTGATTCGCGCCGATAGCGGAGCCCAACGCAGTACCCAATAGGGTCGTCTGAGATGTAATGTGCTTGTCATTAGTCGTTCCTTGGATCAGTGCCGAAGCGCCTGAGCCCAAAGCCGCGCCAGCCAAGCTAGCGCCAAAGTTAGGATCGCGTGTGTTGCGAGTCTGAGTGATCACATTCGATGACGCATTCAGGGGCATTTGCCGACCGTTCACAACCAACGTCTGAGCCACAAATTGAGCGCCGCCTGGAGCCGGTTGCAGTTGTCCAATGACCTGACTGCCCGCTGGAATGACGACTGTGCCCTGATTATCCCGAATGTCCTGAGTAACCGTTAACGCTAGGGGTGCCGTTTCCGTCGGTGCGACAATGATTCGCTGTGCCGTTGCGTACCGGACGGGAATCACGGTCCCGGCTAGCACCTGCGTTCCTTGAGTCTGGTTGCTTTGGGCTGTATTCGTACCCGCAATGTACTGCGTGGGGATGGTTGAAGCAAGTTGTCCAGTGCCGGCCAACGCTTGACACAGAAACGCAGACACTTCAGCACGGCTGGCCAGCTGGTTTGGATTCAGGGTGTTTACGTTGGGATAATTCACCACAAGGCGCTTTTCTGTGGCCGCCGCAAGGCTGGTTTGAGCATAGGTTGGAATCGCTGACGCATCAGAGAAACTAGCATTCAGGGTCGTCATGGCTGGCTGGGACGGCGCATAGTTTAGCCCACTGGCCAGCGCCACCAACACTTGCACGCGGGGAATATTTTGGGTTGGGTTAAAGACGTTACCAGGGTAGCCCGACAGGAAACCTGTTTGAGTCGCCGTGGTAATGGCACTATACGCCCAGTAGTTGGACGCGACATCGCCAAAGCGGACCGCATTCCGTGCCCGCGCTGCGTTCGGAAACGCTTTGCCGACCATCGCCGCAAATTCAGCGCGCGTCACGGCTGCACTGGGGTGGAAGGTCCCGTCTGGATAGCCGCTAATGATGCCCTGTTGCGCCAGTGAGGAAATACAGGACTGTGCCCAGTTCCCTTGCACATCAGAAAAGTTAGCTTGAGCTGAGGCCGGAGTCGCTGTGACTAGGGGGGCAAGGGCGCTGGAAACAGTCGCCAACGTCAGCAATAAAGTAGCGGTCGACCGAAACTTCGGGGTGCGAAGCATAAAAAATCACCACAATAACGATCTATTACTTACTACGATGCTTAGAGATCTAAAGTGTTCCGCCAGTCATCTGGGTAGAGGTCAGTCTTGCAACTGGCACAGCTTGAACTGTCCGATCTTCAGCCATCAATGAGACAGCCCAAATCACAGGTAACGATTTTGGGGTTCTTTACACAACCCCTCAAAGAGCTTGCTCCTTGGGGTCTCAGTAGTCATGGAACCAGATTTTGCCTTAAGAGTATTTCAGCCGCAAATCGATCATTTCTACGAATGTCTTTTGACGGCATACTACACAGGTCTGGACTAGAGCTGGACTTTTTTGTTCAGGGTACACCCGTAATCTTTAGAGAAGAGATGGGCTGAAAGCCTTGATTTTATGAGGAACTTGTGCCGTTTGTGCAGGTAGGCAAGCTTAATTGAGAGATCAGTAGAAGGCATGGGTTAGCCAGGTTTTGGGATCAGGGTGGGCGGGCACAAGCTAGGAGAACACCTTGCTGGAAGAGCGTTACAGCCTTAAGGCAAAAAACGGTTCCATGACTACTGAGACCCCTATACCTCTTGAGACATCCGGTTTCAAGAGGTGATCTCTAATCTGAGAAGGGGGACTAGCTCGAGCTGTCCCCTTTCTTTTGCCTTCATGACTCAACGTCAAGGGTGCTGATTGTAGCTTGTGGTTTGACGCTCTTCCGGTTTTCCATCACAACCTGTGCCATCTCGCTCACCAGAATCGTCAACACAACCGCATCATCAATCTCACCCACAATAGGAATGGTATTGATCGGATTTAATAGCCAGAGCAACGTTCCGCCTACCACCCAGCCCCGGTACTTAGGGTGGCGTAGCCCACGACGATACCCAGCATAAAGAAGTTGAAGTGGCTTGAACATCAGACATCCTGAATGACGATACTTTCATCATCACGGATTCATTTGCCCATTCCGCTCAAAGCGATGGACGGATAGCCGCACTCGTGCAAGTGGGGCATCCTTCTGACTTTTGCAAGCAGTCTGATGACTTCTCGATAGAGGTATCTCGTAAGGAGGAGTCCAAAAAGTAGGCAAATCTATGCAGGCTTGAGCCTCCGCTCCAGCGTCCCGTAGAATGAAAGCATATGAACGTAGGAATTGGTCGAGCTGCCGCAGAATTAGGAGTTTCTCGCGATACCTTACGTCGCTGGGAAAGCGCAGGCAAGATTGAGGTTGAGCGGTCTCCCTCTGGGCATCGACGCTATGACCTCGCACAGTTGCGGGGATTAGTGCCCGCTAACTCTGCCTCTAGCCGAGTAACGATCGCCTATGCGCGAGTTTCTAATCAGAACCAAAAGAAGGAACTGAAGCAGCAAGTCAGGATTCTGGAGTCGTTCTGCACCGAGCAAAGTTGGACGTTTGAGGTGATTCAAGACGTTGGCTCTGGCATGAACTACCGCAAAAGTGGCTTGCGGACTTTGATTCAGCGAATCTGTCAAGGGGATGTCGGACGATTGGTGATGACCCACCGCGATCGACTCGTGCGTCTAGGCATTGAACTGATTTTCTCATTGTGCGAACACTTTGGAACCGAGATCGTTGTGATCAATGCAAGTTCCCTCGCTGATTTTGAAGACGAGATTGCAGAGGACGTGATGGAGATTATCACCATCTTCTCTGCGCGACTCTATGGCAGTCGCAACCCCAAAAACAAAGATATTATTCAGCAACTGATGGCCGCAGTGGCAAAAGAACTGGAATCTTGAGCGTCGTCGGGATGCTTGAGTCTTCTCTCGACCCATTGACCCAAACGCTACGGAAACGCTAAGTGAAACGCAATCTTGCCGAGCTTTGCATAGATTTTTATTTTATTTTATAGAATAGTTCGAGGGGAAGAGAGCAGTTGAGGGCTGGCTTGATAGGGTAATGACATCCACTCAACGCCTCAAAAACATAGAACCATGAACATTATTGCTTGGATTATCTTGGGACTCATTGCAGGGGCGATCGCCAAAGCGATTGACCCTGCTGCCCGCAACAGCGGTCTTTTAGGCACGATGCTGCTGGGAATCATTGGAGCATTTGTCGGGGGCACCTTGGTCACGCTGCTCACCACGGGCAAGCTCTTGATCACCGCCTCGACGCTGAGTATTCCCGGCATCCTCGTTGCCGTTTTGGGTGCGATTGTTGCCGTCTTTATCTGGCACAGAATTGCGGGTGCTGCGGCATAACTTTCAGGCAGAGCTGAAGAGCGGCGGGTCATCTTTCAGCTCTGTCTCTTCTCTGAATTAAATTCTTAACTCGATGGTTAGCTTCTATGGAGATGAATCGTAAAGCGCAAGCTCCCACCGCTCTAAAAAGGAAACCCTCTCGGAAGAACCTCCTGCACCTACTTGGTCCGGGACTGATCACCGGAGCGTCTGATAATGACCCTAGCGGCATCGCCACTTACTCGCAGGCAGGAGCACAGTTTGGCTTCGGCATGTTGTGGACGATGGTATTCGTCTACCCGTTCATGGCAGGCATTCAAGATATCAGTGCTCGGATCGGACGAGTCACGGGTCACGGCATTGCAGGCAATCTTCGCCGCTATTACCCTAAGTGGGTCACCTATAGCATTGTGGCTCTGATGGTCGTCGCTAACACTATCAACTTAGGAGCCGACATTGGAGCAATGGGAGCCGCCTTGAAGCTGCTGAATGGAGGATCAGCGCTGCTTTACGCCGCACTATTTGCCTTCGGCTCATTAATTTTGCAAATTACGGTGCCCTACAGCAAATACGCTTCTATTCTCAAAGGGCTGACCGTGACCTTGTTTGCCTATGTCGCAACGGTGTTTATTGTACGGGTGCCTTGGGGAGAGGCACTTAAAGGAACCTTCTTTCCCTCAATTTCGCTGCAACCCGATTACCTCACAACGCTCATTGCCCTCCTGGGAACGACTATCAGCCCCTATCTCTTTTTCTGGCAAGCGTCGCAAGAAGTCGAAGAAACGGAAACTCACAAGAACCAGGAACCGTTAAAACGCGCTCCAGAGCAAGCCTCAGACCAACTCGCTCGAATTCGACTGGATACCTATTTTGGAATGGCGTTCTCGAATGTGGTTGCCTTCTTCATTATTTTGACGGCGGCTGTGACCCTTCACGCTTCAGGCAAAACGGATATTCAAAGTTCCGCTCAAGCGGCAGAAGCGTTGCGTCCAATCGCAGGTGACTTTGCGTTCCTACTATTTAGCGGCGGCATCATTGGAACGGGATTATTGGCGGTGCCTGTGTTGGGTGGGTCAGCCGCCTATGCTGTGGGAGAAGCGTTGCAGTTGCCGACTGGGTTAGAGCGCAAGCCGTTAGAGGCAAAAGGCTTTTATGCGGTTTTAGTGGTGGCAACGCTGATTGGGTTAGGACTGGACTTTACTCCGATCGATCCCATCAAAGCTCTATTCTGGTCGGCAGTCGCGAATGGGATAGTGGCTCCTCCGGTGATGGTGATGATGATGCTCATGACGACCAATCGTCGAGTCATGCAGCAGTTCACAATTTCTCCCCGGCTCAGAATTCTGGGTTGGATGGCGACCGCCCTGATGAGTGTGGCAACGCTCGGCTTTCTTCTGACACTCGGAAAATAACATGGATTTTCTGGCATGGAAAAAAAGCGGTTGTGTCGCAAATTCTTTTTAGTGACAAACGATCTGGGTCGATCTGTATTGCAATCAAAGATTCCGCCGCACGCAGACAGAGTATGAACCAACCACTTTTAATCCTTGCGCCTTAAATCAGTCCGGCAACGATATTGATGGTCATCGCTAGGATGCTCGTGTTGAAGAAGAACGATAAAACGCCGTGCATCAAGCTTAACCGCCGCATCGTGCGCGAGGTGACATTCACATCCGACACTTGGCTTGTCATGCCAATGACGAACGAGAAATAGAGAAAATCCCAATAGTCTGGCTCCATCTCCCCCGGAAAATCTAACCCCTGCGCTTTACACTCGGAAAGCGTCTTATGATCCTGATAATAAGGGCAGCTGCCCGACAAAAATAGCTATGTTTTGAGCCAAACGCTGAAAGCTTTACTCAGTAGAGCTTTAGTACCCATATGATAAACTTTCGCACGTAT
>NZ_LXYR01000110.1 GCF_001650195.1 Phormidesmis priestleyi BC1401 | reverse complement strand
TCTAGCCGTTCCAGAAACGTCGCCTTGCCATATTCGGGGGTGGCTCCCATATAAATGGTGTGTTGTCGGTCTCCAAACGCGTCATACAGACTGATGGTGCCGACCATGGCTTCTCTCCATCCGGTGTCGCACAACAGCATACAGGTGCCATCTAAGCCAATGGCAACACTGGCAATTTCAGCGTCTAGTTGAGGGGGCACATAGTCCCAACTTTCTTCTTTCACCTCAATGATCGTGGCCACCGCTTCACTGAGACGCTGGATGTAGGACACGGCGACCGGGCGTTGATGATTCTCAGCCAAGTCTCGCTGCACGTCTCGGGCGGAACCATACGCCAGTTTCGAGGACACTTGTTTCGCAAACAGAGGCGTGGAGGTGATGATGATGCGAGACGCTCGCTCTAGCGGACAATCCGTTTTCCCGCCTCCAGAGCGCTGATAGACATGGCGTTCAATCACGACTTCTCCGTAGGGCGTTTGATACGCTTTGGGCTGCTTGCCTTTGGTTCGCATCACCTCTCCGGCAATCTCAATGGCTGAACCGTCGGTGTCCAGATACTCAAGAGCGGCTGTAGTGGCAATACGACCCGCCTCGTTGAGGCTTTCCTGAATCGCTTCTTCACTGGTCAGCAGCGAATGACTCAGGTCTATCGTCACTTCTATCCTGACTTGCGTCCCTTCTTGACTCAGCAATTGAGCGCTCATACTCACCACCTCTTGGTTGCCTCACTCAGTGATATCATGCTTGACCTACTAAATCAAGTAGAGGTCGCACCCCGTTGGAGGTTGCTGGCGCCGTGCCTTGAGCATCCAACTCCCGGAATCGGGTAATGGGCGTCGGCATTGCGCTATCGGCACCTTTAACGCTCTTCCAAATCATCAAGTTCTCAATGGCCTCGTTCTGGTCTTCTACCGACCAATCCACAGATTTGTCTCCTAGAGGTGATCCCACTGGGTTCTTCTCGGCAAGATTTTGAGTTGGTTTAATGGCCGTATAAGGTGTGAAATCAGGTTGATTGGTAAAGCTATTTAGCATGGGAGTTGCCGCTGCATCGTACTGACTCATCGGTCCAAGTCCCACAATTAGCTCCATGGTTCGCAGCATGGAAACAGTGCTGTAGAAGGTGGAGTCAACCTTGCCTGTTTGGGTATAGGGGCTGATGACTTGAGTAATCGTGCGGTGGGCATCGACGTGATCAGGGCCATCCTGAGCGTCATCCTCCAGAACAAAGATAGCGGTGTCCTTCCAGTCAACCGAATGGGAAACGGCATCTACCAGTTTGCCTAGAGCCAGATCATTGTCTGCCATATAGGCACGCGGTGTCGGTGCACCAACGAATGTACCGGCGGTGTGATCACTCGGCAAGCGGACAAACTCCACGGTCGGAAGGGTGCCATTGGTCTCATACTGGTTGAACTCCTTCAGCCATTCATCAATCCGAGTAGCGGGGTTGGGGTTTTGGGGAGTGGCAAACAGTTCGGGAGAGGAATCGGGTTTGGTCAAATCAAATCCCGCAAAGTTCAGGTCGGTGTTGGTAGCTAACCTGGGTTCAGTGGCGGCAACTTTTCCACCAAAAACGCGGAATCCGTAGTTACGGTAGTCAATTCCAGCGTCGCTCAACTTATTCCAGATGAAGGCATCTTGGGGATCTTTACCGGGTGACGTAGCGAGGTTACCACCTTCAAAATCGTAAGGACGATTGCGGTTGCCATCGGCGTAATTGGCTGGCCAGTTCTTCTGCACGTAGGTATTAGCCAACGCTCCAGTAGACCAGTTCCAACCGTCCGCTGAGACTTCGGCATCCGCGTAGAAATTATCGAGGGTGACAAACTGTTGAGCCAGTTGCCGTTGGTTCGGCGCTGACTCATCACCAAACAAATTCAAACTTGGATCGCCATTACCTTGACCGAGGCTGCCTAATACCTGGTCAAAGGTGCGGTTTTCCTTGATGACGTAAATCACGTGCTTAATCGGGGAAGGATCGCCTGGTCTCAGGGGGATGACGTTTTCCTGAGGAATCCCGGCGACGCGAACTTTATTGCCCTCATCAAACCCGTTATTTTTGATCACCTGCTGCGTATATTGCTGGAGCATGTCAGGGTTGGACACATCGATTTGTGACAGCGTTCCCTGAATCATGGAGCCAACATACTGATTTGGTGCCTGCTCTGGATTGCGATAAGGAATGGCTCCATTCGGGTTAGGACCTGCCCCCAAACCTTTGGCGTTGATCACATCGAGTTCTTTGCCATCGGGAGAGAGGACTACCCCCGTCGGATACCAAGCTGTGGGAATCAATCCTTTCACCCGATCGAGCGTGGTGGCATCACCTAATTGAACTACGGCAACATCGTTATTCGTTGCGTTCGCTACATAGAGCAGTTTGCCATCGGGAGAAACCGTCAAGGCATTGGGACTGCTGCCTTCCTTAGCTCCAGGATAGGGGGAGAGGTCGATTGTCCGAATGACTTGCTTGGTTCGGGTATCGATGACAGAGACATTGTCACTATCGGCATTAGCTACATAGAGTTCATTGTTCGTAGGGTTGAGCGCCATGGCGTTGGGGTGAGTGCCCACTGAGATCGCCGGACCTTGAGCCAAGGTTGGAACACTCAAATCAATCACAGAAACTGACTTTTCACCCCAATTGCTGACATAGGCGGTTTTGCCATCGTTAGACAGCACAACCGTATAAGGATTATGTCCAACGGGAACCGTAGCCGTCACTTCACGAGTTGGCAAATCGATCACGGTCATGGAATCGCCCAAGTTGTCAGCAACGTAGAGGGTTTTGCCATTAGCAGAGATCGTTAAGCCACCCGCGTAAAGGTTAACTGGTTTGCCATTAGGTGATTGGGGCAACGGAATGGGAATGGCAGCATCTTCGGTGAAGGTTTGTCCATTTACGTCGTACACCCGGATCTTATTGTTACCGCCAGCAGAGGCATAGAGTTGCTTGCCATCAGGGCTGAACGTCAGTCCAATGTATAGAGCTTCGTTTCCTTCGTAGGGAATGGTTTGCACGATATGACCGGACGCTCGATCGATGACCATCAAGGATTGGGTTGACTGACCGTTGTTGCTAACTACGAGGGTTTTGCCATCGGGACTGATGACAACGTTATAAGGGCGATCTGCATACACACCAGAGGTTGGATCGACCAATTGCACTTGTTTACCTGCTGGAGTCAAAAACCATCCCTGCGGAGTGGTAGCAGTTTCGGGACCCGCAATCGTGCGGTAGGGGGCAAAGGCAACTGTTAACAGGCTGGCTTGAATATCTTTGACCACGGCTAGCAACTTGCCGGTTTTACTCTCACGAATCAGGGCATCGGTCTCGTTGGACCCTGTACCCTGAGCAATGTTGAGTTGCTCAAAGGTTAAATCACCCGCTAGAGCAATTTTGTCTTTACCCAGCTTAAAGTCGGCGATCGTGATCAGACCCTCACCTGGTGCAATCACAAACGTATCTTTGCCCTTGCCGCCGACAAACGTAGTTTCGCCCTTGCCGCCTTCTAGGGTGTCATTACCATCGCCTCCAAAGAAGGTGTTGAAGCCAGCACCGCCACGCAGCACGTCATTACCTGAGCCTGCGAAGACAGTGTGGTCACCCACGGGGGCATTGATGATGTCCTTGGAGTCATTAAATCCAGTCACTATACGACTGATCGCATCTAGATAGGTGACAGTATTGCGATTGAACACCGCATCGCGGGGAGCATCGTTATTGAATACATCGAAGCTATCTGTGCCCTGCTTTTGGCCATCAAACACAATGTTGTAGAGATCAACAGCGGCACCAGTTGCACGGCTCAGGTTATCTAAGTTCTCTAGCTTAAAGTTCTGCAGCGTCACCTTGGTATCGCTGACGCCTTCAAACGTAATCACCAAATCATTCCCCTGGGGGGCCAGGATCATGTTTTTAGCAATCAAACCGTTTCCAAAAAACTTGAGGGTATCGGCCTCAGAGATCGTGCCACTAGCGGGAACCGCACCCTGACCCACACCACCAAAGTTTTTAATGACGGCTGTGCCACCTCGATAAATCGCAAAGGTCTTCTGCCCTCCCTTGCCATCTTCCAATAAAGAGTTCAGACTGGGAAGTGCTTGAGTCTTCTCAGCAACGGCTCCCTGCAAATCCTCCGGATTCAACCCCAGGGTCTGCAAAGTGGTCACAGCGATTTGCTTGGTGCTGACGCGAGTCGCCTGGATGCTGCCGCTTAGTTCTGGGTTTACAGCCCCACCACCCACAATCAGTGCCACATGGGTATCATCCTCTGAGAAGCCGCCATGCTCTGCCTGCTTAGAAGGTTTAGCGGGATTTCCTACCAGTACATACCTAGGCTTCAGCTTGACAATAATGTCCGGTGTTGTGGACTCTTGAGTAGGGTTGCCAAAGCCAGCCTGCTGTAAGCCCGAGCCAAATAACACGGTGTCAATGCCTGAGTTGGGGTTGGCAGCCTTCAGATCATTGAGAACTTGAGCGGCACTAGTGGTTTGGGCTTGATTGTCTAGCCACAGCAAAGCGACATCATCTTGAGTTGCTTGGGCCACTGTAATGCCAGCCGCATCGAGAGCATTCGTGTAGATGTCGTCTTTAATTAACGAGGCTGCTCCAATGCGGGGGTTTTGCCCATGCTTGGCTGTCAACACAATTTCAGTGGAATCGTACAAGCCTGCGGTCTTCAAGGCCGAGACGATTTGCCCAATGCTGGCATCAGTATGGCTCAGTCCATCTTTTAAGGTCGCTGAGACCGTGCCATCAGCGGCAATGCCTCCCGTGGTTAGCTTTTCACCAACGCTGACCGCTTGGAAGTTCAGACCAAACAGGGATGGGACACCACTAGCCTGAGTACCCAAAGAATTCAAGCCGCTGATTTCATTGATGATCGCTTGCACCTTCAGGTCGTCATTGGCTTCGGTCAGCTTAACGCTAGTCGTGGTAGTGGCAAAGGTGAGTTTGCTGGGGTCTTGGGCGGTCGAAGCATCGACCAGCTTGTCGTTCTCGATCGCGACTGAAGCATTGATTTCTGGGGTGTATAGATCACTGACGCCATTGCCGCTGGGACCATTAGCAATCTCGTAAGCCGGATGCTTATCAGCGAAAGCCGTGACTAACCCAGCATCGTGAGCCACATTGAAGATGGTGTTGACCTGCAAGAAGCTGTGGGGATAGACGGGATTACCCTGAGCATCTACAGGCAGCTTTGTGGGGTCAATGCCGCCGCCACCATTCAGCAGCGTGGGGTCTTTGTCAATGTTTTCGGCATATTGCACTTCAGTGCCGAAAGGGGTAGCGCTCGTAGCACCCGGTGCCTTGAGTGTACGGGAGTAAGAGTCATCGTAATAAACGCCAGTGGTAGCAGGCCCAGCACCAGTTAGATAGTTCAGCTCACCCGGGAAGGAATCAGACGGGACGCTGGTGTACGCATTGGTATAGGTGACACCGCCTGTGGCCAAACTGCGAATATTGGTCAAGCTACCTTGGAGTTTTGGGTCGGTTAAATCAGCTTCCCGCAAGCCATCGACAGAAATCAGCAGGACGTACTTACCGTTACCTGCACTGGCGGAAGCTTTGGCAAGTGAGGCATCAATGGGAGCTTGCAAGGTTGAGGAATTAGCGATGGTCGGGAGGCTGGTATCAAGTCCAAAATTACTGTTCAAGGATTTGGGGTCGATCATCATGAGACTCAGATTGGTGTGTAGAAACAAAACAGTAAATTGCAGGCTTTAAAGCGGAATTCGCTCAGCTTGGTTAACTTAGTGACCCAGCTAGTGAATCTAATATAAAGTTCTGTAAATAAGTAAAAACTTGGGCTGAAGTTGGAACAGTCGCGATTGCTAAACTCTCGGATAAAAGGATTGAAGAACTGTTGACAATTGAACTGATTGGTGGATTCAACACAGGTGAAGACAGTAAGGTCTGCCATTTCATGGTTGAAGAACCGTAGATCTGCGGAAGATTTTTACAGACAGGACTCACTTTACTGGAAGTACATTAAGAGAACTTTATTCGAGGGCTAAGTAGTCTTTATTAACGTCGCTTCTTATTAGGAATTCACACAAGTAGAATTGCTGCAAAAACTAATTTTTTGCGTTGAGAGTTCGACCTTGTTAACGAATCGCTTGCCCTTGAGTAATCTCCTGAAGTAGGTCGTCCATACAACAAAAAACAGCGATGATAAACTCTTCAATAGAAAACATTAGTCCCACGGCTACCAACTTAAGCCGGGACAGTAGATCCCTCAAGTCTTTAGAGTGTGTTTGTAAATGAGTATTAAGCGGTCTTTTCTTTCCATCGGGTGTGGTTCTTTGTTAATCGTTTGAGCATTAACCGAATCATCACGATA
>NZ_LXYR01000109.1 GCF_001650195.1 Phormidesmis priestleyi BC1401 | reverse complement strand
ACCCATAGTTCATCTCATGCCAAACCTATTCCCTGATATCACTTCACTACTGAACAGGTACTAAGTTTGTAATAGTTGTTTACAAACACTCTCTTAAATTTAAATTCATGAGATTTTTTAGCTTAAAACGTGCATTTTGGACGGCTATATAATCCCGATTCATTTCTGAGTTAGCGATCTTTTTAACCTTCGATCGTGCGATCAGCACAATGCCCACTACACCCGCTACGAGGAGACCGAGATCTTGTGGGACACCGAACAAAAAGGCGGCTTGCCCCCCGATCAGTGACCATAGGACAGGCACCACGAGTGGACTGCGCGGGTAAGGGCGAACAGTGAACGCGAACAGACCGATAGTGAATATCGTGGTGGGGCAAGGCAGACCAAACGTAACCAGATTCGGGTAGTAATGCCCCGCATCGATCGACCAGGCGGGATAGACGACAAGGGCAAAGACAATCAGCAGAACACCGACAGCCGTGCGGGCATTGGTAGTCAAACGAAACTCAAGCCTTCGGCGCACGACACCCTGCCAGAGAAAGATGAGCGATCCCATGACCGAAACGGCGGCAAATCCATACGCCGGTGCGCTGATGACCGTAAAGAATGAGAGATGATAGACGAGACCGAGCCAAGCCCACAGGAAGGCGAGGATGGAGGACACACCCAAGCCCGACCAACGACGCGGAAATACCACCAGGGCAACGGCAACCACTGCAAGCACAAGCAAGAAAATCTGGGCTGGCCACACCGTCGTGTTGTACTCACGAGACACGCCATAGAACTGCTCGACGGTGAACGGGAGCACTCCCAGAATGGCATAGCAATCGTTAAAATAAGTTGCGATAGGCATGATTTAATCCTCAAAATCTGATTATGCTGAGATCGACAAGTACCCTCGGTAATTTGAATCAAAATGCCGAGGATGCCCTTGATCCGAACCTTACTCTCTGTTTTTGTTTTTTCTTGGTTTCAGCGATTGCTCGATCGCGATCTGATGAAGGTGATTAAGTGCATCATTAAATTTAAATTTCACCGAGATTTTTTACTGAAAACGTGCAGAAGTCCAGTACCAGTTTGCCCATCATCTTCTGTTGATAAATCCCTTCTCAGGTGACCATTCCGTGTAACCACGTCCCATAATATGGTTATTGCAACAGTCATCTCCATCCGCTATGGTTTTGTTTCTTTCAAATTTCAACTCACTCAGATTTGCAACCAGATAATCGATTCTGCACGCAGATGGAAATACATAATCCTCTCCGATCATTTTTAAGACCTTATAGGCTCCACATTCTACAAAATTGCAGAAATAACTGCCTTCATCGCACTCAATCACCTGAATCTTGAAATCAAGAGGGTCGAGCAATCCTTCTTCTCTAGACTTCTGTAAAGCCTTTTGCTTCTTCTTGAGACTTTTATTCAAACTTAGTCTGCCAATTAGCCTCAAAATATATCGAGGGATTTTCCGTAATAATTCTTCGTTCATCATCCACAATAGTCGATCGGCATCATTTGTAGTTTCATCAAACTGTTTGAAGGCATAATAAATAGGGACATAGGCGACGATGAACTTATAATTAAAATCGAAATGGCTATTTTTGAGTTTGGGGATCTTAGGTAAAATCTCTTTGAGTTTTGCATCAGATATCTTCTTTATTGCTACATACATTTCTTGTCCATATTCATTGATGATATTTCTTTTTCCGGCACATACGAGCAGTTGATATGCAAGTTCAATATTCATTGCTATTCTTCTCAAATGTTTGTTTTCATAGATTGAGCTAATAAGCGAATTGTTCGCATACTTGTGCGTGAAACGCAATCGACTGCTGCTGTTCAGCTATCAGCAATACTTTCTCTTTTTATCTCACTTCAGGATTTTGCAAAAATACGCGCACCCCATCTCGCTCATCCATTACATAGGCGGTAGGGGCATATCGAAGCACGATGATGGCTATCCATAGGTCTCCGATCGCTCCGCTCGCGTTGATGGTTCCACAGATCGCTAATAGGGCGACCCAGAGGGTACCCTGCATAAACCACATTCCCAGAATCACGAGAATGCTCAGAATAGATAATGGCGCAAGCGTTATGAGCAAATAGTCATTACGGCGGTAAGCATATCTGGGTGTTGTGGCATAAAACATTGCCTGCTTCCATAGAACGCCATAGTGAGGTTTTGCGCCAAACATCCGCATCACCACACCATGAGTAAGTTCATGCAGAAACAATGTCAGTAGAGTTCCTATGACAAGTAGAATTATTCCAGTCAGCCTGATCTGAACATGCGATGGCAGCTTTCCCAACCCAATAGCGACATTGAGAAACATCAGCCCAAAGACAACAAAAAGAGGGATTGACAGGATTTGTAAGACGGTCACCCGAATCGGTTTGTTCAAGCGATAGTAAAGAACTTCTTGATAACCGTTAGGCAATGATCCTGGTGTAATGCTGGTACTATTTGTCTCTAACATCGATTCCCCTCGCTCCGTAGATTGTTTGAAACTCAGTGTTAGTCCGCACAGAGCCTTTCTCGGTGAGAAACAGGACGATCGTTAACTGAGATCTTGCAGTATTCTCAGTTAGCCCGACAACCCGCCCTGAACTGAAGTTCGGGCTAATGGTGGAAAGTCCGTTTTAACGGACTCAAGAGTAGACCAGAATTGACTTTCAGTCCGTTTCAACGGACTTTCCCCTGATTAGCCCGAACTTCAGTTCAGGGCGGTTGAAGGCTATGAACGAGGGGTTTTAATCAGGTGCAAGATCTCAGTTAACGTCTAATGAGCTTCGATCGACGACTCCAAGGGGAACGCCAACCAACCCCAAACATAAAGTGACAAAACAAGTCCAGGTACGGCAATGGCTAAAATAACGGTGACAATCCGAACTCCTAGAATGGACAGTTTCCACCGCTGTGAGATGGCGGAACATAGTCCTGCAACTACTTTATGACGACGACTGCGGTAAAAAAAAGTAGTTGGTCTCCCTGAAATATTTGCGTTGGTTCGCGATCGCTGATTCTTTAGAATCAAAGAAAGCAGCAATCCTATCGCACCCAAAATAGCGGAGGGGATGGTGAAGATTGCAAGCCAGTGAGCAAAGAACATCCCTGTAACGATGTCTCGATGCCAGGAAGGTCCAAAGCGTTCCGTCAAACTGAGTCCGCCCCAAGTTAGAAGGAGCGGGAAGATGCCGTAGAAGATGCAAACACTTAACAATAGTAAGTGTCCACGGATTGATGGCGATCGGAGAAACGCGATCGAAGCAAGTGCTGGACCGATCAATAGTAGTGTCAAAAGCAAAGGTGAATAAATCATGGGTTTTTCCAGTTAGCATTGGAGGGGTTTTTAATAAAGAGGTATCTTGAATGAATCTGATACTATTGAATATATGAAATCACTTCACAGGTTAAAAACTTTTTTATCATTGTCACTTGTCGCTGCTTTCCTCTGCTGTTCA
Organism: Phormidesmis priestleyi BC1401; assembly: GCF_001650195.1. Classification (GTDB taxonomy): domain Bacteria; phylum Cyanobacteriota; class Cyanobacteriia; order Leptolyngbyales; family Leptolyngbyaceae; genus Phormidesmis_A; species Phormidesmis_A priestleyi_B. The sequence goes on along the minus strand of NZ_LXYR01000109.1, from coordinate 3,118 downwards.
TCGGTGCAAGCGCAGCAGAGTACTCTCACGCCTACGCCAAGTCCAGAAGTGTTGCAGCAGGAAGTGAAGAAGTTAAAGCAGCAGATGAAAGCTTTGGATGAGCGAATTGACGTTTTGAGTTCGGGAAGCAAGCCTAATCCCAGTTTTTCAGTCAATTCTGACGTAAGCACTGGCGGAGTAGCTATTTTGTTTGGTGCCTTCTGTGCTTTGTGGGCGCAAAACACCAAGAGGAATGCCCTTCTCTGGTTTTTCTTTGGTGCCATCTTCAACGTCATTGCCGTTCTTGTCTTGCTTTATAAGAACTCAACAAGAGATAGCTTTTGAGAGGCTTTATTAAATGACAAAATTGGAAAACCGGAAACCAGTGTTTTGCTACGATACTGGAAGAGTTAACGATTTTTATTTTTGCGGTTGAGAGGAATTAGTTGGCAAACTATATGGCTCAGAATGCCTCACCCACATGTTAACACCAACATAAGCAACGACAGCTAACAAAGAATAAACAAATGCAGCAACAAAACAAGCTACTATTACGCCCATCATCACATTTCTCCAAGGTATCCCAGCTTGTGGACGATCTTTCAGTTCTCCAGGTTGTTTCTTATTCATCTTTTAATTCTCCGTATTTATAGCAATACAATAGAATACTCACTAACGATTATTTTGGGCGACTAACAGTTGAGTTGATGTCTAAATTGATTGATTACGATACAAATTGTCATAGGGAAACTTCTAACGTTTCTAGATCGCAATCATTACTCCATCCTGTCAATGAATCGCCTGCTTCGTTTCGATCGACGTTTAGCTATCCACGCATGATTCTATTCCTTCCAAACTCTTTGTCGGCGAGAGAGATTGGTACTTCCAAATACTGCTATGAGTGCGATCTCCAGGAGTAACGATGGGCAGAATTCGTCGATTACTTGTAAATTGCTTTGTCGATCGTGCAGTGAAAGGATTCTCCTTCGGACTCAAAACGTTCACTGCCGAATAACCAGCCAATGCGAAGACGAGTCGGGATCGTGTAGCCGTCGAAGGTACCACTATCCTCGACCATGCCACCAAAATCGCCATAGTGAAACGCTTCACCTTCTAGGCTGCCCCAGCGATCGCTTTTAACTTGCTCCAAGACTCCCTGATTGGAGACCGTTAGGGTAAGCTTGGCGGGTTCGCCGAGGCTGGTGAAGGTTGCCTGAACTTGGGACGCGTTTAACTCCGTCCAGATGATATCAGGGTTGCAGAGAACGGACGGTAGCCATATGGACTCTATCTGAACTCGTCCCACACATGATCGAGTGATATCTTCTCCACTTCTCTGAATGGTATTCCACGAAGCATTTCCAACGCCATCTACGAGACGATCCTCTACCAAAATCGGCTTACTATTCATCAAAGTAGTCGCCTGCCAAATCATGCCTCGATCCCAGCAAATCACTTCTTCCGCTTTAAATGAATGCCAATCTTGTCCGAGTTTCATTTCTCCATGCATCCATAATCGAACGGCGGATGCGAGGGGTGTACCGGGAGCAATTGCTTGTTCTAAATAGCGCCGAGCAAGATGGGGAAGATTGCCTAATAATTCTGGATCGAATGGGCGATTACTTGTTGGTGTCGATTCCCACAAGTCTTCAATTGAGATGGGTTTAGCGTTAATCATGGTGTCCTCAGGTTTAAAGTATCGATCGGGCAGTTCAAGTTGTGTGATAGTTTGTCCAGACTAATACCATTTACCTTTGGTTTATTTTTCCGATCCCCTCAGCCTGTCGGTTGACGATTTTCGGGTTTCCATAGTAGTTAACTTCCCCTACTCCAGATGCGTTTACATCCAGTTGCCCTGTCACATAGAGGTCAGCATTACCGACTGCGCTCGAATTGACCTTGGCATTGACAGCACGTAAATTCTTCGCGTCTAGACTGCCAACCCCCGATACTGTAATGTCCGCTTCCTTGGTTTCACCCGATGCGCTGAAACTCCCAACCCCGGTCAGCACTATTTCCAGTCGATCATTCTTGATATTGGATAGATTCGCTTCACCGACCCCATCGAAGACGAACCGTTTCACATTGGGAGTAGATACCCTGATCTGTAACTTTTGCTCAGGACTGTATCCTTTCGTGGCTCGGACGTATAAAGTACCGTTTTTAACTTCAGTTGTGATGAATGGGATGATGTTATCGTCGCCGCTAATTTCGAGACTCTGCTGCTCTTGAGAACGCACTGCGATCGCACCAGCATACTCCACATCTAGAGCATTGAAGGAGCCAAGAGATCTAGTTTCCGTCTTAGCAATACCACTTCCTTTAACTCCTCCGGGGTTAATAATAATGCATCCCGCCAAACCAATCACTAATCCGATGCTGAGCAGTGTTAATCTCTTCATAGGGTCTTTCTTCCACTCCGGTAATAGTCATATCCTCTGGTAGTCGAGTCAGCGCTTTGAATAGGTTTCAGGCAAAATGGTTTCAGTCATAATTTTGGAGAATGCCTCAAACTGCTCAAAGGCGACGGAATGCCCAGCGTTCTCAAAAATAAACCGTTGCTTGCGGGGTGCTTTTAATAGGTCGAACCACTCCAGCGCCAAGTCGCGGCGGCCCTTTAGTTCGGCTGCGCCATCGAGCAGATAAACGGGTACTTCAAGCTGTTTGACGGTTTGGCGAAAGTCAATGTTTTGCAATTGGGGATACATCACTGCAAACATATCGAGCAACCCTCGCAGGACATTCACCTTCTCCACGAGATTATATTCGGAGCCAAAAATACCCCAGGGACCGAGATTAGCCGCGCTGCCACGCTGGATGTAAGATTGTGGCGGACTGTACGGCGGAGAGAGGCGATCGTACTGACCCATCACGAAAGCATTGGCGTAGGGGCTGTCCGCATAGGGTGGCTCCCCATAGGCTCGTATTTTAGCCGCCAGTGAGGTATCTCCCGTTTTGATTGCCAGTGCCAAGATGTCCTGATAATTTCGGCGATCGGTTTCACGCTGACTGACCATCTGACCACTGCCAATCCAGGCGTAATATAGCCGTCGCCACTAAGGTTAGGACGCTGCCTTGAGGACATCCTCCATCGCCTCTCGCAATGTATCAAATTCATCTAAGCACTTGCGAATTCGAC
>NZ_LXYR01000108.1 GCF_001650195.1 Phormidesmis priestleyi BC1401 | reverse complement strand
ATTGAACATCACGGTCTAACGGTACGAAGTCCACTCAAGGGACTGAGAGAGGGTTTGAGGTTCAGTCCGTTTCAACGGACTTCGCAAGGCTAGCCCGGAATTCCATTCACGGGCGGGACAGAACCGCAGCGAATAGACGGGTGCAAGATCTGAGCAATTAAACTGAAGACCCTCATCCCCTAACCCCTTCTCCCCAAGGAGAAGAGGAACCGGACTCTGGCTCCCTCTCCTATGGGAGAGGGCTGAGGTGAGGGCAGCTTCACCAAGGTACGCCCTGTGAGTCAATGCTCATCTGAAATACTGACCCTGACAGCGCAAACCAGCCCTCCTCAAACATCCTCTTACCACTCGACCTGCGATCGCTCGTGCAGCACTCGCCCATACACCGCTTCTGTCTGCTTCGCCAGCTTTGCCCAGTGAAAGCGCACCTCTAAATCTTTGAAGGCATTCTCAACCAGCCATTGAGAATAGTCAGGGTTCTTCAGCACCTCAATAATTCCCCAAGCGAGAGAATCTGAATTACCCGTCCAGGTGACGATCCCCGTTCTGTTGTGCCGAACGACTTCAGGCAAACCTCCTGAATCCGATACGACCACAGGCACTCGTGCCGCAAAACTTTCTAACGCCACAATCCCAAACGGCTCATAGAGACTGGGAAAAACTGCACAGTTGGCGATCGTTTGAAACTTATCTAAATCTTCATCGAGCATGAACCCCGTGAAGAAGCACGCTTGCCAGATGCCCAAATTCCAGGCTTGACTCTTTAAATAATCGGTGTTGCCCCCGCCAATAAACACAAACTTCACTTGAGTTCCCATTGCCTGAAGCACTTTTGGAGCCGCACTCAGCAGAACAGAAATGCCCTTTTCGTAGGTCATTCGCCCCACATAATAGACAATCTTCTCGTCATCTCCTGCAAATCGCCGCCGAAATTCTTGCACATCAAACCCTGGATGACGCAGCTTTTTTTCCGCCCGAATGCCGTTATAGACGACATCAATCTTGTTCCAGGGAGTGTGCAGCGATCGTTCAACTTCTCGCCGCATATAGTCGGTGCAGACAATCACCCGCCACGCGTCATGAGTCAAGCAGCGCTCCTTCTCATTCACATAGCGCTGATCCTCGGTGTGAACGCCATTATTTCGTCCCCCTTCGGTCGCGTGAATGGTTGCCACAAGCGGAATTTTGAACAAATACTTGAGCGCGATCGCCGCATCACCGACCAGCCAATCATGAGCATGAATGATGTCAAACGCACCCTCTTCTCGAATCAGCTTGCCGCCGTGCTGACCCATACTGGCGTTCATGTTGACGACCCAGTGCAGAAAGTTTTGGCTCTCATCGACACTGACGCGATGCACGCCTACCCCATCGACCACTTCATAGTGAGGAGCCTGACCAAACTGCACCGTAATCAGATGAATTTCATGCCCTAGCCTGACCAACTCTGGGTATAGCTCCGCCACATGACGAGCGATGCCGCCCACAATGCGGGGTGGAAACTCCCAGGTCAATACCAAAATCTTCATCAGCCCCAATCTCGACGATTCGTATTTTCACTCTACAGAAACTTGGCGGACACTCTCACAGACCTTGCCCAAAACGCGATAATCTATAGATATTCTATACAAATGACTCGATCGCTCCATTCTCTGCTCACCTAAGCTTCCTGCATCCACTGCTTGAGATGGAATCTAGCTCTATCTTTAGAGTTTCCGCCCAAGGTTGCCAGTATAGCGCTGTCATCTTTTCTAAGACTGCGATCGAGGAATGTCTTAATTTATTCATTCTGATAGTCAATTATCCCCGTCTGTTTTAGCAATTCATTGATGATGCAGGCACCTTCCCAAACGTTAACAAATGCTGAAGTGCCCTTACAGATCTTGCTGTTTGTCGATCAGCGACCCACTGCAAAAGAGCAGATCCAGCAGATTCGCCGCTTTTTGAACGATTTAAGAGCTGACTGTCCGTTTGAGCTTCAGGTGATTGATGTCGGTGAACAACCCTACTTGGCAGAACATTTTCGCCTTGTTGCTACGCCTGCCTTGATTAAGATTCACCCCGACCCTCGGCAAACTCTAACCGGAATGAATTTGGTTGCTCAACTCAAAGACTGTTGGTCTCACTGGCAAACTTCAGTTGAGAGCTTTTTAGAGAATCAGGTTGAGTTGAAATCGACGGTTGACCAGGCTCCTTTTGTTTCGGCTTCAAAAATTTCTTCGATCGCTCACTCATCCGAGCTGTTGCAGCTAACCGACGAGATTTTTAATCTCAAGCAAGAGAAAGAAGACCTTCAGGTACAGCTCCAGTTTAAAGACCAGATTATCTCAATGCTGGCTCACGATTTGCGAAATCCTCTAACAGCAGCCTCGATCGCGATTGAAACTCTAGAAATCGGTCACAAAGCGCAAGAAGGACAAGGCTATCGGCTCACTTCGGCAATGACGGCTCAATTGCTCAAACATGGGCGGTCGCAGATTCGCACTATCGATCGCATGATCACCGACATTCTGCAATCCGCCAGGGGCACCAGCGCTGAACTGCAAATTGTGCCGCAGAAGTTAGAACTTGGTGCCCTGTGTGACAGTGTTCTAGAAAATTTAGAAGAACGGTTCCGCGCTAAGTCGCAGCAGGTCAATACTGACATCCCGACCGATCTGCCGATCGTCTACGCCGACACAGAACGGGTGCGTCAAGTTTTAACCAATATTCTCGACAACGCCGCGAAATATACGCCGATCGATGGCACCATTCACGTCTCAATGCTGCATCGCACGGCTCAGAAGGTGCAGGTTAGCATCTGTGACACTGGACCCGGTGTGCCAGAAGAAAACCGCGATCGCATTTTTGAAGACCATTTCCGCCTTCAGCGAGATCAAGCCCAAGATGGCTACGGGATTGGCTTATCGCTTTGTCAACGCATTGTTCGAGCACACTATGGGCAGATTTGGGTTGATTCTGTCCCCAATCAGGGCAGTTGCTTTCACTTTACGCTGCCCGTTTATCGATCGCAGCGATAGACCACAGTCTCTACGATCTGTCTGTTAATTTAGGCATTACTTATCCGGATTTCAGTCGTCAACATCAAAACTATATAAAAATCCTCAGATCTTTTCAGAAAATTTATATATGGGTAAGCATTTTCAGTGATTTTACTGAAGATTTTTCAGGTTTCCGTAGAGCAAAATTATTACTTTAATTTTTGCCAATGTTATTTTTAGTTTGCTTTATTTATAGGCAATGACTAAGATTTGGTGGCGTGATTTCGATAATTTTCAGAGCAATAATCTATTTTTTGATTGCTTAAAAAACCGATTTAAGTAGAAAAAAGTTAAATAAATTACATTCAATTTAATCAGTACTGAGCATCTGGCTGAGGCATTTGTTAAGAGGTAAATCCTTCTTGAATTGAGAATAATTAGCCCTTAGAAATGATGTAGTTACGGTATAAGTAGAGTGCCTATTAATACTTAACCTTCTTCAATTGTTCTAACTTTGAAAATTATCTATATTAAATGCAGAGCTTTACGAGTTGACTGTTTTAGCAGTCGGACTCCTTATGTATCTAAGTATTAAAGCTTTTTAATGTGACTAAAAGTACCAAACGTTTTGAGAGGACTGGATTGTTTGAGAGCATTTTTTTGTACAACAAAGTCTTTTTGATAACGGGGTTAGCAGCCTCTAAGAAAGCTTGTAATTTTAGCGATCGAACACCTCTTCTATCGTCGCTAACCTCCCACAAGCTTTGACCGTTCAAAGATGAGTGTTATTACGGTACTAATCCACCATTAACTCCCTTATAACTAACCTACAAGCCTCCTGTTAAGAAAGAATGAATCGTAACCTTTATTAGATTGAATAAACGCTCTTACATTCTTGAGTTTTCTCTCGCTTGTTTAATGATTCAGCTATCTAGCTGATCTGCATTAGTTTCTGAAGATGTTAGGTTTGGGTGTGGAAGAAATTTTGGCATTTGATTGCTCAAGGTCTGAGTGGTCAAAAGACAAACTTTTTCGACAGCCACAATGTAAAACCGTTATCCCGTTGTAGCGTTGTAGGGACTGCTTTTCTAAATGAAGTACGACTCCTTGGAATATCAGCCCACTAACCACCATGAAGTGGGCGTTTATGAGTGTGAGATTCATCTCAAGTTCAGATTAGTTGAAGAAAAGCGGGTGTTGAAAGACCGCGAACAACTCTTGGAGATGTTGCTTGATGCCTTTACCTGCGGGAGCGATGAATTTATGGAGCCTCTCCAAGTCGAGGTCGAAGCGCGAGAAATCCTAGAGATTGAAGCCTCGCCCCAGATGCGTCGTCAGTTGATTCGGCTACGCAACTCCAAAGACTAAGAAAAGCTTGTGCGGTCAGATGGGTTGACTTGCCTGAGCGACAGCGTTTTCCTACAAAATTAGCCTGTGATCTTCATCGCTGCTGACTGCGACTTTAGATTACGGGCTTTTTCATGGCAAGCTTGTTGTGCAAGCGGTCTCGATCGATTGCACAATGGAAGCAGTTGATACTTTTTCTAAAAGCAATGACCACTGCCCTTGCTGACACCAAAAATCTCCTGGCTGACTTGATTAGTCGCTATCGCTCTCAGGTCGATTATTTAGCCATTCGTCTAGAAGCGGCTGAGGGCACCGATATTTTACTCAGAGGCACCAAGATCGAAACTTTGAGTGAGGGCATCTCGATCGGAGGGCAAGTCAGAGCCTGTCACAAGGGGGGCTGGGGCTTTGCCAGTTTTAATCAGCTTTCAACCCTGTCAGACCGGATCGAAGACGCGATCGCGGCGGCTCGACTGGTGGGTACTGAAGAAACGATTTTAGCTCCGGTCGACCCGGTTCAAGATATCTGCACGCTTCCGCTCACGGGCACCGATCCCCGACAGATTCCGTTGGCACAAAAGAAATCGCTGTGTCAATATTATGGCGGACTTTTGAGAGAAGTCGATTCTCGCATTGCGACGGTTTCAGTACGCTATGGAGACAGCGCTCAGAAGATGATTTTGGCGACTTCCGACGGGACGTTTATTGAGCAGTCTTGGGTCGATATTGAGATGCGCTTTGCTGCCACTGCCCGAAATGGTGAAACAGTGCAGACCGGGCGAGAAACGATCGGATCTCGCAAAGCCTACGAAGATTTGATCGGTTTAGATGGTCAGGTTCGCAGTGCGGCTCAACGAGCGGTTGATTCTCTGGCGCTGTCCCCGGTGAAGGGAAACGCCTACACGGTGGTGATTGACCCGATTCTGTCTGGGCTGTTTGTCCACGAGTCGTTTGGGCACCTCTCAGAAGCAGACATGGCATATGAGAATCCAGATTTGCTGGAAGTTATGAGTTTGGGGCGGCGATTTGGCTCTCCAGAGTTGCAAATTTTTGATGGTGCCGCCCTTGAGGGGCATCGAGGCAGCTATTTTTACGATGATGAAGGCGTTCCGGCAACCACGACTCAACTGATCAAAGACGGCGTTTTAGTCGGTCGTCTTCATTCTCGTGAGACGGCTGGCAAATTAGAAGAGACCCCCACCGGAAACGCTCGGTGTTTGAATTACCACTTTCCGCCGATCGTTCGCATGACCAATACCTGGATCGAGCGCGGCAAAACTCCGGTTAAAGACTTGTTTAGCGACATCAAAGAAGGAGTTTATGCGCGCAACTGGTTAGGCGGCATGACGAATGGAGAGATGTTTACCTTCACGGCTGGCGAAGCTTGGATGATTCGCAACGGTGAAATTGCAGAACCTGTGCGCGATATCACCCTATCTGGCAATGCCTTTAAAACTCTGGCAGACATCGAAGGAATCGGAGACGACTTTTATTGGGATGAGTCGGGCGGCTGTGGCAAAGGCGGACAGAGCGGTCTAGCTGTGGGCTGTGGCGGTCCTAGCTTGCGAATTCGGGATGTCGTCGTGGGGGGAGAAGCGATCGAAGAGTAAAGCCTTTTAAGTAGACAGGCGCAATGAAAGTCATTCGGCTGCGCTCAACGCGATGAGAGTTCTGGCTTTGAGCGTTGAGCAGAGCCGAAACGCGTCTCACCGTTGATTCTCTCCACCTACTTATTTCTCTTTCTCATCCTTCGGCGGCAGATGTCTGCCCCGTCGTTTACGAGCTTCCATTGCCCGTTCTAAAATGGTTAGCAGTCCAGGGGCTTCTTCTTGTAATGCCAGCAGTAAGCGCTCGCCTTCTTCGAGGTCGCCGAGGTCTTCTCCAGTTTCCATCACGGCTTGGAGGCGAGGCAGCGCGAGTTCATCGACCAGTTGGACCAGGCTGTGGAGGCAGCGATAAAACTGCCGCTCGGTGAGAATCGCATCTTCGAGGGGAAACTCAATAATGGCGCGGATTTCACCGTCTGAGGGGTCATATTCCCACTGAAGCATTTTGGTTTCCCAGGAGATGCAGACCATGCTCTGCAAAATCGCGGTCTTGTGAGGATGGTCTTTGACTCCAGCTAGGACGCGCGGCGCAAAAATCTCGAAAAACTCGCCGTCTTCGTCTAGCTAGGCAGGCGGGAGTCCCCACACCATAATTTTTAATTTGGTGTGGCGGTGAAAGCCGTGCGAGTTAACGAGCAAACTCCTACGCTACTCAA
>NZ_LXYR01000107.1 GCF_001650195.1 Phormidesmis priestleyi BC1401 | reverse complement strand
ATGGATCAAAGTACCACGAAGGAAATCCTGCATACCCTTCATCGGGCTGTTGGAAGCCTACCCTGTAATCTTTGATTCAGGGTAGGAGTATGTCACTCAGCCCGGAAGCCATCCGTCCGACCGCAAACCTCTATGGATTTGGGTTGCCAGAGATGATTCCTGCTTTCCCACTGCCCTTGAAGCTGGAAGATGGGGACGCGATCGTCGATCTGCAAGCGATTCTGATGGGGGTCTACGATCGCGGCAGTTACGATCTACGCATCGATTATCGTCGTCCCGTTCCTCCCCCCGCCTTATCTAGCGTGGATCAGCAGTGGGTCGATGAATTGCTTGCCCCGCTGCGGAGTCAGTAATGCCAAAACCGTTGCCTGAAAAGTATCGCTTGTGCGCGAAGTTACCTGAGTGTGCGATCGCAACTGACTCGCGCCGGGGACGCGATCGTGCGTCTAGCTCAACTCGTTCAAAACCGCGCTTGCCAAGACGTTACGAGACCAAAACGCGGTGCCAGAAGCGTTAGAAATTGCCCAAGCCGGACTGTCGTTGCCGGGGCACTGTGGCTATGATTTCGCAATATGGACGAGTGACCTGGCGCAAGGCTTGGGTCAGCCGGGTCTGGCTTTGAGAGCAAGCACGATCGCGTTCAACGTTGCCATCGCCAGACTAACCGACTTTAGATGAGGGCGCATCAGAGACTCCTTTGAGAGAAAATCCTTACCGAGTAATTTATCTCTCTGAGCGATCGAACCTTATGCAATCCCACAATGTTTACAAGATTGACGACAGATTGGAAGCGCGATCGAGCTTTGAATCGATCTGCTGATACACTGAGGCAGCGACACTCCAGATATCGCATGAGCTTTGACAATCTCTGCAAACTCCTGGCAGAAAAACACCCTCAACGCTTTGCCATCTGGATTTTGGGCAAAGAACTCGACACGATCGAAGTCCTCAAAACCGAGTTGAGCATCGAACCCATTCGCGCCGACTCTGTAACCTTTCTGCAAACCACTGGGCGCATCCTCCATTTGGAATTTCAAACCCAGTGGCAATCCAATCCACCCATGCCTCTACGCCTGCTTGATTATTGGGTCAGGCTGCATCGACTCTATCGATCGCCCGTCACGCAAGTGGTCGTCCTTCTCCTCCCTCCCAGTGAAGAAACCCCGATCGAAACCGCCTTCGAGTTAGAATCTACACGCCACGAATATCAAGTGGTGAAAATGTGGGAGCAAGACCCAGAGAGATTTCTCAACGATCCCGCTTTGTTGCCCCTTGCCACTCTCACCCAGACTCAAAACCCAAGCCAACTGCTTAACCAGGTCGCTCAACAAGTCGCTGAAATTGACGAAGCGGACGATCGCCAAGAAATTTCTGCCTACGTGCAACTGATGGCAGGGTTAAAATACGATAAGAACGAAGTCCGTCGTATCTTCCGGGAGGGAATTATGCGAGAGTCTGTGATTTACCAAGAAATCTGGCAAGAAGGCGAACAAGTCGGCGAACAGCGTGGCGAACAAATCGGCGAACAGCGTGGACGATCGGAGGTTGCCCGAAATTTACTGCTCGAAGGGATGGATGTTGAAGCGATCGCTCGTGTGACTGGGTTGTCGATCGAGCAGATCCAGCAACTTCAAACGACACAGCATTCATAGAAGATGATACGAGAGTCGTTGATTGACCAGAAGATTTGGCAAGAAGATAAACATCTTGGACATTTGTAGGATGTAAGGTCTGCCATTCCCTATCGCGTTGCCACCAACTGCAACAACTCCTGTTTCGCCTGTTTCGCCTCTTGATTATTTGGATTGATCCTTAGCGATTCATCCGGAGATGCGATCGCGTCTTTATAGCGTTCCAGATTCCACAACGCCATTGCTTTGTTAAACCACGCCCACTCACTTTTTGGCGCAATCTTGATCACTTGGTCGTAGGATGCGATCGCCTGTTCATATCGCTCCAGTCCAAATAGCGCATTGCTCTGTTTCAACGCCTGATCATAAGCAGCCAGCGCCTTGTCGGGCTGTTCATTATCATCTAACGCATTGCCCAACCCAATCCAAGCCCCAACTGCATTCGGATTCAGTTTCGTTGCTTGTTGAAAGGCAGCGTTGCGAAGCAGTTCCCCTTTGGGGTAAACGCCTCTGGAGATCGTTCCAGGTCATACAGTGCATAGCCCTTGCCAATCCACGCGTTCACATAACTTGCATCCGCATTGAGAGCCTTTTCAAACAGCACCAAGGCTTCTGCGGGTTTGCCTCCTGCACCAAGTCGCTGCTTACCTTCCTCAAACCATCGCTCAACTTGGTCTGTTTGTCCTACTTGTCGAGTTCGGTTCTCAGACGCAATTAGTAGACGAGGCGAATTAGCTTGAGCAGCAGACATTCCGATCAGGGGCATCATGCTTGCAAGGAGAGACAGACAGGCAGTAAATCCAAGTTTTTTGAGTCGCATGATTAGAGTTCCTCAACGCTTTCAAGAAGTCATCTCTCTAGCAGTTGAAGCATATGCAATATCAGAACTCGTGTTCAAAAATGGGACGGCTACTCTTTAACGACAGTTGCAAGACCCTAAATCGTGATGACAACTTTCCCGATCGTGTGTTCGGCTTCGCTATACTCGTGAGCGGCAGCAATGTCGGAGAGGGGATAGGTGCGATCGATGACCGAGCGAAGTTTGCCTAATTCAATTTGTTCAGCAAGGTAAGCTAAATCAGATCCCTTCGATCGCAGCAATATTACTTTGTACTTTTGACCTGGTAAAAACGCGGTAAGAAAACTCTGAAGATAGTTGCTAGGGTAAGGTTGGGTCGTGATGTAAACGCCGTTGGGCTGCAACACAGATTTGCACTCTGCCAGTGAGCGATTGCCAACGACATCAAACACAATATCGTAATGGCTAGAGCCTTGGGTGAAATCTTGTTGAGTATAGTCGATAACCCGATCGGCTCCCAGACTCTTCATCAAGCCTCCGTTCTTGAGGCTGCAAACGGCAGTCACCTCTGCGGCTCCCAAGATTTTGGCAAGCTGCACCGCATAGGTTCCGACTCCGCCTGATGCGCCATTGATTAATACCGTTTGCCCCACGTCTAGTTTGCCTTCATCCCGCAGCGCTTGCAGAGCCGTCATCGCCGCGAGGGGCACGGCAGCCGCCTCTTCATAAGTCATAGTCGTCGGTTTGAGGGCGGCAACCGTTTCAGACACTGCCGCATAGTCTGCATAAGCGCCTCCGGTGATCTGATCGAGTCGTGCATAAATCTGATCGCCTCGCTGAAATCGAGTCACTGCTTCGCCCACTTCTACGACTTCTCCGGCAACATCAAATCCCAACACCATCGGGAACCGATTGCCTGTAATCAGCTTGAGCTTGCCTTGGCGCATTTTCCAGTCGATCGGGTTGACGCTAGAAGCATGAACCTTGACCAGCAGTTGATGACGCTCGATCGCGGGTCGCTCAAGGTCTGTGTACTGGAACACATTCGGGGCACCATAGCGGTGAATCAGGGCAGCTTTCATCAGCATCTCTCAAGTTGAAGGATTCAGACCCACTCGGATTAGAGTTTCGGGCAGCGCTCGTCTAGTAGTTGCCGAGATCTGTCTGTTGCATTCAGTTGTACCAGCGTGAGGGGTAAAGTAAACCTTTCCCTAGACAGACGATTAGTTCACCAGACCATTTGCTAGCGTTCTCAGATGCTCCGAGCCTAGTGAAGGAGTGAGCGCTCCTTAGCATTGTCTTATCTGGCAAAGAGATAGGGTATGTCAATACTGCACCAAGTCTTAGGAAACATCGCTTCAATGGCATCTGGGAAGCCCGTCCGTCCATCACAGCAGGCGGTAAAGATATCTTTGAGTCCGCGATTCTGAAGTTCAGTTATGCTTGGATATCTCGCACGCTCATCCCACGGGAATCAAGGGACGAAATCTTGTTGTCAGCGTCCAGCTCCGAAGAAGGGTTTCCCTCCGTAGGGAACTGAGTCAGAAGGGGACGGTGCTAGAAAAGCCATTGAGTGCATCTTGAGAAAGACGGAATTTGCGTGATAGGGTGTCAAAATAGCGATCGAGATTCGTAAAAGGTTAGTCGTATGACGGTTGGAATTTGGGTGTTGGGCGATCAGCTTTGGGCAGGGCAATCAGCACTACAAAGCTGCGATCGCGTTGCAGTTCCCCCTGGGGGTCATCGCACTCAATCAACGCCTGTCATTTTTATCGAATCGCTGCATCATGCTCAAGAGTTGCCTTACCATTTGCAAAAGTTGGTGATGGTGTGGTCGGCAATGCGCCACTTTGCTGACGAGTTGCGTCAAGACGGTTGGGAGGTCACTTACAAGCAGGATGTAGACTTCAAAACGCCCCTATTAGCGTGGATTGAGCAGCATCAGATCACCGAGTTACGGGTGATGACTCCCACCGATCGTCCCTTTGCCAATTTGATCGAACACTTGGATCTGCCGTGCCCGATTACTCTCACTCCCAGCAATCGATTTATCTGGAACGATCAAGCGTTAATTGACTGGGCAAATTCTCGTAAACGCCTTGTGATGGAAGATTTTTATCGCGAAGGACGGCGACGATTTAACGTGTTGATGGAAGGCGACCAACCGATCACGGGTCGCTGGAATTTTGACAAAGAAAACCGTAAACCGCCCAAAGGCAAACTCACGTTGCCCGAAGCACTGTGGTTCAAACCCGATCGCATCACGCAAGAAGTCATTGATTGGATCAAAGAATCTCCCGCATTTCAAGATAGCCAACACTACTGGCAGATCGAGCCATTTCTGTGGGGGGTGACGCGACAGCAAGCCCTCCAGGTGCTCGAATTCTTTGTGCAGACTCGGCTCTCAGAATTTGGTCCTTATCAAGACGCAATGGTGACAGGCGAACAAACCCTGTGGCACGCCATGCTGTCTCCTTATCTAAATTTAGGATTGCTTCACCCCTTAGAAGTGTTAGAAGCGGCTGAACAAGCCTATTATCAAAACCAAAGTGAATGGGAACTGAACAGCGTTGAAGGATTTGTGCGACAGATTTTAGGCTGGCGTGAATATATGCACGGCATCTATCTGCACATGGGCGAAGACTATCCCAGTCTCAACTACTTCAATCACACTCAACCATTGCCGGGATTCTATTTTACGGGTGACACTCAGATGAATTGTTTGCATCAGGTGATCACTCAAGTTAAAGAAACGGGATATGCCCATCACATTCAACGCTTAATGGTGTTGAGCAACTTTGGACTGATCGCTGGAGTCTCACCCCAAGAGTTGCAAGACTGGTTTCACACGGCGTTTATTGACGGCTATGACTGGGTGATGCAAACCAATGTCATTGGTATGGGGCAATTTGCAGACGGCGGGTTAATGGCATCTAAACCCTATGCGTCTTCAGCAAACTACATCAACAATATGAGTGATTATTGCAAGAACTGCACGTACGATCGCCGCGATCGCATCGGTGAAAATGCCTGTCCCTTCAACTTCTTTTACTGGGATTTTCTCGATCGCCATCAGGATAAATTAAAAAAGAATCACCGCATGGGTCAGATTATGTTCAATCTGGCACGCTTCTCTGAAGAAGAACGTCAACTGATTCGTCAAAAAGCCAACGAATGGCGTGCTGCCCACCAGCAAACTGAGTATCCCCTACCTTCAAGCTCCCCAGATGGAAAGGCTCACCCAACTACGCAACCAATCTCTCGATCTCACTAATCGGGTTCTACCTGATCTTGCCCAGCAGCGACGCTTTCTGATTCGATTCAACCACTGCTTTCAACGCATTGTGTTAGACAACTTATTTAATGGCTGCTGGTATGACGTGCTGAACCGTCGTGAACCAGTTCTGTCGCAAACTTTTTAAAGTGACAAACGATCTGTACCAATTGTATTTTCTTAAGCGCTCACTCCAAAAAGTTCTTTGATGAACTTCATTTGAGACCCACTGTCCCTTTGACTGATTCCTTTCACTTGTCCTTTTCTGATCATCCTTATCGCTTCAATGCACGTTTAGCAAGATGATTTCTGGCAAAAAGTGTCGCTACTTAAACAAGGATTGGGAAGTCATTTAGCATAAGTTCGGAGAAAAATGAGCCTCCTCACCCTACCATTCTTGCGACATAACCAGATTAGTACCCTCGTGGGCGTGGCTCCGCTCAATCGCGATAGTGGACAGATGCAGGGTAAGCGCACGATCTTTGGGGGTCGCAGTTGCAGTTCGACAGATGCTCTACATGGCAACTTTAGTCGCGGTGCGCCGTAATCCAGTCCTTCAAGCTATGACCCATTGCTCAAGCGAGGTAAACCCGTCAAGGTCGCTCTGGGTGCCTGTATGCACAAACTCTTAACGATCCTCAATGCCCTGACTAAAAATGGTACAAACTGGCAACCTCCGAAACAATTTGCTGCACAACCAGCATCATCGCCCTGACATTCAAGATAATCGCTTCTCTCCAGCTTGGGTGAAGGGGTTGGGGGATGAGGGCATCTTCAGACTTTTGCAAGAAGTTTAATGGGTCAGAAGCTTTGAATCTTAGATGGTCAAAGCTCCTGACTACTCATGCTTTACGCTGACATTAACTGCTGAATTCGCTCTGGCTCCTCGCCTAACCAATCAGGATTTTGAGCAGTGCCATCGAAGATTGATGAGGTTT
>NZ_LXYR01000106.1 GCF_001650195.1 Phormidesmis priestleyi BC1401 | reverse complement strand
CTTTCGATAGCCTGTGTGGCTAACTTTACGTTTTGGGCGGGATGGCAATATTAGCCTGATTAGGACACCGGACAAGTAAATTATAAAATCCTGTAAGCCATACAGGAAAAGACTTTTAGGCTTAGCGTACGATTTTGTCCGAATTCCCCGTTTGCCCCACCTATAACCCAAGGATCTGTTTCTTCTTAGCTTGAAATTCTTCTTCAGAAATGATTCCCTTTTCTTTTAGAGACGCTAGTTTCTCTAATTGATCTAGATCACTATTATTGTTAGCTACTGGAATAACACTATCAGCCTCGATGATTCTTTGCCCAATAATAGTTTTAGCTCTCTCAAATTCTTGCGTTTTCTCTTCAGTCCCAAAAGTAACGGTGTTTTCGTCGGTAACAGCTTCAAAAGCCCCACCTTTTGCTTCTACTCCTCCTTTAAGGGTTAACTGAATGAAGCCTACTGTTAAATCAGCTTTCTTAAATCAATACTCCGGACAAAATTTGAGCAGGTTTTAAGGCTCAAACCCGCATCCTGCCGTAAGCAAGATCTTTTTTTCCAAGTCAGGGGCAGAGCTAACTTTGAAAAAATGGCTCGATCCTTGAACTGCTAGTTCTGAAAGCCCTATAGAACCGTTCAAAAAACTGTCCAGAGTATTGTTAAATTGCACAGCAGTAATGCTTTTATATGGAATAGTTTTCTCGCCAGTGCTATGACTATTCAACAAACCTCCACTTCTCTTAATAATGACTCCTGTCTTCGTCAAGATTAGGTCTCCACTTCGCCCTTCAAATACATTATCGTATTTATTCGGGTTAGTTTTCTGAACAAGTATATCTCTCGCCCGATCGAAATCATGCGCTTTCTCGTGTGTGAAAGTGATTGAAGTTGCTGATATGTTGGCACTCAAAAAAGTGATTTCCTTTGCTGCCCCTGGTAGCTGTAGGTAGATAAAGCCCCGCGACACCAAATTCGATCTACGGTATTGAAAATCTACAATATCACCATAGGGAATGCTTATATCCTTGTCTTTGATCCCAATGAAGTCCTTCTTTCTTATTACAACTTCTGCATCCTTTAAGATAAGAAAGCCGTCATAACCCTTACACTTCAAAACAACCTCCTGTGCAGATTGATTATTTTGAATATTAAATCTTTCAGTGAGAATTTCCTTTGCCTTATCAAAGTCTTGTACTTGACTTGACAAAAAAGTTACCCCACTTTCACTACCATTTGCTTCTAAAAAGGTAACTTCCATTTTTGAGTCTGGTAACTGGAAGTAGAGGTATCCCGGTGACATCAACTTTGATCTTTCATATTGAAGGTTTAGGATATCACCATAGGAGATATGCTTTTCCCCTTTCTTATAGGGGCTTAAAATCCCTCCCTTCCGCTTAATCACAACTCCTAGCTCAGTTAGGACAAGAATTCCATTTTCACCCTTGCATTCCAGAAGTAGATGGTCACTCAGTGCAGTTTTTTCCTGCTGAACTTTCTGCTGTGAGACTGTGCTTGGCTGTTTTGGTGAGCATACTTGAGAGCTAGTGGACTGTAGAGATACCGGGCTAGCTGAAGAGAAAGATTGTTCTTGTAGATCAAATTCCCGACTCCAGGATAGAGATTTACTACCCGTCTTCCGCCCATAGACTTTCAGCATTCTGACTGAGGCAATTCCTAAGCCCATAACACCTTTGTAGATAAATGGAGCTAGGGTCTGCTCGTCGGGTGTCTGAGCAGCTTCTAGCATGACCCGTAGGCAACCATCTTTGAGAACAGGTTTTGCCAGGATGCCCTTTGATTGAAGAGAGCGATTAATTAGAAAAGCGATCGCACGTACATCACCTTGCTTGGCAAGTTCTACAGGGTTTGGTTGAGCGGTAGTCATAATTTTACTAAGAAGGGTTTTATAGTAGTTCTTGCTCTAGGACAATACTCCGGACAAAATTTAATCAGGGTTTGTGCCTCAAACCCTGATTTATAGCTACCGCCACATAGGTTAGGACAGGGACATTTTTGGCAGCACGCGAAGCACACTACCAAAAATGTCCTAAGCAAAGTGGCGATGGCTATAACTGTGGACAGGGTCTTACTATTTCTTAGGCTACCAATTTAAGCCGGCAACTGGTTGCGGGTTTTGCCTAAAAGTTGATGCGAAATATTGAATAGCAAGGTCAAATTGAGCTTTCAAAGGAAAAGAACGATCTGTTTTGATCGTCTCCCTGCCGCTTTTCCCCCGATTCCGGTTTTCAACGCACGACCATTCTGGGTCTCTGTTGCCAAGACCTCAAAAGGGATGGATGACGCAGGGGTTAGCTTTGGCAGAAATGTCGGAGATTGATCAGGGTGTATGCCAGGGTTTTCAAGGCGTAGTGCAATTTACTGATCCGCTCGAAGCGCAGCAGTAAGCGACGGAACTTATCCTCCCAGGCAAAGACTCGCTCAATGGTGCGAAACCGTTCCTTCAAGATTGCTGGATCAAAAATCGGTTTGCGTCCCCGCTTCGGAGTCTTTCTGCCGCGAGGATTTTCAGGAATATTCGGCACCATACCGCGATTGAAAATGGCTTTGCGGTTCGCTCGGCTATCGTAGACCCCATCCAAGCTGACGAGGGCCTGGTTCAGGTCGAGTCCGACCTGCTTGGCGATGCGGGACACTTGCGGCAGTGCTGCCTGCAACAGCGGTGATTCATTCCGATTGCCGGGTGCGGCAATAAAAGGAGCAATCACATTGCAGTTACGATCACAGAAAGCAACCACTTTGTCGCCTTTCAAATGTTTGTGCCCGCTGAATCCGAGATTGTCGCCCCCTTTCTTTGCTGCGGTCGTCGTCCCATCCCCATGAATGACGCTGGTATCGAGGTGCTCTTTCTGGTGAAGCTGCAAAACGGAACCCTCGAAAATAGCATCAAAGCATCCCTGGTACTCATAGCGCCGAAAGGCGGAATAGATCCGGGTGTAATGAATCTCCGGTTGCCCCGCTTTGCTCTTCTCGATCGGCAGCTCTTTCCACTGGCAGCCAAGGTATAGCCATCGCCACTTTGCTTAGGACATTTTTGGTAGTGTGCTTCGCGTGCTGCCAAAAATGTCCCTGTCCTAACCTATGTGGCGGTAGCTATACAAGAGTTTCAAAATATAGTTAAAGACCGCGTGCAAAGAGAGCTTTGGCTGAGGTCCACGACTGCCGATGTGCAGGTGGGGCAAGACAAATAGCTCAAACTGTTCTAAGGTCAAATGCGTGGGAATCCATTGCCACGGTTGAGATTGAGCCATCTTTTCTCCTATCGACTATCAATACTAAAGAGACTTGAGCTATTTTAGTCAGAAACGATAGAAGCCCCCGCAAACAGGAGCTTTCAGACAAATTCACCCAGGCGGGAAAACCCGCAACCAGTTGAAGGAGATGAGCGCGATCGTAAAAGCATTGCTAGATCGAGGCTAGACTCAAGACAAGACGATTGAATGTCTAAACATCTAAACATCTGAGTGTTTAACTGTGTTGGAATACTAGCCTGGGTTTTGGTGCGCTGACGCTTGGTCGTTGGCTGGGCTTGCTTTACGATGAGAATATGCTTCAGCAATGCCGCTGCGGGTTCATCGTTGGGATCTTGGGGAACTAACTCTCCCCGGAAGGCTTTGGCGAGGGTGGCTTGCTCTAGGTGATCGCCTAAACCGTTATAAACTGGATATCAGGAACGCCAGCACGCTCGAAGTCAGGTCTGTGAGCCTTGAACACGAAATTCATCAAGTCTCTGAGGCAATCCTAGATCTCCTGAGCGGGATGACTTGAGTTAGAACTCAGGATTGGCTATGCGACTGATTTAATTTAGAACTCGCGCCGATGGGGGATGGTGCTGCACCCTTAAAAACAATACGTTAGTTCATCAGGCAAATGGATAGGCTCAACGATGGTGCAGCAAACCAGACTCCATCAGACATGGCTCACTCTAAAATCTCTACCGTGGGATAAAGCAGTTCGCTATACGCTGAGCATCGGCGCGCCGCTGGTGATTGGCTCCGCAACAGGAATGCTCCGTTATGGAGTGGTTGCCCTAATTGGCAGTATGTACGTTGTGAATGTTGCGAATGTCGATGCCCGTCCGAAAGATCGACTCCTTGCCACTCTAGCGGGTTCTGTCCTCATTACGGGCTGTGCTCAACTCGGTAGCGTCCTGAGTCACTCCCCTGAGATGATTGTATTAGGAGTGCTCGTTCTGGGCACGATTGCCGGATGGTTACATAGCGCTCATGCGGCACTCGAAATCATGGTGCGGTTTGCGGTGCTGGGCTTTCTGTTTGGGGCATTGCAGCTTGCCGCCTTTGACACTCAATTAATTCCGGTTGATGAAAGCATCGTTTTTGTCTTTTTGATCGGTGGATTGTGGACAGCCACTGTATTAGCGATCCAGCATTGGCTTTTGGGATCGAATCCTTTGGACGGTGCGCCTGACCTACGCGAAGGCTGGAAGCGCATTCAATCCAAACAAACGGCAGGGTTACGGTTTGCTCTGTGCTATGGCATAGTTGCTGCGATCGCCCTGGGAGGGAGTTTTTTATTCCATCTGCCTCGTCCGTTTTGGGTTGCTGCGACTACTTTATTGGTGATGAAGCCCGATAGCCGTGCAACCGTTCAGCGGACTTCTCAACGGATCGTGGGAACGTTGATTGGCGTGCTGCTGGTGGAAGAAATTATTACCTCGATCCATGATCCCAACCTTCTGATTGCCTGCATTCTTCTGGCGGCTCCACTCATCCCCATCGGTTTAGCTAGAAATTACACGCTGTGCTGTGCAGCGATTACGGTATTGGTGATGGTGATGATTGATCTGCTGACTCTGAATCAAGGCGGAGATCGGGAGTTACTGCCTGTGCGGTTCTATGCAACGTTGATTGGCTGTGTTCTAACGGCAATGGGAACCGCCGTCACCTACCCTGAACTTTGGCTGCACAGAAGTCAGAGAATTAAGTGACTTGACAGGAGATCAGCAGGTTGATGGGTTCTGTCAGATGATGGAGACGACGAGTTGAGGAGTGGCTAGAGAACTTCATAGTACACTTATATCCTTTCTACTTCTGTTCTACAATGGCGGCGACGTGTTGAGGACAAAGGGCGATGAATAAAGGTGAACTCATTGATGCCATTGCGGAGAAGGCAGAGGTCAGTAAAAAAGATGCTGATGTCGTTTTGACTGCACTCATTGACTCGATCGTAGAGGCAGTCTCCGCAGGGGAGAAAGTCTCGCTGGTCGGTTTTGGGTCGTTTGAGCCGCGAGATAGACAGGCAAGAGAGGGACGCAACCCTAAAACGGGCGACAAGATGACGATCGCGGCGACTCGGATTCCTGCCTTTTCTGCCGGGAAAGCCTTTAAAGAGAAAGTGGCACCTAGCGATTAGTTGAAGCGATGAGGCAGTGAGATGCGAAAAATCATCCACATCGACATGGACGCTTTCTACGCCTCGGTTGAACAGCGAGATCATCCGCGCTATCGAAGCAAGCCCGTTGCTGTGGGTGCAACTCCTAATCAGCGAGGTGTCGTCTGTGCAGCTAGCTATGAGGCGAGAACGTTTGGCATTCATTCAGCAATGTCATCTAAAATTGCGATTCAGCGCTGTCCTCACCTGATTTTCGTTCCACCCCGCTTTGACGTGTATCGGTCAATCTCGCAGCAGATTCGCGCCATCTTTGAGCAGCACACAGACCTGGTAGAACCAGTGGCACTGGATGAAGCCTACCTGGATGTCACAGAGAATAAGTTGGGATTGCCTTATGCCACTACGATCGCACGAGCGATTAGAGCTTCTATCTTCAAAGAGACAGGCTTAACGGCTTCAGCAGGCATTTCTTTTAACAAGTTTCTAGCGAAGATGGCATCGGGGCTGAACAAGCCCAATGGCTTGACGGTGATTCTCCCTGAGCAGGCGGAGACGTTCGTGGAATCCTTACCGATAGAGAAGTTTCACGGCATCGGCAAGGTTAGCGCCACCAAGATGCACGAGTTGAACGTTCACACGGGAGCCGACTTAAAGCAGCGCTCTGAACCTGAGTTAGTGCAGCACTTTGGCAAGGTTGGGCACTACTACTTCAAGATTGCCAGGGCACAGGACGATCGCAGAGTCGAGGCGAATCGAGTGCGTAAATCAGTGGGGGCAGAGACTTCTTATGCTCAAGACTTAAGCGATCAGGCGGTGATGCTGCATGAACTGGAGACGATCGCTGAAACCGTCTATCAACGGCTGAAGCGTCACCAAACTGGCGGGCGGACGATCACGCTGAAGATAAAGTTTGCGAACTATCAACAAATCACCCGCAGTCGGACGGTGATCAGTGAAATTCGTGAAGTGGGGACGATCGTGGCTTTAGCGCAGGCGTTGTTTGAGGCGGTTAATTTGGAGGGGCGAAATGTGCGGCTGTTGGGAATCTCGCTGTCTAATTTAGGAGGTGAGGAGCAGTCATTCAGAGCTTCTCACCTCGAATCGTCGATTCAGTTGGTGTTGTTTTAGCGGTGGAGCCTTTCAATGTCAGACCCTCAACCTCAATTCACTTCAACCGAACTGAAGGAATGGCAGCAACGCCTGGAGGAAGCAGACCGTCACAATATTCTTTGTCACTGTCGAGCCTGTGACCATGAGTGGGTTGCCTCTAAACCGGAACCTTGCGTTTGTGGCAGCAAGAGTGTGGAACACATTGCCTGTTGGCAGTTTCCAGATGGTTGATAGAGGATCACGGGCACTCTATTTAGAACCC
>NZ_LXYR01000105.1 GCF_001650195.1 Phormidesmis priestleyi BC1401 | reverse complement strand
TATCGTGATGATTCGGTTAATGCTCAAACGATTAACAAAGAACCACACCCGATGGAAAGAAAAGACCGCTTAATACTCATTTACAAACACACTCTAAGTCAGCTTGACTGATCACGGCAGCCTTACCTTGTGGTTTCGTTTGCTTGTCCGTTTTGCGGATGTACTTGCCCATCGTCTTGTTCCTCTGGCTGCTTTACCTCTCTACCCTACCTAAATTTCTGTAATTAATTTATGTAGGATGCTCAAAGCACTGATTTTCCGTACTTTGATCCGTTTGCAGATTTTCAAACGCCTTATTTTCGTTTACCTTATCAATCGAATGGCAGTCTCAAAACGCTGAAAGGTGCATTCTGTCGTTTGCCTTGTGAGCGATTGATAATAAAAACTTAAGTGAGGTGGACAATCAAGGGTTAGCTGTGACAGTTTAACCTTCGTAACTTACTGATAATCAAACCGGCTACCGACATAAAGTGGGACAGATTGAACGAAGCTTAAAGACTTGAGGGACCCACTGTCTCGGCTTAAGTTGGTAGCCGGTTAGGTTACCACTCTGACAGTATTGAGGCGAGCGTTAATCGATTGTCCTCAACGCGGTAGCAGGGGTAAATATAGCAGTGCGATGTAGCAAGTGCCTTGAACCATGCCAGATTCGTAGCCACCCCTGACTACATCAACATCTAGACAGCCCGCCCGCGTTGAATGAGATGCAAAACGAACAACAGTACAACGGCACCGATAAAGGCAATAAAGATGGTTCCAGCAAGTCCAGGGAACGGTGAGGCGAGTCCTATCTGTCTAAAAAGCCAACTGCCAACAAAAGATCCAACAATGCCCACAACTATATCTCCAAGAATCCCGTACCCGATTCCGCCAGCTACGACACTGGATAGTATTCCTGCAATAAGACCGACAATTAGCCAAGTGAGAAGATCCATCTTTCCTCCAGAGGGGATTGATTCGGAATACGTGTAAAACAGTGCCACGAACTCTTGAATCCTTGCTTAAGTAAAGGCTATACCAATTTAGAGGCAGAGGGTGAAAATCTTCTGGTTCACTGCGGTCGATGCAGTTAACCAGAAGATTTTCACTTAACCTCTATCTAGTCAAGGATTCAAGAGTTCGTGGCACTGTTTTACACGTATTCCGTGCGCCGAGCAAAGCTCGGCTCTATCGGCTGCGTGTAAGTCCCAGCTCCAGAAGCTTTGGCAAGGCACTGGATATCGAGTGTTGCGTCGGTGTCGGCCACGCCACGGCGAAGCGTACACAGAGAGGTGGAGAGCTGCAATGCGAAAGCGTGAAGGAATCGAGCCCCGTTATTGGGGAGAGAGTAACGCGTCTGCTGCCAGCCGCCATGAAGCTGCTAGAACCCTCATCCTGTCGAAACTTTAGATGGACAGTTTTATTGTACTAAAACACCTCGTTATCGTGATTTTCTCACCGCTTCAAATTCAAGCAGATCAACCACTTCAGCACACTCGTGGTGGCTGACAGCAGACGCGCTACTCTCTCCCCTTTCACCCTCTGATTGAACAATGGATAATATGGCTTTCAAAAATGGGGGCATACTATCCATCGCCTTTACAGAATTCTGTCAGTTCAATAAATGGAGTTATAAAGTGCCTTCCCAATACTGACGCGCCTTCTCGTAAGCTTGTATGCTAACTTTACGCCCCAGTGCTAGTCCAGCGACGTTGCCTTCATAGAAATGGATTCCACCATACAAGCGCGACTCTCCGGCTTCTTGCGCGGCAGCGGTAAATGTTTCCCATTGCAATACAACCCCAACAGCTTCTGTTAAGTCAGGCTCAACGCGCAAGAAACCAGTTTGCTTGTAGGAGTAATCCCCTAAGCGATCGCTGCCTGTAAACCGTTTCAACACCTCAGCTCCCGCCATCGAGAAGGCACTATGCCCGGATGTAAACTCTGGAAATGGAGGGGTCGGAAACGTCGGGACTTGATAGGGTCGCCATGCCTCTCCTAAAATTTGAGCAATGCTACTTCCGGTCCAGCCATCAATCTTCTTACCCCGGAACAGATGCCGAATGGCGGTGACTGGTCGAACATAATCGTAGTAGCGCTTGGCTTCCCAGGTCGCAATCGCGGCATCATGAATCGCATTCGCCAAAGCAAAGAACATTTTGGCATCGTCTGCCAGATTATGATGGTCCCGCTCGGAAATAAAGGACGCGAAGAGTTCCCAATGTCCTGGTGGTAGCTCAGAGTTGGGTCCATCTGCCCAGTATTCTGCAATCACCTTTTGCTTGGTGATCAGATTCTTCTGAACCTCAACGATATGCTTGGCTTGATCGAGAAATCCCTGGGATATGATCGCTTGAGGCGGAGCCGGACGAAATTGATCTGCCGAAGTCAGCGCGAACGGACGCACCTTCTCCCAATGGGGAGCGATAAAACTAGGAATTTGTAGCTTGCCAGTGCCATCAAGATAGCTTAAGGGCTGCCAGCGATCTGGATGCGGCGTATTGACGATCGGGGAAGGTTCTGTTGCAGCGACGGGCAAATTAACGGGGGTGTAACCTGTGTAATCTGCATAAATTTTGCCGCTATCACTGAGTTCACCCAATTGATTGGCACCATCGCGATGACGCTCTGCCAGGATGGCTTGGGCGGCTAGATTGCCTATCCCGTCTGGGGTTGAAGCGTCTTCACTGGTTGAAGGAACAAGCCCCAGCGAAGTCATGGCTAAATCAAACGTTGCGACCTCAGTGGGAAATTGATCCACCAATACTCGATAGGCAGCCTGACTCATCGCCGCGATTTTAACTGCATCTGATTCGGCAATTTGACGCGGTAATCTGATTTGAGTTGGAATTGCTACGGCATCATACACTGCCCAAGCATCGAAAATGGCAGTGTGTAGGATGGCAAGCGATCTTGCCACCATTGGTGGACCAATTCGGGGTCGTGCAGCAAGTTTATCGGGTTTGCCAAGATTACGAATCGCTGTTAATGCTGCATCTGTCCAAACGACGGAAGGGGTATCCATGTTATCCACCTCGTATGAATTGTAGGGAAGTAGAGTGGGGTGGGATGGGAAAGCCAGGATCGATTGGTTCAGCAATCGAGGTGTCTCATCATTACTTCTGAATTTATCCTTCTAAGGTGAACGAGGATATTCCCCGGACGGGTGATAATTCTTAACCAGAGCAAGACTGAAGAACTTGGGATTCTTCTTGCTGTCATTGATTCAAATAGAGGTCAAGCCGACATAAGACCAGAAAGGTGCAACATGGGCTGGCAAGCTTTGCTACGTTGAGCTCCTGGATCAAGCCCCAGGCAAGAGGAAAAGCGTCAGAAATCTACGCCAGAATTGGGCTTTCAGCCCTTTCTTGCACTAAATTAGTCATGTATCGGCTCAACCCCTGGATCAAGCGACACAGCAAAAGAAGGTCAGGGCAAACTTGGCAACGATGGCACCAGAGCGAAACGGGTCAGATGCAAGACCTGCGCCAAATTCTTAATGGTCGGTTGAGGCGCAAGTCGCTACAAACTAGGGAACTCGGGGTCTCAGTAGCAATGGAACCGTTCTTTGCCTCAAGGCTGTAACGCTCTCCCAGCAGGGTGTTCTCCCAGCTTGTGCTCGCTCACCCTGATTCCAAAGCTTCGCTAAACCATAATTTCTACTGATATCTCAATTAAGCTTGCCCACCTGCTGAAATGGCAGAAGTGCAACGGTAGAATCAGGACCCCAAGCTGATAAAGGGTGGGAGATTACTGATGTAACACGACCCTTTTTTCATTTTTCAGTCCAAAACTAGTCCAACCTGCTTGTAGTACGTTTTGTGCCGATTCGTAGAACTTATTGAAGCGAACCGATCGCTTATGCTCTGAATCATTTGCTTAATAAGACATTCACAGCAAATGGCCCTTTTTT
The DNA here is from genome assembly GCF_001650195.1 of Phormidesmis priestleyi BC1401. Lineage (GTDB taxonomy): Bacteria > Cyanobacteriota > Cyanobacteriia > Leptolyngbyales > Leptolyngbyaceae > Phormidesmis_A > Phormidesmis_A priestleyi_B. Next base: position 2,853 of record NZ_LXYR01000105.1, on the reverse strand, counting down.
ACGTGAATCGTTGCCATACCCCTATCACATCGAGTCCCGCGTCTATGGGATTGCGACAGGATCCGATGCGGTTGGAAAATCGACCAGAGAAAAATTATCCATCTCTAAAACTTAGCTCGGTCAAGGATGGTCAGATCACATACCCTAAACCCGGAATCAACCACAGAATGAGGATTTCAAAGATTTTTTTCTCTCGCCAATTCGCCAACCGTATTGGACCTCTTCCAATCCCTAGAACACGTACAGTGGACCTTGGGCCGTTGGCAGCACACTAGACTCTTCACTGACCACAGTCAGATTTGGCAAGGTGCCCCGGAAGAAGGTGCCCCGTGTTTGCGGTGACAGCAAGAGTTGGGTGCCGGCTGGAGCATCGATCGTGACATACCCACGCAGTTCATAATTCGGTGCTCCCCCTTGCTGCAAAATTTTCTTCACATCAGGCTGAAGCAGGAAGGTGGTTGTATCCGTACCCTTGACGGAGTTGGCTGGATCAAGCTTTGCCTCCAGCACAAAGGAGGGCGTGCCAACCACCAAGGGAATAGATTTAGCGGTGGTTTTATCCGTGAAAGTCAGTGGGATCGCGGGGGGATTAATGCCATCCAAGACAAACCGTAGCGTGATGGGAGGCGCAGGAGTCACTTGCTCATTCTGCGTAAAATTGGAAATGATCAAAAAATACGCTTGCACCACGAAAGGATTTTCAATGCCAGCAGGCGCAAACGCGGATGGAATAATGGGTTGCGCGAGGAGTTCGAAACTGGAAACGAGCTTACTGGTCATAAAGGAAGAGACCTCAGTGAAGTAGGTGGAAGACTGTTCCAAGGTAACCAGACGATGGCCAGAAAGATGGTACCCACCAGGGTGATTGCTGCTCATCCTGGGATTGATTCGGGATACGATGCGGTTGGCGAATCAATCCCTACTATCTTCTCTACGCTTTAACTAATATACCGATGCCTACAACGGCAAAAGCACTGGCAGCGACTCGCTGTAAGAGCTGGGGCTGTATCCGATCCTTCATCTGAGAACCAACGATGACCCCGATCGCGGTGACGGACCACAACGCTAAAGTTGCAGCGGTGAAAATTGTGAAGGGAGCCTGCTCTTTCGCCACTAGCGCCGCTGTTGCCAATTGGGTTAAATCGCCCCATTCAGCAATAAAAATGGTCATGAAGGCAGTTCCAACGGACTGAGAGAACCGCGCAGTTTTAGGCGCACAATCAGGTTTTTCTGTTCCAGAGTCTTGTCTACGCCACATCATGACGGCAAAAACTAGGAAGAGAATGCCTGCGGTGAGATGCACCCACTGAGAGGGAAGGAGACTGAACAAACTACCGCAGGCAACGGCGACCACACTTTGAATCACAAAAGCGGCGGCGGCACCCAGAAAGACCGCAAAGGGATCGTGACAGGTGGCAAGAAATAAAGCAGCAAACGCTGTTTTATCGGGTAACTCTGCCACAAAAGTGAGGGCAAAGGTCGAAACAAAAAGACTTAATTCCATAGAGATATCAGCTCATCAAGCTCATCAGAATTGGTTACGGTTTTCTGAGTGAGCTTGATGAGTGCAGACACACTTCACCCAGCCCACATCAGATGTGAACTCAGTGAAGGTCTCGCTCTCAAGTTGAAAGATCCTGGTGCCATGCAGCGCCGAAAATCAAAGACTTGTCCCCTGAACCAGGCTTTCTGCCAGTATGTTGACTCAGGTGTACTGGCTTTCTTTGCCAGCAGCTACTCCCCTTCAAGACTGTTCCAACCTAACCTAAGTAGCACTAAGAAGCAAGAGAAATTTAATCGAATTGCTGATGATTGCTATCAGAAATATGTCAAATTACTTCACTTTTGTTTCATATTTTGCTTGATCCCATTTCGGGTTTTAAGCAGAGCCAAAAAGCCACTTTGAAACTTTTTTAGGGATACTTGAAGCGGCTTGAACAGTCTGGGCGGAAGCCAGTGCACAAGCATCAGCAGAGTTGTCCATTTCAATCTAGTAGGGGTAGATTCCCCGCCGCTCTGCGGCGAAGAAGACAAACTGCAATCCGAAGCTTTAGGTTCGGCAGCAGATCCTATTCCATACCCCGTCTGCTTGCAGCGGAGTTCGTTGATTCCCGAGATGGTCATGCAATTCCTGGCAAGTTTGAGCGAGAAACGTATCATCAGGATGACCAACAGACATGAAACAATCACAAGCAGTTCCCCCATGCGGTTGTGTCGCAAAAATAGTAAGGTAGGGAAGCTTAATTTTTTCTAGCCTTGCTCTAAATGACGACTGACTCTCTGTTCAAATGGCGGCACTTCTTGCCCGAAATCATCGTGTTGAATGTGCGGTGGTATTGCCGCTATCCTCTGAGCTACCGGGATTTGGAAGAAATGATGGCAGAGCGAGGAGTTGAGGTGGATCATTCCACCCTCAATCGTTGGGTGCTGAAATTTGCCCCTGAACTGGACAAACGCATTCGACCGTTCTTGAATCCCACGAATGACTCATGGAGAGTGGACGAGACTTACATCGAAGTGAAAGGAGCGTGGAAATATCTTTACCGCGCTGTCGATTCAATGGGCAACACGTTGGACTTCATGCTGAGCGCAAAGCGGGACGGTAAAGCAGCAGCCCGGTTTTTCCGCAAAGTGCTGAAGGCGACTCATACTCAAACACCCCGCGTGATCACCGTCGATAAAAATGCTGCCTATCCGGTGGCAGTCGAAGCCTTGAAAGGCGATGAAACGCTGGCAGCAGAGACAGAATACCGGCAGAGCAAGTACCTGAATAACATCATCGAGCAGGATCACCGCAACATCAAGCGATTGACAAAGCCAATGATGGGATTCGGCTCATTCAACACAGCGAGA
>NZ_LXYR01000104.1 GCF_001650195.1 Phormidesmis priestleyi BC1401 | reverse complement strand
GTATTCGCAAGCAGTTGCGCGACTCGGACAACCTACGCGATGCGGTAGAATTTGTTCTTAAACAAGCTGCGTCCTAACCAATGTGGCAGTGGCTATATCAAGGTTGCCTTAGTCGATATGCCAGGGCTAGGCGACACTGGAATTGGTGACGCAGAGCGGATGATCAAAACACTTGGACGAGACATTGATATTGTCTTGTTCGTCCGGATGCCTACGGCAATGGGAGATTTTTGGGGCACTGAAGACGTAGAGCTTTACGATATGGCAAGTAGTGCTCTGATGGAACTTCCCATCAAAGAGTGGTCTTTCATGGTGCTTAACCATGTCAGTTCTGTCTCTGGCAAAGATGACAACCAGAGAAACTGCCAGAGCCTTGCTGAAACAAGGACCGAGAAGCACATAGAAGTTGTAGATTGTATTACTGCAGACTGTGCTGATGCCGAAGAGTCAAATGCTCACATTCTCGATCGCGTACTCGATTACCTGACTCGTAGGATTGATGTCTTAGATCGTCAATACGCTTCTTCCTGTCAAGACCGTCTGAATCAACTTCAGAAAATGCTCAAAGTTGAGCTAGACAAAGCACATGATACATGGAGACAAACATCACAAGATAATTGGTTCCCAGAGTTTGTTAGGCTCTTTGACAAACTCTGGACTGATCTAACAGGTGGTCTGGAAGCATTACTCTCCACGCTTATTTTGGATCGAGACGTTGATGACAAAAACTTCAAACCAGCCGTAGAAACTGCCATTCAAGATTGTAGAACTGACACAGGCATTCCTACACTGCAAGAAATTGAAAGAAGGGCAAGAAAAACAGGATCGTATGACATTGCATATGCTGAATACTTGCATGAAGTGCGTACCTACCTCTCCAAACGTTTTTTGTCGCTAGACACAGCCCTCAAGGAGTCTCTTGAAGCTGACAAGTCAAAGGTTGTCAGTGTACTCGTTCAAGAGGGCAAACTAGGTAAACTAGCGGATGGAGAAGGTAGCGAATTTCTCAAGGCTTTCGCCGAACACATTCCCGACAACCTAAGTGGTTTAAGACTTGGTTTTCAAACCCTAGCAACGTTCGATTTACAGTATCGTGGGCTAGTTCAACACCGCATTCGGAAGTATCTAGATGTACTTGACCCTGACAGAACTCCATTCAAGCTGAGAGGTAACTTCATCGATCTAGCCTTTGATCTTAGGTCTAAACGGCTTGTAGACACTAGAAAGCCAGATGCCGAAGGAATTTTGAAGAATCTAAAGTTGGCGCAAGCTGAAGCTGTGAATAACTGTGAAAAGGAACTCAAGACTCTCTTACAAGAGCCGAGTCAAGCGGGATTTGCGATCGTTGAGGAATTTGTTGATCGGGTTCTCCGGGCTGAGGGTGTGAAGGCAGAATGGCAGATTTTCCTTCAAGAAGTGGCTGCCGATGTCTGGAGCAATGAGTTCGATTTGACGATACGGGTTGCTCAACTGCGTGGAGACTGGCTAAAAGTGGTTGATCAGGTTGCAAAAGCAAGTTCTCCAGAGGCTGTCAATTTCTCAAAATAAGGACTTAGGGGCTATCGACTGAATTATGCAAGTCAAACACTAAATTAGGACGATTCAGCGTATTTCAGGGCTTTGAGCCTTCTTGATCAGTGTGAAACGTTCATGGCGAACATCTGCATAGTGATTCCGATAGACCCAGGACTTACTGGACTCTTCGCTGTATGTATCCTCGAACTTGCTCTGCAATTTTCCGCTGCACTCCCTTTTACCAAGTCTTCTGTTCTCAAAAGCGCTAAATCCTTTATGCTCTCAATCCCTGCTTCTTCCAATCTGCGAATGGACTGAATTCCAACCTTATCCCTTTTATAGTTACTACTCAGACCCCAAGAGCAACGGGGTTTGAGTTGGATTAGCCTCACACCAGGCATCGACCTGCTGCATGAGCTTGGCACTGTACCGTCTTATGTTAGGTTGACGTTCTGACAGCAAATTCAACACCAACAGGTGATCGAGCGATCGCCACTGCCTCACTAGCTCCTTGAGTGTTGTGATGTCGAGAGAGAAAATTTGAAGTCTGTCTGTGGTGAGATGATCAGGGGTGAGAAATGGGGGAGAGTGCAGACAAATTTAGGTTTTTCATTGAGGTGTACTCTCTATGCAACTGCCGATAGTCGCCCCTGCTCCGCTAGTTGCCTGTCACGCCGGAGCGTTTCGGAGATTGTTCACCGATGAACGTACCTATGAGAATTTCCAGACCTACTTAACCGGGCTAATTGTGCTGGAGAACAAAAGCTTGAGTAACATTAGTCGCTGTACGTTGAAGAGCGCAGATAAGACCAATCTATCGCGATTTCTGAGCGAGTCGCCGTGGAAGAGCGAAGCGGTGAATGCCCACCGGATTCAGTATTTGTTAGCCCAGACCGTGAACATGCGGTTAGATGGGAAGCAGTCGTGCTTACTGATTGATGATACGTTGTGTGAGCATGTGGGAAGTGTGCTTGAGTATATCGACCGCCACTATAACCATAGTGACAGCAGCTATCCCCTCGCGCATAACTTGGTCACGAGTCACTATCGCAGTGGGGCGGTGCAGTTTCCGGTCGATTGTGAGATCTATCGTCGCTATGAAGACTTGACCCAATGGGAGCAATTTATTGCCAAGCACTTTCCAGACCAAGAGATTCCACCCACGACCCAAGCCCGACAGACGTTACACAAGCAGTTCGATCCAACCTTGTTAGAAGACCCAGAATTTGCCAAGTTGCACGAGCAGTTTCGCACGAAGTTGACCATCGCCCATGAGTTACTCAAGCAGGCAATTGAGCATGGACTGCCGTTTACCACGGTGTTGATGGATAGTTGGTATCTGACCACTGAATTTGTCGAGCAACTAGCAACCCACAATAAACAATGGGTGAGTTTACTCAAGCGCAACCGCAACTTATCGATGCAGGGATTTCAATTGCGAGATGCACAGGGACAGCCCATTCCTCTGCCTACAAATGGGGTGATCAAAGTCGAAGATTTAGTCCCCTTAATTCCGGCAACGGCTTATCGTCAAGTGGAAATTGATGACCGCAGGTATTGGTGCTTTAGTGTTTGTACTCGGCTGTCTGGGATTGGCAAAGTGCGCTTGGTGATCAGCTTTCAATCGGCTGACCTGAGCGCTCCCTATGCCGTTCTTGTCACCAATCACACGGATTGGAGTGCCAAGCAAATCTTATCGAAGTACTTGCAGCGCTGGACTATCGAAACCTTCTATCGAGATGGAAAACAACTGCTAGGACTCGACCAGTATCGCGTCCGTTCACTTTCAGCCATGCAATCCCATTGGTGTTTAGTGTTCGTGGCATACTCGTTGCTGCATCTTGCTTGTTTAGCATCATCGTCGAAGCCGCCCAAGGGTAAGGGTCTGACTCACCCCATTCAAACCATTGGGGAAGTCGTACGACAACAAGGGCAAGCGTTGGTTGAACAATTAATCTTGTTTGCTCATGACCAGCTCTTGCAAGGACAGGCAGCAGCACAGGTGTTCACTAATTTGTTCGCTAAGCAACAGAAGCAATTCTCGTATTCATAGCCCACCAGTCCCTTGTCTTATTTTCCTCTTATGACATCACAACACTCAAGTAGCTCGTCGTCTGGGTCACGGTGGAAACGATGAGTACGCAGGTGAAGACCTGGGGCCAGTCGGTCGGACTGAAGGGCAACTATGGCAGTCATACGTTGCGGAAGACCTGGGGCTACTGGCAACGCTTGGAGCGCGGTACCGCCATACCCCTCTTGATGGAAGCGTTTGGACATGCCACACAGCAGCAAACGCTGGCTTATCTGGGGATTCAATCCAATGAGATTGCCACCATCTATGAGTTGGAACTGTGAATGGTCTTGACTTTGCCGCACCGCGACATGGGGACAGCAACCACACTGCTCGGTGAGCGGTCTTGCTTAAGTGGCGGCAGCGGGTCTTGACTCTTGAGGCTCAACACGGCTGTGAGGTTGCAGCTGGACTCGACCCCTGGAGCCATTGCTTCCGAATAAAAGGAGAGGTCATCGCGGCGAGCAGCGCACCGTAATCCAGGTCGAAGGTCACTTCATCGCCCACTCGTAAAGGGTGCTGCTCGCTATCCAGCAGCAGATGATCACTGCTCGACCCGAGTATGGCTAACTGCTGGTTGTGCGGTGTCAAGCCAGAGACGAGCACATCCTGCCGTCCCAACGCTAGAATCGCTCTTTGGCGCAGGCCTCGATCGGGGAAACTCGGCACATGGCCAAACGCATCTTGGCCACGGGTGCCAAACGGGAGAGATGGTTTTTGCTTGGACTCGATCACTTCGGCAATGAGTTGAAAGGCGTGCGTGTGTAACCCCGGAATCGCTTTGCGGCTGACCGTTTCACGACCTAAAAGAATGGCTTCCCCCAAGCGAAGATTGTTAATCCGGCCGACCGCTGGAGTCGCTTGATACCACTCATAATTGGCCGAATTCCCGCCTGAAATCACGGTTAAACGGAGCTGAAATGCTTGTTCAATGCGATTCACTAGCGTGGAGAGTGCCTGCATATTCCGCTCATCGGGCTTGATGCCACCATAACAAGCTAAATTGCAGCCAAGACCCACCAGCTTGAGATGGGGCAGAGCCACAGTTTCCTTGATAAAGGGAGCCAGATCGCCAGGAAGCACGCCTTCACGCAAATCACCCATCTCCACCATCACAATGACCTGATGCTGTTTCTGCTGTGCTTGGGCATAGTAGGAGAGTTTACGCAGCGTCTCAAGCTCGGTGTTGAGACTAATATCGACACTTTGGACGACCGCTTCTGCCTGACTTAAAGCCGTGCGTAGCAGCACAAACTGCGTGACCAGACCCGCCGCTTGCATTTTTTGAATATTTTCCAGGCGCGAGTCGGCAATAAAGCGGACACCGCCTCGCAGCATGGCCGCGACAATCGCGGGGTCTCCAAGCACGGCTTTAGACACTCCCATTAAGGAAATACCCTTTTGCCCATACAGTGCACAGAGCAACCGGGCATTCTCCTGGATTTGGGTGAGGGCAATTTCAAGGCGGGGCAGGAACGCTTGCATACATGCTTTCTAGACGAGTACGCCTAACTCATGGCTAAGACAGGCAGGCTTGCTAACGGCGATCGCTTAATTTTTTGCTGCAAGGATGGAAACTGCTCAAGCAAGGTTTGCACTAGCTTCTGGCAGCCATCGTGCAAGACATCCGTTGTGGGCAAGTGAAACTGCTGCTCATACGCTGCGATGATCGACCGCAGTTCTGTGTCTGCCAGATTTTCGTGACTCAAGGTAATCGCCAGTACTCTCGCTGGCGAGATCGCCTCAATGAGTTTAATTTCGCTTGCCACAGTGGGCATGGCTAATTGCGGAAAGTCGCACCGGAACAGCCTGGCGGGTGGGTGTTGGAGGATAATGCCATCCGGCATACTGCCTTTCAAAATGCCGAGCGAACTCATAAACGCAGGATGACTCACAGCGCTCTGCCCCTCCACTAAAATCAGGTCGGGGCTTTCATTGTCAAACGCTTGCAGCACCGCGTGTTCGATTTCACCAATCACAAATTGGGAAACCAACGCATCGATCGCGACACCATACCGTGCCCCCTGCATCAAGCTGGTTTGTCCTGTTCCCACTAGAAACGAATTAAGGCCCAAGTCGATGAGCGCCTGGTTGAGTGCCACGGCGGTTGTCCTTTTCCCACAAGCGCAATCGGTTCCTAAGATCGCAATGACAGGCACAGTGACCTTAGCGATTTGACCCGTGAAGACGTGTAAATCTTTCAAGTGGGGCGGTTTTCTGATGTCTTTAATTTGAACACCGCACTGAGCCGCCATTTGGGTAAATTCTGGATCATCAGAAAAGAACTCATGCAAGCCGTTTAGGATATTCATCCCTTTTTGCATGGCTTCTAAGATGAGCCGCCGCTCTGCCACGGGTATGCAAGCCGCTAAGGGTGCTTTGCCATAGATGTAGCAATTGGGAACGGTGGGCAACTGAGCCAACGCGGTCTCTAAATCGGCAAAAATGGGAATCTGATTGCTTGCGCCACCTAAGGCTTCCCCCGCATCCTGACCAGCCAAGGCACGATCCAGCACCCCAACAATGGTGTAAGTCTCTGAGTGTCGCACTAACCCGGCGGCTGTTTTGCCATCCACGCGTCCAAATTGCTGGTCGCAGTAAACTAAAGCTGTTTTTTTCAAAAATGACATTTAAAGTGAACTCTCAAATTTAGTTTCCAACCCGCAAGCGCTGACCTTCAGCTTGCCTCTACTTGACTGGACAAATTTTTCTGTCCAGTCAAAGCACCGAATCAGAATGCCGTCAGCATGGATAAAAGACCAATTAACCAGCTTCATTGCACTGGGAGTGAAGCGCTGGCTAGGGCAGGGACATTTGGAAGCGAAGCCTTCAGCCAGCGTCTCTGCTGGCACAGGAAGCGCTTCTTCTTACCTAGATGAAGTTTGAACTCACTTAAAAGACAGAACTTCTGTAGCCTCCTATACACTTATTCTAGCACGGGAGCGGCAATGCCATGATGCTTGCCTGGCTCAGTCAACGGTGGGGCAGGTAAGTGCGTTCAGTGCCGCTGCGACTAAGTGGTTAAGGTGGTTGCAAAAACAGCACCGCCACCGCTGACCTCATGCCCACCCGCCTGGGCAATCTGCTGCGAGCTGCCGAACGCAAACCCCTGGAGAAATATGGACTTGATGCCATCCTCTGTTGGTCACGCCTGTGGATGCTCCTCCCCGATGCGGTCAAAAAAGACCTGCAAGAGTCCCGCGCCGACCTCAACAACGCTGCTCGCGTTTGGCTCTGGAGCCTGTTATTTTGTGGCTGGACATTCGTGGGCGGGAACGCCTACTTGGGGTAAAAGTAGCGAGTCTGCCGCCAGCCGCCACACCAGCGCTGCAATGCCCTCGTAGCATGGCTTTCGCGGCATAGTTCTAGTTTTGAACCCTCTCAAGGGGCGATCGCTTATTTACGAAGGTTAGATCGGTTATGGCAATGTGAAAGAAGCGTGAGAGATCCGTCGGTTAACTGCCGTTTGAGCAGGTAGGCAAGCTTAATTGAGAGATCAGTAGACGTTATAGGTTAGCCAAGTTTTGGGATCAGGGTGAGCAGGCACAAGCTAGGAGAACACCTTGCTGGAAAAGCATTTCAGCCTTAAGGCAAAAAACGGTTCCATGACTACTGAGACCTCTGATCTTCCAACTTTAGGCTGATGTTCAACGAGATTGTTAAAATCACGCTTAACAAGCATTCTTAAGTGGTTGAGCTTAAGCTTACACAGATGGAAT
>NZ_LXYR01000103.1 GCF_001650195.1 Phormidesmis priestleyi BC1401 | reverse complement strand
GGGGTGCAGAAGCAACGAGGCAGACCGCGCAAGTACGACGGCAAAGTTGACCTGACAGACCTCAGTCACTTCACCTTTGTGGAAACCGTGCAACCCCAGGTTGACCTCTACACTGCCCGATTGTGGCACGTCTCCTTGAAGCGGGAGATTCGAGTCGCCTACCTAGTTGACCGTCGCGTTCCGAACCGAGTCCGCACCTGCCTGCTGTTCAGTACCGATGTTGAGCAAGCCCCCAAGCAGATTATTCAGTTCTATAAATTGCGCTTCGGGATTGAATTTCTCTTCCGCGATGCCAAGCAGTTTACGGGTCTGAGTGATTGTCAAGCCCGTGACCTCTTGAAGTTGGACTTTCATTTCAATGCCAGTTTTACCGCCCTCAATCTAGCGAAGTTCGACGCGCATCCCCAGCACACCGGTCAAGACCCATTTGTATTCTCAATGGCAAGCGTTAAGCGTCGTGCCCTCAATCAACACCTACTTGAACGATTTATTGCCACCTTAGACTTGGAGCCAAGCTTGATTAAATCCCATCCCAACTACTCAACCCTTTGCGATTACGGCACTATCGCCGCCTAAAACTGTCCGAAGTATTGTTAATTAGCGGTGTGTACTTTTCCGCCGTAAGGAACCAGTATTGACGGCGAGTATCTTCACTGGCAACAAGACGACACGAAATCGTGATCAGGCTCATGGGTAGCTCCGAGGGTCGCTAGGGTAAAGTGCAATGTTTAGGCAATGGCACGATCGTTTTTCTGGATCAAGCTATATTTGCCCTAAATAGTACACTAGTCCTAAAATAGCAATAGAAAAAATACAGTAGGTAAAACGGCGTTGCTAAATACAAAGATGAATTGCCCTCATCCCCAACCCTTCTCCTCAAGGAGAAGGGAGATAGAACTCTTATCCCCCCTTCTTTTGAGAGAGGGCTAGGGTGAGGATAAATCAGGCATTCATACTTCGATCCAGCAGCGCCTAAATAATTCGACGTTTATAGAACCAATAATCAACGAAATCTAAGACGTAGCACAGAGAACCTGCTGAACCTGGGTAATAGCTTCAGAAAGAATTGTTGCAGCGTCATTTATTTCTTCTTCCGTAGTAAACTTTCCTATGCCAATTCGGAGTGCTCCATCTACGACATCCTCTGGTAAGCGAAGTGACTGAAGAACATGAGAAGGTGACTCAACACCAGATGAACAAGCTGAACCTGTTGAGATCGCAAGTCGGTGGCGAATTCTTGCAATAACAGCGCTGTTGGGAACTCCAGGAACAGAGATATGAAGATTGCCAGCTAACTGGTAGGTAGTGTCGCCATTCACTACTAAACCAGAAATTTTTGCTAACAGGAGAGACTGGAGCTTATCCCGTTTAGAAGCGATCGCCTGCTCATCCTCTTCCATCTCCAGCGATCGCAACCGACAGGCTTCCCCCAATCCCACGATTCCCGGAACGTTGAGCGTGCCCGCTCGCGTTCCCTTCTGATGCCCGCCACCAAACAGTAATGGTTCGAGATGATAGCCTTTGCGAACGACTAAGGCTCCAACCCCTTTAGGTCCATAGAGTTTGTGAGCAGAGATCGCTAGGTAGGTAATGCCCCACTCCTGGAACTGAATTGGAATCTTGCCAACTGCCTGAGAGCCATCACAGAGAAAGGGAATGTCGTAGCGTTGGGCGATTTGAGCGATCGCTTGTATTGGGTAAATATTGCCAATCTCATTATTTGCAGCCATCACGCAGAGAAGAGACAGACCCTCCATGCAGACCTGCTCCAAATAATCAAGGTCAAGTCTGCCTTTAGAATCTATTCGGAGATAAATTAATTCCGCCCAACCTCGCTTTTCAAGAGCGTGGCAGGTGTCGAGAACGGCTTTGTGTTCGATCGGTAGCAGGGCGATGCGGTATGGTTTTTCTGGACTAGAGAGACTGCCTTGAATCGCCAGGTTAATGCTTTCGGTTGCGCCTGATGTCCAGATAATTTCTCTCGGTAAGGCTCCGACTAGATCAGCAACGTGTCTAGCAGCTTGTTTCACGGCAGCTTCGGCGCGATCGCCATACTCATGATCGGTGCTGCTGGCATTACCGAATTCTTCGATCATGTATTGGTAAACACAATCGGCAACTCGGCGATCGGTGGGAGTCGTAGCGTGATAGTCGAGGTAAATGGGAGTATTCATGTAAAGAGAAGATTAGCCCAACTATCCACAATCTCAACCATCTTTTTCTCGCTTAAGCGGTCGGTTTGCTTGACTACCTCCGAGAGAGAGTTAAACGGACGTTTTTTCACAATCTGCTCAACAATCTTATCTAGATTTTTCCCTTTAATACCGACTGACGTTAACCTGCGCGTCAGTTCAACGTCACTAAGTTGGTTAAAAGCATCGATCGGTTTTGTTTGCTTGGGAATCTGGTCAGAAATGCGCTGAAGGTTCGTTTCTAACTTTTGAGTCATGGCTCTCAATTCGCGATTAAAAAGATCCTCCAAGCTAGAGGACAGATCATCTAATGGGGTGATACTGGTAGTTGGGGTTGCTTTGGTTGAACTAGAAAGTTGTTCTAACAACTGTGCCTGTTGAATTGCCGCTTTTTCTTCTTCAGGCTTAATCACCAAGGCACTGACCATTTCTGCTTTCAAGGCATTTTTCTCTTTAGCTCTAACCGCAGCATAATATTCAAGATGTCCACTCACAACTTCGTACTCCTCAAATTTGACTACTTCTCTAAGAACTAGAGGACGTAATAAACCGTTAGTGTCAAGAATTAGTTTGGCTAATTTATCAACTTCGGATTGATCAAAGTTGGATGCAGACTGAGAAGAGGAAATTGATCTCGTTTCAACCAGGAAAAAGTCGACCATCAGCTAACCTCCACTTTTTTTAATACTTCATTTGCAAGCTTAATAAATTCTTTGGCAGAGTCAGAGTTGGAGTCAAACTTAAAGATTGACTTGGGATCTGGATAGAGCATATCTCCGACCTGCAAAGTTTTATTCAGGCAATTAGACAAAGCGACCCGTTCAAAAACCATAGAATCTAGGATAGGAATACCATATTGTTCAATCACCGCATTTTTTTGACGTGGAAGAACATAATCAAGATATTTTGAATTCGTCGAAACTTTAGAAGGTAGAATTCCTAAAACTTTCAAGTTATTCTTACCCATACTTTGGCGAGTTTCATTGATCTCTTCCTTAACAAATTGCTGGACAGTCGGTAAGCCTTGATTCGCAAAAGGCTTTAAATCTGAAGGAATAATCAGATAGTCGGCAGTTATGAGGGCAACCTGAGCATAGACATCGCGGGATGGTGGCGCATCAATGATGACAAAATCATAGCGATCGTCAACCAGTTTTAATTTATTGTTTAGCCTGATTCGAGTCGCCGTATATTTGGTCAGCTTATCCTGCTTCTCAATCAGGTCAACGTGGGCAGGAATAATGTCAAGCTCTGGATCGTTAAAGTACTGAGATTGTCTAACGATTTCTGGAATGAAGTGGAACTCGGAACTTTCTAATAAATGAGAGATATTACGAGCTTTAATATCGTCTTCTTCATCAAATTGAAACTTGACCAGCCCGGTTGCAAAGGTGGCATTTGCCTGAGCATCTAAATCGATCAGAAGTACTCTGTAGTTCATCTGCCTAAGAGCAGCAGCTAGATTAATCGAGGCAGTCGTTTTGCCAACCCCTCCTTTATTGTGATAAAACGCGATCGTCTTCATAAGGATTCAGTTCCAATAAGGTTAAACTTCAGCAGTTTGAAAAGTTGGTTTAGATCTAGACTAGTCAGGCTATTTCTGTATAAATTTCTCGATCGAATTGTCTAAACTCATCATCCAGATGATAGAGAGAATTGCGAATAGATTGACGCAACTTTCTAGCAGGTTCCAGGCAATCGCGTTGATAGTCCATCAAGGTTAATTCTAGATGAGGGTAAAGGATTTTAAGAAATCCTGCGGCTGATTTCAAGATAGAATTTTGATCGCGAACAGTTGCGCTTTGATCGAATTGAGTATGCTGTTGAGCATAGGATAGAAAACGATTATCTTGACGCAGAGAGAGTAGTGCCTCTCCAAAGAAATCCATTTTTAAGCCAACTTGAGACGCTGCCATTTGTCGTTGAAACTTGGGGATCTTCCAACCGGGAATAATGCCTGCGAAGCGATCAAGGAATGCGGTTTCGGCAAAAAATGGGGGTAGATTGGCAACCAGATTGTCTGGATTACGAGGCTGTAATTGCTCATTTAGCTCAATATTTGCCAGCATCACTAAGGAACAATCGCTAGCAATATCTTGAAACCCCGCCCGATTATAGCGACCACTGGCAGGGTAACTTTTCAGCGGACCAATCACCTCGTCGGGATTTTCAAATGTAAGGCTTTGCACTTCATCTAAAACCACTACATCATGTCGTCCTAGTAAGCCGACTTCTTTCGTACGACCATTAATAAAAAGCTGGGCAGGCGTGACTTTGCCGCCACTTACGAGCGCGACTTTACTGCTGATATTCTCAAACACAAAGCTTTTGCCAGTGCCTTTGGGTGCCAATTCCATCACATGGTAATTGGACTCAACCAACGGTAACAGACGGGCGAGAATCCAGGTTTCGGCTGACTGGCTGTAGTTTTGATGTTGGGGGTTAAAGCCCATTGAGCAAAAGAGTAAATCGCGCCATGCGTCGGTTGTAAACTTCGATCGACAGTCAGCGTAGGCTTGCAGATCGACTTTAGAGCATTGAAAGGGATCGAAATCCATCACCTCAACTTTGCCATCCGATCGCATAGAGATACTAATTTTGCCCCAAACTCCCTGACGCAGCAGCATTTTGTTACATTCAATCAGGTCAGTGGGTATGGAGCAGTCGTTGAGATTGATCACCGGAATCCGTGCAAAGGGATCGGGGATTACCCCAGATGCTTGGTCGAGCCTGACTCTAACTTGCATCAGGGCAATGAGTTTGTGAACTGCTCCTTGAGTCAGATCGAAAATGATTTCGTTGCGATCGTCCTTGCGCGGAAACGCTTTTTTGACAAAGTTATTTACCTTTTCAAGTTCTGCGCTGGTGAGTGCCCCTGTACCGGGCACAATTTTATCCAATAACCATTCGGCAACAAAGCTGGGAATCCCGATCGCCGTTAAGCCACTAGAGGGTAAGCGGGTCTTGTCAATGCTGAGGGTACTGAAGACATCCCGTACTAGAGTGTTGTCGTAGTCGATTGCTTTAGAGGAATTCATCAATGTTTACCCCCCCACTACTAAAGATTTGTTGAATGGTAATGGCTGAGTCAGCCTCTAGAGAGGCGGTTCCCGTCTCCGTCTGGGCAAAGCAAAATGTGAGTTCACCTGATAGGAAAAGGCGATCGCTTGGATAGTCGGGTGGCAGTTCGGGACAGCCGGGAATGGCAAGATTGAAGGAGACTCTTTGGTTGGCTGGAATAGATTGCTCCAATGGTAGCCCAGCCTTAAAGGTCGTTAATTCTTTGATTCGTAAGCAAAGATTTACCAGTTCAACTGAATTAGGGTTGTCGATCGTGACTTCCAACATTCCTGGCTTCCCAGCTTCTCCACCACCCTGACAATGAATTAGCACTGATTGGCGCGTGACAAATTTTCGCAGCACGAAGACACCTACTACTACCTCCTCCGGAAATAACCCACCGTGAGAGCCAATAATGGCTTTATCGGTCGTGTAGCTGTAAGAACCGAAGCTAGCAGAACTTCTGACAAGACTGAAATCGTTGGGTAGCCCATAGCGACCCCGTTCTAGCACCACAAATCGTGGATCATCCGTTTTGCCGATCGCGACTCTCCCTTCTACTTTTAAGCCGTCTGGACAGTGAATAATCTGGGCTAATTCACCCATCAGTTGTCCATGATCTGTTGCAACCACTACTTGTAGTTGCTCAGGATTGGGAAACTCACTCACGCAAGACTGAATTTCTGCCGCGATTGTTTTCAAACTCGCTTGGCGTTCAACCTTGTAGAGGTGTTTCCAGTCTCTGGCATTGTGAAAGAGTTTATCAAATTGAGTATTATCCCAACAGTAGAGACGGTGCTTTCCGGTCCGTAAATCTCGCAGCAGTTCTGCTTTGCGGCTGTCAGAGTATCGTTCTCCCATACCGATGGTTGAAAAGGCTTTGTTCATATCATCAACCCAAGAGCTATGCCTTGGTAGAAGCTGACTATAGAGACTCCATTTGGCATATTTTGTGACGGTTGGCAGAATACTAAAACGCGGTAGGGAACGTTCAATCGTTAGCTGTCGCTGACTGATCAAGTAGCCAAGTAATTCCTGGTGATCTAACCAGCCCAAGCCATCTACGACCACCCAAAGAACCGGGCTTTCCTGACAGAGGTGGCAAACTAGAGAAGCAACACTGTAATTCAGGTAGGAATCCTTAACAGAGTCCTCCTTTAGGTCAGGGTAGTGTTTGAGCAGCCATTCGACGAAACTATCCGCAAGGTGATCGCTGATCCGTTGATTAGAACTAACCTCGCTTATCACTACTTCCCAGCGGCGAAAGGGCAAATAGCTTTCGGTTACCCAGGTGAGCGCCTGTTGCGGACTGGCATGTAGCGGCAGAGGTTCGGGTTGAGCGGAAGGGTGGCGATCGCTCAACTCCACTTTCTGTTGATGGGTCAAGTAGGCAGAGAGCTTTGTTTCTCTCGCTTTTGTAATTAAACCGGGGCGGTTTGTCAGAACTTTGAACGCCTGAGCCGTGATCCGTTCACGTCCAGGTTGGGTTGCCAGAATGAGGTTGTCGAGGATGCTGGCATCGCTGCGATAAAGTGCTTGTTCCCAAAATTGGTCAAACTCGTCGGTTAGCCAATGGGGGATGGGCAGAGGATAAGGTTCGAGTTCGGTGACAGGTTGGGCAATTCCTAACCAGCGACACAGGAGCGATCGTTTGTCTGGGGTCTGGTAATACTTCGTCAGTGGGTTCGCTAGAACCTGTCGTTGCCAAACTTGCTCAAAAATCTGATAGGTTGCTGACACTTGGATTGCCAACCAAGTTGCCAGATGTGGAATCGAAGGTTTGCCAAGCCATAGCTGCAAGTCATGATTGGTCACTTCTGCTAAAAAGTGAGCGATCGGATTCTCCGGGTACTCATCCAATTTGCTAGATAGTGCCAGCAGTTGAGCATCATTCCATTCACTCGGTAGCAGCAAGGGATGAAACAGTGCTTCTAGTCTGGGGCGAGGATCTTGCTTAATTTGGACTGTCTGCTCTTGTCCTCTCAGCCGCAACCATTCGATCGCCCAATCACATAAGCGTTTTCCCTTAACCCAATAGGGCGAAGCCCCAGTTCCAAATGAACGGAACCATTCAACCTCAGTGGTAATGGCAACATAGCCAGGCAAGCAGCCCAAAGCGTATCAAACGCCCTACGGAGAAGTCGTGATTGAACGCCATGTCTATCAGCGCTCTGGAGGCGGGAAAACGGATTGTCCGCTAGAGCGAGCGTCTCGCATCATCATCACCTCCACGCCTCTGTTTGCGAAACAAGTGTCCTCGAAACTGGCGTATGGTTCCGCCCGAGACGTGCAGCGAGACTTGGCTGAGAATCATCAACGCCCGGTCGCCGTGTCCTACATCCAGCGTCTCAGTGAAGCGGTGGCCACGATCATTGAGGTGAAAGAAGAAAGTTGGGACTATGTGCCCCCTCAACTAGACGCTGAAATTGCCAGTGTTGCCATTGGCTTAGATGGCACCTGTATGCTGTTGTGCGACACCGGATGGAGAGAAGCCATGGTCGGCACCATCAGTCTGTATGACGCGTTTGGAGACCGACAACACACCATTTATATGGGAGCCACCCCCGAATATGGCAAGGCGACGTTTCTGGAACGGCTAGA
>NZ_LXYR01000102.1 GCF_001650195.1 Phormidesmis priestleyi BC1401 | reverse complement strand
CATCAACGGTTAATTCCTGTTCGATGGCATTGCAGAAGGATGAAATAGTCTGAATCCAAAAAGCCCTTCACGTCTGTGGAGGGCTTTTTGTAGGTGTTTGACCAATACGACTAACCTTCTACAAGGCTGTAGGATCAAATACCTCGCTTCTCAGTTCGTAGAATGTTCACGGCAACTGCCTCTGCGGCTTTGATGCCATCAATGCCCGCCGAGAGAATTCCACCTGCGTAGCCAGCGCCTTCGCCAGCAGGATAAAGACCTTCTGTGTTTAGACTCTGACCGTCTTCGCGGCGTTTGATCCGAATGGGTGAAGATGTGCGGGTTTCTACCCCAGTCAAAACGGCATCGTGCATGGCGAATCCTTTAATTTGCTTGCCGAAGGCAGAAAGGGCTTCGCGAATTGCCACGATCGCATAGTCAGGTAGGCTCAAGCTTAAATCCCCTAAACGCACTCCTGGGGTATAAGACGGTCGAATGGCACCCAATTCTTTAGAGGGACGATCGGCGATAAAATCACCCACGAGTTGCCCCGGTGCATTGTAGTTACCTCCACCTAGCTCAAATGCTCGTTCTTCTAGACGACGTTGAAAGTCAATGCCTGCCAGAGGGTGACCTGGGTAATCATTGGGTGTGATGCCCACCACGATCGCGCTATTGGCGTTGCGCTCGTTGCGGGAATATTGGCTCATTCCATTGGTGACGAGTCGCCCCGGCTCTGAAGCTGCCGCCACCACTAGACCACCCGGACACATGCAGAAGCTATAGACCGATCGACCATTTGAGCAGTGGTGAACGAGCTTATAGTCAGCAGCGCCTAAGAGCCGATGACCCGCTTGTTCACCAAATCGAGAGTGATCGATGAGCGATTGTGGATGCTCAACCCGGAATCCGATCGAGAACGGTTTAGCCTCGACATAAACGCCTCTGTCAAAGAGCATCTGAAAGGTATCTCTGGCGCTGTGACCTACCGCAAGAATGACATGATCGCTGCGGATATATTCTCCGCTAGCGAGAGTGACTCCACGCACCTGTCCCTGTTCGATGTGGATGTCTTCGACTCGATTTTGAAAGCGAATTTCACCGCCCAACGATTCGATCGTGGCGCGCATCTTTTCAACAATTCCTACTAGCTTGAAGGTGCCGATGTGGGGCTTGTTGACATAGAGAATTTCGGGTGAAGCTCCCGCATTGACGAGTTCAGTTAGCACTTTGCGCCCGTGGTGCTGAGAATCTCTAACCTGGCTGTAGAGTTTGCCGTCAGAAAAAGTGCCTGCACCGCCCTCGCCAAACTGGGCGTTAGATTCTGGGTTCAAGTCTCCTTTTTTTCGCCAAAACCCAAAGGTGTCAGCCGTGCGCTCTTTGACGGCTTTTCCGCGTTCTAGCACGATCGGACGAAACCCCATTTGTGCCAGCATCAGAGCCGCAAACATACCACAGGGTCCAGTGCCGATGACGATCGGTCGCATCGCCAAATGAACCGGAGCTTGTGCCACTTGGCGGTAGCTCATGCTGGGTGCAACCGTCACATGAGGGTCTTTTTTAAAGCGCTGAAGGAGCTTTTTCTCTTGAGTAGTTTCGATGTCTAGAATGTAGACCAGGATAATTTCTTCTTTCTTACGAGCGTCGTAGCTGCGCTTAAAGATTGAGTAGCTGATTAGATCGTTCGGAGAGATTTGAAGCTTCTTAAAAATAGCGGTCTTGATTGCATCTTGAGCATGATCAAGCGGCAGCTTTATTTCTGTGAGTCGTAGCATACTGAATATTTTGGACAACCTTATCGGGAGCGATCGCTTACATTCCTACAGCTTCTGAACCGTCAGTCACTTTTATGTTGGGACAAATATTTTGAGCTAGCACGTCGTCAGGTGGGCGATCTTGCCAGTGTGCAAGCAATCTTTGCAATTCTTCTCGCTGGCTCTGTAGTGCCTCGATTTGCTGACTGATCGCTTCAACTTTTTCTTGAAGATAGTGCTTGACTTCTCTACAGGGCAACTGACCTCGATCGTGCACCGTCAAGATCTCCTTCACTTCTTGCAGACTCATTCCTAATGACTGTGCTCGTTTGATCAATGAGAGCCGATCGAAGACTTGGAGTCGAAAGAGGCGATAGCCTAACTCAGAGCGCTCGACTGTCGGAATCAATAAGTCAATCTCATCGTAGTAGCGGATGGTTTTGACTGGCAGACTACTATGGTCGGCAACTTCACCGATTTTGAAGAGATGATAGGTCGTCAAACCGTGCATAACTTGAAGGGATCGAACCTTTTAATTTTGTGGCGGATTCTTTTTAGCCATTGAGAGCATCGGTAGCGAAGGGCGAGACGATGAGGGCGGAAGAGCATGAATTGCTACCCGTTCCTGTACGTCAGGGGTGCGTTTTTGAGATTGCCACAGCCGCAGGGCGATCGCGACTCCGACCGAACTCAAGCCAAACACTACGAGCGAGGTGCTGCCATCAATGCCTCCGATCGCCACATCTACAGCACCCGCAATCAGTACAAACCCGGTAATCGGTTCCTTCCGATAGACGGTTCTAAACATCCGCGACCAAACAAGGTTCATAAAATTAGCTCTGTTGCAGATACTTCTTAATTTTAAAGCTTTCAGCTTATCAGTGATGAGTGCTTCGGATTCTGTAGTTTTCTATCCTAAACTCCGCTGTGGATACTTGCGATGATTATAAGCAAAATCACAGGCAACAGACCGTTTATTCAGACAGACCTTCCTAAAACAAAGGGCAGACTTCTATCTGCCCTAACATCGATTAAGTTTCAATCCTGCGGTTCAGGTTACATCAAGCCCAACCAAGACATCACGCCCTGACCTGTAACATACTCAACAATCAATGCTGCGACGAAGCCAAGCATGGCGGCTCGACCGTTAAGACGCTCTGCATAATCATTAAAACCAAACTTGGGTTGACTGAGTTTGGGAGCCATTGTCGGTTGACTAGAAGTCATTGCTTGTTAACCTCGCGCCTTTGATAAATTGACAACTGAATTTTTTGAATGAGTAGAGAATGTTGAACCTCGATCAAGCAGATTCATAGAAATCCACGTCACGATCAATACGCTTTACATTTCTTTACCTTCACCCCCCATTGTAGACAGATTTGAGACATTTAATACAGAAATTCAGCTATTCGGATCACAGTTATTGATGGTGAGCAGGTTTAAGCTAGAGAAAAGCCCAGCGAAACGAGGTGAAGATGGAAGTCGGAGTTCCAAAGGAAACGAAGGATCAGGAATCTCGAGTGGGGTTAAGTCCTAGCAGTGTGCGGGTGCTGACAGAGAACGGTCATGCAGTTTTTGTAGAGGCAGAAGCTGGAGTCGGATCAGGCTTTGTCGATGCCGATTATGTGCAAGCAGGTGCACAAGTGGTCGAGGGTCCTTCAGATATCTGGAATCGAGAGCTAATAGTCAAAGTTAAAGAACCGCTCAATACTGAGTATCAATATTTGCAGAAAGAACAGATTCTCTTCACCTATCTTCATCTGGCTGCAAACCGCCTTCTGACTGAGCATCTGCTCAATTCTGGTGTGAGCGCGATCGCTTATGAAACGGTAGAACTTCCCGATCATCGCCTGCCTTTGCTCACGCCGATGAGTATCATTGCGGGACGGCTATCGGTGCAGTTTGGGTCACGATTTTTAGAACGGCAGCAGGGAGGACGCGGCGTACTTCTGGGCGGTGTACCTGGAGTAAAGCCCGGACGAGTCGTAATCTTGGGGGGTGGCGTAGTCGGAACTGAAGCGGCACGAATGGCGATTGGAATGGGCGCTCAAGTGACGATTTTGGATGTGAGCGTCGATCGTCTTTCTTATCTAGAAACCCTGTTTGGCTCCAGAGTTGAACTACTTTACAGCAGTTCTAGCCAACTTGAAGCGGTGGTTCCTGATGCTGACCTGCTGATCGGAGCCGTTTTAGTCTTAGGAAGAAGGGCACCGATGCTGGTTTCTCGATCGCTGGTGGGCAAAGTGCGTCCCGGCTCGGTGATTGTCGATGTGGCGGTAGACCAGGGTGGCTGCATTGAGACTGTTAGACCGACTTCACACACACAGCCAACCTACCTTGAGGAAGGAGTCGTTCACTACGGCGTACCCAATATGCCCGGAGCCGTTCCTTGGACTGCGACTCAGGCGCTAAACAACAGCACCCTTCCCTATGTGTTGCAGTTGGCTAATATGGGGTTGGATGCGTTAAGCAAAAATGCTGCCTTAGCAAAAGGTCTCAATGTACAAAATCATCATCTGATTCACTCTGCCGTACAAGCAGTTTTTCCTGATCTTATGGCTTAACAACAGAAAATCTTTTAACTAGAGTCAGGCTTCGCTATCGCCTTTGACTAAAGTGACTAACAGTTGCCAAACCGTCCAGCCGATCGTGGACACTAAAACGACGATCATCAATAAAGCCAAAGCCGAGAAGGGCGCTAACAGCAGCATCAGGAGCAGCCCTAACAGCACGATCGTAAGAGTTAGATTGTTCATCAGTTTTTCCTGTAGTTTCTAGCCTTAGCCTATCCAACTCAGATGCTGACTTGCCTCTAGCGTTGGCATTATCTAAGTTCTTTAAGAAGGTTGACGAAATGTTTCTATGTGTGAACTTTCTAGAGTGATTCCTTGAGGCTTTCTCGGCTGCTGAAGGGAGATTGAGAGGACGATCGAACTAACTCCTACTAGGTTTAAGCGCAGGAATTCGAGCTATGATGACGGAACTAATACTTTAGATAGACTCTAGTGAGAGTAGAACCTGAATGCAATCTACTCATCGTTAGAACGAGGAACCTTAGGTAGAGACTCGACTCATCTAAAAAAGCAACCCGGCTAAGAAGATCATGGAAGAGTGGCAAAAAGATTTTTCTGAACTACTAGAAACTGCGGCTGAACAAATGGAAGATTTCTTTTTAGGAATCTCTAAGGAAGTCACTGAAGTTGTGAATACCTTGGTAGAAGTTTCAGAAGAAATTTCAATGCAGATGCAAGGTATCCTCTCCGATGAAATTGACTTATACGTAACTGAGTTAGTCAACCCAGTTTTAGAAGCTTATTTTGGGTTTGAGGGAATGGTCGGAACGGTAGCTCAGCCGATGATTCAAACTGTTGAACCTTTTCTAAGTCAGCATCCTGTGTGTGCAGGGTGTCGCCACTATCATGGACAGATGTATAGCGGTAACTTATTGGTTTGTGGAATGCATCCTTATGGGGTCGATGAAGGTGCTGATACCTGTGCTGATAAAGAATTGACCGTGTGGAAGTCGCCTTATTTCAACGACGAGGGTCAGTTTTTTTTCGGCGGCGATGACAATTGGTAAAGAATTAGATCTCACAACCTTAACTTGATTTCTCTCGCGATCGCTTCCTAGCTTTCAAAGCTTCCAAGTTTTGTTTGACGATCGAGAGCGAGTCTCGATCTCCGCACTCTAGATAGAGTTCACTAGCTTTAACTAGATTAAAAGTTGCATCATCATCGCGGCGCAAATTGGCAAAGGCTAACCCTCGATCGTGATATGCCTCGGCGAAATTTGGGGTGAGTTGAATGGCTTGGGTGAAGTGCTCGATCGCGACTGGGTAACGCCCTGCTTTAAATGCAGTGACTCCCTGCTGAAAAGGCTGGATAGCCTCGTTTTTTTCGTCTATAGCCAATTTAGAAATCGGCTCATTAAAGAGAACTGCACGACTTCCTGCCCCGATATAAGCCCACACCATTGAGCCGATTCCGACACTGGCGACGAGCGTAATCGCAATCAATACGATGAAAAAGTTTGCCGTGTCCATTAATGGATTTGTCGCAAAAAATTGGGCTGAACATAGACAGTCTAGTCTAGATTCAGCCCATCCCAATGTGATTCGCTCAGGCTGAAACTACACCAGCTTGAGATTAGGATAGTTAGCGATGATATCGTCACGAGTCAAAACATCGCCCTCGGCTTGAGGACTCCATAAAATCTCTATCGCTAAGAGACGATCGCTAGAGATTCCGCCTAACAGACTTAACGCCTTCCTTAGGTCTTCAGAACCGTTAATAGGAGGCAGCTCTAACTTTCCTTGAGTAGCAGCAATCAGCGTTACTACGATGTATTCACCTGGATCTTGAGACTCTGCGAGTGCTCCGCCCTTTTCTGCTACGGCTAGAGCGCTACTGTCTGTAGAGCCTTGCTTAAGCTGACTGTTGACGTTTGACAGAGTTTCGGCTGTGAACTTGCTGCGCTCAGAAAGTGCCAAGCGATTAAATTGAGCTTCGGCAGCTTCTAAACGAGCTTGTTGAGATTCGTCGGCTCCATAGACCCAATATTCGGGGTGACGCAGCATCGCCAACGTGGTTTCTTGCAGCACTTGAGCCAAACCTTCGTTGGTGTTGGTATTCGCTTTTTCGGCAATACGATCGAGGTCAGACTGCAAGTTGCGGGCTTCAGCAAGTAGACCGACCTGAACTTTAGCGATCGACACCGAAGGATTGCTAGAACCTACCTCACCACCATCAGAAGCGCGTCGGAAACTCTGAACTAGAAAGCCTGCGATCGACAAAAAGATCAGCACGCTAAACAGCCCACCGCCACCGCCGCCCACAAACGGAAGAATGAAGGGAAAGCCGAAACCACCACCCGGATAGTATCCGCCGCCATACCCGCCGCCGTATCCACCCGGAACACCGCGGCTAGGAGGAGCATAGGTGCGGCTGGGCGCTCTAAACGATCCGCCGCCAATGCGACCACCGCTGCGAGCAGCTAAGGCACTATCCGCGTGACCCATTGCCAACGCCAGCACAAGCCCGATCGCGACAAGGGATTTCAAAAAAGATTTCATCAAGGAAGATTTTTTGGGGTTCATAACTCTACAACCTATCTAGGCTTATCTCAGCACAGATGGGCTGAGTTGAGCAAATGCAGGATTCTTAACATTTCTTCACAAACCTTAAGATTTTCCTACCTCTCTACTTTATCGCCTTCCTCAAGGGTTGGAAATGCGCCATAGGGCAAGTTTGAGGAGAGATAACCGAACTTGTTAGCCACCGCCCACGATCGTCACGATTTCTAAGCGATCGTCGGCTTTCATCTCAGTGTCTGCCCAAAACTGACGGTGCAAAATCTCACCGTTATATTCCACTGCAATCAACCGAGGGTTTAGCCCCAACTGGTCTAGCAGGTTTGGCAGCAGTACTTTAGGACTACAGGTATGCAATTCTCCGTTAACCTGAAGCGTGATGTGATTAGACTCAGAGCTTATAATCTCATCCATTCTTGTAACTCACTCCCACAGGTCAGGTGTCTGATGTTGGTTTGAGATTGCCTTTCGGTTGCCTTTTAAGATCTGTCTTTGATTCATCTGAGCTGAAAAATATTGCGTCGCGAGGATGGGCTGCTCGGCTTGCATGATGGCACGAACCACTGCGATGCGCTGTGCGCCTGCTGAGATAACCTCATGAACATTGTGGATGTCAATGCCTCCGATCGCAAACCACGGCAGCGGACAGTGATTGGCAGCATATTGCACATATTCGATTCCAGCCGCCGCTTTTCCGGCTTTGGTCGGCGTTGCATAAACGGGACCTACGCCGACATAATCTGCCCCTTCTCGAATGGCGCGATCTAGCTCATCGGGGTTGGTCGTAGAGCGTCCAATCAAACGCTGATGTCCGAGAAGCTGACGGGCTAACTCAAGGGGCATATCTTGCTGCCCCAGGTGAACGCCATCGGCATTAACGGCGAGCGCTAAATCAACCCGATCGTTGACGATAAACAGCGCTCCATATTCGTGACAGAGTTGCTGGAGTTTGTGAGCATTGCTAAGACGCGTCTGGTCGTCGGTTTCTTTATCGCGATATTGCACGATCGCTAACCCGCCTTGCAGAGCTGCCTCGATCGTAGCAAACAAATTGTCAGACGGAGACGTAACTAAATAGAGAGACGCTTGTTTTAATTTTTGGTGACGCTGATAAATCATCAGGCTGCTTTCTAGCGTGTAGACCTGATAGCGCATCTGCTTAACAGTTGCTGCCATCTCAGTGCTATAGACTTTGCCATATTCTTCCAAGACTCTCAGGGCTTCTTGGATTCGGCAAAAGTTGACCTGCAAAACGTGCTCGATGCTGTCGCGCTTTTCTTCTTGGGAGTGGGTCAACTCCGTGCCCGGATCGTCAGGCGTATTTCTGGCGGCGCGAAGTTCAGGAGTATGCCACAGGGCGAGTTCTTGCCGCAGATGTTTACACTGCTGAGTCAGTTGAGCATCGTTGAGACCAAAACGACACCATTCTTCAACGACGCGTAACCCTTCGCGAGTGCGATCGAGGTTGGCATCAAGAATTCGATAAAGTGCAGGTTGTGCAAATTGGCTGCGGCTGTCTGTGTTGCCCATTGGAACAAACCCATGAATTTTTCATCGTAACAGGCAGAGGGAACTGGAATCAGGATAGGTTGTTCTAATTCAGTAGTTTTGCGGTTGAGTCGAAGCAAGTAAATCCATCTGATCCTCAATTTCTGAACCCTGTTCTAATTCATTAAGCTTTGTAAAGTTTGTTCTATTCAGGGAATCTGTAGACAAAATTGAAGGATTGTTTTCTGGCTTCGTCTCTCGTGCAAAAGCGGTTGCTCTGAGCCGCCTCTCGTTAACCCCTGTTTTGTCATCCTAAAGCCGTGTGTAGGAAAAAGCTGTGAGTTGGTTTCCCGCTAGAATCGATCGTTCACTGTTCATCAGACCTCTTGAAAAAGTTCCTGCCCTCACCCTAAATCCCTCTCCCAATCGTGGGAGAGGGACTTTGAAATCTGGCTCCCCTTCTCCCAAGCTTGGGAGAAGGGGTTGGGGGATG
>NZ_LXYR01000101.1 GCF_001650195.1 Phormidesmis priestleyi BC1401 | reverse complement strand
CACCCATAGTTCATCTCATGCCAAACCTATTCCCTGATATCACTTCACTACTGAACAGGTACTAAGTTTGTAATAGTTGTTTACAAACACTCTCTTAGAGCGGATGTTTGGTGAAGAGGGATTCCAATCATTCCGCGATCGCGCGCTGTTTGGATTGTGTCGCTACACGGCTGCTCGAATCAGCGAAGTCTGCCAGATGAAGATCAGTGATGTGTTTCTGCCCAGTGGCAAGGTCAAATCTGAAATCGTATTTAGAACCGAAACCACAAAAGGGGAGTACGGTCAGAAGACGGTTAAGGTATCGCCCGACTTAAGAGCGTTACTGGAGGCTTATGACGTACCAGAGAAAGGAATTTATCTATTTCCCGGTCGTCATGGTAGAAGCTCTATCAATCCAGTTTCAGCCAGTCATCTCTTTAAGGAAGTATGCGATCGCTTAGAGCTTCACCGCGTATCGACTCATATTTAGAAGAACTGCTATCAACCGTATGCGAGAGGCAGGCTTCCTCTTAGAAGAGATTCAGCGTATCAGTGGTCACAGATCGCTTGACGGGTTAAGTCATTATCTAGAGGTATAGCCATCGCCACTTTGCTTAGGACATTTTTGGTAGTGTGCTTCGCGTGCTGCCAAAAATGTCCCTGTCCTAACCTATGTGGCGGTAGCTATATCTGAGGCTCGTCTGAGTGACGCTGTGAACTGCCTCTAACTGGGGTTCTTTGCACAACCCCTCAAAAAGGTATAGTCCACATTGAGACTATTAAGTCTCAGCGTGAATTTCAGCAAGCTAATTGCGGTAAATTGCCCTTATGCCAAGGCTTCTAGCGATTCGCTTCACCCTTGATTGTCTGCACTGTGCTCACTGCATCAATACTCTTTCCACCCAGGGCTGTCTCAGAAAGCATACCTTATGAGACGTGGCAATCAGCGTGTCTCAATTCATGTCTCAAATAACCTTTCTCACAAAGTCTTAGACTTTATGAAACGCTGGAATGCCTGATGTAGCGTTTCTCAACTATGCAGCATTTGCTTGAATCAGAGACAAAGATCAATGCTTTCTTGACATAAGACTCACATATCTCAAAGTGGACTATACCTTTTTGAGGGGTTGTGCAAAGAACCCCATCTTAGAATCCCCTCGCTTTCTATCTGGTTAAATCTTCCTTCCAAATTCTTGACATTTCTTCTTTACGATAAGAGTGTTCTTTTAGGTTTTGCGTAGAATGCTTCCATACATTCTGGTGACTTCAGCTTGTCCAAGTGATGTTGATCTAGGATTTGTTCAACTTGGTTGGTTTAAGGTCGTAATCTTGGGTATTGTTCAAGGAATTACTGAGCTACTGCCGATTAGTAGTACTGCTCATTTGCGAATTGTTCCTGGCTTGCTCGGATGGCAAGATCCAGGGAGCGCCTTTAGTGCCGTGATGCAATTAGCGAGTTTGACGGCAGTGATCACTTATTTTTGGAAAGACCTCAATCGTTTAACGGGCGCAACAGTCCGAGCAGTCACCCAACAAGACTACCGAGATCAGGACTTTCGACTTGCAATCGGTGTCCTCATTGGCACCATTCCTATCGGAATCGCTGGACTACTGCTGAAAAAAACGCTCAATGCCTGTAACTCTCCATTTCGGGCGCTGACAGTGGTTGGAATTGCGTCGATCGTCATGGCGCTGTTGTTAGCGATCGCAGAGAAACGCGGCAAGCGAAATCGGGATTTCAGCAAACTTTCACTGCAAGACGGAGTTTGGGTCGGTTTGGCTCAAGCTTTAGCGCTCATCCCTGGAGTCTCTCGCTCCGGATCTACCCTCACCGCAGGACTTTTCTTAGAGATGGAGCGTGAAACGGCGGCTCGATTCTCTTTTCTACTCGGATTGCCAGCGATCGTTTTAGCGGGTGTGCTCGAAATACACAGCCTACTCAAAGCTGGGCTTACGCTGGATGGGTGGATAATTCTATTGGTCGGGCTAGGCACAGCCAGTATCTCTGCCTTTGCTGCAATTTATGGACTATTGACCTATCTGGAAAAACGCTCCACTTGGATATTTGTTTGGTATCGTCTGATCATGCAATACTCCGGACAAAATTTGAGCAGATTTTAAGGCTCAAACCCTTATTCTGCCGTGGACAAGATCTTTTTTTCCAAGTCAGAGGCAGAGCTAACTCTGAAAAAATAGCTCGATCCTTGAACCATAAACTCTGAAAGCCTTGTGGAACCGTTCAAAAAAATGTCCGGAGTATTGATCATGGGCGTATTCCTACTAATTGGGGTCAGCGCGGGATTTCTTCGCAATTAGGGATTGAGTTGATAATCGCCCCGAACTTCAGAAAGCGATCACCATGCTCCAATCTGGTGAAGCAGACGGCTTAATCGTTGCCAAGCTAGATCGTCTCGGTCGAAACGTGCGAGACATCCTGACTTTGGTAGACGATGTTTTGAAGCCGTCTGATAAAGCGCTGATTTTGCTTGACCTTGCGATCGACACCTCTACCCCGGCTGGTCGAATGGTGCTGACGATGATGGCAGCGCTGGCAGAGATGGAACGATCGCTCATTCGCGAACGAGTTGAACGTGGTAGAGCTGTCAAGCATGAAGCTGGCGGTTATGCCTACGGTGCCCCTCAGTTTGGGCAGAAGGCAGAGAATAAAGAGTTAGTAGCTGATGAATCAGAACAGGCAGCGATCGAAGTCATCCGTCGCCACCGTCGATCGGGCAAGTCTCCCCAGGCGACCGCGGACTTCCTAAACACTGGCAACTATCCAACTAAGCGCGGTGGCAAGTGGCAGCACACAACCGTTAGGAGCATCATCAACCGCCTTCAGATTGCGTAAAAAAGCCCGACGATTGCCGAGGCTGACTGAAGAAAACTTTAAGGTGAGGCTTAATTTCTGCTTTTGCTGGAAAAGTTCGGCAAAATGAACTTTTGAGGCTCTGTATCGGCGTTAAATGCAGCCATTTTTCGCTATTTTGCTGAACTTTGCAAGAATCCCGATCACTCGTTGATCGGGCGTAATCC
Organism: Phormidesmis priestleyi BC1401; assembly: GCF_001650195.1. Taxonomy (GTDB): domain Bacteria; phylum Cyanobacteriota; class Cyanobacteriia; order Leptolyngbyales; family Leptolyngbyaceae; genus Phormidesmis_A; species Phormidesmis_A priestleyi_B. The sequence goes on along the minus strand of NZ_LXYR01000101.1, from coordinate 5,879 downwards.
GCTTCTAACGCCACATTTCATGCAAACCCAAAGACTAAGCCACCCTGTCACCAAGGCAGCTTAGTCTAATCCCTCGTAGGGCTTCTCCGAGTCAGCTTTTAGGCTAGGGCTTTGAGGACAATCGTTGAATCAACGATATCCCATAGGGGATCGCCTGTAACCAGAGGAGCCGTCTGCCCTGCTAGTGTGATGTAGCGAGCAGTTGTAGGAGTCGAGATTTGGAAGGTCGTCGGATCAAGAGCGTAAACCCGAGTGGCATCCGAATTGCTAGTGACATTCCGCGCCAACAAATCCACCGTATTATTCAGGTCAATATCTGCCACCGCTTGGATTTGCTCTCCCGCCGCTAGGCGTTGAGAAAGAATGACAGACTTGGCACTCAGGGTGTAGTTACTGCCAAAATCCCACACGGCTACTGCTGTCCCGTTCTGCCAGATAATTTGATCCGTCCCCGTTCCGTCAACACTCCCGATCTCCACAGGTTGCCAACCCAATCCTGGTATTGCAGTAATGCCGTTACTCGTCTGTACAAATCCAGCACTCGAGATCGAGGTACCATTCATTTGCCAAACTGCAGTCTGAGTCGTTTTGGTGTTGAACCACAGCAGGTCGTGCGCTCCCGAACTGCCAAAGTTTCCAGCCCCGATAATCTTCCACCCAGCATTGGCTCCGCCCGTTTGGAGCGGTGTAACTCCATCGGTGTCCGTAATCAGTTTGCTATTCGCCAAATTGATAGTCGCTTGTCCGGTGATGGAATCAATATTTAGCTGCCAGATTGCGGCATTACCTGTTGTGGGGTTTTCCCAGACTAAGACGGGGCTGCTGCCCAGTTTGGTCGTGACTGCATCTAGTTGCCATCCGTTACCAGGTTGAACCGGGGTAGTCGCGTTGGGCAGTTTGACATAAGAACTGCTGCCAATGATGCTATCTACCCCATTGCTATCAGGCTGCATATACCAAACCGCGGTTTGGGTGCTGGCTGTGTTGAACCACAGCATGTCTGGATTGCCGTCTCCGTTGAAGTCAACGTTGCCGCTAATGAGTTTCCATCCGTTACCAGGTTGAACTACAGTGCCATTCAGTTGGGTAAATGCTGCTGCTGATACTTGGCTGCCAGTTAAGTTCCACACGGCAGAAGCACTTGTACTTGAGGCGGGGTTGTTCCAAATTAAACTTGGAGAGTTGCCAGTGGCAGGAGCGAGTGTCGCAGTAAGTGTCGAATCCTGTGGGCTGAGGGCAGCATTCATGGGGGTTCCAAGGCTAATCTGAACTGTTTTGCCGTTGGTGGTTGGCGAGATGTCCTTGAGTAAAACATTGCCCGTTGTTTGTCCAGGCGAGATCGTGATCGAGGTTGCCGAAAGTGAATAGTCGGTTCCCTGGACTGCTGTACCTGCAAAGTTTAACGGAATAATCACAGGCAGAGTCGAAGCGACATCGATGCTAGCAATGACACTCAAAGGGGTGTTGGGTGTGACTGTAGCATTCACAGGGGGAAACGAAACCAGTGGTGTGTATGACCCGCTAACTGTGCTGACGGACAGATTATTGACTGCGTGATAGTCAGTTGATCCGCCGGTTGAAGCGGCAAAGCCAAACTTGAAGGTGGAGGGCAAGGCTCCGTTGGTGGTCGCTACGTTGTAATTGCTGATAACTTCATCGCTGCTATTAAACGTATCTGTGCCAGTGGGGTCAAAGTGGACAGAGAGATTGCCTTGCGGATCAAGATCGATTTGGACGCTACGAGCTGCGCCACTGCGACTCGTGGCAGTGGTGGAATTGATCGTTGTGCCAGTTGGCAGCGTTGTGACAGATGACAGCGCTTTGCCAGTGAGGTAGGCATAGTTGTTGGCTGCTGAACCCCGCACCGCGATCGACTCTGGAATCTGCACGGAGCCTCCTGGGCCAGACTCCGAGGCGGAGAAGTTGCCATACTCGTCAAAGCCAATACCCAAATATCCACCTACAATTCCAGGACCTGCAATTCCAGGCGTGCTGTCGGAGGAATACCCCAATCCGCCGCCGACTGCACCTCCTGTTGTGGGACTCTGGCTACCATCAATTAAAAAGAAGCTAATGCCGTCTGCGCCAGGATTAGTGCCACCGTAGGAATAGAGTTGGAACTGGATTGAAAGCCCAGCGGAAGAGTTGATGGGCTTGTTGTAGATGACAAATGAGCCTTGATTATTAGTATTGTCGGTGAGTTGCAGTGCGCCAGTTCCAGGGGTGTCAGTTCCACCACCGGGCAGACCCCCAGGGACAGAGGGATTGCTACTGCTGCGGGCGGTCAAAAAAGGTTTTGCTGCACCCAGTTGGCTGGTTCCGTAAATCCAGTTGGGCTGGACGACATCTGCACCATTGAGGGGATCGGTTAAGATATTTTGATTTTGTACGGGCGGCATACTTTACTCAGAAAAGAAGTCTTGCATCCCACATTATCAATTTTTTTATCTAAATTAGGTAAAGTTACGGTATAGATTGTAACTACTTAGGGGGCTTGGGGTTGAGCCGACCTAGAGGCAAGTGCGATTTGTTCTGGAGAAACTCAGTTTTCGGGAGGATTCCAGGCTTCAGTAGAGTAACCTTTACGCAAGCTTGGCGATCTCGGACTTTGTAGAGCGCTTGCTTTCTGATCACCTTTTTGACTGGCTTATATTCGAACACTTCGTGGCGCGTCGCGATCGCGGGTGCATCTGGCAGCAACTCATCTAGGGCAGTTGGTCGCCTTGAATCTTTTTAGGTCGCTTCATTTCAGTCCTGCGTAGAAAACTATCAACTCGATACGAATATCTTCGTGGCTCCCTTTTCCAACCCGATAAGCTAAGGATTTGATCTGCCAGTAAACCCTGTTATGCCAAAAACAATCCCCCACTCTTGGAATGAATGGGAACCAATCTCCTGAAATGTAGGGAGGCAAAGATTCGGGGTAGGGATTTTTGCCGTCAGGCGTATGAACTTGCTCAACGTGATAAGTCGAAACTTTCATGATTTCTCCTGTTTTCTAATAGTTTGGTAGGGAGTTTGTAGATCGGTCTAATTTCTGTCGCTTGTTGGATAGATTTGTTGGATAGATTTGTTGGATGGTTGGATGCCTTGTTGGATCGTCATCCAACAGCGATCGAGCGGGTCTATTCTCATCCAACATCCAACATCCAACAAGTGAGTTGCTATGAGTAATTACCTTCATCGTCTACTGTCAGTTTTGATTCAGCTACCAGAATATCAAGGAAGGTTTGATAGTCTTTCGTGCTAGTAATGCCCGCTTTTTTAAGGCAGCAAGACTGGACAATCTCACGAACTTTGATCGGCGCTTTCTTCCTCACATAGTCGATGAGAATTTGTTCTTCATCTTCCCCATCTGGCTTCACTAATTCATCCCCTTCAGCAGGAGTTGCTACACTCATGGTCTGAATCTTTCGATTCAACTCGTTAGCCAAGATATCGCCCTCAGTCGGGTTCGACCCTAGTGGCATCTGCTGAATGATTTTTCCAGTGTCCCGATCGAAGGCTGAATGATTTTCAGCTTTGGGTGTCGGAATAAATTCACCTGCGATCGCCATCACCCGACCGACCGATGACTGAGCAATCAACGCTTTGAATTCACTCTCTGCCAGTTCACCATTCGACCGCCCGAACTGAATCAGCTTTTTAGCGCGGGTGTACTCGTCTTGCCTGAATAAACCGACCTGAGTAAAGTTCTTCAGCAGTTCATCGGAGCCAAACGAGTCACCCGCGTTAAAGCTTTGAGTGATGGCAATGAGGTGAATGCCCTCACTGTCACCCGTTGAAATGGCTGAAACGCCAAACCTTCTAAACTCTGCAAATAGGGCATTACTCACAGATTCTTTAATGGTGAGCAGCTCGTCCAGTACGAGAAATAACCTCATGCCCCTGGTCACATCTGCCTGAGAAACAAGGTTACGGGCTTCAGAGAGAAATTCAATCACCTTCTCTGCATAATCTTCTGAGCTTAAAGCGATGCCCTTGAATGCGAAGTGCCGAATCCGTTCGTGTCTCCAGTAGCCTGATTCTTTAACGTCTCCTTTGGGGTCAAGCACCAGGGCGATCGCGTTTGGGTATTGATCGAGCTTCCATCTCAGCAGATTTGAGGCAAAAATCCCTTTACCACTGCCTTTTGAGCCAGCCACATAGAAAGAGTTATTGCGATCGCAGACTTCCCTTAATTTGCTCAAAACGATGGGCGTGACAGGGCTTTGAATCTCCGGTGTCTTCCAGTCAGCCCGAGCAGCCGGGGAACTTGGCACTTCGACGGCTCCCAGGCGCGTGTTATTCCCAATCGGTGAAGATGTTGCGATAGTCGGACCTGAATCAGTCACGTGGGGCAAAGATTCAGTTTGAGTCTGTGGAGTTTCGACAGATGGCAAGCCGTACTGAGGGAAGCGCTTTGAAGCTTCTGGCAAGTGCGAACTATAGACTGATGGGTTGCCTAAAACATCTTTCAGGGTTTGAGGGTTCGCATAATCCCCGATCGTGCCAGCAGCAAAGGCATCTACGAGAAACTGGTAACACGCCCATCTCTGGGCAGGTGGGACGTTATTCATCGCAGACATTAAACCTTGCGGGGCAAAATGTAGGAGTTCATACTCAGTCTTCTCTCGATCGCTCAGATATGCCGCATCCTCATGGATTGCGGTGCGCCCGGTTAAATTCCCACCGTCGCCACTGACTGTCTGCCCTGCTAAGTCTTCGTCTCGCTCATCCTGAGATTTGCTCGATAGTGGCATCGGATGAACCTTGCCCGTCTGGAGCCACTGACCAAACACTGACAACGTGTAAGCAGTTAGACCACAGCCACCGACGAGCCAACCGAGCGGATTCGATAACGCAGCTAAGGCAGCACCCCCAGCGATCGCGCCCAATCCTGAGAACTTGCCAGCAGCAGCAGAGAGCTTAGAATCCTTGATTTCCTTTCTAAGGGTGTGTTTGCGGACTTCGATGAAGTTGAGCGAGTCGCCCATTTCAAGCAGGGCGGCTGGCAGTAAGTGTTCATCAGTCATTGATTGAGGCGATACTTTATTGAGCATGATTTCCTGGGTAGGGACTTTATGCAGATGACCGGAGGATTTAGCCCCTCCGGTCATCGCTTTGATTAAGCAGATTTAGATTCTGTGTCAGACTCCGATTTAGGTTCGTCGCGGTCTTTACGTCCGAAGGCTAAGACTTTGGGGAATCGCTTTGAGGCAGAGTCAGCTTTAGCAAGGTCTTCATTTCGTTGCCAGAGCGCGAGAAACTTCTCAGCCCCAAACACGCCAACGTAGATCCATACGGCAGAGGCAGCGAACCCCCCCAAGCCAGAGAACAGAGCACCCCAATACGGGGTTGAGCCGAGATACGGGCAAAAAAGTGCAAGATGAGCTGAAAAGCCTTACTCCTATTACATTTCATCCAACTGAACAGGCAAGGAAATCGCATCCTCCAAGGGCAGAGGAATCTGCTTAAAATCGACGACATAGTCGCCGTAGCGCTTGAGGTGACGGGTAAGGTAGGGACTCAGCGTCTTGAGTGCTGCACGGTCTATTCGTATCCCTTCTGCACTCAGCGCCTGAACCGCTAACGAAATGTCCACCGTGTTCTGAAGGATCACTGCATTCGCGACTAAATCCAAATACTTCAGGCGTTTCTCTTGCTCCACCGGGTCGTTGTCTGTGATCACGCCTTGCTTGCCAAAGAAAAGCCAATCCACAAATCGGTTATAGTCCTCGACAATATTGGTGCAAGCAGTAATTTGACGGCGTAACCCAGCATCCGAAATGTAGCGCAATAGAAAGAGGGTGCGGACGACCTGCCCTAAAGCTTGAAAAGCCTGATAGAGGCGATTCCGACGACTATAGCTACCCAACCTGCGCAGCAAGGTCGAAGGG
>NZ_LXYR01000100.1 GCF_001650195.1 Phormidesmis priestleyi BC1401 | reverse complement strand
GATTGAGATAACTCCAGCATCTGTTGATAGAGGTGAGTGGCTGCCCCTGGGTCATGTTTGAGATGATGACAACTCTCCTGAAGCCAGTGCCGTTGCTGGGCTAAATTAATGGGATAGAGGGCCACCGCCACCGCACCGAGATACCCAGAGGCATGATAGAAATCCAGCACTTGTTCGTGGGTATGGCGGTTGAGGAATTGCCAGTTTGAGGCTGCCCCATCCGCAATTCCGAGATAGGTGGCTTGGGGATAACGGGCTTTCGTGCGCGCGATTTCTCGCTCTAGCCGTTCCAGAAACGTCGCCTTGCCATATTCGGGGGTGGCTCCCATATAAATGGTGTGTTGTCGGTCTCCAAACGCGTCATACAGACTGATGGGCAGTGCCGACCATGGCTTCTCTCCATCCGGTGTCGCACAACAGCATACAGGTGCCATCTAAGCCAATGGCAACACTGGCAATTTCAGCGTCTAGTTGAGGGGGCACATAGTCCCAACTTTCTTCTTTCACCTCAATGATCGTGGCCACCGCTTCACTGAGACGCTGGATGTAGGACACGGCGACCGGGCGTTGATGATTCTCAGCCAAGTCTCGCTGCACGTCTCGGGCGGAACCATACGCCAGTTTCGAGGACACTTGTTTCGCAAACAGAGGCGTGGAGGTGATGATGATGCGAGACGCTCGCTCTAGCGGACAATCCGTTTTCCCGCCTCCAGAGCGCTGATAGACATGGCGTTCAATCACGACTTCTCCGTAGGGCGTTTGATACGCTTTGGGCTGCTTGCCTTTGGTTCGCATCACCTCTCCGGCAATCTCAATGGCTGAACCGTCGGTGTCCAGATACTCAAGAGCGGCTGTAGTGGCAATACGACCCGCCTCGTTGAGGCTTTCCTGAATCGCTTCTTCACTGGTCAGCAGCGAATGACTCAGGTCTATCGTCACTTCTATCCTGACTTGCGTCCCTTCTTGACTCAGCAATTGAGCGCTCATACTCACCACCTCTTGGTTGCCTCACTCAGTGATATCATGCTTGACCTACTAAATCAAGTAGAGGTCGCACCCGTCAGTAGAGGCTGCAATGTCTGCCGCAATTGGTTAATCTGATGCATAGGGTTTCATAGTGTGAACTTACTATTTGCATGAAACCCTTTCCTACCCCCTTTCGCAAGCTTTTGTCCTGTACTTAGCTTAATGTCATTTAATTTAGCACCGTACATCGTGCGTCTATCGTCGTAAGCGACAACCCTCACTATGTCTTTTTCTGCACCGATTCATAAACTCACTATCTTGCTAATGATCGCCCTTGCTGCCAATCTAGATAACTTTGGAGTCGGTACCGCCTACGGCATTGCAAAACGTCAAATCTCCAGAGGCTCGAATTTTATCATTGCGCTGCTGGCAATTGGCTTAACCTACACTGCGATGGCCTTTGGCAGAGTCTTAGTGCTAATAATGCCAAGCTGGGTCGCTAACCTAATTGGAGCACTGGTGATTGTCCTTGTCGGAATCTGGATTTATTGGGAAGCTCCCCTTACTCGTTTGCTACAGCGTTACTGCAATCGGCTTCTCCGCCGCAGGCGTTCCCCCACTGAACACTCCGCTAAGAAATTATCGTCAGGCATCCCTCCTGCGCTACAGTCGCCGCCGTTTGAACAGTTGCAGCGCGTTAACCTGAGAGAAACCTTCGTGCTAGGGGTATCTCTCGCACTCAACGCGATGGCAGGCGGATTAGGAGCCAGTCTCTCTGGTCACAATCCCGTCACGACTTCTCTAGCAGTGGGTGTGTTCAGCTACATCACCATTGATCTTGGGCAAGCGATCTCAGGCACCTATCTCAGTAAACGTTTAGGCGTGCTGGCTCCAAAAGCAGCAGGACTACTGCTGGTTGTCATTGGCATCTATGAGTTGTTTGATTGACTCCAGCGATCGTCGCAGGCTGAAACTTTGCAAACCAGCTTTCAGACGTTGTGCTGCTTTGACATAATGGCGAAGAAGATCCTGAAAGGAGCTTAAACCATTGAGAAAAATACGTTGAACCTCCGATCCAAGAATTCAATCCTCTTTCCATAGCAACTCAATTACCTTTTTTGACTATGACCGACGACATTGGACCAGAACCGCAGGAACTTCACGAGAAAGTAGCCGAACAAATTGAGGCAGTCCGCGAAGAACTGAGCACAGAGCAGGCTGAAGCACAACAAGATCGCCAATGGTTAAGTCTGATTGGGCTTTCAACCGGGATTCTCTCCGCCCTGGCAGCGATCGCAGCGATGCAAGCAGGCTATCTGGCAAATGAAGGAACTCTGGCGCAAATTAGAGCCTCAGACGCCTGGGCTTTTTATCAAGCACAATCGACTAAACGCCATCTAGCAGAATCCGATGTACTGCTCTTAAAGTCTTTACAGCGTCCCATCCCCGCTGAGTTGACCAGTCAAATTCAGACGTTACAGCAAAAGCAAGCAACCATTCAATCGACCGCGCGAAAGCTGCAAGCCGAATCGACGGAGAACCTACACCGTCATGAACTTTTTGCCCGCAGCGTCGCAGCGCTACAGGTTGCAATCTCTCTTGGAGCGGTCGCGGTCTTGTTACGCAAACGATCAGTCTGGTATTTGGGCTTGGGTCTTGCAGTCATTGGATTAGGATTCATGGTGATGGGTAGCTTGCCCAGTAACGCTCACCCCGATCGTGATGCGGTCGAGGCACCCAGCAATTGAGCGCGTAAGTGTGTGGTGGGTGGTTGAATTGTAGGACCAGCACCTCACGATGCTAGGACTGGCGAAGATTCCGGCGAATAAAGTTCGTGATCTTAAGCTGATTGACTCCCCTGCATCGCGGCAGTCGTTGTTGTACCACTGAAGATGATCAGTCCACCGACTAAAACCCAGAGGTCTAGTTGTTCAGCAAACAACAGAAAGCCTAAGCCAGATGCCCACAAAATCTGCACAAATTCCACAGGCAGCACAGTAGTTAGATCCGCGTCAACGAACGCTTGAGTCATTGCAGTATGTCCACTCACCATCAAAGCAGCAACGAAGCTTAGCCAAATTAGATCAATCAGGGTTGGCACCTGCCAGACCAACAGAGCCGGGACGAGCAGGAGCGGCGTCATCAACAGCACGGTATACGCATTGATCGTCAGGTTAGAGTCAGTTTGAGCTAAGACTTTGATCAGCAGCAGCACACCTCCCAACGTAGCTGAACCTGCCAGCATCAGCAACGCGCCGAGACTAATCAACTCTAAACCGGGGCGAAGAATGATCAGTATCCCGATCGCCCCCAGCACTAACGAAACCCAGGTGTGGGCTTGCAACCGTTCTCCCAGAAACGCGATCGCGCCTACAACCGCAAACAGAGGCGCTGTAAAGCTGATGGCGTTAGCTTCAGCGAGAGGAATCAAGCTCAGACTCGTGAAGATGAGCAATGTTGCACCCGTATCAATCACGGCTCGCAGCAGATGAAGGGGAAATTTTTCTGTATGCAGAATGGCTGGTTGAGCAATCCAGGGAGCCAGGATAGCAATGCCAATTAAGTGACTGAGAAAGGCAATTTGAAAGGGATGAATCGTTCCCGACAGGAACCGAATAGCCGCCTGCATACCCGCGAAACAGCCCGTCGCCAACAGCATCCAACGAATGCCGCTCAGGTTTTTATCCATCCCAACGGCGGGTTCAAGCGGTGCAGAGATCGGAAGGGTTGCCGCGAATTGAACGACCCTTTGCAGTCGATCGAATACCTGTTCGCCAGATAAATTGGCTGCATAATGCACCACCAGTGATCGGGCAGGGGCGTTAATTCGCGCTTCTGTAACAAAATCTATCTGCCTGACCAGTAACAAAAGCAAGTCAGCATGGGCTGGATCAGCAGCAAGTCTGAAAATATAAATCCGGATACGTCCAGGAACTCTATGCAGCAGGCGGCAAGAAGCCGGGTTTGTAAGTGCAAGCGCCTGACTGGTCATTTCTTCCTCCTGGTGGGTTTCCTGCTGGATGATGGGGGTTCGGAAGCCACTGTTTCTTCAAGTTGACGCTCCACATCTTTTGCAATTGCTTCGCCCAGTTCCTCACCCAGCACTGCGCCCAGTTCCGCCCCGATTGCCATACCAGCGGGTCCCATCAACAGACCCCCCACAGCTTCGCCTACCACTTCGCCAATCATCTCACCTGTGCTGGTGCCAACAATTTTGGCAGTCATCTCTTCAATTTCTTTGCCCTCATCTGCAAGTGATAGCTCCCTGGACTCAGCTTCGTGGGCATCAGGTTCGCGAGCAGCGGCATCCCCTAGTTTCTCGCCTACCGCTTCGCCAATAGCTCCACCAATGCCGCCACCGACCCACGCCCCGCTGACTCCGAGCAAAGCACCGATGCCTTCACCCACCACTTCTCCGACAGCTTCGCCAAAGTCTGCGCCGATCACCTCGCCAATTTCTTCTTTCAGGTGTTCCTTGTGTTCCTGCTTAGAATCAGATCGCGTTGTCTGGTTAGATTGAGTAGCATCGAACCGGGAGGGCACCTCAGGCGGTGTAGTCAGCCCTAAATGGGTTAAAAGTGCCGGCTCCGTCAGCCGATCTACCTGATAGGTAATCACAATGGAACTGGCAGCAGAATTAACCCGTACCTCCGTCACGCCTGTAAGCGCAGAGAGCGACTGCTTCAGCTTGGTCGCCTCAGTTGAGTCATAGCGTAGCTGAGGGATGCGAACACGCAAGCGACCCGGTAGGCGATGAACAATTTCACCTGTTGTAGCAGGGGTTGGAGGTTGCATGATTGTACCTAAAGGGTGGCTGCCCAGCTAAAACAGACCGCCGATACAATCAGAAACGGGGTGCCGGGAATTAAAGGTAGCAGTACTCCTACAATGCCCATCACTAAGGTGACGGCTCCGATCGCCATCAAGGTTGCCTTCTGAATGCCTTTAAGTACGTTGTCCATGACTCGATTCTCCGTGGTTAATTGAATGAGCAAGATTGACTGAGAAGATACACGGGAGCAAAGATCTATCGGGTTAATGATAGTCGCTTCTCAGCTTCAGCCGCGTGAGGACGGATATAAAACAGTCGAGAGGATGCTTGAAACTTCCAAGACAGTCCTTCCGGGTCTTTCGTCTGGCTCCAGCGATCAAAGGTCGGACTCGATCGTCGCCGAGAAAGCGTCCGTGTCGTCACACCCAGCCGTTTGGCCAGGTCTTTTTGGCTGAGACAATGGTCTGACAAAACCGCTTCCATCTCAGGTAATGTTGGTTCCAGTGAGTGACCGTTGTTTAAGCCTCCATCCTGGCTGATTAGCGTTTCTGGCTCCGGGTTAGTAGGCGCAACGGGGTTCTCTTGCCAGCGGGTAATTTCTTGCAGCAGGGCAGTCGGATTAAGAGAGTGTTGCAGCGATGGAAGGTCTCCAGGTCCGAGCAAGGGACGCAGACCGTTCAGTTCTGCCAAAATTGCGGAGCCATTGTTGATTATGATCGCCAGCACCGGGTCAAGTGCAAATAACACTCCCGCTCCGACCGCGCTCAAGTTCGGAATCGCTACCAGTGCAGTGTTCTGCCAGATAATGTCCATTGCCTGACGAGCAATCCGAATTGCATTGATCAATCCGTGCAGATCATTCTCCATTAGCACCACATCCGCAGTCTCCCGCGCGATGTCGGTTGCCCCCGCGAAGGAGATAGACACATCAGCATAGGCAAGCGCAGCAGAATCATTGATGCCATCGCCACAGAAAGCAACTGTCTTGCCACTGTCATGCAGCGCCTGAACGACTTCTACCTTACGCTCTGGAAACGCCTCTGCATAAATACAGTCAGGAGCAATGCCCAACTCTTGCGCTACCGCGTTTGCAACGCGCGTTACGTCACCGCTCAGCATATAGCTATTAATCCCCAAGTCGCGGAGTTCCTTGATGATGGTCTGGCTCTCTGGACGGGGTGGATCATTGTAGAGAATGACACCTAACAGTTCGCCATTCCCCGCGATATAAACAGGGGCATGGCTGCCAGACTGAAGGTCGGGGTGCCGCTCCCAGAGAGTCTCCAGGCTGATTTCTTCCTGAAGCATTAAGCGATGGCTTCCTACTAGCAGGCGCATCCCATTAACCGTTGCAACTACGCCTAAGCCCACCCGATACTCCCAGGTTTGGCAGTCGTAGAGGGGCGCACCAGTGTCACGGGCATGACGCACGATCGCCTCCGCGATCGGATGGGTTAAACCTTTTTCCGCCGTTGCCGCCAGAGATAAGATTTCAGACTCCGATAGCTGGGCGTTGAGCGCACGAATTGCCGTCACCCCCGCATGACCCTGAGTTAGGGTTCCGGTCTTATCGAACACGACAGTGTCGATTTTAGCCAGACCCTCGATCGCTCGACCACTGCGAATAAAAACCCCATTGCGAGCGGCATAAGTCAGGGCAGACAGAATAGTAGTGGGGACAGAAATCCGAATGCCTGTGCCTAAGTCCAGGGTGAGCAGGGCGATCGCGCGGCTGAGATCGCCGCTCAAAGTTCCGACCAAACCAGCAGTAATTAAGGTGGGTATCACCAGTTGATTTGCGAACATCGCCGCATAGTTTTCTACGCGGGTATCATGCACTGGAGCCGCTTCGACAAGCGTTAAAATCACACCTGCCCGCGTGTTGCTGCCCAGACGCTCTGCCAGGATGCAGACATGCCCATCCACTAGCAATGTGGACGCAAACACCTCTTCTCCCTGCAATCGCGTCACGGGCACCGATTCACCCGTGAGCTTGCACTGGTCAACTAAAGCCGTACCCCGGACAATGCAGCCATCTACCGGAATCTGGTCGCCCGGGTAGAGAAACACCAGATCGCCAACCTCGATCGTCTTAGCTAGAATCCGTAACTCCTGACCATTGCGTTCGACCAAAACTTCCCCATTCAAGCAATCTAATAAATCCAGAGAGGCACGCTCACTGCTCCGCGCCGTCATGTCTCGAATCACTTCACCCCCCTCGATCAGCCCCAGCATCAATGCGGCTGGAAAATTGCTGCCTTGAGAAGTATGTAAACCGATCGCCAGACCGTCTAGAAAATCAATGTTTAGCTGTTGTTCTTGGCGAATGCCATCCCACGCCCGTTGAAACACCGGAATGGTCGCTGCCAGCATCACACCCGCTGTCAAAATACCCGGAATGGGCACTCCAGCTAAGGTACCTAATCCCATAAAGAAGCCTAGCGCTGGCAGTCCTAATCGTTGCCAATAGTCAAGCTCGTGATTGGTCGTCGCGGTCTGACTCTCGGTGGTTATAATGGCACCCGCATCGGTTCGTAATGCCTCCTCCAGCACTTCAAACAAGCGATGACGCGCGATCGCGACTTGCTTGAGCGGCAGGGGAGCAAACTCAACGGAGATCGACTGAGTCAGTCGATTCAATCGCACTTCAAGTACGCCGCTGATGCCGTTCGCCAAAGCGACTAATCGGTTCGCATAGTCAGCATCCTCCGCCACGCGCGGGATGCGTAATCGAATCCGCCAAGGCGTTTGATGAATGACTTGATGCCCAACTGTTTGACGGGTCTGCGTCAGAACGATCGTCTCGGTTTGCGGCCGTAGATCTGCGCCAAGCGCAGTGTCGCAGCAGTGAAGCACCGCTACTTCTAGCCCAGTGCTGGCGATCAAACTATCGTCATATTCCACGCTCAGCGATCGGGCGACTCGATTTAGGCGCACAGCGGTCACGCCCGGCAAAACGGCGATCGACTGCTGCAATCGATCGGTATCGCTAACCTCCGTCGGTAGATGCGGCAGGCGCACCCGTAGATGTCTTTGACCACGATAAATGACTTGATGGCGCATAGCCTGAGGATCGCGCACAAATTCGTCAACGGGTGCTGTTGCCAATCTCGGCTTTGCTTCTTGACCGTTCACTAACTCCACGGCTCCTGTTCTTGTAGATACAGATAGTTTGATTCAAAGTCGCCCTCGTCATGCTGAAACGTCGGACAGACACAAGAAAAAGGAAACATCAGCTTGAAGCGGTACTATCACTTCTACTAATTAAGGTCAGCTAGCATTGGGCAGTGAAAAGCAAGAAACCAGTTGCGTTAACCTTTTAGTGCGCCATCAGGAGCAATCAGCATCCAGTCGTTTTAGGCGCTGAGTACCGCCAGTAGTGGACTTTAGTTTCCTCCGATCGCAATTAGTCTCTAGCCTGATCATCCCCTCAATTTAATTTGTCGGCTACATCTAGATAGTGAGGCGACAAGCAAGACTTATATTATTTGGTTACTCAGAGATAATCTCGACATCGTGGGGTGCGATAGGCTCCGAGGTATTCCTTTTGGCAGCAGACTCAGCCTTGGCATCAGCGACCAAATCACGAAAAGATTCTTCTGCTTCTGCAAAAGCCACCTGAGCGTTCTCAAAGGTCTCAATACCCCAAACGAGCACCTTTTTAGTATTTTCTCTGGCAGTCTCAGCTAGGGGTTCACTTAAATTAGGCTGTCCCACTGCTTTCCCAACTGCATCCACTACAGGTACTAAAACTACAGCGCCCAGCCCCACGGCTAAAGCAGTTAACGGCTCAATCCCTAAGAATAAAGCTTCGAATTCCATGTCGGTTCAACCTCAGTTTCGTAAAGCACAGTTTCGGGGACCTCTGCTGTCTGGTTTAAGCAATACAGCTTTATGAGGTTACCTATTTCGTATGACTTTCACATCTCATTTATATTGCGAAGAGAAAGCGCTTTGTCAAAAGTGTCAGAATCAAACCACTCTGGAAGAGGTAGTGTTCTAGACCTAAGTACAGGACAAAAAGCCTGAAAAGCTCTCCCATCAAAGCTTTTAGTTAAAACCGCTGAAACTTTTGCTGCACCGGCGTTTTAGCAGAGTTTGTCCTCCCATTTTGCTTTTTTGTCCTGTACTTAGGTTCTAGACACGGGCATTTGCGTAAAACTAAGCGTCCTCACCATCACCTGTCCCACTTACAGGCACCAGTAGAACAGGTGACTACTCTAGATATCAGTCTAAATATCAGAGTGGGTTGAACTGGCAAAATTTCTCCACTCCTATGCAAGAAGGGCGAAATCGAGCGCTCCCTGCGTTTTAGCCGATGCAATTCT
>NZ_LXYR01000099.1 GCF_001650195.1 Phormidesmis priestleyi BC1401 | reverse complement strand
AGCAAGTACCTGAATAACATCATCGAGCAGGATCACCGCAACATCAAGCGATTGACAAAGCCAATGATGGGATTCGGCTCATTCAACACAGCGAGACGAACCTTGAGTGGCATCGAAGCGATGAGTATGATTCGCAAAGGACAAGTGAAGGGAGTCAGCAAAGGGGACAGTGTATCTCAAGCGAAGTTTATCGAAGAACTGTTCGGAATTAGCGCTTAACGGAATGCGAACGAGATACTTCGTTTGTCACTAAAAAGTATTTGCGACACAACCCATCATTCACACCATCGCCCGTCATCCCAACGATGTGTCCGTGCTTTTGCAGGACATCGATAATGTGGAACTTGTGTTCAGGGAACACCTGGGCGAAACCGTCCGCTTTCTCGATCGACTCCGTAGCCTCAGCCGTCGCCTGCTGCTTCGTATCACCCAGGCTGCTGGCATCGAGAATGTTCGTGCCCAGACCCAATTTCTTAGCGGTTTCCTGCGCGATCGCGAGGGCATCCCCCGTGACCATCTTGATCTGAACGCCCATCTTGCGTGCGGTCGCGATCGTGGTCTTGGCATCGTCTCGGGGCGGATCAAACAAGGGCAGTACCCCCACAAACTGCCAGGGATCGTCACCCTCCGATCTCGCCACGCCTAATGACCGAAAGCCGCGCGCCGCGAAGTCGTTGACTGCCTTTTCGACTGCCTTTTTGTCAGTGGCTTTTCCTTGCTTAGCCTGGTCGGTCAAGGCTAGAATCACCTGCGGCGCACCCTTCGTCACTTTGAATGCTTTGCCGTCCGTGCCCTTCACAGTCGCTTCCGTGCGTTTATGCACCGGGTCGAACGGCGTGAAGTGAACAACCTCATAGGCGTTTAACGCATCCTTGTCTTTTAGTCCATCCAAAACGGCTAAATCAATGGTGTCGTTGTTGTCACTGCGTGATGCCAGCGCCCCATTGAGAATCACTTGCTCGGCGGAAATATTGTTCGCGCAAAACGGATCACCCAGCGTCAGTTTGTTTTGGGTCAGCGTGCCCGTCTTGTCCGCACACAGCATATCCACGCCTGCCAATTCCTCGATCGCCACCAGCTTGCTCACGATCGCCTGTTTCTTGGCGAGGAGGCGCGCCCCCACTGCCATCGTCACCGATAGCACGGTCGGCATCGCCACCGGAATCGCCGCCACGGTCAGCACCAGCGCGAACTGCAAGGTAGTGAGGAGCGGATCGCCTCGGGAAATCGCGACGGTCACAATCAACGCCACCAGCGCCAGCGCCAGGAAAATCAGGTAGTTGCCGATCTTCAAAACCGCCTTTTGAAAGTGGCTCGTGGTGTGTGCCGTTTGCACCAGTTGCGCCGTCTTGCCGAAGTAGGTCTGCTCACCCGTGGCATAGACGATCGCCCCCATTTCACCCTGACGCACGATCGAGCCAGAAAAGACCGCTTCGCCAGATTTGCGTGTAGCGGGCAACGATTCACCTGTTAGCGCCGACTGATCCACCTCCACAGAGTCACCCTCTAGGAGACGCGCATCCGCTGGCACAATGTCGCCCATACGCAAGCGGATGACATCCCCCGGCACCAATTCACGCGACGGTGGCGTGACCCACTTGCCATCCCGTTTCACCCGCGCCTTAACGGACAGCTTGGCCTTCAGGGCGGCGATCGCATTCCCCGCCTCGTGTTCTTCCCAGAAGCCGACGACGGCATTGGAAACCAGTAACAGCAGAATGATGAAAAAATCCGGCCAGTGTCTCACCACACCGGACAGAATCACTGCCACCTCGATCATCCAAGGAATCGGTCCCCAAAAATAGCTGAGGAATTTCAGGTATGGGTTGGTTTTCTTTTCTTTAATCTCGTTGGGTCCATACTGGGTCAGCCGTTTGCTCGCCTCGTCTTGACTGAGACCCTCTGGTGAAGACTCTAGTTTTGCCTCTAGTTGATCCATCGGCAGGGTTTTCAGATCGTCCTTCGGATCGGGCTTTGGATTGGGCTTTGAATCGGGCGTTTTGGGTCGATCGGCAACGGGTTTCATGATGGGTATTCCTTTAGCATTTATTTGATGGAATGGTGACGGGGAATGAATTTTTGTCACAGAGTTTCAAGATCACAGGGTTGCAAGATCACAGAGTTTCAAGCTGCTTTTTCAGCCCAGATTGAGAACACGACACACAGACTTGGCGATCATCAATGCTTCATCCGTGGGAATCACGCGGACAGGCACCCGGCTGGTCGCCATCGAAATCACGTCCGCATTCACCACATTGCGCCCTTCGTTGAGTTCGATGCCCAGGAAGCCTAAGCCATCGCAAATCCGGCTGCGGACGGTGGGTGCATGCTCCCCGATGCCACCCGCGAACACCAAGGTGTCCACGCCACCCAATGCCGCTGCAAACGCACCGATCCATTTCTTCACCTGGTAGCAAAACAGCGCGATCGCTTCAGCCGCCCGCACATCTTGCAGTTCACGATCGAGCAAGTCACGCATATCGGCACTGGTTTCGGATATCCCGAGCAACCCAGACTGAAAATGAACCATCGCATTGAATTGCTTCGCGCTCATGTGTTCGGTGCGCGCCAAATACCCTACCAGCCCCGGATCGAGATCGCCGGAACGGGTACTCATCGGCACTCCAGCGGTTGGGGTAAAACTCATGCTGGTGTCCACGGGTTTGCCGTCATGCACCGCCGCCAGACTCGCGCCATTCCCCAGGTGAGCGAGGATCACCCGACCGTGTGCTGCTGTTCCGTCCAGGCGGGACAGTGCTTCCATCAGGAACGCATAGGACAACCCGTGAAACCCGTACCGTCGCACGCCCTGTGCTTCGTAACGGCGTGGGATGGGTAACAGCTGGGCGACGCGCGGCAGGTCATGGTGAAACGCCGTGTCGAAACAGGCAACTTGGGGCAGGTCTGGAAAACGGTGATGAAACGCCTCGGTCAACCGGATTTCTTCCGGCAGATGTTCAGGGTCGAAGGGGCTGATCCGGCGCAATGCCTCAAGCATTGCCGGAGTGATGCGCTGGGGCTGGCTATACGTCGGTCCTCCATGCACGATGCGATGCCCCACCGCCGTCAAGGTCTCACGCCCACAATGTCCCTCCAGCCAATCCATGAGAGTGCCGACTGCCACTGTGTGATCCGCTGCCGCGATCGACCGCGAAAGGTTATCTGCCGGATTTAACCCTTTGACCTGCAAGGTCGCATCTGGTAACCCAATGCGCTCAATCCCACCCTCTAGCAGCCGTTGGAGAGAGTCGCCAGACTCGAACAGCGCGAATTTGATGCTCGATGAGCCGCCATTGATTGTCAGGATCTGGGGTTTTTCTGGTTTCATTAGGACTCCGTTACGGCGATCGGCGATGGTTGCTCAGGTAGGCATCGAGCCAGCAGGATGACACTCGATCGGGGGCTGAGGGGATAGGTTTGTGGATCGTCCCAAAGCGGTTCCTTCCCCACAGCAAACAGATCGTGGGGCGCTTTGCCAGCGGTATCGACGGCTAGATGCCACCGAGTCCCAGGTGGTGCTGGGGGCAACCTGAAAGCCACAGCATCGGTGCCAGCATTGAACAACAGGCAAAGTGCGTGCTGTGCCGCTTCAGGGATGAGACAGGCAACCTGCTTTGCCTGCGGGTCGAACCAGTGGGGCAAGCCGCCTTGGGGCGCAAACCACTGGATCTCGGCATCGGTATAGAATTGCTCCTGACTGAGAATCGGATGGGCACTGCGAAAAGCGATCAGTCCACGGGTAAAGCGAAAAATCTCCTGGTGTTGTGCCAAGCCACTCCAGTCATGCCAACTCGTGGCGTTGTCCTGGCAGTAGGCGTTATTGTTGCCGCCCTGCGTGCGCCGCAATTCGTCCCCACCGAGCAACATCGGCACACCACGCGAGACCAGCAGGGTCAGCAGGAAATTCTTGATCTGGCGTTTTCGGATGGACGTAATCGCCGCATCCGTCGTCTCGCCTTCCACGCCGTAGTGATCGCTGAAGTTGGCGTTGGTCCCGTCCTGGTTATGCTCGCCGTTCGCTTCATTATGTTTGGTGCGATAGCTCACCAGATCGTTGAGCGTAAAGCCATCGTGGCAGGTGACGAAATTGATGCTGCTATCGGGCCCTTTGCCCGATCGGGTATAGATGTCGGCACTACCACAGAGGCGGCTAGCAAACAAACCCAGCATCCCCTCATCGCCCCGCCAGAACCGCCGCACATCGTCTCGGTAGCGACCGTTCCATTCCGACCAGCGCCGCTCTGAAAAGCTACCCACCTCATACGCACCAGCGGCATCCCACGCCTCCGCAATGATCTTCACGTCTCTTAAGATGGGATCTTCGGCAATCCGTTCCAATAGCGGTGCATTGGCGAGCAAGTTGCCAGCTTCGTCCCGACCGAGCACCGATGCCAGGTCAAACCGGAAACCATCCACATGCATCTCGACCATCCAATGACGTAACGCCGCCAGGATATGATCCCGCACGACCGGATGGTTAGCGTTAACGGTGTTGCCCGTGCCCGTATAGTTCTTGTAGTGGCGTTTGTCGCTTTCCAGGGTGTAGGCGATCGCGTTAGCCATGCCGCGAAAACAGAGCGTTGGACCCAGTTCGTTACCCTCTGCCGTGTGATTGAATACGACATCCAGAATCACTTCGATATCTGCCTGGTGGAACGCCCGCACCATTTCCTTAAACTCCAGCTTCTGCTGCCCCAAGCCACCTGCACTGCTATAGGACGCTTTGGGGGCAAAGAAAACCACCGGATCATAGCCCCAGTAATTCCGGAGCGGTTGGTTTGTTTGGGGATTGCGGCGCGGGATAGACGCGTCATTGAACTCCTGGACAGGCATCAATTCCACAGCAGTCACGCCCAGGGTTTTAAGATAGGGAATCTTTGCCATCAGCCCCCGGTAGGTGCCCGGATGCTCCACGCCCGACGTGGGATGCATGGTAAAGCCCCGCACATGCACCTCATAAATAATGGTTTTCGACCACGGATGTCGGGGTGGTTGGTCACCATGCCACTCGAAGGACTCGTTGAGGAAGATACCTTTGGGCATCGACCCAGCATTGTCCACAGTTGAGAATGCTAAGTCCTGCTCTGGTGCCAAGGGGTCATAGCCACATGCTGCGGCAAAATCCCACGGAGGCAGTTGCGAAATTGCGATCGCACAGGGATCGAGGAGCAATCGATGGAAATTGAACCGCTGCCCTTCACTGGGTGCGTAAGGACCATCCACGCGGTAGGCATAGCATTGACCGGAACTGATGCTCTTCACCCAAACGTGCCAGACATCGCCAGTACGATGGCACGCGGCATCCAGGTCGATTGACCGGGCAGGCACGGCATCTTCAGGATGGTCAAACAATTCGAGTCGAACGCGGCTGGCATCTCGGCTGAAAAGCGCGAAATTTACCCCTCCTCCCGTTTCCTGAGTGCCAAACGGCAATGGAGAACCCACCCGCACGTCCGCGCGGGCGGCGATCGCCGCGATATAGTTGTGCAGTTCGCGCTGAGGCTCTTTCATCATCGTTGCCATAGGTCGATCGGTAGCCAATTGCAATAGATGGGATAGATCTCCCACTGGACGATCATTTTTAGATCAACCGATCAACCCAGGATTAAAAGATCAACCGATCAACCCAGGATTAAATCTGCCAATCTCTCAAAAGCGATAGCGTTCCGATTTGAAATTTGAAAGCATACCGAGACTGAAAGGCTTATCTGGTAGCACTTCTGCCTCAAAATTCCTTCAGAAAGCAAACCGGATTCCTAGGTTAAAAGCGCAATCAGAATGAGGCTCAGCATAAACGCAAGCACAAGAGTGTGTTCAATCCGCTTGCTGAGATAGCCGGTAATCAGAATGATCAGGGTAAGGACTAAAAACGCCCCCAGGTATGCCACCTTCTCCCACCCGTGGGCAATCAGGTTGAGTGGTTGTGGCGCTGGGACTTGTAAGATTTCGATGATGTTGTACTTGGGATTATTTTTGTCTTCAATCATCGCTTTTTCCCTGAGAGGATATCTGAGAAGTGCCAAAGACGCTCCATTCGCCCCCTCAATCCCCCAAGTTTTGGGGCTAGGGGCAGCTTCGATCGCAACGTATCGCTTTTAAGCCATCCTCTGAATCTGATGGCAATGAATCAGAAAAGCTCTTTTGCACGCTCCATTCGCCCTCGTTGCCTTACACCTTCCCCTCAAAGACACTCGCCAGTGGCTGAACGCAACGCACCATCAAGGCTCTACAGCCCTACGCCGCCATTGACTGTCTGTTTATTGTCGATTTGATGGTCGATCGCGCTTTCCGGTTCTTTGTGCATATGCTCCTGTCCCAACCCCATCGTCATGGCAGTCATCCCAGCCAGACCGCCGAGTTGCATCGTGTCTAACGCCGTACTGGGTACCATGACGATCGTGGCATTGCTCTTCAATCCTTCATAGAGCATATTCATTGCCCGCAAATGCAGTGCGACCGGATTGTTGATATAGGTCTTGGCAGCTTCCCCAAACTTTTCTGCCACCTGTCGCTCAGAATCACCGAGAATCACCCGCGCCTGCCGTTCTCGTTCCGCCTGTGCCTGCATTGACATCGCATCTTCTAAGGCAGCAGGAATCAGGACATCCTTCACTTCCACCGAAATCACGTTGATGCCCCATGACTCGGTGCGATCGTCAATGATTCTCTGCAAATCCTTACTGATTTTCTCCCTGCCTTCCAACATGTCCGATAGCATGGTCTTGCCGATGACATCCCGCAGAGCCGTTTGGGATGCCCAGCTAATCGCGCTTGTATAGTCCGCAACATCTAGGGCTGCTTTCTTCGGATCGACAACCTTCCAAAACAGGACGGCATCTACATCAACTGGCACTGTATCCTTCGTCAGAGTCTTCTCCGCCTGGAAAGAAGTGGTAATCACACGAGTGTCAATCCGGTAAGGTATCGTGTCGATCATCGGAATAATGAAAACGAGTCCTGGTCCCTTGAGAGCGAGGAATTTTCCTAACCGCAAGACCACTAATCTTTCCCACTCATTCACTACCTTAATAGCGCTAAAAAGAGTTGAAGCTAACACACCGCCAAGACCAAGAATGATGACTAAAAGAAGGAAGGGGCTAGTCGCGTAATGGGGGACGGAGTTGTCCACAGCTAAGAACGAGTCTCCTGGGCTTTGGGACGCACTCGCGATCGATCCCGCTTGAATTTGATCGCTAGATAATGGATGAGAGTTGATTGTTTTCATTTCAATGACCTCAATGATTTAGACAATTGAATTTGATAACCGCAGAATTTAATGCAGATGATGGTTTTTTAGCTCCTCCTGAACCTGTTCCAGCGTGCGACCTTTGGTTTCAGGCACCAGGAAATAGGTAAACAGCACCGAAGCTACCGTCAATGCCGCATAAAGCCAGAACGCGCCGGGACGACCTAGAGACTTCACAATCGAGAGGAAGGTCACGGCGACAATCAGGTTCGCCCCCCAGTTGGCAACGGTTGCTACACTCATCGCCTTGGAACGGATATGCAGGGGATAAATTTCGGAAATTAATAACCAGAACACTGGTCCCAATCCGATCGCAAAGGATGCCACATACAGCATCAGGATCAACACCACGGCAAGGCCCAGAGAAGAGGTTAACTGGGGTAGTTGGAAGGCGATCGCCAGCAGACCCAGAGCGATCGCCATGCCGCTTAGACTGGTCAATAACAGAGGACGACGGCCAGCCCGATCCACCAACCAGGCTCCTATGATCGTAAAGATGACGTTGATGACACCGATCCCCGTAGTTCCCAGAATCGAGATCGCGTTGGAATCGATGCCAGAGAATTTCAGAATCGTCGGGGCGTAGTAGATCACCGTATTAATGCCCGTCGCTTGCTGGAAGATGGCTAAGCCGATCCCAATCACTAGAGGGAGTCGCAGCGCAGGCTTGAGCAAGTCTGCCCAGCTAGAAGACCCTCCTGTTGCCAGACTCTGGTGAATGTCTTGAAGCTCTGCATCAACGTTTTGGGTGCCTCGAATTTTGCTCAGGTCAGTGCGGGCCTGTCCACCCCGGTTCTTCATCACCAGCCAGCGAGGACTGTTCGGCATTTTCAGCATTCCTATTCCCAGAGCTAGAGCAGGAACAATCGCCAGCCCTAGCATCCAGCGCCAGCCGTCAGGAACCTTGATGAAGAGGTAATCCACCAAGTAAGCCAACAGAATCCCAATTGTGAGAGCCAACTGGTTCAGAAACACGAGAGTGCCACGAATACTTTTGGGTGCTACTTCCGAGATATACATGGGGGAAATAAACGAAGCAATCCCAATGCCAACCCCGACGATAATCCGCCCAAAGATCAAAAGATCCAGGTTGGGAGTCAAGGCGGTCACCAGGGCACCCACACCGAAGATAATCGCAGCCAGCATAATCATGTTGCGCCGACCAAAGCGATCGCCCAAAATCCCCCCCAGGGCAGCCCCGGGCACAGCACCAATCAGCACAGCACTGACGGTGAATTCCTGCATAGTGGAATCCAGGACAAACTGTTGTTTGATAAACAGAATGGCCCCAGAAATAACGCCCGTATCGTAGCCAAACAACAAACCACCGATGGCTGCGATCGCACAGACCACGATCACAAACCCTGAAATATGGTGTTTCGCCCCGGAGGGGCTGGATTGAGAAGGGGATGATATCTTTGCCATGTCAAATTTCCTTAAGGTGAAATTCATCAAAACAACAGCGTTTGTTCCAACTGGGAATAGAATTATGAATCATTCAATTCCTGAATCAGTTTGGCAACCAGAGCTGTCCACCCCGTTTGCTGACTGGCTCCTAACCCAAATCCCGTATCGCCATGAAAGTATTCATGGAACAGCAGCAAATCGGGTTGTGTCGCAAATACTTTTTAGTGACAAACGAAGTATCTCGTTCGCATTCCGTTAAGCGCTAATTCCGAACAGTTCTTCGATAAACTTCGCTTGAGATACACTGTCCCCTTTGCTGACTCCCTTCACTTGTCCTTTGCGAATCATACTCATCGCTTCGATGCCACTCAAGGTTCGTCTCGCTGTGTTGAATGAGCCGAATCCCATCATTGGCTTTGTCAATCGCTTGATGTTGCGGTGATCCTGCTCGATGATGTTATTCAGGTACTTGCT
>NZ_LXYR01000098.1 GCF_001650195.1 Phormidesmis priestleyi BC1401 | reverse complement strand
CTTTCGATAGCCTGTGTGGCTAACTTTACGTTTTGGGCGGGATGGCAATATTAGCCTGATTAGGACACCGGACAAGTAAATTATAAAATCCTGTAAGTCATACAGGAAAAGACTTTTAGGCTTAGCGTACGATTTTGTCCGAATTCCCCGTTTGCCCCCACAAGAACGAGCAAGTGCATGGTGGGCTTCTGCCTGCAAGCGGAGTTGACGTTCTTATCTTTGAGCATAAATCCCTTAATCTGGATACTTCCGGGACGCATGCAGCACTCTTAAGACCTCTACCGCGCTTCCATTAACCCGATAAATAACGATGTAGGGAGTATTGGCAATGACCAGTTCTCGCGTACCGTCGACCCGTCCGGTTCTGCCCATCATAGGAAACTCAGACAATTGATCCGTCGCTGCTTGAATTCTGAGAACTATCGCGATCGCGGCATCTACATTGGTTTCAGCAATATAGTCATAGGTCTGCTCCAGATTCTTCAGCGCTTTACGCAGCCATTTAACGGGCTTTGCCATGGGTCAGCCTTGCAAATACGGCACTGACCTCTTCCTCTGTTGCAAAGTCGCCTGCATCTGCCTCAGCGATGCCCCGATGAATTTCCTCAATTTGCCATTGGTGCATCTCTAGGTAGAGCGTGATGGCTTCGTTGATCAAATAGCTGCGATCACGATCGACCCCCGCCGCAATTTCATCCAATGCTGCTCGCTTCTCGCTATCTAGACGAAAGGTAATATTTTCCTTGCTCATGGGTATGCCCAACCAGGAAAGAGATTTGATATCTCTATCATGCAGTGCAATACAGCGCAATGCAAATTGACGTTATGCAAATCAACAGAGGATGCAACAAATCGCCAGCAACCTTGACATCAAGACATTTGAATAGCAATCAGTTTTCCAAGAATCATAATAAGACTCAGTCGTCTCAATATAGGATACACCTTTTCGAGAGGTTATGTAAAGAATCCCAGGAAGTAACAGCAATGAACAACCCGGCTCCAAACCACGGAATTACTTGGCAAGGCTAACTTTTTCTTTCTATATTGATCTGTTAAGGGGAGGAGGGCACTCTAAGCCAGCCGCTGTATTTACCATTGATGGTTTTGACTGCATTCACAGTAAGAAGTGAGGCAGCAGTAGGATACACAGTAGGAGTGGTGTTATGAGTCAGTCACAGACTGTACAGTTGGCAAAGGACGGGAAGCCCCAAGCGATCGCTGACTTAATCAATGGGTCACTTGAACCGCGTGGTATGAGCGTTAAAGCGACGTTCAACAATGGTTGCCTCGTGCTTCAGGTGGAAGCACAAGCGCCTCCAGAGCAGCAAAACACGGTTAGCTTCATCAGAAATGGTCTTGGTAAGCTTCGACCTCAAAGCGTTTCTCGTGTCATTGTGCGTGGTCGAGTGGTAGGGCAGTCTACAGTGGTCTGGCAGGAATCCTTTAGTCTGCCCTCTTCAGATTCAATTGTCTCTGCAAGTCAGGTTGCTGTAGAGGTTAACCCTGCTGCCATTCAACGAGTGCCGCAACACTACAAACCAGTGCCCATCTCCAAGACGGAGGTTGACGCCTTAGGGACTGTGACCGTAAAACTCACGACTCGCAATCTGGAGCGGTTAGGACTTGTGCTAGGGACGGCTGTGCTGACTAGTGCTTGCTGGCTGGGCTTCGGTGCTTTGACCCATGCTACTCGAACGCCTCCGTCTGATTCAGCAAGCAGTCCTGTACCGGTAGCTTCTACAGCGCCCGATGAACCAAGCGCTCACACCATCAAGGGCACATTTAGACTAGTGGACTCTGATCTGGGCGGTACAACTAGTAATTGTTATGGGTCTGGTGGCTATAGCGATGTCGAGGGTGGCATGCCAGTGACGGTACGTGATGGTCAAGGCAAGATCATTGCCACTGCCAAAGTGAGTGACGGTGTCCATCCTGCTGATGAAAAGTATGCCAATGTGGTCTGTGAGTTCGCCTTCCAAGTGGATAACGTCCCGAAAACTGACTTCTATGCCATTGAGGTAGGGCATCGGGGGACGCTGAATTACTCATTCGCTGAGATCCAGCAGAAAGGATGGACAGTTAGTCTATCGTTGAAATAGGCGTAGAAGTGTACAGTGACTTTTTATTTGTCGCAGGGACATATTAACGTCGTCAAAGCGGCAAAGCTAGAGCAGGCGGCTTTCAAGTGAGAAAGCCACTTGCCAATTCGGCATTCCCATAGCTTTTGGACTAAAAACATCGCCAAGGCTGAAAGCTACATTAAGACTGACTTGCGGTATTTGCCTGCTCAGTTGTGTTTGAGCAAGGAACCGCTTGATCAATAAGTTCTCCAATCTCTCGATTAAGCTCGCTTCTCTGCACCGGCAGCAGAAGTTCCACGCAAGCACAAGGGTTTCAGCTATCACAGATGATGAGCGAATCAGGATTTCAGCTCTTTGTAGTAGGATGTAACAGTCCAAATCTAGGCCCATCTTGTAGTATGGGCAAAGATCGACTTAAGCCAAACTTATGAATTCTTTTATTTGAGTTCCTTCGCGACGGTTTTAGTCCAAACGCGACGGGGGCATCAATGCGCGAAAATGACAGTCTGGCAACTTCAACCGCTCAGAAAATCATTGATACACTTCAAGAACATGAAGCTGAACAGGTAAGTTAGCCAATTGTGAACTGTCTGTTACATACAGAAGTAAGATGACCTCGCCGCTCACATTTCAAAAGACGGTTCTCCAAGCTCGTAAAGAAGCACTGGAAAAGGAGCAGAATTTATTCTACATCTGCACTATCTCTGTCCGTGATCCTGTGTACCTATGCTGGAATAGAAAACCCAGGTGCTTTTTGGAAAATAGCGAAGACGGCGAATTAGTTAACCACATAGTCGTATCCTGGGACTCTCTATGCTTTGGCGAGGAACCGCCCTAACCGAACTCGTTACTCTCTTTGAGTACGAATCAATGACTATTTCAGATGGCTATGAGTTGAAATGCCTTGAGCAGTTAGCTAGAACTACTGGCATTGAAATGCTTAAACCAGTAGTCAGGAAGGGGCAGCTTCAATTTCAAGCAAGGCAATACGTCGGGGTCTTGCGTCTAGGGCGACGAACGATTCAAATTCTTCCTAAGATGCATCGGTCGCACGATCGTGAGCGGAGCCAACAGGAAGCAGCCCGTAATTTGCTCTTTATGCTCGATTATGCAGGATACTTGGGGATTCGAGAAGTGAATTTAGCTGCACTTCAGAGATCGCAGAACTGGTTTGAAGTACTCATCTACCTGTTTGCTTCTCATCTGAAACAGGAGTGGCAAAAAGCTGCACATCATAGCTATCAGCCGGTCGATGCTGTACTTCCAGTGCTTAAGGGTAAGTGGCAGATTGCTACTCAACTGAAGAGACCTGAACAAAAGCACTTATTCACGGTCACTTATGATGAATTCACGGTAGACAACCCTCTCAATCGCATTTTTCGGTATGTTGTCGAGAGATTGGGGCAATTGACTCGTGACAGCGGTAATCGTCAAGTTCTGGCTGAACTGAGATATTGGATGGATGAGGTAACGCTTTTGCCTGTCGTTACAGCTGATATGGCAAAGCAAATTCAGCTGTCCCGGCTCAATAAACAGTACGAACCGTTGCTCAACTTAGCCCGGTTGTTTCTGGAGCGCTTAGGATTGCAACTCTCTGCCAGCGATGTCACAACATTTTCGTTCGTATTTGATATGAATCAGCTATTTGAGCGGTTCATTGTAGGTTTTATTCAGCGCCATCGCAATGAAATTTTGCCCCTATCGCTCAGTCACTGTGAATTGCTACCACAAGGACAGCGCGTGATGAAATACTTAGCAAACCGTGAAGGACAGCAGGTATTTCGCCTAAAACCAGACCTAGTGTTTCAAAACAGCGAAAAATTCCCAGTGGTAATTGATGTTAAATATAAGCACCTCAATGAAGCGGAGCGCAAGCTAGGCGTTGCTGAGTCTGACTTCTACCAGATGTATGCCTATGCCAACCGATATGCGTGTCCACGGGTAGTTATGCTGTACCCCCAAACTGTAGAGCTATCAGCTCCCCAAAGAGTGCGCTTTAATCTTGAAGGAACGAGCCAAGAAATTTGGGCAACGACGGTCAACCTGTTACAAGATTTATCAGAACCCGATGCTAAACAGGCATTGAAAGCAGAGTTAAGAGAAATATTAGAGGGAGATTATGAATAGCCTAACTAAAGATTGGCGTGTCGAACTAGCCTCCTGGTTAGGCAGCAATCCTAAAGAGATGCCACCTAATCTCCGGCAACTACGTGAAGCCTTCGTACAGCGATTTCCTATAGAAAATTTACCCAACTTGACATTGGAAGAATACGCTGTCGGCAAGCCCGACAGCTTTTGCTACTGGTTAGAGTTTAAGACGCACCGCTTGGGTAGCGTGGCTGGTGGTAGTTCAAGTAAGTGGGGGATTTGGTGGAGTAAAGGAGATCAGCAGTGGAAATGGAACAAAGCGTTTCAGTGCAGCGACCCTACCGAAGCACTCACCAGACTCAGAGCAGGTCTCGTGTCACTCGTTGAGGCGGCCGACTCAAACCAGTTTGATCAATTGGAGCAGATCGGTAGCAGTAAACTTGGACCCAACCGTAATGGATTACGAGCCAAACCCCTCTACCTGTACTTCCCCGATAAATTCTTGCCTATTTCAAATCCCTACCATCTAGCTCATTTTCTGAATTCTTTTGGACAGCAACCAGCGGGAGGCTTGCATACCAAGAACCGTCAACTTCTAGAGTTCTTGAAGAGCCAGCCAGAGTTTGCGGGTATGGATACCTTGCAAATGATGGCTTTCCTATACTCAGCAATTCCTCCAGGCGATCGGGCTGCCAAACCTCTCCCTGAAGCTGAAGACTCAGACCGGATTCAGTTGCCTGAAGAAATTGTTCAGCTCGCCACCCTTGCAGAAGAAACACGAAATTTAATTTTGTACGGGCCTCCTGGCACTGGTAAAACGTATGCCGTTAATAAATTTGCGTCCTTCTTCTTGGGTGAGCAACTAAGTACGCCCTTAGCTCCAGAGCAACAACGACGCGAAATCCTGCAACCCCTTAGATGGCATGACGCGATCGCGCTTGCCATGTACCTAAAGCGCCCGCAAAAGTATTTCAAAGTTCCTGAGCTAGTTAATGATCAGCTGATTCAAGAGTACTTGTCCCTAACCAAAACTCAAAAACTCAGCAACCAGATTTGGGCAATGCTTCAGATTCATACTCATCCCGATGTGGAAACCGTTAAATATAAGAACCGTCAGTCACCTTACCTGTTTGAGAAAAATCAACAGGGTGAATGGTGCCTGACAGAAGAAGGGGAGGGGTATATTGAGGTCAATTTGGCAGATGCATTGGATGACTTACGGCAACCTGACGCACGAAAGCCTGCTATTTCAGACTACTTGAGGTTTGTCACCTTCCATCAATCCTTCGCTTACGAGGAGTTTTTAGAAGGCTTGAAGCCACTGACTGTCGATGGTCAAATTCAATACCAAGTTGTCGATGGTGTCTTCAAAGGAATTTGTCGCCAAGCTCAGAATGACCCGGAACATCGTTATTTAATCATCCTTGACGAAATCAATCGTGCCAATATTGCCAAGGTTTTTGGAGAACTGATTACCTTAATTGAGGACGACAAAAGACTCGGTGAAGACAGCGAAATCACAGTTCGATTACCCTACTCTCAAGAAGAGTTTGGCGTTCCAGAAAATTTATATATTCTGGGCACTATGAATACGGCGGATCGCTCGATCGCTCTGCTAGATATTGCTTTAAGACGGCGTTTCACTTTTGTTGAGCTGATGCCTGATCCATCATTGTTAGGTACTGTTGAGGGTATCGACCTAGGAGTATTATTGACCCGCATCAATCAATGCATCACAGCGCTGCTAGGACGTGACTACCAAATTGGACACAGTTACTTCATCAACGTCAAAAATGTAACGGAGCTTCATTTCGCTTGGTACCGTCGTGTCATTCCACTGCTGCAAGAGTACTTCTATAACGATGCCGAACGATTGCAGGCTGTTCTAGGTGCTCGATTTATTCAGCCAGCGAAATTTGGTGACAATATTAGAAAAGCTTTGAAAGACCTGTGTGATTTGGATAGTCAGTTCACCATAACTCTGTTTGAGCCGAATGAGGAATTTTTGCAGGCACTTCAACAAATAGCTACCCTATGACAATATCTGGCACTGAGTTTAACTCAATGCCTACCTCAGATGAAGTTTGAGCAGGGTTTGCGGCTCAACCCTAATTCTGTCCCGTTCAAGTGGCGGCACTTCCTGCTAGAAATCAGCTACTTTCCTCCGAAGGATTGAGCCACGATACATATAATTCTGTGCTACGGAAGCTTGAAAGCATCGCTGATTATTAGTTTCGGACAAAATCCCTTCTGATTGGCAAAGCATTGATTCATCGCACATACCGCAGAAGTTCCATGCCAAGACAAGGGTTTCAGCCATCAGAAAGAACAAGCGAATCAGGGTTTTAGCTCTTTGTAGTGCAGTGTAACAGTCCAAAAGCTGCGAGAACGCCTTTTTGACAGGGCAATTTCATGCCTTTTGCATTACTTACTTACTGCATTGATGCAGTAAGTAAGTAATGCATTTAATCTTGATATTTACAATTTGGCAGCAAAAAGGTGGCATTAGTTCCTTAATGCAGTACAGTAAATGCACCCTTAATACAGTAATGCAGTAATTCATGTCAGTCATCGCATTTGTGAATCAGAAGGGTGGCTGTGCAAAATCAACGACTTGTGTTCATTTTGCTTTCTGGCTAACGCGGAAGAAGCACAGGATTTTAGTCGTTGATGCAGACGCTCAACGATCGTCATCCATCTGGCTAGAGTCGCTAGATACTCAAATCCCCTCAAGAGTTATTCAGTCTTCCGACGAACTATTAGAGGAGATTCCAGGTCTTGCAACCCAGTGTGACTATCTTTTAATTGACGGTCCGGCTGGGTTATCAGAGGCAAGTCGAGCGATCTTATTTCGCACTGACTTGGCGCTTGTTCCTTGCCAGCCTACGGGCGTTGATCTCCGATCTGCCTCCGACGCAGTGAGGCTAATTCGCCAAGCTCAATCTGTTCGGAATGGACCGCCTGCCGCAGCCGTATTTTTGAGCAGAGCGGTGAAGGGAACGAAACTATTGGACGAGGCAATGATATTACTGGGCAAAACAGAGGTGCCTATCCTCAAAACGGTCGTTCACCAAAAACAAGCGATCGCCGACACGTTTGGACAAGGAGCAGTCGTTTGGGAGTTGAGTGGTAGACCTGCGGCTGAGTCTGCTCGTGAGTTTGATGGATTGTTTAAGGAAGTCATGGAGCTACTGCCATGAATGCTAAAAAATCCCGCAAATCATTAGATGACACTCTAGCGTCAGAATTTGTCTACGGAACTAAACCATTCATACAGGAACAGATAGTTTCATCTGAGCCAGTTGAACCATCCACACAAGAGCCAACTGAAATACAGCCTGTGCCCCTTGCCACACCTTCTAAGCAAAGTCTTATGTCTAAGCTAATGGACGCTCCAGAGAAAGAACCTACCGTTCGTTTAACCGTTGATTTATCAGAATCCATGCACCGTAAGCTCTCAATCCTGTGCGCTAAGACAGGTAGGAAAAAAGCAGAAGTCGTTAGATTACTACTGAGTGAAGCACTAGAAGACGTGGACACTTAATGCAGTAATCAATTACTGCATTAAGTAATTAGCTCATATTCCAACTTCAGTAGGTCACACTTCGTTCGGGTCAATACCCATTGCTCGTAGTCGCTCAGCCAGACGATCTGCCCGTTGCCGTTCGATTTCTCTGCCTTCTGCTCCAGTTGAAATCACCTGCCCCTCGCGATCGCACCATCGCAACCACAGTCTCGTCACGTCTTCCTCAAACTGCCCTTCCCACAAAGCCAAGCCTATTCCTGCCGCATCTAGCCAAACCGATTGCCCGATTCGGGTAATTCCTTCAGCCAGAGTCAGTTCGGTGTAGCCACTGGGCGCGATCGACCAGACCCGCAACAGCGCTTCATTCATCTCATCTTTGCCCTGAATCTGCTTGAGCGGGTCGAAGACGACGTAGTAGCGGACTCCAATCCGAGCATAAATCTCTTTCTTGATCGTGGTCTTGCCCTTCTGCCGTGATTTCTTGCTCAACGTCAACTCGTCGCCTTCCTGGTTAGAGACGATTTCGACGCAAACTTCTGGCACTTTGCCGAATTCCCACACGAAGTATGAACGGTTTTGCCGTTGGGAGAGGTCGTCGGCTCGCTGCACGCCCAAGCTCAGCAAGATATCGGGCACGATCGGATCACCCTTGAGCTTGTAAAACAACCCTACATTCGCGGCTGCCAGAAATGGGGCTGGCAGAGCTTTAGAACTATAGAGCGGCTCCACCAATAACCGTTGCTGCTCCTCGGATTGAAAATTGTCCACAGGGGTATCGTCCTCGATCGTCAGATGGCTGATGTCAAGCTCAGTAACGATCTCTTCAGAATCTAGAAGTTGTTGAGTCATGGGCAGTAACCAAACCCGATATTTCATTATCCTCTGATTTTTGCCAGACTGAGTGCCCGCCTCTTCTGATTCTCAATAGGGAGGATTTTCGTTCAATAAGCGAGTCAAAACTGGGGAAATTCTAGGGAGCTGGCCGTTGTCAACGAACGAGCAAGGCTTTCAGCCCTTACATGGTCTTTTTGTTATTAGTCAATCTAGAATCTGACCACGATCGTTATCAACCGTGATCAACCTGAACTGGCAAACTTCAGTGCTTATCTCAGATTGAGACAGGTTGTCTCAAAAACGGTCTGGACTAACCTTGGACTGAGTTCTGTTTTTGTAGTACGTTGTAACGCCCAAAACTCGTGAGACTGACGGACGATCGCACAGAGCCAGAAAATGAGTTATTCGCTTGACTCCGCAATGCTTATGGGGCTGTCTCATTTCTTGGAACTTCTGCAATAACCGCAGAAATTCAGCTAGTTTTCAAGGCTTTTAGCCGTTATCTTGAACGAGAAATCAAAGCTTTCAGCCTACAGCCCATCGGCTGTATAGTCGGCGTTCCCGTAGCTTTTGGACCAAAAACAACGCTAAGGAATTTGCAGGCAAGATCAGCACATTGATAAGCGGCTCAAATGGGTCGAAAAACATACTACACAGCACGAGGACTAAGATTGGACTGAGTAGTACATCAAACTGGCATGTTACAGGCGTAATCCAACCCTTTTTAAGAGC
>NZ_LXYR01000097.1 GCF_001650195.1 Phormidesmis priestleyi BC1401 | reverse complement strand
TATAACAAGCAAGTTGCCACCCTCAAAGAGAATCAGCCTCAAGGTTTTTGGTCTAAGCGATTAGCTGCCATCACTGAGAAACGCAATCGTCAGGTTAGGGATGCGGTCAATAAAGCGGCTAGAAAGGTGATCAATCATTGTCTTGAGAACAGAATCGGCACCGTCGTGTTTGGCTGGAATCGAGGGCAGAAAGACGGTGCCAATATGGGTGCTAAAACCAATCAGAAGTTTGTCCAGATTCCCACGGGCAGACTCAAAGAGAGTCTCGCAACTGTGCGAACAGCACGGGATTCGATTCGTTGAGACGGAAGAAAGCTATACGTCTAAGGCTTCGTTTGTGGATGATGATTTCCTGCCTAAAATCGGTGAGAAACCCGAAGGGTGGAAGGAGTCAGGCAGACGAGTTAAACGTGGCTTGTACCGCACTCAAAACAATCAGTACATCAATGCTGATTGCAACGGTGCGGCAAACATCTTGCGAAAAGTAGCGACAACTTTAGGGCTATGCCTTGAGGGAGTCAGTAGGGGCGCTTTGTTAACGCCTTTGAAGGTTCGCTTGTGGACTCTTCAAGAATCCCCTCGCCTTTAGGCATGGGGAGTATCAAAACCCTTAGCGGATTAGTAAAAACTAAGTTGAACATTTCGCACGTAAAGATCGCGTTAAACAAGGGGCTTAAGCCCCTTGTCCGTCGGAGTTATTTTCTCTAGCTCCTTTAGATTAGGAAAGGTTACGAACATCTTCTCTTTTTCGTTCCTCCTATTTCACCCGTCTTGCCGCCGCATCTAACTGAGCACGAACCGCCTGAGTGGCAACTCCATCAACTCGCAAACCTGCCTGAGTCTGAAACTGGCGCACAGATATTTCGGTCGCATTGTCATAGAACGGGACGATCGATAAGTTGTTTCGCAATACAAGCTTTAAATTATTTCTAAGATTTCTGACCACACTTGCGCCAGTCTCTTGAGTCGGTTGATCGGCTCTACCCGTTTCTGACAACCCATATCGCTGCTGAAAGTCTCGAATCGCTCGAATACTTGGGGCATCACTCAGCGGTCTACCCGGATTCACCTCGTAGCCCAACCCTAACAGCACTGATCGAAAGTCAGTTTCACTATAGAGAGCGCCGATCGCAACCGAACTCACAGGAGGAACTGTTGGCTCGATCGGGGTGGGTTGCCCCGGCAGTGGAATCGCATCACTGACAATATCTCGAATCTTCTGATAGGTTTCTAAGGTAGCGATTCCCGTTTCGGGCAAATTGTTTTGACGCTGAAATAGCGCGACTGCATTTTTGGTTTGCGCTCCGTAAAATTGGCTAGCGGGTAACTGTGGGCTAGGCTGCACAACTCGGTTTAGACTCGTCTGCAAGTCGCTGATCAAGCTTGCCGCTTTATCTTGCGTCGGAGTGTTTAAAGTGCCATCGACAGGCAACCGATATTGAGTCTGAAAATCTCGAATCGCCTGCTGAATCCTGACATCAACTAATGGAGCACCCGGATTGACGGGATAGCCCAAGCCAACCGGCACCGACACAAATTGATCGGGGGTATAGTTTTGACTGCGAACCGCCCAAGCTGACTGCCCACCTGCCATCCATGCGACACCGATTAGCACTGGGACGATCGCAAAATTAAATCGATTCAACATCTCACACGCTTTCCTTAAGTCAACCTATCAGAAAATCTACTCGATTCTAAAGCGAATGCTCTATTTAATCAGTTTGTAACGCTGCGTTTTGTCGCTCTAATCGCTCACTCAGGGATTACTGAATCTATTCCAACGAGAGCGCCCTGAGCCTAGTCATGACCTACAGCCTGAGAATTGCCGATCTGCCTGAGAGCGAACGACCCCGCGAACGGTTGATGGCGCAAGGTGCAAGAATTCTTTCTACAGCCGAGTTAATCGCGATCTTACTCGGCACGGGGCAAGGACCTGGAAAGCTTTCGGCAGTCGGGTTAGGGCAATTGATATTGCAGACTCTTAGCCAGCATCAGCGCGATCCCCTCGGCGTTTTGCGAGAAGTCAGCATTCAAGAATTGATCAAAATTTCGGGAGTCGGTCCAGCTAAAGCAACGTCGATTTTAGCGGCGATCGAGCTTGGCAAACGCGCCTATCAGTCTCGCCCTCCCGAAAAAACGATTATCGATGACCCCGCAGTTGCGGCAGCAGCCCTGAGCAACGATCTGATGTGGCAAACACAAGAACGATTTGCAGTGCTGCTGCTTGATGTCAAACACCGCTTGATCGGGACGCAGATTATCACGATCGGCACTGCCACCGAGACGCTGGCTCACCCCCGCGACATTTTTCGAGAAGTGATTCGTCAAGCGGCAACTCGGGTGATTGTGGCTCACAATCACCCATCGGGCAACGTCGAACCCAGCCCTGAAGATATTTCTCTAACTCGCCAACTCCTCGCAGGTGCCCAATTTTTAGGAATTCCGCTGCTAGACCACCTGATCTTGGGCAACGGAAACCATCTTAGTCTGCGTCAAACAACTTCACTCTGGAGCGAACTGCCCCAAGAGGATTAGCAGGTTTCAGCAAATCGCCTGAAACCTGAAATTTGCTAAATCCCCAACAGCTCATCGAGTTCGTCTAGAGCTTCACAATCGTTTGACGGGTTAACCTGTCTGAAGGGAACGATCGTTTCCCCGCCTCCAAAGCTGCGCCCATATAAATAATCATCGGCATATTTACGAAAGACGGCTTCGATCGCGGCTCGTGCATTTTTCAAGCCCCACTCTGAGGCAATCATTTCTGCTTTCTCTAACACGTCTTCGCTGAGTCTCACTTTGTTGTCATACATAGCTGCAATCCTTCGTTAATGGGAAATAAACCGCGCACATTGGCAAATTGAGGTTCGGGCATCACCGCAAATAACTTGCGACCCGCCAACCGTTCGGTAATCAAATGAGAGCTTCCACCCGTCACCAAAAATCGCGTCACCCGCGCCATGTAAGGAGTGTATTGAGCCTTGATCGTCTGAAAAATGCCCTTAAACCACGGGTCGAGATAGTCATCTAGCCACAGCGACCAAGACAACCCTGTGTCGGCGTAGTTGTGTCCCGTTTTAAAGCCATCCATGACGATCGCAGGGTCAGCCGTCGTTCCTAAAAGATTGGACAATCGCTTATCGAAACTGATTGCGGTTGCTAATTCATAAGCTCCGCCGCGATCCATCACGTTTTCATCAATCACGTCACCTTCAGCATCCATTAAGCGTGTAATCCAGGTGCCGCCACCAATATCAACCACTATCGTGTAGCCGTTTTCAGCGATTAGCCCCAGCCGTTGCGCGTAGCGATAAGAACCCAATCCTTCTCGCTCAACTTCGACGCGATCGACCGTTACCCGAAACGGAATGCCGTTGCGCTTAAACTCGTGCACTCCCATCAGTTGTGACCTGAGAGACTCTTGACTTCTAGCGGGTTCTGGCGTTGAGACATGAAGCTGAAGATTGAATTGGCATAGAGCTTCTGCGGCTCGGTCTGCTTCTAAACAGGCGTAGAGATGCAGCCGCGCTAAGTCAACTTTATTTTCAACCACCGTCTGTTGCTGTCTGCGATATTTATATGCCTGGGTGCCAAAGTGATAACGAGTGCCATCAGGTAACTCAACCAGAGGCGAACTGTCAGAATAGCGCACTGCATCGCGACCCTGAGGCACTTGAAATCGAATCGATCGAATCGCCTTCGGAATTCCCGTTCCATCCCAAAACTTTAAGTCATAGTTTCCGCTGTCAAGTGCCAGCGATCGAGTTGGCGCAGCAGGCATCTGCTGGCTGGCTGCAATAGAATCTGAATGAGCGATCGTGGGTTCTTTTTTGGCTTTCGTCTGTCTGGTTTCTACACTGGTCATTGGTTTCTCCTCTATACTGATGCGTGAAGGGCTGCGATGATATGTCCCCGTTTGCGTTCAGACTTACCCAGTTAGTACACAGGTACTATATGAGAATTGGGAGAGGGTGTCAACTAATTGGGTTGAAGCTTCACTGAGATTTTTGTGCAGAACA
This sequence comes from Phormidesmis priestleyi BC1401, assembly GCF_001650195.1. Lineage (GTDB taxonomy): Bacteria > Cyanobacteriota > Cyanobacteriia > Leptolyngbyales > Leptolyngbyaceae > Phormidesmis_A > Phormidesmis_A priestleyi_B. The sequence goes on along the minus strand of NZ_LXYR01000097.1, from coordinate 5,439 downwards.
GTACTCTGAGAGTGATACAATTATGTCTGTGTAGAAGTAGCCTTTGACTTAAGGTCTATAGATTCACAGCTTCGGGCGATTAGCACAGTGGTAGCGCACTTCCTTCACACGGAAGGGGTCACTGGTTCGAGTCCAGTATCGCCCATCCCCGTTAACTTCTGTCCATTAAAGAATTAATGGGCAGTTTTAAAGAATTAATTTCACATTTTCTCCAAGAAAGCTCCATTTGTGGGGCTTTCAGCATTTTGGTGTCTAACAGGGACACAATTTAGATCTAAAACAGCCAGTTTTAAAGAATTAATTTCACAAAAGCTGCGATCGAAAAGCATACTAATGAAATTGAACACTTCTCCCGTACGAAGGAAGTGCGCCTTTCAACCCACCCAATTTACTTACGAAAATTCACACCACTCTTTTCTGTGATGCGCTTTCAACCCGCCCAGCACTGGGAGAGCTGATGCAACTATGGGAGCCTAAAAAACCACTCAAACCAGAGGACGAACTTTCAACCCGCCCAGCCCTGGGAGAGCTGATGCAACCTTCGCGACTACCTCTGCGCTCAGGGGTTGCTCTGTAATCTTTCAACCCGCCCAGCCCTGGGAGAGCTGATGCAACTCCCATCCCCGGAACCCATACCCTAACTGGCTTTCTCCCGAAGAATTAGCAGATCTCTTAGCAAACTCAAATAGATGCCTCTTTTCTTTTAATGGAGAAATCTAGGTGATTGGACAGAGTTTCAGGGTATAGGTTTGAGGGATTGGCAGACCCCTAGGGATTTCTCCCTCGCTTCGGTTCGCCAAAAGTAATTGGGGGGACCCTTGCTCGGGCTTTTGGTAGCCGACTGACAAGTATTTCTGTATCCTTATTACTAGAGGCGCGAACCACTAATAATAAAAATCCCTTTAATGCTAGGCGCGACCCCGCATCGTACCTGTGGAAATCCACTGGAAGAGCAGTCAGCGTACCGGGGCGGAAAGCAATAAAACTGACCCCTTCACTTAACACCGTTTAGTAACGGCGCGCTATTGCTGGAATTATTGCATTTTCAAGGTGCCAAATCAATAATTTGTCTTTAAGCTAAACAAAATTGTGTCCAGACAAGGCGGTCTTGAGTGCCTTGTTTGCGAGACTTCCTGTTGCTGGTTGCCTTCCGGCTTTGATTGAAATTCCTTCACTTAAAGTACGGCTGTGGATGAACTCAGTCAATCTCCTATAACTCCATCGATGCCCTCCGACACGAAACTGCTTGGCGTAGTTCTTCTGCCGTTCTCGATGATTAGGAAACAGTTGCTTTGCCCTAGCTTGAACTGCACTCTCGATATACTCACCCATATCTCCTAGATTTGGAATCACAACGCTACTGGCTTTCCATTCCAAGGCAACTTGGGCAATCTTGGCAGCGATCACCCTCTCTAAGTATTGCCCTAAGTTGGACTCTGCCTTACTTTCAACGTATCGGGCTTGTTTTTGTTCTTCCTGCCTGTCAACCAAGTTGTGCCGCCTCAATTTTCGTAATCGGTTCACTAAACGGTACTTCTCCAATTGCAACTGAAGTAAGCTGCGATTGCGTCTTGACTTTTTCACTCGTTGATTCGTCAACAGTTTCCGAATACTGTAATACTCAAGCACTTGTTGAGTCTGTAGGTCTACAACAGCAACGCCGACCAATTCTTGACGACAGAAGCTAACGCCCAGGGTGATATTTGCTTCTCCCTGATAAGGGACTTTACTAGGGCGCGGTGGCGGATTGTTCAGTTGAACCAAGCTTGTTTTACAGCTCAAAATCTTCTTACGCTTCTTGATCAACTCGTTCTCAAGTTCCTGTTTGTCTTGCTCAGTCAGGTTACTGTTAGACACTTGCGCTAGAAGCTCTTGCTCTTTCTTTCTGGCATTATCAAGGTTTTTGCTTGTCTCACTAATCTTTCTTGGTTGAACTTTCTCAATTCCTTCTGCTGTCAGTAAATCTGAGTCGATCGAGCAGTGGAGATATAGACGATGAGTTTTCCAACGTGGAATGGATTCTTGTGATGAAGTATCCAATTCCTCGGAACTCGCTTGTTTAGATTTTCCCTTCTTGTGAAGTAACTGCTTATCCTCTTGCCAAATCAGTTTTGCTGAACGTAGAGCAAATAGTCCTAAGGAAGACTTCTTCTCTTTGTCCAGCTTTTTGTTAGATAGCCAATCCCTAGTGAACATTTGAAATATTGGTAGTTGACGGCGATCGCAGGCAATTTTGAAGTTGTAATCACTCAATCCCTTGAAACGTACATAGATTCGTTCTTCCGATCGCGTTTTAAGCTGCTTTCTCTTACGTTTCGATGGACGTTTTCTTGACTTAGTACCCTCACATGGTTTCCCAAGCTCAGAATCGTGTTGATTTTTCTCCTTAGATTCAAATGACCAGTAAAGGTCATCCGTACTGCCGAAGATCAGTGGATATAGTAAAGAGTTGGGTATTTTTGCCGCATTGCTGAGCCTTTCAGTCATTGCTTCTTGCCACGCTGAAAATTCTGACTCAACAACGTTTGATTCGATTAAAATCGCCTGAAGCAAGTAAACGGCATATTGCACAGAGGGCATTGGCAGCAGCGCATAGTGGTAGAAGATATCAAACAAGAATAATTCTGGGTAGCAGTTTCGATGTTTTGGAAATTGAATGGCTTCTTTCAAGAAGTTGTTAGCTTTCTCACCTGTTGGGTCTCGCCCCTTGGGTAAACGACTTGCTAGTTGTGCTTCCAAACGTTGAATCTCTTCCCTTTTTGTTGCCAATCTCTGTTGCAATTTTTCCGGGTCTTCTATCTCTTCATTGACCTCGCACCCATTCTTTAGCAGGTGAACAACTGCGCGGCGAGAGAGGTAGTCCTCCGTCACCTTATACCTATCAAACAGAAGAGATAAAATCGATCGTTGGCTGTTTGAGTCTTCATCCTCTTGCTGGCTCTCATCAGGACTATCGTCTGAAATTTCAGACGATTGAGGCGCAGGAGTTTCTTGGTGGTGTAGCTCTGACAAAATCTCTTTTGCCCGATTCTGAATCACTTCTGGACTAAAGTCGGTAGTTTTGGCGAGGTCAATATCCTCCTCGACTGATTTCAGCCATCGCTTTTTGCCACTGATCTTACGCGATAACCGTTGCTGGGACTTCACCCAGCCTTCAAACGTGTCCTTCACCATTGACTGAGCCGACATATAGAAGCGGCTGGGTAAGCCTTTGAATTGTTCCTCTTGTTTAAGTGCGTTGCACAAAGCCACAACTGCCTTCTCTGATATCCAACCTTGCCGTTTCCACTGTTCAAACTCAGGCGCATGACCCACCTGTTTTGATAGAAGGTTGACCAAAAGCGTGTACCTTTCCATCGCCTCCCAGAGAAATTTACGAGTTGACTCATCTGCACAAAGACAGCAACACACCGTTTTCCACGACTCCTTAGGCTGCTGCCTTTTCTTTAACTCGTCAGGTTTCTTCTTGTTCCCTAGGGGCTTTGGTTTAGATGCAACCATTTCAACCTCGTAGTTAGACGAATGGATAGTTTTCGGCTCAGCGAAGCACTGTCACTATTAGTCATTTCTTGGGGTGCCGGTTGAGCAAGCATAGAAGCCTGCTGCTAGGGTCTAGGCTGATTTGGAGGTAGCTCCTTTTTTGAGGCAACTTTTCCTTCCTTCTCGACTTCATCGATCGCCTTCTGCACGATATAGCTTGCTAAACCAGCAACAGTGCGGTCATCTAATTCAGCCCACTGCTCCAGCTTTTCGTAATACGGGTCAGGTAAGGATATCGAGATCCGCTTCGGCATTTCAATCACACATCTTTCCTCCTCAAATCATAAGACTGTGGTTCCTTCGCAGTTTAATTGCTGCTTTTTTACATCATTATAGTCTCAAAATCGCAGCTAAAATGTTAAGCTCTGTTTATCTAGCTAATTTCATAAGTGTCCGTTCACTAGGTGCGTTCATAAGGGCACCAGAAATTTCAGGGCATGCAAGATCGCAACCTCATTTCCATCTTTTTCCTACTAAGGTTTCTTCGGCTATGTCAAACTCTGATCCGTCCTCAAGATCCGATCTAGTTCAAGCAGAGCTTCGGGAGAATCCTCAACCAACCTCGTCAAACAAGATGAATACGGTTTTACGGCGAAGTAGAGAGTTGAGTTTCATCCAGGCTCCAGGTGAGCTTCCAGAAAACATCCATCTGCCCAAGTACGAGATCGGAGATCGTTGTCGTTGGGTACCCATGACCAGTAGCGACTGGGGCACCGTGATTGGTCAGGTGCTTGCGCCTGTTCAAACGGCGCAGCCAAATTCTTCCCAGTGGAGTTGGCTCTATCTCATCCTGCTCGATGCCGATAGTCCCTCTCGACCGTGGGTGACAACAGAATGGGCTGAAGAGGACGACATTGAACGATTGCAGCCGAGTGGAGTCAGTCAGTCGGCTGCACTTAACCCCTTGGAGAATGCCGAATGAGCCGCACCCCCAGACCTCGCCCTTTGGGTGCCCAAGAGCGCGTTTTGTTTCGGCTCTACGTCAACTGCACCCTCTCGCTAGAGCATCCCCGGCAACTCTATGACGAGTACAGCTTGACCTACCAGGATCTTGCCTTTATTGCAGGTTGCACCACCCGCACCATCGAACGCTGGATGAGCCGCGAGCAACCTCCAACGGGGTGCGACCTCTACTTGATTTAGTAGGTCAAGCATGATATCACTGAGTGAGGCAACCAAGAGGTGGTGAGTATGAGCGCTCAATTGCTGAGTCAAGAAGGGACGCAAGTCAGGATAGAAGTGACGATAGACCTGAGTCATTCGCTGCTGACCAGTGAAGAAGCGATTCAGGAAAGCCTCAACGAGGCGGGTCGTATTGCCACTACAGCCGCTCTTGAGTATCTGGACACCGACGGTTCAGCCATTGAGATTGCCGGAGAGGTGATGCGAACCAAAGGCAAGCAGCCCAAAGCGTATCAAACGCCCTACGGAGAAGTCGTGATTGAACGCCATGTCTATCAGCGCTCTGGAGGCGGGAAAACGGATTGTCCGCTAGAGCGAGCGTCTCGCATCATCATCACCTCCACGCCTCTGTTTGCGAAACAAGTGTCCTCGAAACTGGCGTATGGTTCCGCCCGAGACGTGCAGCGAGACTTGGCTGAGAATCATCAACGCCCGGTCGCCGTGTCCTACATCCAGCGTCTCAGTGAAGCGGTGGCCACGATCATTGAGGTGAAAGAAGAAAGTTGGGACTATGTGCCCCCTCAACTAGACGCTGAAATTGCCAGTGTTGCCATTGGCTTAGATGGCACCTGTATGCTGTTGTGCGACACCGGATGGAGAGAAGCCATGGTCGGCACTGCCCATCAGTCTGTATGACGCGTTTGGAGACCGACAACACACCATTTATATGGGAGCCACCCCCGAATATGGCAAGGCGACGTTTCTGGAACGGCTAGA
>NZ_LXYR01000096.1 GCF_001650195.1 Phormidesmis priestleyi BC1401 | reverse complement strand
TCAACTGTCCAATCTGTCGATACAACTCATCGAGGTGGGCTTGCCCTTCTGGCTCTACTTTGCTGGCGCTGGAACCGCGCTCAAACACCTCACTCATGCCCGCTAGAAGATGCCGTTTCCAACCGTGAATCATCGTCGGATGCACGCTATATTGACTCGCAATTTCAGCAATGGTTTTCTCTCCTTTCACCGCTTCAATCGCAACTTTTGCTTTGAATTGAGAACTGTACTGTTTGCGTTTGTTTTTGCTCATAACCATTCCTATCATGGGTGGGAAGTTTAGAGCTTATTCACCTGTCCAGTTTTTGGGTTCCACCTCACAGAGCGCATATTGAGCGCTAGTTTAACGGCTGCGAGAAACACACCCTTTTTGGTGAACAGCCGTGTGGTGTCTAAGTCTGACTCAATCCGTAAGTTAGGGCTGGACTCCAGGGATGCTCTGCCGTCAATGAAGCGCTGGATTAAAGTCAGGTCGTCTGAAGTATTGGTTACGGTCGCGATCACTGGTCAACATCCTTCAGAAATGAATAAAGGAGTTGCTCGTGTGCGACTGCCCCTAGCTAGTCATTCGCACATGGCTTGAATCATCCGGTTATAACAGCAACATCTGTGGGATATACGGAGCTTGAGCGGATTATCCTTGCTCGTAGTCTATGTATTGCCGAAAGCAGAGCGGTTGCAGTCCCAGGACAATATCCATATTCCAGCACGGCTCTCAAGGCGTACTACTGAGATCCCGGTTTCGATCGCTGCACCTAGCAGACCAATAAAACTGGCTACTTTCATTTTTTCTTCACTCGGTAGAGTGCTTGTTTCTTAAATGGCTTTTTAACCGGTTTATGGGGCGTTGTTTGGGCATCTGGTAGCAGTTCATCTATGGGCAGTTGATCGCCTTGAATATTTTTAAGTCGCTTCATTCTGCCTCCAGGTTAAGATATTCCATCAGCACAGATTCAATTGATTCATAACTACTGAGCCATTCCAGACGAGCGATCGCAGGGTAACTTGGCTCTTGAGTTTTATAGCGGCGAGGGAACTGAATAATCGATTTCACCTTCCACATTTGCCCCTGGTAGGGGAACTCTTCACCGACCGATGGGAAGCTGCTGAACGATAGGATAAATGCCCCGTGAGCCTTCCTAACAACTTCACGGGCTAATCTATCTCTCACCTCTTCTGGCAACCGACAGACGCATAAAACATGGGTGCGAGTAGATTTAATTTTGTGCCAAGTAATTGATAGAACATCCTCTTGAAATTCAGACATTTGTAGACCCCTTTAGCTAATAAAAATTAATTGATTTATGGAGCGGCACGATTTGGCACAACTGGGCGGCACGATTTGGCACGATTCATCTGGCACGGCACGGCACGATGGCGGCACGTATTGATATTCCGTCCGTGCCGCTCTCCGTGCCGTGAAATCGTGCCGTGCCGTGCCAAATCGTGCTAGAGGGAGAAACTGTTAAGAGAATAGATGCCCTCAAGAGAATTAGGTGGACTGATTCCATTGGATTCTTCCTTCATCGACGGTGCGAACAAAAGGAGTCTTAGAGATAGTGTTGATACTCTGCCTAATGTCTCCGATCGCGGGTGCTTTGCCAAGCGTCTCTCGAATGAATCTGTGAGTTCTAATCGCCTCGTCGCTATAAGATTTATCAGGATTTTTCTGAAGCAGTTCTAGAATCGCTTGCCCCAATTCAAACAGTTCTTTCTTCTGAGCTTTGACCTCTGCAACACTGGGCTGATTCAAACCGATCTCAGGCGCATCGTCTTCAGGCTCATCGGTTTGAGTTGGGCTTTCAGCAGGTTTCTCTTGATAGGGTTGTGTCTGGGGTAGACACAGAAAACGGAAAATATAGCACGTTAAGGAATTGAAGAAGCTGGAACCCAGCGGTAGAGCGTCGGTACAGACACGCCAAGATTTTTAGCCACGTCACGAGGAGGCACCCCATTCGTCAACAGTTGCTTTGCCGACTCGATTTTACTATCGGTCATCTGACGTTTGCGCCCACCCTTGCGCCCAAGTTGATGGGCGATTTCCAACCCCGCACGGGTTCGCTCCGCATTTAGCTCTCGCTCCATCTCAGCTAAACTTGCCATGACATGAAAGAAGAAGCGACCCGACGGAGTAGCCGTATCAATCGAGTCAGTCAGACTCTTAAACTGAATACCTTGCTGATGCAACTCACCGACCAGATCGACCAAATGCTTAACACTGCGTCCAAGTCGGTCCAATTTCCACACAACCAAGCTATCACCTTCGCGCAGCATCTCTAGTGCCTTGGTAAGTCCAGGTCGCTCCCCTCAGCTACCACCAATCTTGTCATCCAAGATCTGATGACAACCCGCTAGCTTCAGTGCCTCGACCTGAAGGTCGAGATGCTGGTCTGGAGTTGAGACCCGAGCATAACCAATGAACATCGGTGCGTTCCTTATCGAAACTCATGGCGCTGGGGGAAAATCGAGAATTAATTTCGAGACCTATTTGTGAGAATAGAAGAACCTTGATTCTGCGTGCCCTGGGGCAGGCTGGATGCGGCTTATCACAAACCTACGTTTTCGAGAGGAGTTTCAATACCTATCGCCATTGGATTGGGAGCATATTAACCTGACTGGAGATTATGTCTGGCGCAGAAATAGCAACATCGCTGCTGGAAGCAGGTTTAAGCCCATACAAAATTCTTAACGTGCTATATTTTCCGTTTTCCGTGTCTACCCGATATAGGGAGTATTGGCAATCATCAGTTCCCGCGTACCATCGACCCGTCCGGTTCTGCCCATCAGGGGAAACTCGGATAAGTGATCCGTCGCGGCTTGAATTTTGAGGACTATCGCGATCGCGGCATCACCATTAGTTTCAGCAACATAGGCATAGGTCTGCTCCAGATTCTTCAGCGCTTTACGCAGCCATTTAACGGGCTTTGCCATGGGTCAGCCTTGCAAATGCAGCACTGACCTCTTCCTCTGGTGCAAAGTCTCCGGCATCTGCCTCAGCGATGCCGTGATGAATTTCTTCAATTTGCCATTGGTGCATTTCTAGGTAAAGCGTGATAGCTTCGTTGATCAAATAGCTGCGATCGCGATCAACTCCCGCCGCGAGCTGATCCAAGGCTTCTCGCTTCTCGCTATCTAGACGAAAGGTAATGTTTTCCTTGCTCATGGTTATGCCCAACCAGGAAAGAGATTTGATACCTCTATCATGCAGTGCAATACGATGCAATGCAAATTGACGTTCCGGTAGCTTTTGAGCCTCAAGCAACGCCTTGCCGGATCACTTGGCAAGCTTTCCCATATATAATCGCTCCTCGCTTACAGAGCTAGTCATTGCCATTGTCTTTCCGACTTCTGCACACTTCTTGCTTAGTGTATATCTACAAACCTACTTTGGAAGGACATCTCCCATGAAACGCTCAATTCAACTTATTGGTGCAGTCGTCGCGATGAGTATGCTCACGATCGGAGGCATTGCTCGACTCGCTCAGGCATCGCCAGCCAACTCACAACAAGCAAAGGTGAGTCTACTAAATGCCCGCAAAATCGCTCTCAAAGCTCATCCAGGCACCATCACCGACGAAGAACTAGAGAACGAAGGTGGCGGCAGTGGCTTGCGCTATTCATTCGACATCAAGAGCGGCACGAAGACTTATGAAGTCGGCGTGGATGCCAAAACTGGCAATGTGCTTGAGAACACGGCTGAAGGTCAAAACCCAGACTAACTGACCGTCTCTTGAGTGAGTCATCAGTTCAATATCGTGTTGACCTGGTATTGTCAACTTAACTCGATTTTGCCTCATCTATTGAGAATGAGCGCACTTAGAGTCATGGAATAATAGTCCTTCCAGTCTCTGAAAATTGGTTGTTTTCTCAGTAAGCAAGCCATCGAGCAGTTAAGTTGACAATACCCATCGACTACCTTTATTGACGCGTCGTAAGAATCTCCGCCTTTGAGAGGGTTGCTGAGTTGGAACTCTCATTTACAATTTGTCCATTCCATCGCTTTAAAGGTTAACGCTATGTTCAGTGTCCTTTGGGGAATTGTTGTTCTGCTCTTTGTCTTGTGGATAGCAGGATTTGCGCTGCATATTGCGGGTGGGTTGATTCACCTTCTCCTAGTTTTGGCGATCGCCCTAGCCATCTACAATTTCGCGATGAACCGTGACGCGCGGCAATGATCGTGAGATCGGTTCTAGGGGAAAGGAAAACTGAGACCTTGTGGCAACGATGCGCCGGAAGTGCCTCACGGATCAAAGCCTAGTCAGCCGTTTGGGGCAGAGGCGACGGGGAAGTTACGATCGCTCGTGGGTGGAATTGGACACGAGGTGATTGTGATGCCTATTGAGAAAGATCGCTATGGGCGCACGGTGGCAGAAGTGTTTGTGAAAAAGACGAATAGCCAGGAAGAGACGTTTGTGAATGGGGAGCTGGTGAGTTTGCTTTTACACAAAATTACCTTTGAAAACGTCCTTCTTCAATCAACTAGTACTGATATGCCAAACTCTTTAAGTTTGGCTAGAACAAACAGCAGGCAATCTCAAACTTTGATGGTGCCAGTCATGTGAAGGTTTAATCGGTGATCAAACGTTCGTTTGTGCAAGGATTGACCTGTCACGAGAGAATAAGTGTTCTAGCGTTGCATAAACCTGTTGCAAAACGTGATTAAATGGCAACAGGTTTATGCAACATCATCATGCTCATCGGTTACGCCAGAGTCTCGAAACTAGAGGATCAAGACACAGCCACTCAAAAAAGGGCGTTGAAGGCGGCAGGAGTTGATCGCATCTTCGAGGAGAAAGCTTCAGGAGGTCGCTGGGATCGTCCTCAACTGCATCGCGCCATCGAGCACCTTCGCAAAGGCGATGTGTTTGTGGTCTGGAAGCTCGATCGCTTGTCTCGGTCACTCAAGGATCTCTTAACCTTGATGGAGCAGATTGATGCGCTCGGAGCAGGCTTTCGGAGCTTGACGGAGGCGATCAACACAACGACTCCAGCGGGACGCATGATGATGCAGATGGTGGGCAGCTTTGCGGAGTTTGAGCGCTCCATGATTCGAGAACGGACGAAAGCGGGTCTAGAGGAGGCACGTCGTCAAGGACGGGTGGGAGGTCGCCGTCCGAAGCTGACTCAGCCGCAGCAGCAGGCGATCATTCAGATGGTCAATGATGAACAGAAGAGTAATGCTGAAGCAGCGCGATTGTTCAAGGTGCATCCTTCCACGGTTAGCCGTCTGCTGAGTCAGCATCGCTATGCAGAACCGACTGAATGAGGGGAGCCGAAAGGGTTGCAGCTGAAGTGACGCTCTCGCAGCAACTGGGTTAACTTCACTCCCGTGCGATTGTGCTGTGCTCTACAACGAAACAGCACTCCATCCACTTTGGGGTTGAGTTAAACTCAACCCCAAAGTGGGTTTCACCAACCTGATCCACAGGTCTAGACCAATACCAATTTTCGATGACGAAATAGTGAGTCTCGTGTAAGTGCAAAGACCGAAACGACGTGTCTCAAAACCTAAGCCACCTCTCTTCACTCTGCGATCGCTGATATCAAAGATCCGGATCTGCAAAAATTGGTTGCTGAGTATAAAGAAGCTGGTCAGCGATCGCCCACCTTCACTTAGACTATTAATGAAGCTTGACTAATGTTCATCAGGAGTGCTAAATGGATTTGCTCACTTGGCTGATTGTTGGACTGATTGCAGGTATTCTGTCTAGTTTTGTCGCCGGGGGGATTGGGTACGGTCTTATCGGCGATATTATAGTAGGTATTGTGGGTGCTTTTGTCGGCGGTTGGCTTTTTGGTCAACTGGGGCTTACAGCTCCTTTTGCAGGTCTAGCTGGCACTATCTTTATTGCTTTTGTAGGTGCTGTGGTACTGCTGGTGGTTCTCCACCTCATCCAGCGGTCACGAGTCTGAAAATTGACCCTAAGAAAGCCGAAGTCTTTTATGTATAGCCATCGCCACTTTGCTTAGGACATTTTTGGTAGTGTGCTTCGCGTGCTGCCAAAAATGTCCCTGTCCTAACCTATGTGGCGGTAGCTATAACAGGTGGGTAAGAACAACCACAATTGCTTTTTCACCTGCCTGCGATCACAAGGTGGCTAATAGTAGGGGTTCTTTGCACAACCCCTCAAAAAGGGTTATGCAAAGAACCCCGTGTAGCACATTCGCCAAAAGCATCCATTACTACTGAGACCCCTGCCACGGCTCCGCCGACGATTGTGGCAACGTTCCGCAGAGCATGTCCTTGCGTTTTCGTTTCGAGCTTACAACTGGTTGCGGGTTTCGTATAAAGTTGCTCCGAAATCTTGATCAACCAGGTCAGATTGAGCGATCGACGAGGCAAAATACTCTGTTTTGATGTTCTCCTGGCTGATTTTCTCAATCTTCCGGTTTCTAAGACAGGACAAATCTGGGTCTTTCGCACCGAGCCCATTGGGAGAGTGGCTCACGAGGGTTCTGTCGCAAACTTTTTAAAGTGACCAGCAAACAGTGCCAATCGTCTTGTCTTAAGCGATCACTCCAAAGAGTTCTTCGATAAACTTCATTTGAGACACACTGTCCCCTTTACGGATTCCTTTCGCTTGTCCTTTTCTGATCATATTCATCGCTTCAATCCCGCTCAACGTTCTTCTCGCGCTGTTAAACGACTGAAACCCCATCATCGGTTTGACAATCCGCTTGATGTTCCGGTGATCCTGCTCAATGATGTTGTTCAGGTATTTAATCTGCCGGAGTTCAGTTTCTTCGGCAATCGTTTCATCCGCTTTCAGCTTGTCCATCGCGACTGGATAGGCGGCATTTTTATCCACCGTGATCACGCGTGGGGCTTGAGTGTGTTGAGCCTTTAGCACGTTACGGAAAAATCTCGCAGCTGCCTTGCCGTCTCGCTTTGCACTCAGCATACAGTCCAGCGTGTTGCCCATCGAGTCTACCGCTCGATACAAATATTTCCATTCCCCTTTGACCTCAATGTATGTCTCATCCACTCGCCACGAATCATTCGTTTGGCTCAAATGAGGACGAAGCCGTTTGTCCAGTTCTGGCGCAAACTTCAGCACCCAGCGATTGATTGTGGAGTGATCCACCTCCACTCCTCGTTCTGCCATCATTTCTTCCAGGTTCCGGTAGCTCAAGGGATAGCGGCAATACCACCGCACATTCAGCAAGATGATCTCTGGCAGAAAGTGACACCACTTAAACAAGGATTGGGAAGCCATTTAGGTTGGGATGAGAGAAAATTGAGCCTCCCTACCTTATCAGTTTTGCGACAGAACCGCCTCAGCGCCCTCTTAACTCGGGGTCGAGATGCAGTCGAGTAGAACATCGCTGCCTACTCGATTGCATCTCAACCCCTTAATCCTCTAACACTCGACTTGCCACATCGCACCGCTACTTTTACCCCTTACTCCCGCAAGGGGCTTGTTGTGCTTTTGAAGTAACGCAAACCCTTGGTGCCAACTTGCAGCCTTCTGTCAGCCGGGAAGCGTTGTTGGAACCGTTCGGAATTATGCAATTTTACAGCGATGGGTGGAGCGCTGATGAAGGTTGTGTCGCGAGAATGATAAGGCAAGAAGGCAAACAACTAGCGAATGGTTGCAAGTCTCTTCCGCTTTAGAAGAGAGCCAGCGCCCATTGCCCCCATGACTAACAGCCCAGCTATTGTGCCTGGCTCAGGCACCGACTTTGCAGCAGCTTCTCTGTAAGCATGGTTGTCCGTCTCGAACGCGATACCACTGGTTTTTAAGACCACCTTGTTGAAGGTCTCTCCTGGGTTCGCCAAGAAGTTGACATAGAGGTTGCTGGTTTGGCTGAACCAATTGCCATCGGGTGTAGACGTGATGTCTGAGCCAGTAATCGTTTTCACGCCGTTATTGGTGTAAAAATCGATGGAATTATAAGCATCGACTGACCCCAAGTAGATCCCGAAGTAATCAAGCGATTTATTGAAGTTGATCGCAACGTCTCCCGTAGCTCCCTCAACACCACTGCCTTGAGGCGCGATCGTCAAGTAATAGCTCGTATCACCATTTGGCATCGCGTGCTGACCGGACACAGATGTATTCACAACGGTGGCAGCCGCACCAGAAGCTGTGGAGTAGGTAGCAATGCCAGAGGTGGGGGCTGAACCACTATTAAAATCAATGGTTTTTGCGCCAGAGATACTGGACTTCATTCCCTCACCCACGACATGAGTGCCGCCGTAGGTCAGGCTGATCGCTTTAGCTGGACTTGCAATCGTAGCAGAAGCAGCGAGTCCTGCAATCAGTGCTAGCCAAGTTGTGACCGTTTTCATGCCAGTTTGTCCTTATGATATTTCTGTAATAGAGAAACGTGGTTTTGGAATACTGGGGGCATAGCATGAGAGTATATTTTTATACCAATCTACTCACATCCTCAGTATGGTCTCTTTAGAATTAAGGAGAGAGGCTTATATCTGTAATTTATAAAAAAGCTAGTTTTTAGGCGACTTTGTGTAGTTTCGATGAAATTTTAGAAAGGGCTAAATATTTAGTTTATTTACGTATGGGGAGCGTACTGAAGTAGCATTTGTATTTCTACATCGAGCAGTACAGGCACAGCAGGGTCGAGCAATGACCTTAAGTAAGCCGTTTAGCTAGGTAGGTAGCAAGCTCTGCGTTCTATTACTTGACGTACAGCATCTTACCGCTGGTTTTGGTTCGCTCGCCACGGGAACGCCAACCTCCACTCTTGTTGAGACGGCGAGTTAAATCAATCCAGTCCCTCCTTTGAGTTCTGGGTTGACTCTTGGGTTGATATAGCGATAGTAAGCTGGACGACTAATGCTCAGATGTTCACAAATGCTAGTTACTGATCGCGTTGGGTCTGTGGAGAGGGATCGTCCGATCTCAATTTGCTGTGGGGTTAACTTTTGCTGTCGTCCCCCTTTACGCCCTCTGGCTCTTGCCGCTTGTAACCCCGCCTGAGTCCGTTCTCGAATTAGATTGCGCTCAAACTCTGCGAGTGCCCCAAACAAGTGGAAGACCAGCTTTCCCCCACTAGTGGTGGTGTCAATGTTCTCTTGAAGAGACCGCAACCCAATCTTGCGGTTCTCCAACGCTTCGACCAGGGCAATCAGGTCTTTGAGCGATCGACCTAAGCGATCGAGTCGCCAGACGACGATCGTGTCTCCTTTTCTAGCAAACTCAAAAGCTTCTTTCAGTCCAGGGCGATCCGCGTTTGCTCCGCTCATCTTGTCCGAGAAGATTTTTTCACAATCGGCAGATTGCAAAGCATCCTGTTGCAGTGCCAGATTCTGGTCGTCTGTGGAAACTCGTTCGTAGCCAATCAGCATTGTGGAGAGTTCTAATGTCCTGTTATTGTCTCAGAACTCGTTAGACTTGCCTTATTTTGAGACATAGATTGATTAACAAGTTAATTTACACGTTTGCAAGCCTGAAAGCTTAGTTTTGGGAACGCACGTTCGACTGTAAAACAAAGGAGCGTTTTCTTGCCTGCCGCCAGTTGCCATTAATTCTGGTTTGAGCGGATGATTGCAGGTTTGTTGCAAGGGAACGCCGGTTCAGTTGCAGTTAATCCTGGTTGATGTGAAATGATAGTTGCGACTAATCCTGGTCTGAAAAGGCGACGATTGCAGGTCGCTACAGCTAGGCAGGGAGCGCAACCGAACCACGTTTAGAACCTAATTCATCAGTGCGCGATCAGTTTGATCCAGGAATGGCTGACCTTAGAACGTTCCAAACCACTGCCTCAACTCCGGCAAATAACGGGCAATGAGGATGCCACCGACAAAGCCAAATAAATGTCCTTGCCAAGAGATGCGGTTGTGTCGCAAAAATGATAGGGTTGGAAGGCTCAATTTTCTCTCGTCTCATCTTAAATGGTTGCCCAATCCTTGTTTAAGTGGCGGCACTTCCTG
>NZ_LXYR01000095.1 GCF_001650195.1 Phormidesmis priestleyi BC1401 | reverse complement strand
GAATTCGCAAGGGGTTATCGAGCGCGGCTTCCCTTCGACAAGCCATAGAGTCTGTGCTTAAAGAGGCTACGTCCTAACACTGTTGACCACGGCTATATCTCAGAACGAGCTTGTTTTTTAAAGAGGACTCGATCGCAAAAAATACCTAGCATTCTAACGGTAGCCATCGGCAGAAGCAGGCACTTAGAATCATAGCAGTGCCGTTACGTTAATTTAACCGATGGATCTCGATTCACAGCACCAGGAGTCAAAAGCCTGGATCGTTAAATTGCAGCCATCACAGATCGTCTGTCTTGAGCTTGGCGCAACCTGCCTCTATGCAGAAGTGATACAGATTATAGAAACGCGGCGTTTGTGCTGGGCACGTCCTCTAATTCTCGCGGTGGATTCACTAGGGACAGAAGGCTTTTCTCAATCGTCTGAGCATCATTTTGAACGCTCGTGTCACGATTTGCGGCAAGGGTCAGACTTATTGTTACCCGCAATTCTATTTCGTCAAGCGCTAGATGTTGAAGCTATCCCGCTTTTGTCGTCTCTTTACAAGTTGGATACGATCGCCCATTCAGAGCCAAACGCGATCGTGGCTCGCCGTCAGCTTAATGAATTTGTCCGTCAGATTTGCCAAGCGCACCCGGATATATTTTCTGATAGAGACGGTCTCGATCGCCCGTAAATAGGCACCCTTTTGATAATTTCTTGTTTCTGCGAGCTAAGAGCTAGGTACTAATCGGATTCGACCCGCATCCATTTCAGCCATTAGAAGTTCAAGAGCTTCGTAGTCTACATCAGAAATGTGCCCTTGCCGAGTTAGTTCATAGTTGATTTCGTTCTCAATATCTGGAGTCAAACATTTGAAGTAAAGTGCTCTCCCTACCAACTGACGAATAATTTCACTAGTTTTCATAAGCACTGTGACGATTTCATACTTCCGTATTGTCCGTCTAACGTTCCATTTCTTAAGTGATTTAACAAACAGACTGGAAGTGATTTAAGTCACCAAGCTTGCCCAATGAATGCCAGTCTTAGGTTTAAATTACTGAAGTTGTATGTGTTTATGTATACAATTCAAGAAGCTTACTGAAAAGTTTAAACAATAGTGGGGTTCTAATAAAGATTTCACGAAACCATGCAGTCGTGGTGGGCATCAGAATCGATGTGCAGTTATTGTCAGAGCGTTGGCATCAAGTTCTTTACTTTAGTAACCGAGGGATTCAGATAATGCAGAGCGTACTCGTTCATCCTCAAACCGTCGTCGTTCGTCCCCAAGAATATGTCAATGCAGCGAATGCTTCTACACTCCAAGACCAGCTTACGATCGCAGTCAAGTCAGAGCAGACCTCAGCGTTGCTCGTAGATATGCAGAATGTCGAATCACTGGATAGCGCTGGATTGATGGTGCTGGTTTCCACACTTAGTTTGGCTCAAAGGCAGTATAAGCGGTTTAGCCTGTGTTCGATATCCGCATCAATTCGGATTATTTTTGAGTTAACTCAGCTAGATAGCATCTTTGAGATCTTTGAGGACTCAGCAGCGTTTGAGGCAACGATCGCTGAATAGTTTCAACTACACCAACTTAACGACTGCTTCTAACGCGACTCCACGGTCAACGCTGCGGTGAGTACCTTGCTAAACTTCAGTATACTGAGGTGTCGATCTCTTCAGACTTATAGCAAGGTAACTGAACCGTGGCAGTCGCAGTCGAAGCATTACTGACTCCTGATATTCTGCGTCCTGCCCGATATTTGGGCAACGAGCTAGGCGCAATCCACAAACCGTGGGATAGGGCTACCGTCCGGTGGGTGTTAACTTACCCAGAAATCTATGAAGTCGGGGCATCCAATCTTGGACATATCATTCTCTACAGCATCTTAAATGCCCAGCCTCGACAACTGTGCGATCGCGCCTATCTTCCCGCGCCCGATCTTGCTGCCAAACTTAGAGCAACTCAGACTCCTTTATTTGCAGTTGAGTCACGGCGATCGCTGACTGAGTTTGACATCCTCGGTTTTAGTCTCAGCTATGAATTAGGAGCCACTAATATTCTGGAAATGCTGGATTTAGCAGGCATTCCTCTGACCTGGCGCGATCGGGCTGACCCGTCCTATCCTCTCATTTTTGCAGGTGGACAGACCGCAACCTCGAATCCTGAACCCTACGCCGACTTTTTTGATTTCATCGCGTTAGGAGATGGCGAAGAACTCCTTCCTGAAATCGGGCTGGTTTTAGAAGAAGGGAAAGTAGCCGAGTTAAGCCGCGAAGACTTGCTCTTAGACTTGGCACAAATCCCTGGAGTTTATGTCCCCCGGTTTTATGACATGGCAGAAGATGGCTCTGTGCATCCCAATCGCCCCGATGTCCCTGCTCGAATTTTGCGACGAGTGGCTGACCCGATGCCTGCTTACTCGATCGGGCTGGTTCCCTATATTGAGACGGTTCACGATCGCTTAACCATCGAAATTCGGCGCGGCTGCACGCGGGGCTGTCGCTTCTGCCAACCGGGAATGCTGACTCGCCCTGCACGAGACGTTGAGCCTGATCAAGTCGTTGAGACGATCGAGCAAGGAGTGCGTGCGACGGGCTATAACGAATTCTCTTTGCTGTCTCTCAGTTGCTCAGATTATCTGGCACTTCCTGCCGTGGGAATGGAGATTAAAAATCGGCTAAAGGGCGAAAATATCACTCTGACGCTGCCGAGTCAACGCGTCGATCGCTTCGATGAAAACATTGCTAACATCATCGGGGGAACACGTCAGGGCGGAATCACCTTTGCACCTGAAGCGGGCACTCAGCGAATGCGAGACATTGTAAATAAAGGGTTGACCAACGAGGAACTGCTGCGAGGAGTCAAAACTGCCGTTCAACAAGGGTGGGACAAAATCAAGCTCTACTTTATGATTGGTCTGCCCGGTGAAACGGACGTGGATGTGTTGGGAATTGCCGAAACGATGCGATGGCTCAGACAGGAGTGCAGCAAGCAGGGCAGACGACGGTTAGATTTCAACGTCACGATTTCTAATTTCACCCCTAAACCTCACACTTCTTTTCAGTGGCACTCGGTTTCGACTACCGAATTTAAGCGCAAACAAGCCCTTTTAAAAGAAGCTTTCTATGGGGTGCGCGGCTTAAAAGTCAACTTCACCGATGTCCGTATTTCAGCAATGGAGGACTTTGTAGGTCGCGGCGATCGTCGCTTGTCAGCCGTCGTCCGTCGTGCCTGGGAGCTTGGCGCAGGAATGGATGCCTGGTGGGAAAGCCTCGACAAAGCCTTTGCTGCTTGGACACAGGCGATCGACGAGTCAGACTTGACCTGGAAATATCGCAAAGTTGAGAGCGGTGAATGGAACGTCTTTGAAAAGGATGAAGACGACCAGGAAGATCCATCAAACCCTCATTCCTCCCTGGATGATGCGCTCCCGTGGGATCACATTGACACTGGCATTGATAAACAGTGGCTCAAAACAGATTTGCATCGGGCATTAGAAGCCGCGATCGTCCCCGACTGCTCGTTTGAAGGATGCTCTCATTGCGGCGTGTGCGGCGTTGATTTTGGACACAATGTCGTGGTGCCGCCGCTGCCCATTCCTCAATTTGCGGGGCACTTTGAACCAAATCAACAGCGATCGCAGCGACTCAGAGTTCGGTTGGGCAAAGTGGGTGAAATGGCGTTAATCAGCCACCTCGATTTGATGCGACTGTTCGATCGTGCGGTGCGTCGTGCGTCGCTTCCCATCACCTTTACAGGCGGATTTCACCCCTCACCTCGAATTGTGTCCGCCAATGCTCTGCCCTTGGGAACCACCAGTTCAGGCGAGATTGTAGATTTTGAACTGACGGAGGCGATCGACCCCGAAACTTTTCGTGAAAAGCTGGCATCTAAACTGCCGATCGACATCCCGATTTATAGTGTTGAACCAGTCGAGGTCAGTACCCCCGCTTCCACCCAACTTCTAGAGAAAGCCGAGTATCAGATTAGAGTTGATTCGGCTGAAGTCGCTTCCCTGGCTCAGTGGCAAGAGTGGATTGAGGCAATCAAAATCAAAACAGAAATCTGGTTTGAGCAGACGACTAAATCTGGCAAAGTGCAGTCGATCAACTTGCGCGATCGGCTCTTCGATCTGACGATCGTAGAAGTCGATGAATTGCAAACCGTTCTGCAATACATTGGCAGTTGCCGCAATGATGGCACTCTGCTGCGCCCTGACCATGTAGTTTACCTCCTAGAACAAGCTTCACAGCAAGAATTGAGGCTGCTTCACACCCATCGGAGTCAACTGATTTTGGCGAGTGATTGAATAGGTCTTTATAGGGGAAACTGCGATCGTTTACATCGTCTAAACCTTCGTTAACTCGCGAAGACTTCAGCCAATCTCGGTAAATTCTATAAATTTGGTAGCAGAGTCAAGCCTACACGCTATAATACTTTGCATCAGAGGCAGTTGTGGACTAGAGTTCCCCGTGGTTGCATCGGGCGAATTGCATTAGATGCCAGACGCAGCTTACTCTTGCTAGACTTTCCGCTCATTGTTGATTTGTCGCGAAATTTAATTCGTCTAGTGACGGGCTAAATTGCCCCACAGATCACAGCTTGTGTATTGACTCGTCTGACACAGAGGCTCCGGGCTTGAGGTAGAGGGTTTGTAGACCTCAGATCATCGGCGACTTCTAGGTATACGTGGCTTTAAAAGTTTAGCTCACAAAAATTAAGGAAAACAGTGAGAGGCGCAAGAACTTCGATGCCCTCACCACCGCCAATTTTGAGGAAATTGAATGACAAAGCAGATTGTTATCGCTGAACAGCATAGAATTGCTGCTGTTTTTTCGGAAGATCATATTCAAGAAATCATTGTTGCCACTGGAAGTCACCAAGTTAGCGATATTTACTTAGGAGTTGTCGAAAATGTCCTGCCTGGGATAGACGCTGCCTTCGTTAACATCGGCGACTCAGAGCGAAATGGCTTCATTCACGTCAGTGATTTGGGTCCTTTGCGGCTAAAGCGGGCAGCAGGTTCGATCACTGAGCTGTTGGCTCCCCAACAGAAAGTGCTTGTGCAGGTGATGAAGGAACCTACCGGAAATAAGGGTCCTCGGTTAACTGGAAATGTTTCGCTTCCTGGACGCTATCTCGTGCTAATGCCATATGGTCGAGGCGTTAATCTATCGCGGCGCATTCGCAGTGAAAATGAACGGAACCGCTTACGCGCCTTAGCGATTCTGGTCAAACCTGCTGGCATGGGAATCGTGATTCGCACGGAAGCGGAAGGAATGCCCGAAGAGGCAATCATCGAAGATTTAGAAACGCTGCAACGGCAGTGGGAGTCTGTGCTTCAGGAAGCTGGCTCTACTCGTGCTCCAGCGCTGCTGAACCGTGATGACGACTTTATTCAACGCGTATTGCGGGATGTCTATAGCTCAGATGTGAATCGCATTGTCGTAGACTCTCACACAGGGCTAAAACGCGTTAAACAACAACTCGTCAACTGGGGCGGGGGAAAGTCTCCTCAAGGAGTGCTGATCGATCATCATCGCGAACGAGTGCCGATTTTAGAATATTTCCGGGTGAATGCCGCGATTCGAGAAGCGCTCAAGCCTAGAGTAGACTTGCCTTCTGGCGGATATATTATCATCGAACGCACCGAAGCTCTCACCGTTATTGATGTAAACTCTGGGTCGTTTACCCGATCGGCGACTGCCCGCGAAACAGTTCTCTGGACAAACTGCGAAGCGGCAACCGAAATTGCCCGGCAACTGCGGCTGAGAAATATTGCAGGAGTCATCATCGTAGACTTCATCGATATGGATGCCCGACGCGATCAGTTGCAGGTGCTAGAACACTTCAACAAAGCTCTGCGCGCCGATAAGTCGAAGCCGCAAATCTCTCAGCTTTCAGAATTAGGACTGGTTGAACTGACTCGCAAACGTCAGGGCAAAAATATCTACGAACTTTTTGGTCGCCCCTGCGCAACCTGCGGTGGATTGGGGCTTTTGGCTCACTTGCCTGGAGAATCCCACGATGATGAAGGGGAAAACCTGGAGCGATCGTCGGTGTCTCTAAGAGAAAACCGCGAGAGCCGTCGCCTCCCCGACCCCCGCCGAGAGCTTCCTGCTGCAAGCGACTCATCTTGGGAAGGAGATGACGCTGATGGCGATAGCAGCGATCAGGATTTAGAGTTGCTCAATCATCCTAGCTATCAAGAGCGCAGTCGGGGCGGTGCAAATAGACGGCGACGGAAACGTGTAGACAGTCCGACTACTCGAGAAGAGGTGCCTGCTAGAGAAGGGGTGACTGCAAAGGTAACTCCCTGGGAAGAACCCATTCGATATACTCCCGTTCCGATTACGGTGGCTGCTCCAGTCATTCCTCGATCGGAGCCTCTTCCCGAACCAACCGTTGCTCCCGTTCTAGAAGAATCCTCAGCGTTGGCAGATGCAAGACAAATCGAGGACAAACGCAGTCGCGCTCCTCGACGTGGAGGCGTTAAACCTGCGGCTGAACCGCCTGAGTCGATCTATGTTGAGATGACTCCCGATGAGCAAGACGTGTATGCGTGGATGGGAATCTCCCCGATCGTCCTCACCACTCAGGAGTTGAAAAATCCAAAGTCGGCAAACATCTTTGTGATGTTACCGGGGCAAGCACCACCAACACCCGTCGAAGACACAGAGACTCCGAAGGTTGAGAATGAAGACCCTGCACCAGACGTGGAGGATTCTCCCCCACCAAGCCCTGAACCTATTGCCCTGAGAGTTCGGAAGAAGCCTTCTGCCAGAGTCGTTGCTGAACCTGAACCTCTTTTAACTCCTAGCTTTACCGTCGCAGAAGTTCCTTCAGAACCAGACCTAACCGAACAACCTGCCCCCGAACCAGAGGAAGAAGCGACGGTCACTCGTCGTCGTCGTCGTCGGTCTTCTGCAACCGCAGGGGAGTAGATTAAATCTTTGACACGAGAATCTGAGATTCCCACCTCTCAGATTCTCTCGTTTAAACTCTATAGTTTGGGCATGAGTGTGGTTAAGAATCCGGGCTTAGAGGTCGAGCAAAGTTTTTGGAGGCAGGGATGCCTGCGAATTGCGGGAGTAGACGAGGCAGGACTCGGAAGTTTGTGTGGTCCGATCGTAGCCGCTGCCGTATTGCTGCCTCCTCACTGCTTGATGATTGCAGGAGTTCGAGATTCTAAGCTTCTGTCGGTTGCCCAGCGCGATCGCCTCTTTCCCCAAGTCTTGCATCAAGCGACAGCGGTAGGAGTCGGCACTGCGACTGTTGCAGAAATTGAAGAATTTAACGTGCTCAGAGCATCTTATTTGGCAATGCAGCGATCGTTACGTCATGTTCAGCCGATCGACCATGCTCTGATCGATGGACGCGAAATCAAGACAGCAGACCTTGGAGCGCACACCGCTATCATTGACGGAGACGCATCTTCGTATGCAATCGCGTGTGCCTCAATTGTCGCAAAAGTGCGCCGCGATCGCTTTCTAAAACGGTTGGCAAAGAGGCATCCTGGCTACGGCTGGGAGCGCAATGCTGGCTATGGGACGAAAGAACATCTGAGAGCGATCGAGGAACTCGGCGTAACTCCGTTTCATCGTCGAAGCTATGCTCCCATTCAAAAGGCATTGCTTCAACTGGAATTATTTGATTAAGATGCGGGATGATTGATTGGAAATACAATTCCTCCTTGAGCCGTTTCGGTTTCTGACTGACTCGTTGCCCAATTTCGATAATCAAGCAGGAGTTGATGCAGCAGTCTTTGCTTAATTGTGCTCAAGACACTCAGCAACAAACCATTTCCGGCTCTCTCTAATAAGAACTTAGGAGTCATCCAGAACGGCGGCGGCAGCTCGACCTGCACGTCTAGATCGGCTTTTCCTTTCAGGTAGGTCGTTTGCCCAAGTTGAGTTGGATAAAGTTGCCCAACGAGATTGAGAGAAAAGCGCTGATTAATATATTCAACACCGCGAATCTCGCATCCGATCGACCTCACGTTAATTGCCGCATTAGAATCTGCCCACACTTTCATATCTACCGTTGGCTGAATGCTAAGAGACATAAAACTCAACGGGCGCATCGTGAGACGAAACCGATCGTCATTCAACAATTCGATACGACTAGAAGCGGCAAGGGCATTCACGACTCGCTGAGGTTGACGCAGATAGTAAACGATCGGAATGGGCTGTTCTGGAACGACGATTTCAACAGATTGAGAAGCGGCAAACCTAATATCCATTGATAATAATGTGGGTGTCTAATGAATGAGAGGTAATTATTAAGTAATTCTAACTAGCTTCTCATACATTGAAGTAGCCCTGGGGGAATATTAAAAAATTGTTTAGAAAAAGAGTAGTAGAATGGCAATCTCGATCGCGCACCTTGGACCTCCTGGCACTTACACCGAAGCTGCCGCGATCGCGTGTCTCGACTGGCTCAAGCAGGAGACAGGACAAGATGCCATTCTGTGTCCTTATCTCAGTATTGGTCAGACGTTAGAGGCAGTTGCTTCTAAAGAGGTGCAGCTAGCAGTCGTGCCGATCGAGAACTCGATCGAAGGCAGTGTCACAATGACGCTAGACAACCTCTGGCAGCTAGATGGCTTGAGAATTCAGCGCGCTTTGGTGATGCCCATCTTTCACGCTTTACTGTCCCGTGCTAAAGATTGGGACACTATCCGAGTCGTTTATTCTCACCCTCAAGCGCTAGCTCAGTGTCAGAAATGGTTAGACAAGTTTTTGCCAAAAGCCCAGCCGATCGCGCTCAACTCTACTACCGAAGCGCTGCAATATTTAGATGGAGATTCAACGATCGCGGCGATCTCGTCCCAGCGTGCTGCTCAGTTACACCACTTGCCAATTTTGACGTGTCCCATCAATGACTATCCAGACAACTGCACTCGGTTTCTACTGTTGGGGCTAGAGCCTTCTCCGGGCGGAGGCTACACATCCCTAGCTTTTAGCACTGGGGCAAATCAGCCAGGAGCATTAGTGACTCCCCTTCAGATCTTCGCACAGCGCAATATCAACCTGAGCCGCATTGAATCACGCCCTACCAAACGCTCTCTGGGAGAGTATTTCTTCTTCATCGATCTAGAAGCCGATGCTAGAGCCGACTCAATGCAATCAGCATTAGCAGAGTTGACCAACCACACAGAAACGCTGAAGATCTTTGGCAGTTACGACGTTTTACCAATCTGACTTGACCCCCGCAAAACTGCCCTACTCAGAGGTCTCCCCCAGCGTGTCTTTAAGAACGGTACGGGCTGCTAAATGGTTGCGCGTCGAAGTCAAGATTTCTGCTTCACGATCGAGACGAGCTGCGGTGTCCTGCATTTCTAGGAGTGACTGCTGCTCGTCTGCTACCCCATAGAGATTGCTGGCAACCCAATAAGACAACTCAGTCGGCAGGTCTGGAATCGTCTCAGGAAGCTCTATTTCTTGCCCAGTCAGCTTGGCAGATAAACGAACTACATCTTGCAATAACTGGCTGACATTATTCGACAGCGGTCTTAAATCCTGAGTTGGAGGATTGTCTTCAATCCATTCAACCAAGCCGACTCGGTAGGGCTTTTCACGAACATAGTCCAAAACTCTAAATCGTTGTTGCCCTAACGTCCAAACTTTCATGCGATCGTCTGGCAGTCGATGAAACTGAACAATTTCTGCACAACAACCGACCAGAGCGGGCTTACCTTGCACTTGATCCCACATCAATACGCCAAAGCGACGATCGCTTTCAAGGATCGTATTCATCATCATCCGATAGCGGAACTCAAAAATGTGCAGAGGCAGAGGTCTGCCCGGAAACAAAACGACTTCGGGTAAGGGAAAGAGAGGAAGTTCTCGGACTGCGATCGATGAAGGTGCCATTATTCGCCAACTAAAAAGACTGCTTCTCCCTTTACTCTAGCCCATCTTAGAGATAGGAATCGATGCAGGGAGATGGGGTTGTGTCGCAAATACTTTTTAGTGACAAACGAAGTATCTCGTTCGCATTCCGTTAAGCGCTAATTCCGAACAGTTCTTCGATAAACTTCGCTTGAGATACACTGTCCCCTTTGCTGACTCCCTTCACTTGTCCTTTGCGAATCATACTCATCGCTTCGATGCCACTCAAGGTTCGTCTCGCTGTGTTGAATGAGCCGAATCCCATCATTGGCTTTGTCAATCGCTTGATGTTGCGGTGATCCTGCTCGATGATGTTATTCAGGTACTTGCT
>NZ_LXYR01000094.1 GCF_001650195.1 Phormidesmis priestleyi BC1401 | reverse complement strand
TTTCGCTGTGTTGAATGAGCCGAATCCCATCATTGGCTTTGTCAATCGCTTGATGTTGCGGTGATCCTGCTCGATGATGTTATTCAGGTACTTGCTCTGCCGGTATTCTGTCTCTGCTGCCAGCGTTTCATCGCCTTTCAAGGCTTCGACTGCCACCGGATAGGCAGCATTTTTATCGACGGTGATCACGCGGGGTGTTTGAGTATGAGTCGCCTTCAGCACTTTGCGGAAAAACCGGGCTGCTGCTTTACCGTCCCGCTTTGCGCTCAGCATGAAGTCCAACGTGTTGCCCATTGAATCGACAGCGCGGTAAAGATATTTCCACGCTCCTTTCACTTCGATGTAAGTCTCGTCCACTCTCCATGAGTCATTCGTGGGATTCAAGAACGGTCGAATGCGTTTGTCCAGTTCAGGGGCAAATTTCAGCACCCAACGATTGAGGGTGGAATGACCCACCTCAATTCCTCGCTCTGCCATCATTTCTTCCAAATCCCGGTAGCTCAGAGGATAGCGGCAATACCACCGCACATTCAACACGATGATTTCGGGCAAGAAGTGCCGCCATTTGAACAGAGAGTCAGTCGTCATTTAGAGCAAGGCTAGAAAAAATTAAGCTTCCCTACCTTACTATTTTTGCGACACAACCCAACAACCTGCGCTTAATCATCCAACCGTTGATTTGTTTCAACTGGCTCAAGCGCTGGTTAGAAGTCTTTTCTGTTCCTTCACTGCAAAGCGGCTTTGAGCAATTGATGCACAAGATGAATCAATTCATTTGCCCACTGGTGCATCAGTTGAATCGGCAACCCATCTTTTCATCTGCTTAGAGTGACTAAAGAGGGATATAAGAAACGAACTCTTAGCGTACGATTTTTTCCGTTTTCTGAGGCGACCCCATGTTGCACCTTTTTGGTCTTATGTCGACTTGACCCCATAAAGGTTTGAACACAGTTATAAAAACTCCCTGAACTAGCAGTAATTCAGGGAGGTAAGGCGTTTTAGTCTCAGTCAGTCTTGAAGCAATCGGGCAAACTTACCGGTCTGTGTATTGTGATCCTAACGTTGGATCTGCAACTGATGCTGCCCCCTGAGGCGTTCCGGGTGCCTGAAGCACATACTCTGGGTAAGCCGGAATGCCATGTTCGTGAATATCTAAGCCTTCTAACTCACCTTCTTTAGACACCCGCAGCAACCCTAACGCACTGACGGCAGCCATTAAGCCCATTGCGATCGCAAACGTAGAGAGCGTGATGATTGCACTTCCTATAAACTGCGCCGCTAGTAGCTGAAAACCACCCCCGTAGAACAATCCTTTCAGCGGTGCGGAATTGTCTGCACCAAAGGCACCCGTCGCGCCAAACTCACCCGTCGCAAATAATCCTAGTGACAACGTGCCCCAGATTCCGCAAAATCCGTGAACGGGCACAGCTCCGATCGGGTCATCAATTCGCCACCACTCTAGTAAATCAACACCCACCACGACGATCACCCCCGCAATAGCACCCAGAATAATGGCACCCGTCGGGTTCACCCAGTAACACGGGCAAGTAATCGCGACGAGTCCTGCCAGAAATCCGTTTACGGTAAAGCTGATATCCCATTTTTTGGTTTTTGGGAACCCATAAAACATTGCGGAGAGTCCACCTGCACAGGCCGCAAGCGTTGTATTCGCTGCCACGCGACCGATGCCTTGAAAGTCCATTGCAGACAAAGTAGAGCCAGGGTTAAAGCCATACCAGCCAAACCACAGGAGCAGACCGCCTGACGCTGCGATCGTCAAGTCATGCGGCAACATCGGACCACCACCGTCGCGTTTAAACACTCGTCCTAAGCGTGGACCCAACACGATCGCCCCTGCCAAAGCAATAAATCCGCCGATCGTATGAACAACGGTTGAACCCGCGAAATCATGAAAGCCCAGCCCCATTGACGATAAAAAGTGACCCTCACTCCCCATCGTTGCCAAAAATCCATCGGGACCCCAAGCCCAATGTCCGACGATCGGATAGATGAAGCCAGAAACCCCGATGCTGTAGAGCAAATCGCCGACAAATGCGGTTCGTCCAATCATGGCACCAGACGTAATCGTTGAGCAGGTATCTGCAAAAGCAAACTGAAACAGCCAGAAGGCTAAAAAGGCAACACCCGTACTTTCGTAGGTTGCCGGAGCACCTTGCAAAAACCACCAGTTCGTGCCAAACAGTCCATTGCCGTGGCTGAACATAAATGCAAAGCCGATCGCGTAAAAGAGAAGACCACACAGACAAGTGTCAACAATACATTCCATCAACACGTTGACCGTTTCGCGCGATCGACAAAAGCCAGCTTCTAGCATGGTGAAGCCAACCTGCATTCCGAACACTAGAAATGCCGCAACCAGTGTCCAGATTGTGTTGACCGGATTTACAATGTCGTTTCCCTTTAAGTCTGGATCGGCTGCCATCGCAGGTAGCCCAACGACGTGAGATGCGATCGGAATCACAACAAACACTAGCAGTAGCACGGCGGCAAACTTGCCAAACAGCAGTAAATAAGCATAGCGCCGCCACTCGCGATCACGCAACCTTTCATGCCCCCGTCTCATACGGCTGACGCGGAGACCCGTCTGGGAAACGGTTGTCTTTGAACTCCAATTTGTTTTCGCGCCTTCAGAACGCGGTGGTCGCCCTTGGTCAGACTCAACTTCGGAAAGCATCAAAACCGATGCCACGATCGACCAGATCTGTTTTAGCCAGTTATGTAAAGGCTCTGGCATTGACTCTGCCCATCTACTTCTTTTGATCATTCAGATGTAACCTCGATTGCAAGAATGTGAAATACAGAGCTAGCCCCCTCACAAAGGTGCAGAGGGCAAACAGGCTTCGCATCTGATGTTGCAAAGCTAGAGCAAAATTGGGCTATTTAACCAAGAACTCATAACTGTTCGGTGGATAACCCATTGTGGTTGAGCAATTACGTCGAAAAGCTACAGGTGAATTTCAATACGCAGATAAGCTAGAGAACGGCTGTCTGAGCGAACGGAACCTTGGACAGATTACCTTTCTGGCAGAGCTACTCGTCAGCCTGATCGCAACTGGGCTGCCGTGTTTAGCCTTGCCATAGAAAATAAGCAATATCGAGTTAGAGTTTAGTGTTCTCCACTACTTTTTCGGAAAGGGACTGAGTCTCGCTGGACTACAGCATTTTGGTAGTGCCACGTGAACAAGGATAGAGAAAAACAGTTTGTTTCAACTAGCCTTATGCTGCAAGGCTTATAGGAAGATTTCGCTGCAAAAAACATGGGATGGCATTGTCACTACCCCTTTTTCTGGGACTTTGAAGAAATGATAAGAGAACGGGAAGTCGAGGTGGCTCTCACGACAAGCTGTTGACAGGTGCGAAGCTCTGCCAAGGCAAACGTATGAAAATTTTGAATTTGTTGCCTAGCAAGGAATTCAAAAGTTGATAAGCAAAAATACTCGATTTTGAAAGGCTTGCCCTAAGTACAGGACAAAAACTTAGTATGTGGACATACTGCGCTTGCCGACTATCGAAGTTGAGCAGGATTTGGCGAAGCAGGTCAAACGGCATTGTCAACTTAACCCAACGGTAGAATAATCGTACTGGTTCCACTTCGCTCACGATTCCTGGCTCATGTACTCCCGTCATCGATTCCCGTCTGAAATTATGAGTCACTGTGTCTGGCTCTATTACACGGTTCCCTTGAGCTATCGGGATATCGAGAAGATGATGCTGTATCGCGGGATCGAGGTGACGTATGAAACGATTCGAGAATGGTGCTAGAAATTCGGGCAGCAGTCCGCCAATCAACTCGTCGTAAACGCGCGTTCATCGCTGATAAGTGGCATTTGGATGAAGTGGTCGTGACGATCAAAAAGCAGCAATATTACTTGTGGCGAGCCGTGGATTCAGGGGGGAATGTGCTGGAGGTCTTGCTGCAACAGCATCGAGACACGAAGGCAGCCAAACGGTTCTTTCGCAAACTGCTCAAAAAACAAGGCTTCGTGCCACGGGTGATCGTCACCGACAAACTCAAAAGCTACGAAGCGGCAAAGAAGCAAGTGATGAAGAACGTGGAGCATCGACCGCACAGGGACAACAATAGAGCCGAGAACTCCCATCAGCCGACACGAGTCCGAGAACGACGAATGCAGCGATTCAAGATTGGCGAGAAGTCGCTGGGCTAAAATCGGCAGTAGAGGATTCAAGTGCGGACTCTACCCCGAAGGGTTACTCTACTGAAGCCTGGAATCCTCCCAAAAAACTGGGTTTCTCCAGAACGAATCCCACTTGCCCGTATATCGGCTCAACCCCAATTACGGCAGAGTGAGTACATGAACAATGTGATTGAGCAGGATCATCAAAATATCAAGCGACTGGCAAAACCGATGATGGGATTCGGCTCATTCTACACAGCGAGACGAACCTTGAGTGGGATTGAAGCAATGAGTATGATTTGCAAGGGGCAGGTGAAAGGAGTCAGTCAAAGGGACAGTGTGTCTCAAGCAGAATTCATCGCAGAACTCTTTGGAATTACACTCTCCACGGTTAACGAATGGACTTTTATAGCATTCTTCCTCATCCCAGGATAATGAATAAATCATCATTTCATTATCCTGGGATGAGGAAATCAGCATGATTCGGATCGAATTTACGTCAGAGCAAATCGCTGAACTAGGGGTCACTTCAGAATTCGGAAAAATCGTACGCTAAGGGTTTGCAAGCGCTTGCAACAGCCTGATCTCACCTCTTTCATTGCTAGTTCTTCTGCCAGACACAGCCAGAAACTGAGCAGTGAGGATTTGTAAGAGAAGGGCGCTGTTTCTTGGTCGGAGTAGCGTCCTTTTCTATAGCCAGTATACGTTAACTTTTTCACACTGTCAACTAACTCACATGAAGTCATTCGTGCTATATTAATGCTATTAATTAAAGCATGGGAAAAAACTACGTGTCTAGGGTCGCAAAACTCCGAGAAGAGAAGGGGCTAACACAGCGTCAAATCGCACAGGCGCTGGGTGTTGACGTATCTACTGTTCGGAACTGGGAAAAGAGCAGAGACGGCGTAAAGATGTTTGCTAGGGTCGCAAAGCTTTGTGAATTGTTTGATTGTCAGCCCGTAGATCTGTTTGAAGAGGAAAATGTTTAATCCTTCAAAACTCAATCTATTCGCGCTGCCATCCGTAGCCCTATAAGATGGAAACCATCCTTCTCAAGGAGATTAGACGATATGAAGGGCGAACTCTACAAGGAGGGCAACCACCAATGACAGTCAGTGGAAAACTTGAACTCACTATCAAAATCAGCGAACTGCCAACTGCTACCACTGTTGAGAATGGCTGGAAGTCCTTTGACATAGACTGCGATGGGCAGATTGTTTCTGTCACCCTCAAACCCAAAATGTTCAAGAAGCTAGAGGATGCTCAGGCAAACTTTCCAATGTGGGTCGCTGCCGTCGCTGGGAAGATGGGACAGCCTACAGAGAAGGGGTTTGTGCTGGTAGAGCCAAACATACAAGTGTTTGAGAAAAAGCCTAAAGAACCCGCAGTAGCAGGGTAGGAGAGGGAAACGAATGACCCAAGCAAAACAACGATTTAGAACGATTGAGGAATATCTCGGCTATGACGACGGCACTGACACCCGTTACGAATTGGTTAATGGGGAGTTAGTCGAGATGCCCCCAGAGAATCCGCTCAATCGCAAGATTGCATCGTTTCTGTTTGCGGCGTTCGTTCGGTTGGGCGTTTCAGAAGATCTGCTGGCAATCGGAACTCAAATCGCTGTCACTAGCAGCGAGAATATCTCTGCACGTCAGCCCGATCTCGTGGTGCATTCTTCAGAAAGCAACGCTGCATTGGAGGGAGTTAAAAGCGATCTGATTACTCAAGGGATGCCGAACCCTGCGCTTGTTATCGAAGTCGTCTCACTAGGCGATCCGGGCGACAAGAACTACGATCGCGAATACATTCACAAGCCGAAGGAGTACGCCACAAGGGGCATTCCTGAGTTTTGGCAAATTGATCCGAGTCGATCAGTGGTGATCGTGCTGAATCTCAAGGATGGAGCTTATCAGTCTAGAGAGTTTCGAGGCAGTGATCGCGTTCTCTCTCCCACCTTTCCAGACTTGCAACTGACGGCTGAACAAATCTTGAGGGCAGGGCGATGATGTCTGGACAGCCCTTCAAAATCAAAACCCCCAACAGTTTTTAGGCTGCTGGGGGTTCCATTACCCACCTGGATTTAAGCGTAGAAGTTTAGCGGCTACAGCGCTTAATACCAGATATCGGAGGGATGAGGCTTATTTAAGAGTCTCATCTTGAATACTTGTTTACATTCTATATTCCATCTGACGAGCAGTGCAACGTCTACCTGTGTCAAGCAACTAACAATATTGACGAATTTATCGCTTCACCCCGTATAGTCCTCCCCTCTAAGCCTTGCAGGGCAACAAATTCAAAGACTTTCAAATCAATTTCAGAAATCGCTAAATCAATTGATTTAATTTCTGGGTCTGGGTGGCAATCGGCAATTAAGCGCGAATTTATCGACGGCAGCGGGATCGCGCCTGCCCTATTCGAGGCAACGATCGACTTCATTGAAGACACGGGTTACTGGGAACCCAACGAGCTTTTAGGGCAAAACGTATCCAGGCAGTGGCAAACCCGCAAACCTCACAGCTACGGGGCTTTAGCGGTTCTTAGCAACGAAAACAGCAGCCCCTGGCAAGCCAAGCCCCAGAATCCCAGAATTGACGGCAAGGGAAAAGTCGTTAAGTACGAAAGCATTGTGGGAAGCGGGTTACGGGCTTTTCTACCTGCGATCCCTCGCTCGATACGGCGCAAAATTAGCCAGCGCTACGGGGTGAACGTGCCTGAATTTGGCTCGTTCTGGGATTGGGTGAAGGATCACCCAGAAATCCCCATCATCATCACTGAGGGCGGCAAGAAATCCTTATCCCTGCTCAGTCAAGGCTATGTGGCGATCGCGCTCTATGGGGTGGATGGCGGCGGCTTATTCAATGAGTGGATCGGGGGTGAGAAGCTTCGCAAACTGAAGCCTGAACTAATCACAGACCTGCAACCGTTCGCCGTTTCGGGTCGTCCCATCACGCTGGCATTTGACCAAGATGAAAGCACCAAAACTCGTAGCCAAGTCAGTGCTGCATTAGACCGATTAGGCGGGTTACTCAGAGTGGCTGGCTGCACGGTTTCCATTGCTCAATGGGATGGGCAGAATGGTCGCTGCAAGGGCGTAGATGACCTGATTGTGAATGCAGGGGTTGAAGCGTGGGAGACAGCGCTTTCTGAAGCGGTTTCATTCAGTCAGTGGTCGATTGCACGTCAGCTAACCCATGAAGTGCGCCGCAAACCTGACCTCAATATCCAGGATAGGGAATTCATCGAAGTCGCTTCAGAACTGCCTCAATCGGGAATTGTTGCACTCCACGGGGGCAAGGGATCAGGCAAGTCTAAAGCGATCGGGGAACTGGTCAAATGGATGAAGTGGCTCTCGATTACCCACCTCAGCAGTTTGGGACGCGACCAGGCGGCAGGATGGGGCGGAGTCTTCGTCAACGATGGAGATCGGCACGGCTCGAAGCTGCTTAAGGATGGGGTGCCTGTCAATGGCGGCTCGGTCTGTGTGCCCTCCCTGCTCAAAGTCTCTGCTGTCAATGCCGATGTCCTAGTCCTAGACGAGATTTCAGCCACTCTCGAATTTATTCTTGGCTCCAAACTGGCCAATAAAGACGGGATGCGTTCGCTCTTGCTAAGTGAGTTTTATCAGAGAGTCCGAGCGGCGCGATTGGTGCTGATTGCAGACGCAGACCTGTCAGAGGAAGCCTTGCAATTCATCGAATCAATTCGAGGGGAACGCGCCTACTTAGTGAAGTCTGAGAGAAAGGCACTGACCTATGAGGCGACGATTATCGACGGCTCAAAGAACGCCGCGATCGCCTTTCTGCAAGACCGTATCAAGCAAGCTTTAGACAACAAGATAATTTATATCAATGCTGATGCAAAAGCCTTTGCAGAGATGCTTGCAGAGCTTCTAGGAGGCGATAAAACCCTGCTGATTACTGGAGACACCAGCGGCGGTGAGGTTCAAGCCAGTTTCCTCGCGAGTAAAGGGCGTGACTTGCCGGGGCTTGTGGCTCAAGGGGTGAGGTTCATTATCTCGTCTCCCTCGGTTACTCAAGGGTTCTCGATCGAGCATCACACTGATTTGATTGATAGCGTCTGGGGCTTCTATTCGGGCTGCTCCATTTCGGCTCACTCGATCGCTCAAGCGCCCGACCGAGTTCGTGATAGCAACGTTCCCCGGTTCTTCTGGGTCGCCAACAAGGGCAGTGCCACCAGCCGCTTAAGCAAAGCCCAATCCATCCCGGCATTCCTAAAAGAGTTTAAGCAGCTCAACAGCGCAGCGGTGCGGCTCGTGGCTCACTCTCTGACTCCAGAAGCCAAATTCACGGCGGAAGCAACGGACTGGCAGAGTCAGAACCTCCGGATGCTGGCAGCGCTGGAGGTGCGACGTAACCGGGGCATGTTCCAACTGAAAGAGACCTTGATCGCCCTGCTCAAGAAAGAGGGTAAGCGGGTTTCGACCTGCAAACCTCAAATTCCTAAGGTTGAGTTGAGCGAGATCGGGGCAATCGTTAATCGTGCCAGCAGCGCTGTCAAAACCCGGCATCATGAAGCGGTAGTGGCAGCAGAAACGATCGACAAAGTAGAGGCTAAAACGCTGTCTGAGCAAAGCGACCCACTCACACCGGATCAGGTTTTGAGTCTTGAGAAGTTCTACATCGCTGAGTTTTATCGACTGGAGGAGGTTGCCGTCTTAGATGTGGCGTTCGACCGCAACGGTCATACACGCTCTCATATCAAAGCACTAGAGGCGGTTTTGTCGCCCCCATTGGCAACGGAAACCACTGCCAAAACGATCAATCAGAATCCTGAGAATCCACAGGATTGGAACCCCGTGGTGGTGAGAGCTCGGCTTCTAGAGCAGTGCGGGGCAGCGGCGCTGATTCGAGCAATGGTAGCCGGGGAAGTCGAATCACTAGACGTTGAACGGGTTGCCCAAATTGCTGCATTCATTCGCGCTCATGAGCCAGAGTTTAGAATCGGCTTCCATTTTCGCAACGTCGCTAACCTCTCAGACCAGCAGATTGTAGGGGAGATTTTGACTCGTCACGGCATTAAAACCAAGCGACGGGGCAATAAGAACAATCTTCGCTATGAAGTCTGTAAGCCAGAGCTAGAGGCAATTCTAGCCATTATTGAACGGCGCAAAATTGAGATCGCATCCCCCCTAGATCAAGAAGTAGATCAGAGGGATGCGATCCCGGCTAAACTCCCACAAACACTAGAAAAATGGCTGACTCCAGAGTCATTAAACGAGGTTCGTGAACTCTGGAGGCTGGCAGACTGCCCCGAATCCCAGACGGCGTTGAGACAAGTCATCCTGATCGCGGTTTTAGCGCGCGGGATCGCCTGAGTTCTACACGCTCCTCTCATCAACTCAGGCTTCAGAAAGAACAGCTTTGACTGTGTGGAGTATCTCCCCCCTCAAAAAGCGGTTGTGTCGCAAAAATAGTAAGGTAGGGAAGCTTAATTTTTTCTAGCCTTGCTCTAAATGACGACTGACTCTCTGTTCAAATGGCGGCACTTCTTGCCCGAAATCATCGTGTTGAATGTGCGGTGGTATTGCCGCTATCCTCTGAGCTACCGGGATTTGGAAGAAATGATGGCAGAGCGAGGAATTGAGGTGGGTCATTCCACCCTCAATCGTTGGGTGCTGAAATTTGCCCCTGAACTGGACAAACGCATTCGACCGTTCTTGAATCCCACGAATGACTCATGGAGAGTGGACGAGACTTACATCGAAGTGAAAGGAGCGTGGAAATATCTTTACCGCGCTGTCGATTCAATGGGCAACACGTTGGACTTCATGCTGAGCGCAAAGCGGGACGGTAAAGCAGCAGCCCGGTTTTTCCGCAAAGTGCTGAAGGCGACTCATACTCAAACACCCCGCGTGATCACCGTCGATAAAAATGCTGCCTATCCGGTGGCAGTCGAAGCCTTGAAAGGCGATGAAACGCTGGCAGCAGAGACAGAATACCGGCAGAGCAAGTACCTGAATAACATCATCGAGCAGGATCACCGCAACATCAAGCGATTGACAAAGCCAATGATGGGATTCGGCTCATTCAACACAGCGAGA
>NZ_LXYR01000093.1 GCF_001650195.1 Phormidesmis priestleyi BC1401 | reverse complement strand
AGCAAGTACCTGAATAACATCATCGAGCAGGATCACCGCAACATCAAGCGATTGACAAAGCCAATGATGGGATTCGGCTCATTCAACACAGCGAGACGAACCTTGAGTGGCATCGAAGCGATGAGTATGATTCGCAAAGGACAAGTGAAGGGAGTCAGCAAAGGGGACAGTGTATCTCAAGCGAAGTTTATCGAAGAACTGTTCGGAATTAGCGCTTAACGGAATGCGAATGAGATACTTCGTTTGTCACTAAAAAGTATTTGCGACACAACCCTCGCCACTGCCCCAGCACCAGGTAGAGCATCACGAGGTGCAGTCCTCGCTTGCCGTTGAGCACTCGCACCCATGGATGGGGCGCTGCCTCATCCTCGGTCGGGTCACTCAGATGACGAAACTTGCCGCACTTCTCTAAGGTGGTTAGGTCAATCAATACTTTGAGGGGACTGCCAGAGCCTGGGAGATGCGATCTAATCTGCTGCAACACCTGTTGGCGAGTCGTGCGCAGCATTGCCCGAGTCGACCACTCGTAGTGATTGAGAAAGCGACTCAACGCACTCGCCGATTTCGTCTGGCACTGCTGAGGGAAAGGATGCCCTTGCGCCTCTAAAAACAAGCCTAAAAGAGAACTGAGACTGGCGTGCTGAGAGGGACTGGGCATCAGATCAAGCAGAGCGTACACTAGTCCTTGGGCGTATTCCAAGATGGTTTCCATGACCGTCCTATTTTGTTTTCTACGCCCTTTCTTACAGACTTTCAGCCGTTTTGCAACTCCTTATTGAGACTGGTGCAAGATGTGAGTCAATCCTCTATTCGTGGCAGAGAAATCGCGAAATAACGATTTCGCTAAAACGCTAAAAGACGATTTCGTCTTTTAGCGTTCTACAGGCTGTCACTGACCTTCTGAGCGACTCCTGATCATTTCGCTTATTCTTCAAAATGCTGTATAACGAAATCGTGCTTTAACGAAAGGACGAAAATCAATGGCTCTCCAAATCGGAGCTATCTCGCAGAAAGGGGGCGTAGGGAAAAGCTCAATTGCCCGATTAATTGCCCGTGAATATGCAGTGGCTGGATGGGATGTCAAAATTGCAGATCTCGACATTGCCCAAGCAACCAGCACAAATTGGAAGCAACGCCGGGAGCAAAACGGAATTCAGCCCGAGATCGCAGTTGAACCGTTTCGCACCGTCACTCAGGCATTGAAACATGCTTCTGTTTATGATCTGGTCGTGTTTGATGGCAAACCCCACTCCAACCGTGAAACTTTAGAGATTGCCCAAGCCTGTAACTTGGTCGTTCTACCTACAGGCTTGTCGCTGGATGATTTAATGCCTTCGGTTCTGCTGGCTCATGAATTGGTAGAAGCAAAAATTGACAAAGCAAAAATCGTGTTTGCCTTATGCCGCGTGGGCGATCGAGACAACGAGATTGACGAGGCTCGTGAGTATGTTCGCAAAGCTGGATATCAAATTCTTGCAGGCTCAATTCCAGAAAAAACCGCTTATCGACGGGCAAGCGACGTGGGTAAGGCAATGACAGAGATTTCCTTCCTCTCTTTGCGACAAAGAGCTGAAGAAGTGGCTCAGTCTGTGATCGATCGATTGTCGAAGGAGGGTTAAATATGGCAACGAAACCACCCCCACCTCCGAGGAAGCCTTCAGATAAAGGTGAGCCGCCGAAGCTAGAGCAGAATCGCTCCAACCTAGACACTCCTCAATTAGGCGAACTGGCAAATCTAAATTTCAAAGTACCAGCCGAATTCAAGCGCGATTTCAAGATTGCTGCCGCTCAGAAGGGCATCACTCAAGTTGACCTACTGCAAGAGATCTTCCAGTTTTGGTCACAACATCAGAGCTAGTCGTGTTTTCGTTATTTAACGATTTCGCTACTTAGCGATTTCGTCTTTTCGCTCTCAAAATTCATGCGACTGCATTTGAGGAACGGACTAACGATTTGACTAAACCCCATCTGGGTCAATGCCCATCGCTCGTAGCCGTTCAGCTAGTCGGTCTGCTCGTTGACGTTCAGCCTCTCGCCCCTGGCGTTCAATTTCTCTGCCTTCTGCTCCAGTTGAAATCACCTGCCCCTCGCGATCGCACCAGCGCAACCAGGTCCGCGTCACGTCTTCCTCAAACTCCCCTGACCAGAGCGTGAGTCCCAAACCGACTTCTTCTAACCAAACCGACTGCCCAACCTCACTGATTCCTTGCGGCGGGGTTAATTCTACATAGCGCCCCGCTGAATTCAACCACACTCGCAACAGCGCCCCCTTCATCTCAGGTTCACCCTGAATCTGTTTCAGTGGGTCAAACACCACGTAGTAAGGAATGTGGATTTGAGCGTACAGGTCTTTCTTGACGGTCGTCTTTCCCTTCTGCTGTGACTTCCGACTTAAGGTCAGTTCGTCGCCTTCTTGGTTGGAGACAATCTCAACGCAGACCTCCGGTAGCTTGCCGAACTCCCACACAAAGTAGGAGCGATTCTGTTTCTTCGAGAAGTCGTCAGCGCACTGTACTCCTAGACTGAGCATGGCATCGGGGACAACCGGATCTCCCTTAAGTTTGTAAAACAGTCCCACGTTGGCAGCCGCAAGAAACGGTGACGGCAGCGCTTTGGAACTATAGAGCGGTTCCACTAACAGCCGTTGCTGCTTCTCAGATTGCAGATTGTCCACAGGGGTATCATCCTCGATCGTCAGATGGCTGATGTCCAGCTCAGTAACGATTTCTTCAGAATTTAGAAGTTGTTGAGTCATGGGCAATAACCAAACCCGATATCCCATTATCCTCTGATTTTTCCCAGCCTGGGTGCTGACCTCTTTTGATTCTCAATAGTGAGGGTTTTATTTCAACAAGCGAGTTAAAATTGGGGAAATTCTTTGGATTGTGCCGTTCTCAACGACCTACCAATGCTTTCAGCCTCTACATGGACTTTTTATAGTTAGTCAATCTAAGATGTGACAACAAGCGTTATCAACCGTGATCACTATGAAGACCGATCGACACGGGCAAGCCAAGATTCTGACTTCTGATGAGATTCAGAGATTATTTAAGACGGGCTTCACCTGCGATCGCGATCGGGCATTGTTCGGCATCTGCCTCTACACAGCTTGCCGAATCAATGAGGCTTGCACTCTTCTCACGACCGATGTTTATGATGCCAACGGTGTGAGGTCAAAGCTCACCATTCGTAAGGGCAATACCAAAGGGCAGCAGGATACGCGCCAAGTTGCCATTCATCCGGTTCTGGCTGACTATCTCGCTATCTATCAGCCCGGGCAAGGGAAGGAACATCTATTCCCCGGTCGGCATGGGAGAGGGCACCTTCACCCTACCTCTGCGGATGCTATTCTGCGGGATGCTTGTCAGCGAGTGGGGCTGGAAGGAGTCAGCACTCACAGCATGAGACGGACGGCTCTAACTGTCATGCACCGGGCGGGCATTCCTTTAGGGGTGCTGCAAAAAATATCTGGGCATCGCAACTTACAGGCACTCCAGAAATATCTGGAAGTTTCAGAGGAACAGGTAGAAGTGGCGATCGCGGCTCTGACCTTTAGATGAGAATCAACCGCTAAATTAATCAATTGATTTGGCGATTTCTGGAGGCTCAATCTCTACGATGCAAAATGATTCGACAAAGATTGTCCCATTAATCGGTGTGATCGCTTTTAAGCTTCGATGCACTGGAGTCAACGTCAGACCAGAGGGGAAGCTGATTAACTATTTGCAGGGTTAGGGCAACATACGTTGTATCTTGAGGTTCTGCGATCGCTAGTCCGAAGTATCCGGCACTGGTTTTCTAATGGAGGATGGCACTAAAGCCACGAGAGGATAGGAGTAGGGGTTTGAGTAGCAATGGATGCTGTTGG
The DNA here is from genome assembly GCF_001650195.1 of Phormidesmis priestleyi BC1401. GTDB lineage: Bacteria > Cyanobacteriota > Cyanobacteriia > Leptolyngbyales > Leptolyngbyaceae > Phormidesmis_A > Phormidesmis_A priestleyi_B. The sequence goes on along the minus strand of NZ_LXYR01000093.1, from coordinate 6,531 downwards.
CGAATTAGAAAAAGAAAAGGAAACCGCTCTGAAACACTGATTCTTTCGTTGATTCGGTAGCGCAAGTCTCCGACGTAACAACCAGCGCCCCAATTGGATTTCAGCAGTCGCTTCTTTTTCTCTGGTGAATTTGCCAACAGTATCCAAAACTACTCACACCCCAATAGTGCCCCGGATCTTCATAAGCTTCGTCATGACTACATTTCAGAGATCTAGAGGGTGTGATGCCCTTTGAAAACGATCGGGTCGCTAAAGCGCATCACACTTTCTCAGTCAACTCACACAGGTCAACATGATATTGAACTGATGACTCACTCAAGAGACGGTCAGTTAGTCTGGGTTTTTACCTTCAGCCGTGTTCTCAAGCACATTGCCAGTTTTGGCATCCACGCCGACTTCATAAGTCTTCGTGCCGTTCTTGATGTCGAATGAATAGCGCAAGCCACTGCCGCCACCTTCGTTCTCTAGTTCTTCATCGGTGATGGTGCCTGGATGAGCTTTGAGAGCGATTTTGCGGGCATTCAGTAGACTCACCTTTGCTTGTTGTGAGTTGGCTGGCGCTGCCTGAGCGAGTCGAGCAATGCCTCCGATCGTGAGCATACTCATTGCGACGATGGCACCAATAAGTTGAATTGAGCGTTTCATGGGAGATGTCCTTCCAAACTAGGTTTGTAGATATACACTAAGCAAAAAGTGTGCAGAAGTCGGAAAGACAGTGGCAATGACTAGCTCTGTAAAATTACTTTTACACAAAATTACCGTTGAAAACGTCCTTCGTAATTGCTCAACTGGGGGAAATTGACAAAACCTCAAAACCCGATAAAGTGGCGTTATGACAGAACTTGGGGTTTGAGTAGTATTGGAACAAAAAACCACGCTAAGCACTTCTAATTTCTGTACCAATTGAACCCCTCTGGCAGAAAGGGGCTGAAACCCTTGCTATACCGTTCTATTTTTCTGTACCAATTAGGGCACTGTTAAACTGGTACAAGAGCGTCTGCCAAAGAACGTCAAAAAAATGGGGTTTGAAAAGCGCTCTCCGCAAGACTTTTAGCCTTAGCGTAGGATCCTGTTCCAATACTACTCAAACCCCAACTTCAGAAAGCGATCACCATGCTCCAATCTGGTGAAGCAGACGGCTTAATCGTTGCCAAGCTAGATCGTCTCGGTCGAAACGTGCGAGACATCCTGACTTTGGTAGACGATGTTCTGAAGCCATGCGATAAAGCATTGATTTTGCTTGACCTTGCGATCGACACCTCTACCCCGGCTGGTCGAATGGTGCTGACGATGATGGCAGCACTGGCAGAGATGGAGCGATCGCTGATTCGTGAACGAGTCGAGCGCGGTAGAGCCGTGAAGCATGAAGCTGGCGGATATGCCTATGGCGCTCCTCAGTTTGGGCAGAAGGCAGAAAATGGGGTCTGAGGCTCAGTGGAACGGAAAACAGGTTTAAGAGGACAATTTGAATAGCCAAATGAAAATTGGACAATCTAGCGTGCTAATGTTCGTGCCGAGGTATAGCTTTGAAAGCTCATCCATACAAGGCTTTCAAGCCTTGTCGCTCCTCGTGACACATTTGCTTCAATGACTTCAGGTCGAAAGCGAGCAATATCTTTAGAACCCTGGTTCAAATGGGTATACCCTAATGGACCCATCCTACCAGCCCTAGCCAAAAGCAAAACTGCCGATGTTAATGGGCTACATCCTATTTGGCTATGTAAATTGACCACTTAACCCGGTTTTTCGTTCCACTGCACCTCAGACCCCAAAGTCCAGATGTAGTGAGAGAGGTTATTTCAGCCAAATCAGAATGGCGGCGATGGTCAGCATAGCAAGATAGTTTTCGGGGGTGCATCCCACTTTTGCAATAAGTACTATTACTCAGACTTGTAGCCCTTGAGAAAACGGTCTTTCAAGACACGTTCTCAAATTGAGACTTACAAGACTGGGATGCACCCGTTTTCGGCTCGTTTTTCGTAACGGGTGGCAATGCGACGAAATTGTTTGAGTCGGTTGATCAGTCGCTCAATCCGGTTGCGTTCTCGATACAGTCCACGATTGAATCGCGGTTTGGCGTTCCCGTAGCAAAATTAAACTAAGTGACCCCTTCACAGGAGCCACTTAGTTTAATTTTGCTACGGGAACGCCGGTTTGCGCTTGGCGTTTTTACGCTTAGGAATGACAGGGGTGGTATGTTGACGACGCAAGGTGCGACGAATCGCCTCAGCATCGTAGGCTTTATCGCCCAGCAAGTAGCGAGGACGTTGCTTCGGTCTACCCCGCCCTAACCGCTTGACCTTGACTTTGGCATTGAGCGGTTCAAACCCTTTGACATCACTCGTCTGTCCGGGTGTGAGCACAAATTGCATTGGCTTACCCATCCCCTCGGATTGCAGATGAATCTTCGTGCTGAAGCCACCTTTCGAGCGTCCCAGTGCTTCCTGCTGTTGCATTTGCTCTGTGCTCAAGGGAGTACTCGTCTCGATTAGCCCCCCCTTTTTGCCCCCGCTGCGTGTTGGTGGGCGCGGACGACGGTGCTATCGATGAAATGAACTTCCCAATCAATTTGGTCGATGGCATCGGCTTGTTGTTGCAGTCGCTCTAAAATCTGCTGCCACACGCCTTGAGTCCGCCATCGATAGAAGCGACTAGACACTGTGCCCCGACTGCCATAGCGCTCTGGCAGGTCATCCCACGGCGCTCCGGTACGCTGTATCCATAGAATGCCGTTGATGATTTGACGATGGTCGTTGGCAGGTCTGCCGGTGTCTGCTTTTCCGGGAAGTAAGGGCTGTAGTTTTTGCCATTGCTCATCACTCAAGTCACCGCGATGCAATCTCATCTCTCACAACTCCATCTGCTTTTCAGACGTTAATGTCCCCACTCTTCACTGGGGTCTCACTCTACATTTAGTGTCCTTTTTGAGTTTGCAGATACGCCCTAGGAAATTCCAAATCTCATTCTCATGAAATCATCCCTATAACTTTCAATGGAATTGCTGAAGAAAGGAAAATTCGTCGTTCTCGCCTAACAAACATTCATGATTTTGCTATTCTGGACAGATTTATTCAGCTCCCGTTCGGAAGACGATGTATCTTACTGTATTAGAATCGAATGCGAAATTTATTCATCGATTCTCTTTGGCAGCAGCGTATGAGTGATCAAAAGCAGAAATCCAGATTCAACTTAGCGTCTCGAAACCGAAGCGAACAGATCGCGAAGACTGCCTTTAGACTCTTGCTGCTGACTGGCGTAGCTTTAATTTCTGCAACTGCTGGAGCACTGGTCGCACTGACGCTTCCGAATTCGCTGACAGAAAAGGTAACAGTAGCAAAAATTTTACAGAACCTGAAGCAGCTAGGTTCGCTAGGACAGACGACGATCACTCGCCCCGTGAATATATTGGTGTTGGGCATTGATAACTCTGGGCATCTCAACGGCGGCAGCTTTGATCGTGATGCAGCACTTAGAGGCAATAGTGATTTGATGCTACTGGTGCGCTTGATTCCGCAAACGCACGAAATTCATATCCTTTCTATTCCCAGAGATACGCTCGTGCAAATACCGGGGCGTGGAATCGACAAAGTGAACGATGCGAATATGGTGGGTGGAGCCGCATTAGCAGGTCAAACCACCAGTCGTCTTTTGAATGGAATTCCACTGGATCGCTACATTCGGGTAGATACAGGCGGATTCGTTTCTATCATTGATGCTTTGGGCGGCGTTGAAGTTACAGTGCCAAAGCAAATGGATTACGATGACAAAAGCCAGAATTTGAGGATTCATTTAAATCCTGGACTCCAGCGGCTCAATGGACAGCATTTGCAAGAGTATGTTCGCTTTCGACATGATGAACTTGGCGATATCAGCCGTATTCAACGACAGCAGGAAGTCCTCAAAGCAATTCAGACTCAAATCCTTCAACCCGCCACCTTGTTGCAACTGCCTCATATCCTGAAAATTGTCCAAGATTCAGTCGACACGAATCTGTCTGCCGAAGAGAAATTCGCCGTGGCACAGTTCCTCTGGCACAGCGACCGACAACATCTCCAGATGGTCATGCTGCCGGGTCGATTCAGCCGTCCGGATGAATACGATTTGAGCTACTGGATTGAGAACCGCGAGGCAGCAACGCCAATTCTGGCAAAATACTTTAGTTCACAGACCCAGCCTTTGAGAGCAATTGGCACGTCACCCCTTCAGAAGGATCAACTCCGAGTGAGGTTGGCGAGTTCGATTCACGCCGACAATCTGTTGCAGTCTGAAGTTGTTCGGCTACAACGCTCTGGTTTTCTCAACACTGAACTCACGGATCAATCGCTCGACCTTGCCGCAGTTCCCCTCGCGCAGACTCAAATTATTGCTCAACGGGGAGATGTAGCCGCTGCTAAGGCAGTCAAAGCAGCACTCGGATTCGGACAGGTGCAAGTTGCCTCAACGGGTGACATTACGTCAGATATTACCGTCGTCCTCGGTACTGATGCCCCAGTGTCACCTCTACACAAAAAATGAGATTTATGCTTAAAGCATGAATCTCAATCAGAGTTAGCCGTCAGTGATATTTTTGGTGGCAATGCGTTTTTGCCGATGTTGTTTCTACTTGCAACGTTAATCTCTGGCGAAACCGTGTTGCCCAGAGCAAATAAAACCGATATCTAAGCTGTCCGACTTTTAGTTTGCATAAACCAGTCCTGGTATAGCGTTTCTTGAACCAGTGAGGTACGGCTACAGTCCCTGAAGCCCTTATTCTGCAGGAATTCTGGTGTACCTTATTCGCTTAGGAACTGCTATATCCCTTTCACACAATAGAAAGAGCTATAAATCTAGATGACGGTCAGCTTATCTCGCAAACTTAGGGATTTTGCTCACGGTAGTTTATCTATGTGGCTTGATTTTCCGACCGAGGCAGCGAGTTTTACGCATGGGACTCGATTCGTTAGTGGTTTTGGTACTTTAGAGTGTGTTTGTAAACAAATGTTGCAAGATGCAGCCAAGTTAATGCAGATTTTGCAGGATAATCCTGCTCACTCAGACTCAGCTTGAAGCCATGCTAGAACGCAAGCAATATACAAGTGACCTGACGGATGCCGAATGGGTCAAGATCGAACCCCTCTTACCGCCAGAGAAACCAGTCGGACGAGCACAGGAAGTGGACTTACGGGAAGTGTTAAATGCGATTTATTACCGCGCCGATAATGGCGTGAAGTGGCGCAATTTACCCGCCGATTTTCCTGCTTGGCAAACGGTCTATACCTACTTTCGCACCTGGGTCAAGTTGGGTGTGTGGGAAGCGATCAATATGGCTTTGGTGCAAATCGTGCGTCAGTCCGTGGGGCGGGAGCCGGAGCCGAGTTTAACCATCCTAGACAGCCAGTCGGTGAAACTGGGTCAAAAAGGGGGGACGAAATCGGCGTTGATGGCAACAAAAAGGTGAAAGGTCGCAAGCGTCATATCGCCGTTGATGGTTTAGGGTTAGTCCTGAAATGCCATGTCAGCGCGGCTAATTGCGCCGATGTCAAGGTCGCCCCTTGGGTGCTCTTTTGGGTGTTAGAGCAGCATAGTCGGGTCAGTAAAATTCTGGCGGACAAGAGCTATCGGGGCGATTTAGTCACAGACATTGCAGCGGTGTATGGGGTCGTGATGGAGATTTCGGAACGGGTCAGTACGAAGACCTTTGAAGTCGAACCCTTGCGCTGGTTAGTGGAACGGACTTGGGCTTGGCTCGATAATGCTAGAAGCTTAACGCGAGATTATGAACGCCTGCCTGAGAATCATGCGGGTATGGTTTATGGGGTGATGATTCGCTTAATGCTCAGACGATTGACCAAGAATCACACCCGATGGAAAGGGATTGTAAATTAGTTTGTGTCAAAGGGTCAGAAGTTTGATCTAATGAACCTCTACCCCCAACTTAACGATCATGACCTTTCGACCTGAATTGCTCGATGAATTACTCAAAGGCTATCAAAGCCCAGAAGATTTAGTCGGAACCGGAGGTATTCTAAAACAGTTGACGACCGCCCTGGTTGAGCGTTGCTTGAATGCAGAAATGGCACATCATTTAGAGGAAGAACGGGCAGAGCCAGTCGAAGCAACCCCCTCTCGGAATCGTCGCAACGGGCACAGCAAAAAGACGATTAAGGGCGAATTTGGTGAAGCCGAGATTGCGATACCACGAGACCGCAATGGAGCTTTTGAACCCGTCATTTGAGGTGGAACCCAAAAACTGGACGGGTGAATAAGCTCTAAACTTCCCACCCATGATAGGAATGGTTATGAGCAAAAACAAACGCAAACAGTACAGTTCTCAATTCAAAGCAAAAGTTGCGATTGAAGCGGTGAAAGGAGAGAAAACCATTGCTGAAATTGCGAGTCAATATAGCGTGCATCCGACGATGATTCACGGTTGGAAACGGCATCTTCTAGCGGGCATGAGTGAGGTGTTTGAGCGCGGTTCCAGCGCCAGCAAAGTGGAGCCAGAAGGGCAAGCCCACCTCGATGAGTTGTATCGACAGATTGGACAGTTGA
>NZ_LXYR01000092.1 GCF_001650195.1 Phormidesmis priestleyi BC1401 | reverse complement strand
TCAAGCAAAGTTTATCGAAGAACTCTTTGGAATTAGCGCTTAACGGAACGCGAACGAGATACTTCGTTTGTCACTAAAAAGTATTTGCGACACAACCGATTCAGGTGGGGTCGAATGCGCTTATCCAGTTCTGGGGCGTAGCTCAACACCCATCGGTGAATGGTAGAGTGATCCACCTCCACTCCTCTATCTGCCATCATTTCTTCCAAGTTCCGGTAGCTCAGGGGATAGCGACAATACCACCGCACATTCAGCAAGATGATTTCTGGCAGGAAGTGCCGCCACTTAAACAAGGATTGGGCAACCATTTAAGATGAGACGAGAGAAAATTGAGCCTTCCAACCCTATCATTTTTGCGACACAACCGTTTCTTCTTACTCCTGCATCAACTCTCTTCTGGCGGCCTCCGCGATCGCGCCCCGCAGCCATTCAGCCCGATTGGGTTTCATCCGCACATACTGATCCAATTCCTTAGGAAGAAAAACAGCAATGGGCTTCTGGGCGAGTGCTTCCTCTCCAGAAGGCTGAAAACGAGTTAGGTGGTCAGCACGAGGGTCAGTCATGGCTTAGTTGTAACTTGAAGAGAGCGACTCGGTCATCAAAATGAAGTCCTCAGCGTCATTTCGTTAAATTGCCCTTGACGCTCAGGCAAGAGCGCTTTCTGGATGCCAATCTTCACCACTGTCATCCGTGGGTGGCTCACCCTCGACGACCAAGTATAGCCATCGCCACTTTGCTTAGGACATTTTTGGTAGTGTGCTTCGCGTGCTGCCAAAAATGTCCCTGTCCTAACCTATGTGGCGGTAGCTATAGCTCCAGGAATACTTTTCACGTTGCATCCCAATGATGTAGCCCACGGTGCGATCCACCGTGACTTTCTGCCCCAAATGATACTTAGCAGGCATGAAGGGGATGACTGAGTTGTCAATTTTGATTTCTTCGATCATGATTGAGGCTCCCTGAGGATGTTGAAGTGCCTATCAGAAAATTGAATAGGGATTTTCAAAGGGTTCCCAAGTTGTGATGAAAGAGCGAACACCCCCGCTTGAAACGAGGAACCGCTTACCTTGTTTCTTGCTCATCTGCTTTATCCTGTGATTGAAAGATGTCAGTTGGCTTGCTATCCAGCCGTGAAGGGGCATCCTAACTCGAAGCCTAGAAGTTTGTAGGAGCACAACCGCTTGGATTTTGTCGTCGTTGACACGGAGGGTAACCCGGAACTGAGTGAAATTGCCGTGCTAGATAGGCAAGGCCATCTCGTTTATGAGGCGTTTGCGGCTGAACATACAGCCAATTTGGATCGCCAACATCCCCTGAAATCCCTGAAAGAGATTGCTCAAGACATCCACCATCTAGCTCAAAATCTAATTAGGTAATAAAAATTGAAGTTACCAACCTGTCTATCTTCTAGAAATTTCTTAACTCAAATGTTCTATTAATTATTCTATTTTTATAGAACAATGTTCTAAACTAGCTCTATAAATCCCCAAAGTCCTCTACTCTGTTGAATTTGTAAGAAACTTTAGATGTTCTAAAACTATTTTTTTAGGTCTGTGTGTGAGTACTTTGCGACTTACACTGATGCGGTGTATAAAAAACACTCCGCCCTCTTTGAGCTTGTGCTGATTCTCAATACTTGGTATTCCCGTAGCGTTTGAAATCACCACTGGTATGTCTGTCTTGAGACTGTTGCCTTCTCATTCTCCTCAAAGTGAGAAACTGCTAATGAATCAGTTTTGCCAATCTCTCGATTCGGCTTGTTTCTCTGCTTCCTGAACAGGGGGTCGCTTCGGAATTCGGAAAAGATCGTACGTTAAGGATTCGCACCCGTTCTGAGTAGGCGAAAGGGGTCTTTTCTCACCTTTTGACGTTGCCTCCAACTATAATCGCTGGTGAGATTAATATGCTCCCAGCCGAGAAGTGATAGATAGTGCAACAAGGTTTCATCCATTAGCTGACCCTGATCTTTCAGTGCATTGATGCTGCGTTTCAAATAGATGGTGTTTCAGAAGATGATCACAGCGGTCACGCTGGATTTCAAAGCTACAGGAAGGGGTTCTTTGCATAACCCCCCGAAAAGGACCGGCGGGCGCATTTGAACAGAAAGTTACGGTTTCGGCTGAAAAGCTTTCTCCCTCTAGCTTTCAGTTCTAGGTCATCAATGAAGTATGCCCCATCGGGCAGCACATGCTTAGAAAATCACCGATTGAATCCTCTCGTGTGCGGTTAGAGTGTCTATAAATTCATAAATTAATGGATTGTAAATGTCGCTATGTGGTTGAGGCATGCCATGTCCGACGGATCAGCACAACGGCATGCACCCAACCGCTGACACGACGGCTCTTAAATATCCGCAACTTGGTCAGGCGGCAGGTGATGCCTAGCGTTTGACGGTCAGCCCAGTAAATAAATGATATGAACGACGAGAAGTTAACGCGATATCGAGTCAGTCAGGATGGCTTGCCTGATAAGTTCCCTACCCACGGGCATGAGGCTGCCTTCTGGGAGAGTCTAGGGCGTGCCGTTGCCACATTCGGATTTTTAGAAGAGGTATTAGGGAAGGCGATCTTTGCATTTACAGCAATGCGAGCATACGGAGAAGACCAGATTGATCAGGCTTACGCTGAGTGGTTGCCTAAGCTAGAACGTGCTCTCATCGATCCCCTGGGAAATCTGATTGACACCTATGGAAAGGCAGTACGAGACAATCCAGACGCTGCAATAGAAAATTTCGATGAGCTTCTAGGTGATCTGCGAAAAGCATCACAAATGCGAAATATTCTTTGTCATGGATCATGGAGGCTGCCGGATAAAAACGGTGCTTCGATTCCGTTTTTCGTGAATCGTCAGAAGCAGATTGTTGATACCGCAATGGATCGACAATTCATGGATCAGGAGCAGCAACAGACGGTCAATCTAATATGTGCGGTTATAAACACTGTTACCTCCATGGGTTGGCAGTTTCCTGGATCGGCTGGCCCAGGCAAAGCAATTTTGGAACTCATCGTTCAACACATCACGGCAGCAGACGGTCGTTAGGCGTAGGCACATATACGGGGTTGAGTTAGACTAAGCCCTTTCACTATTCTGCCAACTTTTGCGTTATTGATAGGTTTGAGTGAAGGAGTGTGCCAAACTCGGTGTGCCCAGAGTCGCCAATTTTATGGATCAGGCGTTCAGCGCGTGAGCATACAGTGGGGTCAGTACAGTGTAGTGCAGCGCGTAGCGAGGAAGCCAGCATCTCATAGGGCAAGTAGGCATAACCGACCTTCAATTCCCGCTCAACCAAGATTTGAATAATCTCAAATGTTCCAGCTGCATTGATTTGGGCGAGTTCACTAAGGCGCTCCCACGCAACTCCACCTCCATCGTCGTTTCCTGTGCAAAGTACGACGGTACGGCGTCCAAGCCGAATTGTGTCCTCAGGGGATATGTAGGGAGTCCTGAACAACCACATAAGCCCGACTGCCTCTTCAGCAGTTGCAGGTGTAGCCTGACTGCGCTCTATCTCTGAGAGCCGCCACTCCCAAAATGTCACGATTCCTCTAACGGAGGATTCGAGCACTGGTTCCTTACTGTCGCTCCAACTACGAAAAACACTCCAGTACGCGCTCGTACGATGCTTGACCGGCACATTAGAAAACGCCTTCTCAACGAGCTTATCCTCATCACCGATCGATGCAAGTCCATACGTCACTGCGATAAGCACATGCTTGATAAGACCTTTAGTAGCAGACCATTCACTGCTCTCCGCCTGCTCGTTACCCTGAGCGCAAGCAGATTCAGCGGCTCGTACGTACCAGGAACGAAGAGCTGTAAATGTCGAACTGTAGAAGTGGCTTTGGGTCATATAAGCATTCCACACAGGGTGCCGAATGGGATCCTCTAATCCCCCATGAAAGAGAGCTTCTCCTGATACTGACATCCATTCTGGTGCAAGCAAGTATAGGTGAGGGATAAAGCGTCCTAACGCAGCGTGTGCTCCCTGTGCCGCTCGTCCATGTTGCGAGAGCACATGCTCGACAAGCGGTACGAGAAGCTTTTCTACTCTCGGAATGGGACGTTCTGCCATACCAGGTGTCCCATGACTGACTGCATGACGATAGTCCCAAAGAGCAACCTCAAGGAGCATGCGTGTGATGTCACCAGCCGCAGTGTTGTAAGAGGCGGTCAATACATTAGAGAATGAAATCAACTCACTGCTTCCCCACGTGTTGGTCCAAGTAATTGGCAAAAACACGGCTGTCTCGGCAAATCTCCACACATTGATTGTGATCTCGCTCGCGATCATATCCCTACGGCATCCTTCGCACACCAGGTCTGCTGCTGCGCGAACTACACGGTGCCATTCTGTCTCTTGGAAACGAGTGATCGTCCTCTCAAGCTGGAATTTCCCCTGCTCTATACAAGATTCAGATACATAAGCTTTACCTGCTTCCAAGGCTTGAAGTGCAAGCGAAATAATTTCATTCCAGGCAACTTCCTTCTTTTCTTTAACGACATTGCATAGTCCTACGAAGATGGCACTTATGTATCCAGGCATAATCGGGACTTTAAGTCCTTGCCTGATGAGTTCTACCGCCAGCGTGGTATGTTCGGTAGCGAATCTAGTGAGCGAGTCTTCAAGTCTTTCGTAGGAAAAATCTTCAACAGTGCTGCCCTCAGGATGCCATGTCTGAAGAAACGAGAGAATCTCATGCGTCTCTAAGGCTGCAAGTTCCTCTACTGTTTTTGGACTTCGGCAGCTAGTCCACGAAACGTCACCACTGTAAAAGCCTACCTCGTCAAGCCCTTGTTGCTTTAAGGTGGGCACTTGTGGAGCGACATTGAGGCGTTTCGCCAGTGCCTGAAGCTCATTCGGGATCAGATCATGAAACCATCGCAGTCGCCTCTGCTGCCAGGTTGAAATGACCTCAGCGATGTCTTCAGTGGTCGTTGATGCAGTCGCCTCCGCAGTGCCCTGTCCAGTATCGGTCTGTTCATATTCACGCCGAAACTCGATACTGTGTCGAACTTTGTCAGTACTTGGACCCCGGTTAAGTGCATACGCAAAAAAGTATTTCGCTTCCGGTGATGCGTTTGCAAACTGAACTCGTAGAAAGGCTGCAACTTCTCGGGCTCCAAAGGCTGGTTCAAGGAGTACATCGCTTCCGATAAGCCGATTGATTTCTGTTGGAAGAAACATGCCTGCCTTCGTAAGAATTACGAGTCGGACGCGATCGAAAATATCAACTGAGTACCTTGAGAGCGCTTTCCAGACTGCTTGTGCCTCCTCGGCGTTTCGAGTTGCGGTACGGATGGCGACGCCAGTGAGAGCAACAGCAAAGAGCGCACGAACGTCATCCCCCGACTGTGTCTCATAAAGCTGTTCGCACCACCATTGACTGGATTGTTGGGTTCCGGATTCGTCACCAGCAACCTGCCGCATGAGATGTACAGTGCGATCAAGACAGTTCGCGAGAAGCTTAAGTGTTTTAAGCGGATCGAGAGATTCGAGTGCTGTGAGAACGCGCGAAAAGAACTCTTCCAGCTCGTGTGAACTGAGCCGTGCGAGCATCCATTCCGTGCCACGATTCCTCCACCCTTGCTCGTGAGGCATCATTGCTACATCTTCTTCACCAACTGCTGTTTTAGGAATCTGTCTTAGCCATAGAAGGGCTTCAGCAAGACGAAAGGCAGCTTTCTTTTCCTGTTGTTCAGCAAGTATTCGCACGATATCGATTACTTCGTGTGGGAATAGAACAGGCGGGGCACTTCGTAGTGCCCGTTCGATCAGTGGCACAAGCCGAACAGATTGTTGGATGGGGAGTACTTTTGCAGCCTTAGCAACGTTGAGCCAAACAGCTGGATTTTTCAGGGTAGATGGTATGTCTAGCAGAACCTGAGTCACCTGTTCTGGAACATATGAAGCAACGCGCACAAGATATTCGCTCTCATGCCAAGTCTGCATACGCCATGTACCGTCGGCTTCGCCTACCTGCTCCGGAGGAAACTTGAAATATCCGTACTTGATGAGTGGAGCGAGCCAATTTGGGTGCTCAAGATGCGAGAAGAAATAGCGACGTAGCTGCGGACGCACTAGAAGCCCGCGTGCGCGGTCAACATCCGTGTCTGTAGGTGACGCGATCACGAGGAGCTGATCGACCTCTGTGTGGGTAGTGAAGTAGGGCGCAATCCGTCCATACAGGAGTTCACTGAACTCCAGAAAAGCTCTACGGACTTCCTCTGCTGACGGTCCAGGTGAGCGGTAGTGACAGGTGTTGGCAAACGTATGATTGAGTTGAAACCACGCAGTTACCGACGCATGGTTTGGTGGAAGTCCGAGTACCGCCCCAATAGTGCGGCGATTCCCCTCAGTCTCCGCAACCTCATCTTCCTCATGGGAAGGTGGAGCCTCTCCATCCGCGAGGAGCCGAATCACACCACGTCCGAGTTCACGTCCGGTGTGAGCTAGTAGATAAGCCGCGCCTGGATCGTTAACGCGCTCAATAATCTCGTACCCAATCTGATAAAGCCCTGCAAGCTGCGGGTCGAGGCGTGAAAGTTCCTCGAAAGTCACCCGTTCCCGGTTCCCGAGCGTAATCAGCCCATCTCGGGGAATCGCTACTGTAGAGAGCGGAAGTGCTCCGTCATATGAATGTGATGCTACATATGGAAGCAGCTTTTCAGACCTGATGCCATTGCTATTGCTGGTTTCATACCCTTGGTTCCCGCTTGTAGCTCCCACGTAATTGTTAGGAACCGATGATTCGCTCGTCGTCATAGTCGGGGTCTCAGTAGTAATGGATGCTGTTGGCGAATGTATTACAACTACCTCTACAATCATACTACAAGGATTTATGAGCCACGAAAGCTCAATTGCCTTGGCATTGATCACCTTCTGGTAATCCTGCTCGTAGCACATTCGCCGACAGCATCAGACATGTATAAAGAGTGATCATATGGGCATCAAAGCTTTGTGACATCAAACTTTTAGCCTTTAAGCAGGAGAAGTAGGGATTGAGTTAGACTAACTCAATCCCTTGACCGACAAAACAATGCAACCCTATCTAGACTACGACAAAGAGATTTTAAAGAGTTAGACGCTATTTGTTAACCGAGAGTAGATTAGTCTTTACACTCCTGCCTCTTGTAATTTCTCTTTAAATGAGTACAAAACCACACAATCCAGACGCTTTTCTCGACCAAGGCTACCCTTCAGGTTATCCTTTTTGTGAAAAGTTCCTGTCTAGCCCAGAGTTTACAGTTGAATTCTTGACTAACTTTAGGGTCTTTAAGAGCAGTACTCAAACCACAAAAGCTGGTTATGCAATGGATGTTGCTGAGGCACTACATAACAGAAAAAGTCTAGACCCAACTACTTTTCTCTTGGAGTACGTAAAGAAGCCAAGGACTTGGTTATCTTTTAAAAAGGGAAATTATTTGAAAACTCCACAGCTTAAGCCATTAGAAGAGCTGTTGACATCTTTTGGTGAGCCAGGATGGTACGGACCAATCAAAGAACCAGATAGTTCTAAAGTTTGGTACATATGTACCCATAAAATTCCGCATCGTCTTCCTATTCAATACTCTTTAGAAGGTGTAGACGGGGAAAATTCCCAAGAAAGACAAGAAACTTTTGAAACTAAGTTCATTAGATGGCCTGTTGTGGCTGAAGTTAGTGATAAGTATATTGCACTTAGCTGGAATGGGTTTTCACACACTGAAGATATCAAATCAAACTCTAAGAGCCAGTATTCTTTTTGGCTGCGTATTCCTGAAGTATTTGAAGAGCTTGAAAAACATCTTGGTGGTAGTTGGGAGCATCAAGAACTTCATACACTGCTATTGTATAAGTTATGGGAAAAGTTTATTGAAAATCCTCAATACGTATGGAGCCATACGCGAGTTCGCGCTCATTCATCAGGAATAGCTTTGAACGTTCATAGCTCTTCAGATTCTGAGATTGATTTTGAAGCAAAAGGATTAAAAGCACTTTCACGAAAGCTTGCAGAAGCTGCTTTAGATTCCTTGGGCTATTCCTTTCCCTACGATTCTAAAAAGCTTCTTCAAGTTGAGAATTCTATCTTGAATACTTTAATTAGGGAATGGGGAACAAAGTCCTATGAGTTTACACTTAAGATTAAGAAAAGAGGAATTATTGAACCTGACCCAGATTTGTTCACTGTTGAAGGTGAAAATAGTAGTAAGGATTCAAAGGGTTCTAATACTCTTAGAACTCTCTTTCGCGTACACTGTTACTTTGGATTAAATCAGGCTTCTAAGAATCAAGACTCTTTGCAGCATTTGAAATGTTACAAGGAATGTGATTTTAGTACTGGAGCGCTAGAATTCCTGCTAGCAGAGCTGGGCATTTAGGGAGTAGCATGTCCCAATTTACTTGTGAGCGTAAACTAGATTTCCTGAACCCCAATCAGAAGGGAAAGCTGAATAGGAGGTTCAGGTCTTCGCATGAAAGAATAATGCCCCATGAGCTTGCTGTCTTTCTAGGAGTAAAGCGCTCTCAAGCTGATGCTATTTTGATTGCTCTTGATTCTGCTGGACTGTGCAATATGCGTCTTCTCATTTTCCACACCTGTTCTGAAGCTCATATAGGTTCGATAGACTTTGGAGTAGGGTTTCCTTCTTTACCTTGGAAGTGTTCTGAATGCGATCAAATCATCGAAGATTACGCTGAAATGTCTTTTGATCTGATGGCTTTAGTTCCTGAACCAGTTGAATTTATTTAGAGTATGCCCAAGGAAAATTTAGGGGAAACATTAGTAAGACTTCTTAAGGCTTTGAAAGATTTGAATCCAGGTGATAATATATCTTCAAACAATATAGCTTCCTATTTATACAACCCTGATTCAAGAATTTCAAGCTATTTAAAGAAGCTGAGAAAGTATAAGGAATTAGAAAATCCAACGCCCCAGCAACGTAGGGAAGCTGGTGATTTACTAGAACAAATAACAGTTCTCACCTTCTGTGGATTGCAGGGAGTCAGTAGTATAAAAAGCTTTCGTTCAGCTGGACCCCAGTACGACCTTTTAGTCGGTGGTGATGGTGAAGAATGGCTTCTTCTTTATAAAATTCTTTATATGAAAGAAAATCGAAGAGACATTGTTGTTGAAGCTAAATGTACTGACGATAAGGTTTCTGACCAGCAGTTTGCGAGATTGTGCAGCATTATGGAGATTAATCTTTTCCAAACTACAGGTTTAGGAGTGTTTTTTACTTTGAATGGAGCCTCTGGGTTTCCTGAAAGAGGAGCAGACACGCGGCAGAAACAGCTCAAAGAATCAAAAATGCGCCAGGTCCTCTTTCATGCAAAAACAGGTAAAGTAGTCGTTGTACTAGATGCAGAAGACATTTTTGCATTAGATAAACCTGCGTCCTTCATTCAGATACTCATAAGTAAGATTAGGGATTTAGATTACCTTAGCGGACTTGCATCATTAGAGCCTTGTGAGACTCCCGAACTTGACTTACCTAAACATCTAGCACCGCTGACTGATAAATTTATGACTAACTGAGGTGTTAAGTACTATAGCTCCTATCGCAGTGAATATTTCAGGAGAATAGCTTTAATAGCTTCAAGTTCTGGCAAGAACTTATGGAGTCATACCTAAAGATTTGCTTACCAAAGTTTTAGAGAACTAGGAGGGGCTTTGATATGATCCCCAAGCTGTGATGAAAGGACGATTTCCGCTGTCTAAGAAGAACGGCTTACTTTTTGTTCCTTCCTCTTCTGCTTTGTTCTGCGGGCGGATGAGGTCAGTTGACTTGTTACCCAGCAGCGCAAGATAGCGCCAGCTCCCGTTTGGCGGGTTGTCATCTCAAGGTCAAAATAGCGGCTCGTCTCTGCTGAGGCGTGACCTCCAGATAGCGAGATAGCTCATTCAGCGACTCATGCCCCGTGATGGACGCGATCGTCTTAATGGGGATGCCCTTTCCGTGTAGCGAGGTCGCGAGCGATCGCCGAAAGCTATGCGTCCCCACACCTCGCAGATCTAGAGCCTCGCAGACTTCCTTCAGCTCTTTTGCCAATCCCTGACGGCTGAGGTAACCCGCTTGGCGAGACGACGGAAAAAGATAACCCTCCGAGGGCAACTCAGCATCAGAAAGAATAGCCACCAACTCTGGGTGCAGCTCGATCTCACGGGTGCGCCCTGTTTTAGTGTGGGTCAGGGTGATTACCTGCTCATTCAGATTCAGGTTCTCGGCTCTGAGTTGCAGCGACTCACCCATGCGGCAACCTGTGAAGGCAGCGATCGCCACCGCAAAACAGTAAGGCTTTTTGCACAGGTGGATCACCGCGTCGATTTGGTCATTGGTCAAAATGGCGGCTTGACCTTTTCCATTCACTTTGGGCACGATCGGTTACTCAATCCTACTTTTTCAGTTTAGTTGTCGTTTCATAGATAACGTCAACGGGAGAATGCTGGTTTGAGGGCGCATCTTTTAATCTCGTAACAAATAATTTCCTTGCTGAGAATTGACTGCCCTTATTGAGAACC
>NZ_LXYR01000091.1 GCF_001650195.1 Phormidesmis priestleyi BC1401 | reverse complement strand
GTATTCGCAAGCAGTTGCGCGACTCGGACAACCTACGCGATGCGGTAGAATTTGTTCTTAAACAAGCTGCGTCCTAACCAATGTGGCAGTGGCTATAACTTAAGCGATTATCAACAGCAGGCGATCGCAACAGCGACGGCGGAAACGGAACGCACGATCCGAATGCTGCAAGATTTGCTCGATCTAGCACGGGCAGATAGTGGTCATCTCCATTTTCGGCTCAATCCCATCATGCTGAATACCCTCGTGACAGAAGTGGCTGCCATGAGCCAAAAGGTTAGCAATCAGCAAATTAATGTGCTGACAACGGAGGAGGATGTGGTCACCTGCGCCGACCAAGATCGCTTGCAGCAAGTGCTAATTAATCTAGTGGATAATGCGATCAAGTATTCTGCACCAGGGCAAGCCGTTGATTTGATTTTAGAACAGACCAAGCAGCACGCCCTGATTCATGTGCGCGATCACGGGATTGGCATTCCCCTGCCCCATCAGCATCGAATCTTTGAACGGTTTTATCGAGTGAATGAGGGCATGACTCGCTCTAGAGATGGTACCGGGTTGGGGTTAGCGATCGCCAAAAGTCTAACTGAAGGGATGGAAGGTCGCATCACTCTCCGCTCTAAGCCAGGAGAAGGGAGTATCTTTACCATTGCCCTGCCTCTGTGGAACCCTTCTCAATCTTGAACAACTGTATGACTGATCACATCCTCCTAGTTGAAGATGACCCCAGATTAGCTGAGTTTATTGAAGCAGAACTCAGTCTAGAAGGCTATCGTGTCACAGTTGCCGCTAATGGCATACACGGGCTGGCAATAGCGCGGGAAGCACAGCCTGATCTTTTGATTTTAGATTGGATGCTACCGGGCATTTCAGGATTAGATGTTTGCTTGCGGCTACGTAGTACAGGCATTCAAGTGCCGATCATCCTGTTGACAGCAAAGGATGAAGTGCCCGATCGCGTGGTCGGACTCAATGCAGGAGCCGATGACTATGTTACTAAGCCCTTCAGCATCGAAGAACTGTTGGCTAGGGTGAAAGCCCGCTTACGCTGCACCCATCCTGAAGCACCCGATTTGCTAGAGTTTGAAGACTTGACGTTGAATCGGCTTGCCCGTCAAGTCTATCGAGGTAAACAACTGATTGCATTAACCGCCAAAGAATTTGACCTGTTAGAATTTCTCCTCCGTCATCCCCGTCAGGTGCTCACCCGCGATCAAATTCTCGAAAAGGTTTGGGGTTACGACTTTATGGGTGAATCCAACATCATTGAAGTATACATCCGCGCATTACGGCTTAAGCTAGAAGCAAGCACCCCAAAACGGTTGTTGCATACTGTGCGGGGGGTTGGCTATGTGCTACGGGAGACTCTATAGTTTGTTAGCAAAAGTACTTGAGTGTATTGCCTGAAAATAAACGGGGTCAGCAAACCAACAAATCGTTGTAGGGGCAGAATGACGATCGTCGGCAAGGTGACAAAAGTTACTAACTACCGCTGAACTCACCCGCTGGACTGCTTAGGTTGACGGTTGAGACATTAAATCAGTCTTACCCACAAGCGTTCAAGATTCAGATCCACCCTGCTTGCGCAATGACTTGTCCAATTTCTTGAGGAGTTGCACCTGCCGCTAACATCGCTCGAATGAGCAGTTCAATAGAAACTGAAGCATCACCTTTCTCGGCTTTGGCAATCCGAGGTTGGCTTGAATGCAATTTTTCTGCCAATTCTGCTTGGGTCATTGATTGTTGTCGTTGCTCTTTTAGGTGACGGCTGAGAGCAAGTTTGATCTCGATAAGTGCAGTTTCTTCTAGAGTTGAGATCTAAAAATTGTGAAACAGTCCCAATCTTCCAGCCTTTCTCTTCTAATCGGTTTCTTTTGGTCTTTTCCATAAGGTTAATCTTATGTATTCTTTTCATAACTGACAATGCTGAAGAACTATAGACCTCCTGCGTGAATCTGGACAGCCCTCCTCACGAAGTGGGGGCAAACCCTCGCCAACCCTTCTCCCCAGAGAGAAAGGAGCCAGAACTCTTGTCCCCTCTCCCTAATGGAGAGGGCTAGGGTGAGAGTAAAATCTGTGCTTCAGAGATCGATTTCAGCAACGCCCAAGTTATTAGCTATCGCTCAAAATCGACTAACCCACGACGTTTGCGGGTTGCCCAACCTCGCAATAGTCTGCCACAATTGCGCGGAACTGTTCGCCTTCGATCGTTTCTTGCTCTAGCAGCATTTCGACCAGGCGATCGACCAAGGCACGATTTTCTCGAATCAAGAGGCGGGCTTGGGCATAGCATTGCATCGCGATCGCGCGCACCTGCTCATCAATCTGGGTTGCCACTTCTTCAGAATATTCCGATCTAGGCGACAAACCGCGACCCAAGAAAACCTCACCCGAAGAGGAGCCTTCAAGGGCAATCAGACCCAAATCAGACATCCCATAGCGGGTCACCATTTCTCGTGCCAAGTCAGCGACAGCTCTAATATCGCCACTGGCTCCTGCGGTTACCTCGGATTCGCCAAAGATTTCTTCTTCAGCCGCTCGACCGCCCAGAGACATGGTGATGCGATCGGTCATCCACGATCGAGTGTAGAGTCCGCTGTCAATCATGTCTTCGTTAAAGGCTTGTTGGGCAAATCCACCAATGCCGCCAGAGCGAGGAATAATCGTGACTTTGTTGAGCGGGTCAGAGTTCTTTAGCAACGTCATCAGCAGCGCATGACCAATTTCGTGATAGGCAATCAGGCGTTTTTTCTTGCTGTCGAGTAGAGGAGTGAGCGTTAGCCCGATCGTGATCCGGTCGATCGCGTCGTCGATTTCCAAGGCGGTGATTTCATCTTTGCGACGACGCGCAGTGAGAATCGCGGCTTCGTTCAGCAGGTTAGCGAGGTCGGCACCAGAGAAACCGGGAGTCCGACGAGCAACGGTTTCGAGGGAGACTTCTGAAGACAGCTTTTTGTTGCGGGCATGAACCTCTAGAATTCTCAGTCGCCCTTTGTAGTTGGGCAAATCGACCTGGACTTGTCGATCGAAACGACCCGGACGCAGCAGTGCAGAATCTAAGACATCGGGACGGTTTGTAGCGGCGATGATAATGATTCCCGTGTTGCCCTCAAAGCCGTCCATTTCGGTCAGCAGTTGGTTGAGGGTTTGTTCTCGCTCGTCGTTGCCGCCGCCGATTCCGGTGCCGCGCTGACGACCCACCGCATCAATTTCGTCGATAAAGACGATGCAGGGGGCGTTCTCTTTAGCTTTTTTGAACAGGTCACGGACGCGCGACGCACCAACCCCGACAAACATCTCGACGAATTCAGACCCAGAGATTGAGAAAAATGGAACTCCGGCTTCACCCGCGATCGCTTTTGCCAATAATGTCTTACCCGTTCCAGGCGGTCCAATCAGCAAGACTCCTTTGGGAATCCGGGCACCGACCGCTGTAAAACGCTCAGGCTTTTTGAGAAAGGTGACGACTTCTTGCAGTTCTTCTTTGGCTTCTTCAATGCCTGCCACATCATCAAACATCACCCCCGTTTTTGCCTCCATTTGGAACCGAGCGCGAGACTTGCCAAAACTCATTGCCTGCCCAGGTCCACCAGAGGAATTGGTCGATCGGCGCAAAATCATCAGCAGACCCGCAATCACCAGCACAAACAGCAGCAGATTGGCTACGATGCCCATCAGAGCGCTGTTGTCAGCCGTCGGCTGGGAGTCAAAATTGACTTTGTTAGCTCTCAGCCGCTCAATCAATTCGGGGTTGCGCTCAAGTAAGGGCACTTCGACGAGGGGATCGTTGGGCTTTTGTCCTTCTAATTTGACTCTGGCAACTTTTTGCGCTTCGTCAATTTCAACTTTCGTGACTTCGCCCGCATCAATTTTTTTCAGCAATTGACTATAGCTGAGAGGGTCACGAGGGGTTTGCGCGATCGCGGGGGTGCCAATCATGATCGTTTGAGCGATCGCCCAGCCAATCATAACCATCTTGGTTGCAGCCGTTTTTGTGGGAGAAGTCCGTCGCGCTGTTGCCTTTGTCAAGGAGCCTTTCATAGTCTATTGCTTGCCTTTTGTCTGCGGTGACTTAACATCGCAGCTCACGAGAGCATGACTTCTCAGAGCGGCGATTGTATCTAGTTTAACCTCGCAATTAATCAGCGAGGTAGAGAATAATTTTTTATCGCGCTAAAGCTCAGAAGGGGTGTCAGGTGCGACGATTTCTCCTCCCATTTGCATCAGGGGCGTTTCGTCTCTAATCAAATCACTCAGTTCGTGAAACTCTACGCCCATGTGCTGACAGGCTTTCTCAAGTTCGTGTCGAAAGGTGTTGAGGTCTTTGCCATAGCCACAGAGATCTGCCGTCGTCTCAATGCCTTGTTTGGCGTTGGCTCGTGCACAGTCTACTAGATCTAAGCCCTGTAGAGGGGTTGGGGATGCCATAATGCTTCAAAGTCTACGACTCCTTACTGTGTCACTACGATCGGGGTTTTCTAATCCCTCTAAGGAGCGGTTGTAGTCGATTCTTCCCAATATTTCCAGACGGCGTTTGCCATCGTTGCTACGCCTGTGAGAATGGCAGATTCATTCACCTTAAATTGAGGGTGATGTAAGGGATAGTTACGCTGATCTTCAAACCCTACGCCCAGACGAAACATGCTGCCGGGGGCATGTTTGAGATAGACCGCAAAATCTTCGGCACCCAGCGATGGCTCTTGAATGATTTGAACGCTGTCGCTGCCCCACATCTCTTGAGCTGCCGATTCGAGCAGATGAGTCAGCGTCGCGTCGTTTTGCACTGAGGGAACTCCGCGCCGATAGTCTAGCTGATATTTTGCGCCATAGGTTCCACAGACGCTTGAGACGATTTGTTCGACCCACTCAGGCAGAGTCGCGCTGGTTTCTGGATGCAGCGATCGCACCGTTCCCAATAACTGCACCTGGTCGGCAATTACGTTTGGGGCACGTCCACCTGTGATTTTGCCGATCGTCAAAACCAAGGGACGAAGCGGATTTTGAGTTCGGCTGATGGCTTGCTGCAAGCTGGTAATTACCTGCGAGGCAATCCAGATCGCATCGATGGCTTCGTGAGGACGCGCCCCATGTCCAGATTCTCCCAAAATGGTAATTTCTAAATCGTCGGCTGCGGCGGTTAGCGCTCCATAGCGAATGCCAATTTTTCCGGCGAGAATCGAGGGAAACACATGCACTGAGAGAACTGCGCTAACTTGATCCATCGCGCCATCTTGCACCATCCATTCTGCCCCTTGGGCGATTTCTTCGGCAGGCTGAAACAAAAAGCGCACGTCTCCAAGCAACGATTCTCCTAGCTGGGATAGCACCATCGCGGTGCCTAGACCGACGGTAGTGTGAACATCGTGACCACAGGCGTGCATGATTCCGGCGGTGCGAGAGGCAAACTCTAACCCGGTGCGCTCTTGAATGGGCAGCGCGTCCATGTCGGTGCGAACGGCAAGCAGACGACGATTTGGCGCACCCGAATTCTGTCCTTTGAGTTCTCCAATCACGCCGACTTTTCCGATCGCTTCCTGCACTTGCAGCCCACATGATGAAAGTACGCCCGCGACATAAGCGGCGGTTTGCTGCTCGTGTCCGCTCAATTCTGGGTGGCTGTGGAGGTGCCGACGAATCTCAACCAAGCGGGGAGCCAGAGCGGTGGCAATTTCTTTGATTCGAGTGTGCATGAAGATGTTTAAGGAGACCTTTCTCCAATCATAAGACGGGTTTAAGAAGAAAAAAGGTAACTACTCAGGCTGAAGAGCAGGCATCAGGGGACAGCCGCTAAAAGTCTGCCTCAAAGCCTCCAAGAGCCGAGACCTTGCTTTTTGAGTGTGGATAGGATAGCCGCGAATGCGACAGAAGATTTGTGCTCCCGTCTCAGAGCGGAACCCTCCCGATATTTTCTGTTTGAGTTTCATCATGCGTAAATCCCGCTCAGCTTGATTGTCGTCAAACGGGACTCGAAAGTCGTGCATAAAAGCCAAGACGTGAGATTGGTGACGGTGCAAGCGATCGAGCAAATTTTTGGCAGGGCTTTGTTTGACCCGTCCATTGGGTCTTGGGGTTTCTGTTAGCACCTCAGTGGATGGATTAGCCGCTAGTTCGGTGGTCACTAACGTGTGGTAACGCTGCTCAAAGTCTTGTAGGGTTTCCGAAGACAAAGCGGCTTGTCCCTCGCTTTGAGCCTGCTCCACTTGAGCTTTGATCTCGATGGACAATTCCATCATCTGGTCTGAAGGTTGCTGATAGCGTTCCAAAACAAAGCGTAGTTCCCGCAAATGATGGGCATTACACAGAGCAGGGTCACAGTCGTAGTGAGCATAACTGCTCCACCCATCATGCACACTGATGCCCTGAAACTCCAGCAAGACAGCCATCTCCGTCATCGCGACTTGTTCCCGCTTGGGATGGACAAAGTAATCAGTCAAAAACTCACTGCTAGCAACGTGTAACCACCATAATTTTCCGTTGACCCGCAGTTCTGTTTCGTCAAAGTGTCTCACCGCAGACCCTTGCATTCCTGCTTTGGTCTGCCTGGACACCTCCGCCAGTTGCTCGAAACAACGCACTCAACTGTTGAACAGCGCACCTTCTAAAACGATTTATCCCAACACATCCTGCATCAATTGACAGACCCGTTCGGGTGGCAACATTTGATACTCTGACAAATACACCAGCAGGCTTTTCACCCCAGACCCATACTGCACGACGTTCGAGACTCCAACTGGGAATTCTCCTCGGTTCAGCACTTCACAATCTAGGCAGCACTTCACTTCTGCCTGATGGTCTCTCACGACCAACCGCATCGGCAGCAAGTCATGCACTCTCTCCCAGTTGGCAAGATCTTGAAGTTTCAGCCTGAGTCATTGCGACGATAGTTAAGAAATTGCCCCAATGCAGCATGATAAACCGAGTGTTTGGGTCTCTATTTTACTCAGAGACGCAACTCCTCTAGAAATGCTCTAGAGTATTTTGGATGTAGACCTCGATCGAGTGCGACTGCACCTCCCAGCATAGTGATTGCTCTCCTCTAATTCCTCTTTCTCCTCCCAACCGCTCTATTGCTGAGATAATCGATTCTCAGAGATATCTGATGTGGATAGATGATCTCGAAATCTAGGAGATGACCCAATGCCCACGCTACGTCTAGACTTTGCAGATACGCCTTAGGCTTTCTCAGTCGCGATGATATGCACATCGATATTTTTAAGTGCTTTCAGCAGTTGTTGAGTTAATGAGCCGCGCAGCAGAGTCTTCCAGAGAGATCGCTGACTTTCCCCGATCACAATCTGCGTAATTCGATATTCTTTAGCAACCTCTGAGATTGCCCCTGCTTTTTGCTGCTCTGAAGCTCGAACAAACTGCCCTCCAAATTCATGACAGAGGCGTTCACAGGTTTCAATGTGCAAACTCTCTGCTTTATTCAAAAAGCGATCGGGATCATTCACAAATAGACAGTAGAGAGGAGCGTGCATATATCCCGCCATTCGAGCACCTCGCCTGACAAGCTGGATGGCGTTGGGGTAAGTCGAGACACACACTAACACTCGCTCGTGAACGTTGCAGTAAGGTGTAACACTGGAGTTATTGCTATTACCGATGGCATCTTCTTCGACGTTATCTGCGATCTCTCTGAGGGCAAGCTCTCGCAGGGCAATCAGATTACGCCGTTGAAAAAAGTTTTGTAGGGATTGGTCAATTTTTTCAGGAGCATAGATTTTTCCATCTCTTAGGCGTTCCTCTAGCGTTTCAGGCGTGACATCGACCACGACGACTTCATCGGCTTCGTCGAGCAGTCGATCGGGAATTCGTTCTCGCACGACCACTCCAGTAATCCGGGCTACTAAATCATTCAAGCTTTCCAAATGCTGAATATTGACGGTCGAAAAGACATCAATTCCGGCTGCTAAGATCACTTCGACATCTTGATATCGTTTTTCTCGCTCAGATCCAGGGACATTTGTGTGAGCGAGTTCGTCTACTAGAGCAAGCTGGGGTTGACGCGCAATAATGCTATCCGTGTCCATCTCGGTGAGAGTGACACCAGACCAAGTAACTTCTTTGCGAGGAATAATGTCTAACCCGATCGCTTTGTTAGCTGTCTCCCGCCGCTTGTGAGTTTCTAGCAGCCCAACAATGACATCGACCCCTTCTTTTCTCAGACGATGTCCTTCTTCCAGCATTTTGTAGGTTTTGCCTACACCGGGAGACATCCCAATAAAGATCTTATGTTTCCCCCGACGAGCAGGGCGAATGTATGAACTATCAGGAGAGCGGATGGGTAAGTTGTCCATTGTTGAGGAGGTGATAGGGCATCAAACACAATCAGGTTAGAACTTGCACCGCTTTAATGCAGCGTCTAAAGACACATCAAAATTGTAGCCCCGCTCAACGGTCGGGAAGTGTCCGGGCGGCGGTGTTGTAAAGTTCGGCTCCTTCCCTGGTTTATAATCCATGCGTTTTGTTTGCGGGTTATAAGTCCACTCGATTTCCCACTCCCCGGATGATTTTTGCCATCCTACCTCTGGTTATACATCTTTCGGTAGTCGCCTAGCGCCCTTAGAATACCTTGCTGGGCAGCAAAGCCAAACTTACCATTACTGGCATTGTTCCACAGTCGATCGACGGTGCGTAAGTCTTTGCAAGAAAACGTATCCATCTCGTCTTGCGGGGTAAATCCTTGAGCTTGAGCCTTAGATCCAGCCGCTTCTAGCAGCCGTTCATAGGTTTCGCGATCGGCAGCCTTCCAGTTCTGCTGCTGCAAGTCATCCCGCAGTTTACTGTAATTATAGCTACCGCCACATAGGTTAGGACAGGGACATTTTGGCAGCACGCGAAGCACACTACCAAAAATGTCCTAAGCAAAGTGGCGATGGCTATAACATTGCGATCGCTCTCCAAAGGCAATTGATTTAGGGGTTGAGTGCGATCATCTTGACTAGGCGGAGGATTGTTGGATGATGCACTGCTTGATGAGAAACCAGGAATAGAAGGCAGTCCATTATTTGGCTGTGTTTTTAGCCCAAACCAAACCACTGCTCCAGCTAGGCTAAACAGCCCCAAAATGATCAGCAAGGTTAGGATGACGGCTGTGCGGTTATTCTTTGCCATAACTTAGAGCAGATCTTGTACGTCTCATTCAGTTAAGTTTAATGCGGTCAATGGGCGGTTAACTGATCACAGACTATCTGGTTAAAAAAACTATAGGCGACCGCTAACAGAATCGCTGGTTTGCTTAATGCTCTAATGGACAATCGTTGAGTGAATAGTAAACGGGACAAGCTTTCTTGAGAATAAATTTGAGTTCTGGAGCCATCATGGGAGTGAAGCGCCATTACTAGAATAATATAATCTCCAATGCTGATCGAAGAATTCTCGCTGTATTGGAATGGCTTCTTTATTTCTAAGGCATCCTAAAACAACACATTTTTCAGGAATTTGAATATCAGCTAAATGCCCTCCGCAATAAAATGCTATTAAACTCAATTATGACCCCAAATAGGCTTGGATCTAATGACCTCTTCGTAGAGATAGATTTTTCTTCACGCATCGTTAGAAACACCTTTTATTAGATTTCTTACGCCATGTTTTCTCTAACAGTTCAACTCGTGCTTATCAACAGTCCGGACAATTTTAAATCGCCAACGGTGGAATGCGGGTTTCAGCATCATCACTGAGGCAAATACCAACGGTGGAATGAGGGTTTCAGCCTCTGCCTCAAAAAATGTCCGGAGTATTGGCTTATAGAAGCTTCGCTTGATGGTTTCTGCGTAAGATAATAGTTAGACCGATTAGCAGCGGGAGTGTGATGACAAAACACCTGCAAGAAGTTTAGAATCTTGCTAAATCATAGGTTGGTGCGGCTGAACAGTACTTCTCTCAGGAATCATAGAGGGGTAACCTATCGACTGGTTGAAACGATGTGAACATCGATTTGCTTGAGCGATCGCGTCAACCGACTCACTAAAGATCCACTCAGAAAGTCTTGCCAGCGAGATTGATGAGATTGACCCACCACAACTTGAGTGACTCGATAAGATCTGGCAGCTTTAACAATTTCTTCTGCCGGGTTTTCTCCTACAATTTGAAGAAATTCACCATCAAATTTCTGACAAAGGCGCTCACAAGTTTCGACATAGCGGATTTCTGTTTTGGTTAGCGATCGACCTGGATTGCTGATCAACAAAACATAAAGGGGAGCGTTCATATAACCTGCAATTTTTGCGCCGCGTCGAATCAGTCGTAGAGAATTTGGATGAGTCGAGATGCACACTAAAACTCGTTCGTGAATACAGCAAACTTCGTCCAGTTGAGCATGACCATTGCTGCATCGCTGCACGGCTTGGCGAAGTCCTTCTTCTTCAATTTGGTCTGCGACTTCTCGGAGTGCAAGCTCTCGCAACGCAATTAGATTACGACGCTGGAAAAAGCCATGCAAAGCCTGGTCAATCTTCTCAGGGGGTGCGACCTCTACTTGATTTAGTAGGTCAAGCATGATATCACTGAGTGAGGCAACCAAGAGGTGGTGAGTATGAGCGCTCAATTGCTGAGTCAAGAAGGGACGCAAGTCAGGATAGAAGTGACGATAGACCTGAGTCATTCGCTGCGGTTGTGTCGCAAATACTTTTTAGTGACAAACGAAGTATCTCGTTCGCATTCCGTTAAGCGCTAATTCCGAACAGTTCTTCGATAAACTTCGCTTGAGATACACTGTCCCCTTTGCTGACTCCCTTCACTTGTCCTTTGC
>NZ_LXYR01000090.1 GCF_001650195.1 Phormidesmis priestleyi BC1401 | reverse complement strand
TGCGATTGAACGGCTTTGACTCGATTACGAGAGGAATTCGGGCAGTGGCGCATGACCTCCATCGTCTATTTTCCTTTCTTCAATAAACTAGCCCTGCCATTTTAGGGGGCTTTGAAAGCTCGAAAGTCACCCAAAATGGGAAGTTGAGGGGCAAATTCATAGCATCGTTCAGCAACACCGAAGTCTAACTCCACATTAAGAATCAGGCGTTTTGTCGTCAATCTACTGTGGTTTGACGATCGAGTCTTGTTGTTTGAGCAACCAAAATCCGGTGTAAGTCATTCCTGAGTCGTCGGGCTGCACGAGCAAGAAGTGCAATCCCTGGCTGGCTTGCTTACGCTGTTCATAGATTTGGGCAGCAGATTTGACTTCAGGATCGTCGAAGGTAGCAACGATCCAACGATCGACCGCGCCTGCTTCTAAAATCAGACCATCTGGGGCACCCGCGATCGCAGTCAGTGCAATCGGATCAGCCGTCTGCAACCACCGAGCTAACAGCAGCGATCGCCGTCCTCCATCAATCACCACCCCTGGAACTGCCACCGTTGACGCAAGTCCTAGCTTGATGGGCATTAAATCATCGGGCATCTCTAACACCGGAATCATTCGCTCTGTAAACGCTTCAGAAAGCTCGATCGCGGATAAAGACGCAAATCGCCAGCGATCGCCCCAAAGATTTTCGGGCAGCGGTTGAGGAGGGTTTCTCATACATTACAGACACAATCGACAATACACTTTACCCTTCATTGGGCATCGCCATGCTGTTGCAAACTGCGTTCTCAATAGAGGTCAATAAAATCATTGGCGGCAGTTTCATTAATTTTGTCTAAAGCTTTATTCGTAGAGAAGTAGCAGCGATTTAAGCCTACGATCGTCGTGATCATTAGACCTCCTGCTCGAATACTTCGCCCTCACCCTAAGGAGAGGGAACAAGAAGTTCTAGCTCCCTTCTCCCCAGGGAGAAGGGTTGGCGAGGGCTTGCCCCACTTCGTGAGGAGGGCGAAGTATTCATGCAGGAGGTTCACATACGTTCGATACTTCATTTTAGCCAGCAGAACTTTTATGTAGACCCCGCCAATCTACCGCGATCGCATCACAAAGAATTTCTAAAATTTGAGGAGTTGTAAATCTTCTCAATGAGTGAATTGAGCAATAGGCTCTAAAAGGCTGCTCTGAATTTCAAGAGTAGCCCTCTTTTTTGGTAGGCTGACATAGGAAACCACAAGAGAAGACCCGTGAAAGATCAATTCTTTAAGTGGCTTAATTTCATATTGATGCTGGATCTGTTTCTGGTGCTGTTTAGCTTTGCGTGGCTGATGGTGGCGGTGATTGGTCGCGGGGCTAAAGTGCCGTTGGGGTTAGATCTTTGGTACAAACTCTGGGAGCCTGTGTTTACTCCTGCGATCGGGATTCTGATGGCAGGGGCAATTTTTAGCGGCGCTGCCAGTTGGGTTGCTAAACGTCTCAATCCCGATTCATAAACGATGGCTCTGCGTTAGAGTTTTCTAGAGATTTAGTTCTGTCAAAAAATTCTCTCATGCGTCATTTATTGTTTAAGCGAGTTTGGGCTTCTGCGCTCTCATTGATGTTGACGATCGCCACCTGGCTATCCATTTCAACACCAGCCGCAGCCAGTCCGACCACCCTATTACATCCTCCTCTCATGGCACTATTTTCATTTTCAGGCACTCGCCCTACCAATCTCGGCGTTCAAAATGGCACACTTGCTGCCTGCCCCGACTCTCCTAACTGCGTCAACAGCTTCAGCACGGATGCTGAACACAAAATCGACCCGATCCGCTTCACCTCGTCGCCAGACAAGGCATTTGCTGATTTAAAGCAAACCGTTCAATCGATGCCTCGCACTAAAATCGTGACTGAGAATGAAACCTACCTGTACGCTGAGTTTGCCAGCAACCTGATGGGATTTGTTGACGATGTTGAGTTTTATGTAGACAAAACGGCGGCAGTGATTCACGTCCGATCGGCATCTCGCTTGGGCGAATCCGATTTAGGAGTTAATCGCCAACGCATTGAAGCTATTCGTACCGCTTTAAACGGAGTTGCATAACCGTCGATTAGCGGTATTGTAAGGTTGGTTATAGACTAATGCTGACGTACTAACTTGCTATGCCGCGATTTCTCCATTTGGCTGATGTTCACCTGGGCTTCGATCGCTACGACAGCAAAGAACGCACCAAAGATTTCTTTCTGGCGTTTGAAGATGCGCTGAAGAAATACGCGATCGAGGCTCAGGTTGATTTTGTGGTGATTGCAGGTGATTTGTTTGAGCACCGCACGATTCAGCCCAATATTCTCAATCAGGCAAAAATCTGCTTTCAGATGCTCAAAGATCATCAGATCCCAGCGATCGTGATCGAAGGCAACCACGACAATCGACCCTATGGCACGCAAACAAACTGGCTCAAATATCTGGCTCAAGATGAATTACTCATTCTGCTAGAGCCAGAAACCGTGGATGGGCAGGTGATTTACGAAATGTGGGATGGCGAAGCGGGCGGATATATTGACCTCGATTGTGGTGTGCGGGTGTTGGGTTCGCAGTGGTATGGAGCGTCTGCGCCTAGAGCGATCGAGTCTTTAGCCAACGCCATTCAACAACTTCCGGCGAGTCCGGGCTACTCGGTGATGCTGTTTCATCACGGGCTAGAAGGACAGATTGCCCGATATCAGGGGGCGTTACGCTACACCGATTTGCTGCCGCTCAAAGACGCAGGCATTGACTATTTAGCGCTGGGTCACATTCACAAAAATTATAGTGAACAAGGCTGGGTGTTTAACCCCGGCTCGACGGAGGCAAATAGCGTCGAAGAGTCGAAATACGATCGGGGTGCCTATCTGGTCGAGCTAACTCCAGATGGCGTTCAAGCCGATTTGAAACAGGATTATTATCAGCGTCCCTGGGTGCGATTGCAGGTGAAAGCACGAGGCGACGAAAGCCAAGAGCAACTTAAGGAAGCGGCGATCGCGCAAGTGCAGTCTGCGATCAAATCCAAACGCATTATTCCTGATCAGGCTCCGATGGTGGAGTTGAGAATTGAAGGACAAGTCGGCTTCGATCGCTTAGATCTTGATGTCAAAAAACTTCAGCAGCATCTCAAAGACCTCACAGGAGCCTTGATTTTTCTGCTGAAGTATGAAGTCGATAGCGTCGAATATGCGTCTCCTTTGTCAGAAGAGATGTCTCGATCGCACATTGAGCGAGAAGTTTTTACCGATTTGTTGGTGGCTCACAACACTTATAAAGGGCGATCGACCGAGCTTGCACAAGGACTGATAGAACTCAAAGATCTGCAACTGCAAGATCACTCTGAGGTTGAGCTATATGACTTTGTGCAAACCTTGCTGGAATCGTCTTTAGATCGATCCTGATCGATTCAGCACCAGCTCTCTTGATGCGCCTGCTTCTTAGATTGGATGTTGCCCAAGTGTTTTTTGACCGTATCGATCGTGATATAAAGTCGAGCCGCAATCTCTTTGCGCGGCAGATTGCAGCGCTTGAGAAACCAGACCTCAGCTTCACGGGGCGTTAGACCATATCGTTTTGCCTCAGTCACTGCCAAACTTTGTAAAGCCTGCTGCTGATCTTCGAGCCTGACGAGCATACAGGGCTGCTGCAAGTCATCGAGTTTGAGCCACTGCACTCGAATCCGAAATGTTTGAAACTGATGATTCGTGATTTCTGACTCAATCACTAATGGGCGATCGCCATACAGCTCACGGCTCTCAGTTAACGCCTCACACGATCGCAACACTTCGTCAGGCACTGCATGATTTTGCTGGGTCAAATGCTGGCAAATCCGAGTGCCGGGGGTGTTGGCATAGACAAGCTCGTGCTGCAGATTCAAAATCAAAATGCCATCAACGAATCCTTCGAGCACAGAAGTCAAAAAGTGATTATCTTCTAAGGGACTCATGTTCATCTTCTTGGGGGCTTGAATGAACGGTAATTGTTGCTTCACTGCGTCTGAGTTGGCGATGTTATGCACTGCCGTCTCAATTAAACGGTTAGGAGTTCAGGTCGAAGCACTGCCTGAAGCTCTACATAAAAGCTAAACGAGTTGTTCCTGCATGGCAGTGAGAAAAAGTTAGGACTTCGATCGCCGCAACGTTATAAAACGTTAGTTCACGACTTGAAACACTCGTGAGAGTAACCGTACAATCTCGCTACAGTATTTGTAAGGAGAAATCTAAGCGGTTTAGAAACAATCACCGGGAATTTACGAATACTCCATTGAATCCTTAAACAGAAGGCAGCCCGATCTCGGAAGGATGGCAACAGTCAGCCGAGGTCGGTGCCAATCAGGAAAGACGTTCGAGGGTGCATTGAGCTATGACGATCGAAGAAGCGCTAATTGTGCTAGATAGCCTGATGGGGCGAGAACAGCTTACCCATCTACAAGAAACTGTGTTTTGTCGATCGTGGGACGGGCAAACCTACGAGCAGATTGCAGGCACGGTCGGCTATGACTCTGATTATGTAAAACTGGTTGGCTCTCAACTCTGGCAGTCTCTTTCTGATCACATTGGTCAACGTGTGACCAAAAATAATTTTCGAGTGGTGCTCAGGCAGCAGATGGGAAGACAGGATGAAAAGCATTCTGATTCATCTCTCCAAGATTGGGGCGAACTGATTGACACCTCTGATTTTTGTGGACGATCGCAAGAACTGACCGAGCTAGAGGGCTGGATCGTTCGGGATAAGTGCCGTCTCGTCACGCTGTTGGGCATGGGCGGAATCGGTAAAACCGTGCTCTCAATCAAGTTGGCAGAACGGCTGCAAAAAAACTTTGAGTGTGTAATCTGGCGATCGCTGAGAGATGCGCCTCCGATTGATAGCATTTTGTCTGATCTCATTCAATTCCTCTCTAACCAGCAAGAGACTGAGTTGCCCGACTCGGTAGACGGCAAGTTAGGGCGACTGCTGCATTATCTGCGTCAGCATCGGTGTCTGGTGATTCTCGACAATGTTGAATCTATTTTAGGCACAGGCGAACAGGCGGGACATTACCCGATCGGGTACAAAAGCTATGGGGAGTTGTTTCGGCGGGTAGGTGAAACGGTGCATCAAAGCTGTGTCGTAATGACCAGCCGCGAGAAGCCTAGAGAAGTCGCCGCGCTAGAAGGCACTGCCATGCGATCGTTCAAACTAACCGGGTTGGACGAGTCGGAAGCGAGAGAATTGCTGAAACCAAAATCTCTATCTGCGACGACTACCACGTTTGAGCAATTGATCGATCTGTATGCCGGAAATCCGCTGGCTTTAAAGATTGCGGCGGCGACAATTCAAGAATTGTTCGATCGCGATGTTGCAGAGTTTCTCAGACACGGAACGGCTGTATTTGGCGACATTTCCAACTTACTGGATCAGCAGTTCGATCGGCTTTCTGACTTAGAGAAGCAGATTATGTATTGGTTAGCGATTAACCGAGAAGGTACGTCGATCGCGGATCTGGCTGAAGATTTAGTGCCGATCGTGCCCAAGCGTCACTTGATGGATGCGTTGGCATCGTTAGCTCGTAGACCTCTGATCGAAAAACAAGGCGCAAGCTTCACCCTGCAACCTGTCGTCATGGAGTATGTAGCTGAAACCTTGACCGATCGGGTATATCAAGAAATTCTCACCCAAGACCTGCATTTATTTGTGAGTCATGCGTTGCTCAAAGCGGATGTTGAAGACCAGGTGCGCGAGAGTCAGATGCGGATGATTGTGCAACCCTTGCTCGATCGCTTAACTGCCCCGACTCACTGCAAATCAGAGATCGAAAAAAAGTTGAAGAAAGTGCTGTTGACGCTGCAAAATCGGGATGACTGCGCGATCGGATATGGTGCAGGAAATGTGATTAATCTGCTGCGGCAACTCCACATAGATTTGACCGGATATGACTTCTCAAACTTATCGGTCTGGCAAGCTTATCTTCAGGGAGCAACCCTTCATCAGGTCAATTTCAGCCACGCTGACTTGAGCAAATCAGTCTTTTCGGACACATTGGGCAATGTCTGGTCTGTGGCGTTTAGCCCTAATGGCAGTGTGTTGGCGGCAAGTGACACAGCCGGAGAGATTCACCTGTGGCGACTCTGCGATCGGGCGGGAAATCTGCTGCGTCATCGCCAAAAGCTGCTCACCTTTCAGGGACATCAGCACTGGGTTTGCTCGATCGCCTTCAGTCCCGATGGTCAGACGTTGATTAGCGGCAGCGTCGATAAAACCGTCAAACTGTGGGATGTGAACACAGGAGACTGTTTGCAAACCTTTGAGGGGCACCGCGATTGGCTTGTCTCAGTGGCATTTAGTCCACTTGGCTCGATCGTGGCGAGTAGCAGCGTCGATCGCACCATCCGCTTATGGGATCTTCAAACGGGAAACTGTCTGCGAGTTTTAGAGGAACATCAACACTGGGTTTGCTCGATCGCCTTCAGCCCAGATGGTGAAACGCTAATTAGCGGCAGCGATGATAAAACCCTCAAACTGTGGAACGTTCAAACAGGCGACTGTCTCAAAACCTTAAAAGGACACACGAGCGGCGTGCGTGGAGTTGCATTCAGTCCTGATGGTCAAACGGTGGTGAGTGGCAGTCAAGATCACACCGTCAAGCTCTGGAATTTAACCAATGAGCGCTGTGTGAGAACCTTAGCCGGACACACCAACGAGATTCGCTGCGTCAGTTTTAGCCCCGATGGTCAGAGTGTGGCAAGCAGTAGCTTCGATCGCACTCTCAGACTGTGGGATTGGCAAACCGGACAGTGCTTGAAAACCTTGCAGGGACATACTGCTCCCGTTCGCTCTGTCAGCTTTAGCCCCGATGGTCAGATGGTGGCAAGTGGCAGCGCTGATCAGTCTGCGCGGCTGTGGAATCGCCAGACAGGTGAATGCCTCAAGACCTTTCAGGGCTACACCAATTTTGTCTTGTCGGTCGCCTTTAGCCCTGACAGCCAAACCCTTGCCAGCACCAGCGCTGATCACACCCTCAAGCTCTGGGATCGAGAAGGGCAGTGTCTAAAAACGATGCGCGGACACAGCAATTGGGTGTGGTCTGTGGCGTTTAGTCCCGACGGTCAAACCTTGGCGAGCGGCAGCTTTGACCAAACCATCCGACTGTGGGATCGGCAGACGGGACAGTGCCTAAAAACTCTGTACGGACACAGCAATTGGGTGTGGTCTGTGGCGTTTAGCCCTAATGGACAACGGCTCGTGAGTTCTGGCTTTGATCAAACCGTTCGACTTTGGGACACCGCAACGGGAGACTGTTTGCGCGTCTTAAACACCGAAAGCCGCATCTGGTCAGTAGCATTTAGCCCCGATGGAGAACGGATCGCGATCGGACTCGAAGATCATCACATCCAACTCTGGAACCCTGGCACAGATGCCCCGCTCACCTCACTCACAGGACATACTGGGCGCGTTTGCTCCGTCACTTTCAGTCGCGATCAGCAAACGCTTCTCAGCAGCAGCGACGATCACACCGTTAAACGCTGGAGCTTACACACTGGAGACTGTTTGCAAACGCTGGACGATCGAGATTGCGTCAAGTCAGCCATCTTTAGCGCCGATGAAAAAATCATCATCAGTGGCGGATTGGATCACACTCTCAAATTCTGGAACGCCACCACCGGAGTCTGTGAACAAACCTTGCAAGGACATCGCGATCGCGTCTGGTCGGTGGCTTGCAGTCGTGACGGCACCACGATCGCTAGTGCCAGCGAAGACGAAACGCTACGACTCTGGGACGCAAAAACTGGGGCGTGTCTGCATGTGTTTCGCAATCCCCGACCTTACGAGGGCATGAATATTACGAATGTGACAGGTTTAACCGATGCCCAAAAAGCCACCCTTGAAACGCTGGGAGCCATTGATGTCAATGGAACAACGAGAGAGACTGAGGAACTCTAGCCTCCGATCTGGGACATAGTGCGGCTGTAGGTGCCGACCGTGCCCGACTGACGCTGTTTGTAATTGATCTCTGGTTTTCGCATTAAAAGATCTCGGACTTGTTCTCGTAAATCAGAGGTCGGAACGCCCGATCGTAACCCTGTTTTGAGGTCAAGCTGTCCGTCTTCGTTGAGCAGACACGGGCGCAGCCAACCATCGGCAGAGAGTCGCATTCGATTGCAGCGATCGCAGAAACATTCTGACATTTGGCTGATAAATCCTAGCGTTCCTTTCGCCCCTGGAATTTGAAACACATCGGCAGGTCCGTTTCCTTTCACCTGAGATTCAGTCAGCCCCCAGCGATCGCGAATCTGTTGGCGCAAGTCTTCCGAAGTCACCCATCCTTTGTGATTAAAGAGATCATCGTTTCCGATCGGCATAAACTCAATAAATCGGATATGCCACTCTCGATCGAGACTCAATGCCGCCAGACTTAACACCTCGTGATCGTTGACTCCTGGAATTACCACCACGTTGAGCTTTAAAGGATTGAAACCCACCTGATAAGCTGCTTGAATGCCATTCCAGACTTGTTGCCAGCGCGATCGTCCACGATTGCCAACAATTTTGTCAAAGGTTTCCGGCTCTAACGAATCCAAACTAATATTGATGCGCCGCAGACCTGCATTATAAAGCTCTTGCGCCAGCCCTTCTAGCAGAAAGGCATTGGTCGTCATCGACAGATCTTGAGTTTCGGGAAATTGAGCAATCTCCTCGACAATCTTCACCACCCCTGGACGAATCAGAGGCTCACCTCCCGTCAGCCGAAATCGGGTAAACCCAACGGGAATGAAGACTTCGCGCAAGAGGGTTGAAAGTTCTGCTTGAGTCAGCAAATCTTGCTGCAACACATAGTCAATGTCTGCGCCCTCTGGCATACAGTATTGACATCGAAAGTTGCAGCGATCGACCAGGCTAATTCGGAGATAGTCAACTTGATTCATGCCTCCATTGTGACGGATGAATGCGATCGCTTCAATGAGTTGGGGTGAATAGAAAGGATGGCGGTTGGGTTGGGGTGTCGATCGAGAGTTTGGACTCTGGAATCTCCGCCTAAACACTCATATTGAAAATTTAGGGGGCTTTGATAGGTCTAGAAATACGTTGTGACTTTTGGATCACTTCGTCATAGCAGTTCATCGAAGTCCCTTCTCAGAAGATCGAGGTTATATTATTTACAGGCGATTACTTAGAATCTTCTACTTCAACTATTGGGCTGAGAGTAGGAGACTTATTCACTGGCGTTAAATGATCAATAAAACTGAATTTCTTAATCTCTTTGCTGGTAGTTTTTGGAAGAAGATTAGCAATGAGACATTAGTTCCATACTCAGCAGATAAAAAGCCTGAGCAGTTAGCGACTCTTGAAAAACTACACGATGACATTACCCATAGGCACTATTATCCTGGACTTCCACGCGAATATCTAGTCTATGACAAACACAACTGCGTGTCGAGAATAGTACCAGTTTTCGATTCACGCGAAAACTGTGCTTATTATTTCTGTATTAGACAATTGGAACAAGACATTGCAGTTAATCGAGTTGATGGAACATTTGGAGGTTGGAGTTTAGGCAATCCCATACGTGCAATGGAAGAAGAGGAGCTAGAAGGGTTGACCCCTCCATCACCAATTCCTCAAAGTAGTTACAACCCGTTTAAGTGGTCACAAAATTGGAAAGAATTTCAGAAACGTGCGTGGCTTTACAGCCAGAATCCAGATTATTGTTTCTTCCTAGAATTTGACATTGCAAATTTTTATGACACAATTAACCTTAGTCTTTTAGAGGATAAAATTAGACTCGTTACCAATTCAAAAGATGCTTTTGTAATTGATTTACTTTTTCACTTTCTCAGAAATTGGAATCGAAGATTTGAGAGGTACTCACAAAAATCTGTAGGAATACCTCAAGATGAGATTGGCGACTGTTCTCGAATTTTAGCTAATTTCTATTTACAGGGTTATGATGCTTTCATGAAATCAGAGTGTGACAAGTATGGAGCTTGCTATCTCAGATATGCGGACGATCAAATCATCATGGCTCAAAGTGAGGAAATTGCTTATGAAATTCTCTTTGAGGCTTCAAAGGAACTGTTCAAAATTAATCTAAATATTAATTCCAGTAAAGTTAAACCTTTCTTTTCTCGTAATGAGTTCCATATGTACTGGGCTTTTGAAATTTTTGAATTACTCGATGATCCAAAAGATGTTGATAAGGTGAATCAAGGAATAGAACTTTACTTTGAATGGCTTGATGGCGGGGTTCGATTTAAGCATGATTCTGCACTGCGTCGAATAGTCACCGTTGGTCTTTCCATAGCAAAACCCCACTTGAAGCATAAACTAATGTCAGCACTTTATGAACCTAAGTTCCTGATAACACAGAATTATTGGTTGTTAAATAAAGTTGCTCAACATCTATCGGATTCAACAGACCTTTTCAGTATCTTGGATGAGCAGATACCAAAAGTTAGGTTTAGTTCGTTTCATTACAATCTACTCAAGTTTTATAAAAGGTATGGGAGAACAGGGTTTCCAGAAACAGAGATTATTCAACGTATCGATGAGTTAACTTTAAGATTGAGATAGTGACACTACCATTACTTTTTCCGAAGCGCAATCCTGTGTTTATTGGTAGAGGATAACAAGTTTCTCGCCGCTGTCAAACTCGATCGTTATACTGCTTCAGACATCCAAAAATGGTCGTCAATAGATGGGAACAGACGTAAGCATTGACTGATATTTTCAGGAATTAACAGAATACAGACAGCAGCTTGGGCTTTCTCCAGTAAGCAGTGAGACCGATCGCAGCACGATCCAAAAGTAATCTTCAAACCCAAAAATATCGCTCTTATTTGACAAGGCAATGCGATCGCATTACCTTGAAGGTAGAGTTCAGTCCACAGGTTTAGAGGTTGCTATGGCTGTAAAACTAGACCCATTCTCAGAATCTACTCTGACCGATCGCTATCAGACAACCATTCCTGATCCCGTTCGCAAAGCGCTTGGCTTAAATAAGCGCGATAAAATCTGCTACACCATTCAGGCTAACGGTCAGGTCGTGATATCTCGTGCTGACCAAACCGACAGCGACCCAATACTGGGGCAGTTTCTGGAATTTCTTGCACAAGATATTGAAAAGAATCCACAACACTTACAGGGGATCAGCTCTGATTTAGTAAAGCGTGTTCAGTCTTTGGTTTCTGAAGTTGATCTCGATCTCGATCAATCACTTTCAGACGAGGACGAATAAGTTTGCCTGTACATCAGCCAATAGTGCTCAATGGGTGGAATATATTTGCTCATCCTCTTTTCCTCAACCAGTTTGAAGAACTTCTAACCCAGGTCGAAAGTTTACGTCAGAAGTATCCTCAAGACTATAAAAAAAAGAATGCAACCAAGCGTCTAGCCGCCATAGAAAAACTGGCGTTTGATGTGATTCCTCAAGATCCGACGAGTCGTGATTATCGCCAAGGCACTACGCTGGGCAGTGAATACAAGCATTGGTTTAGGGCTAAGTTTTTTCAACAATATCGACTATTTTTTCGATATCATCAAGAAAGTAAAATTATTGTTTTTGTTTGGGTCAACGATGAAAGCTCTAAGCGAGCCTACAACAGTAATACAGATGCTTATCGAGTTTTTAAGAGAATGCTTGACAGTGGTAATCCACCAAACGATTGGAATGACTTACTTAAAGACACAGAAGATGAAACTAATCGTTTAGAGAAGGCAGTCAAAGCAGAAATTTAATCGACTAGAAGCAGTTATCAATTCACAGCTTAATAGAAGGTTAGTCAGACAAAGTTCTGGTTCAGCAACAAACTCTAGTTTAAAGTCTTCACGTAGCATCTGACCTTAAGGTTTTTCAGAAAGTTGCAGATTTACGGGCTGTGCTTTTGATCAATAGTTCGGACAGTTTTTGCGGTCAGACGTGGACAGAAAAGCTATCCATCAGCTAGGGTGCAGATTAGAAACAAAGCGCACCGGATGGATAGCCA
>NZ_LXYR01000089.1 GCF_001650195.1 Phormidesmis priestleyi BC1401 | reverse complement strand
GATTGAGATAACTCCAGCATCTGTTGATAGAGGTGAGTGGCTGCCCCTGGGTCATGTTTGAGATGATGACAACTCTCCTGAAGCCAGTGCCGTTGCTGGGCTAAATTAATGGGATAGAGGGCCACCGCCACCGCACCGAGATACCCAGAGGCATGATAGAAATCCAGCACTTGTTCGTGGGTATGGCGGTTGAGGAATTGCCAGTTTGAGGCTGCCCCATCCGCAATTCCGAGATAGGTGGCTTGGGGATAACGGGCTTTCGTGCGCGCGATTTCTCGCTCTAGCCGTTCCAGAAACGTCGCCTTGCCATATTCGGGGGTGGCTCCCATATAAATGGTGTGTTGTCGGTCTCCAAACGCGTCATACAGACTGATGGTGCCGACCATGGCTTCTCTCCATCCGGTGTCGCACAACAGCATACAGGTGCCATCTAAGCCAATGGCAACACTGGCAATTTCAGCGTCTAGTTGAGGGGGCACATAGTCCCAACTTTCTTCTTTCACCTCAATGATCGTGGCCACCGCTTCACTGAGACGCTGGATGTAGGACACGGCGACCGGGCGTTGATGATTCTCAGCCAAGTCTCGCTGCACGTCTCGGGCGGAACCATACGCCAGTTTCGAGGACACTTGTTTCGCAAACAGAGGCGTGGAGGTGATGATGATGCGAGACGCTCGCTCTAGCGGACAATCCGTTTTCCCGCCTCCAGAGCGCTGATAGACATGGCGTTCAATCACGACTTCTCCGTAGGGCGTTTGATACGCTTTGGGCTGCTTGCCTTTGGTTCGCATCACCTCTCCGGCAATCTCAATGGCTGAACCGTCGGTGTCCAGATACTCAAGA
Source organism: Phormidesmis priestleyi BC1401 (assembly GCF_001650195.1). Lineage (GTDB taxonomy): Bacteria > Cyanobacteriota > Cyanobacteriia > Leptolyngbyales > Leptolyngbyaceae > Phormidesmis_A > Phormidesmis_A priestleyi_B. The sequence continues at coordinate 11,598 of NZ_LXYR01000089.1, read as the reverse complement.
GCGGCTGTAGTGGCAATACGACCCGCCTCGTTGAGGCTTTCCTGAATCGCTTCTTCACTGGTCAGCAGCGAATGACTCAGGTCTATCGTCACTTCTATCCTGACTTGCGTCCCTTCTTGACTCAGCAATTGAGCGCTCATACTCACCACCTCTTGGTTGCCTCACTCAGTGATATCATGCTTGACCTACTAAATCAAGTAGAGGTCGCACCCTGAGCGGTGCCAGTCTCTATGGTGTAGACCTGAGCAGCGCTGATTTGCGGGGAGCGATTCTTATCGACACCGATCTAATTGGGGCAAGAGTCGAGAGAACGCGATTTGGGCAAACCGCAGACTTCTCTAGAGATCTGCGGCGCGACTTGAGACAGCGAGGGGCAATTCTGGAAGAGTGAGCGTCAGCAAGCCAGATAAAAGCCCAACAGAGAAAAGATTTCTTCGTTGGGCTTAACAGTACAAAACAGAAGTCAATGTGAGTGACGTTAAAGAGCGATCGTTACCAATCTGAAAACCGTTTTTTACGAGACGGCTCACCCTCGTAAGGCTGAGTTCCTGTCGGGGGATAGGCATCGTCGTTAAGCCCAAAGATGCGAGTCAGGGCACCCGAAACGTAGGCAATCACATCATCAATTAGTTTGGGAAGGCGCATAAAATTCACCTCTAAAATAGGTGGGATTTGTTGAGAGCAAATGATTTGTGTAGCGTGCTTGTAGCGATTTTGCCTCTACAAAAATTATGCTAGATCTCAGTTAGTTTTGCGATCGAAAGACTTAATTGTTTAGACTTTCTCTTAACCTATTTTTAATAGTTATCAGAGCTTCCTGAAACGCTCGTTGCTTTTGGCGATCGCCCTCTCACTCAAGATAGACATTTTTGATAAAAAATACTAAAAATATAACTTCATCAAACTCTAAACGTCAGTAAATTTATGATTTTTTAGAAGATTTGCGTCTGACAGACAAAAAAGACTGATTTCTTGCTTGCCTATTTTTGGTTCTTTTGACTATAATTCAGAAAGTCGTCAACGTGAATGCGACGCTTAACCAATTTAAGGAGAATCGGGTGGAAGACGTAGAACTGACTCTAACACCAGACGACTACAGCCTTCTCACTGACCTCTATCAACTGACGATGGCAGCCTGCTATGTGGGCGAAAATATAGACCAGCGCCGCGCCAGCTTTGAGATTACCGTCCGTCGATTGCCGCCTCGGTGCGGATACTTGATTGCAATGGGACTTGCTCAAGCGCTGGACTACTTAGAGAAATTCCGATTCAGTTCTGCTCAGGTTGAAGCGCTCCAGTCGATCGGCATTTTTGACCATGCACTCGCCCAGTTTTGGACGCTGCTGCGAGAAGCTCAGTTTAGTGGCGATGTTTGGGCAGTGCCAGAAGGAACCGCCATCTTCGCTAACGAACCCTTGCTGCGGATAGAAGCTCCTCTCTGGCAAGCGCAACTCGTCGAAACTTATCTATTAAACACGCTGAACTATCAAACACTGGTGGCGACTCGATCGGCGCGAATGCGTGACGTAGCGGGAGCAGACGCAACTCTATTAGAGTTTGGCACTCGCAGAGCCTTTAGTCCCCAGGGTGCTTTGTGGGCGGCTCGTGCAGCCCTCGCAGCCGGATTAGATGCCACCTCTAACGTGTTAGCCGCTGTCAAACTAGGACGCGTCCCGTCTGGCACGATGGCACATGCGCTCGTGATGGCATTGAGTGCGACAGAAGGCACTGAGGCAGAGGCATTTACGGCATTTCATCGCTATTTTCCCGGTGCGCCGCTGTTGATTGACACCTATGACACGATCGCCGCGGCTCATGCCTTATCCGACCAGATCAAAGCAGGGAATCTTCAGCTATCGGCGGTGCGAATCGATTCGGGTGATTTGGGGTCGCTGTCTCAGCAGGTACGGGCAATATTGCCAGGAGTCGCCATCATTGCCAGCGGTGACTTGGATGAATGGAAGATTGCTGAACTTAAAGCAGCAGGAGCCTGTATTGATGGGTATGGAATTGGAACGCAGCTTGTGACAGGCTCTCCGGTAAATGGAATCTATAAACTGGTGGAAATTGACGACATTCCGGTGATGAAAGAGTCTCCTGGCAAGATTACCTATCCAGGGCGGAAGCAGATTTTTCGTCGCGTTGAGAACGGAATCGTGCAGCGCGATCGCTTAAGTTTAATCCACGAAACTCCTGATCACGAACAGCCTTTAATGCAGCTTGTTTTCAAGCAGGGGCAGCGAATGCAAGAATCAGACAGTTTGAGTACGATCGCTGAACGCACCCGCGCCTCTGTTGCCAGTTTGCCTCCCTCCGTTCGAGATATCAATCAGCCCGAATCGATTCCGTTAGATCTGTCTGATCATCTGTCTGCTCTGATCGAAAAAACTCGACGAAAAACAGCCGAGTCGTGAACGTTTTGGAACCAAAGATTCTCCTTCACCCATCTAACTTATGTTAAAAGTTGCTTTGTTTGGCACTAGCGCTGACCCCCCTACGAGAGGACATCTTGCCATTTTGTGCTGGCTCTCTCAGCACTTTGATCAGGTCGCGGTGTGGGCATCTGATAACCCATTTAAGTCTCACCAAACGGCGTTAGATCATCGGACTGAGATGTTGCGATTGCTGATTGGTGATTTAGACTTACGCAACATTCAGGTGTATCCAGAGTTGAGCAGTTCTCGCACGGTGATCACGGTTGAACGGGCGCAGGAACGCTGGCAGAATGCAGAATTCACGCTGGTGGTCGGGTCTGATCTGGTGCGTCAACTGCCAAAATGGTTTCGGGCGAGAGACTTGTTCGATCGAGTCAAACTTTTGGTGGTGCCCCGACCCGGATACTCGATCACAGACAGCGAGTTAGACCCGTTGAGACAGATCGGAGCCGATGTGACGATCGCCGATCTCAATGCCCCAAACGTCTCATCTACCGCCTATCGTGAACAGGGAGAAACCGAAGGAGTGACTTCTCCGATTCAGGCTTATATCGATCGGGAGCAACTGTACAGATGTCACGCACGCAGAGAAAAATTGCCCACTTATTAAAAGGAGAGGCGTTAGCAGATTTTAGAGTGGGCGTTGATAACGCAATCTTCTCAGTCGATACAGCGTTGAATCGGCTGCTGGTGCTGCTGGTGATGCGCCAGGAAGAACCCTTCCTAGGACAGTGGAGTTTGCCCGGAACGCTGGTCAGACAAGGCGAATCGTTAGAAAATGCAGCCTATCGAATTTTAGCTGAAAAGATTCGGGTGCGAAACCTCTATCTGGAGCAACTCTACACGTTTGGAGGTCCGAATCGTGACCCGCGTGAGGCAGATGACAACTATGGAGTGCGCTATCTGTCGGTTAGCTATTTTGCGCTGGTGCGCTATGCCGAAGCCGAATTGATTGCCGATGGGGTAAGCGGCATTGCCTGGTATCCCTTAGATCAGTTGCCGCAGTTGGCGTTTGACCACAACACGATTTTGGAATATGGACACTGCCGACTCAAAAACAAGCTGGAATATAGCCCCGTCGCGTTTGATGTGTTGCCCGAAGTGTTTACGCTGAGTGATTTATTCCAGCTTTACACCACAGTGCTGGGAGAAAACTTCTCAGATTATTCAAATTTCCGATCGCGCCTGCTCAAACTCGGCTTTCTCAGAGACACCGGAATCAAAGCCTCACGGGGGGCGGGTCGTCCGGCAAGTCTCTATCGATTTGATGCCGAAGCCTTTGCGCCTCTAAAAGACAAACCCTTGGTATTTATTTGACGGCTCAGGTAAGAAAGGAGGCTGACAGTGAAGATTGCGATCGCTCAACTCAACCCGACGATCGGGGATTTAGACGGAAATGCTCAACGAATCTTAAACGCCGCGCAGCGAGCCGCGAGTGAAGGCGTGCGGTTGCTGCTTACGCCAGAGTTGTCGTTGTGCGGATATCCGCCGCGCGATTTGTTGCTCGATCCCAGTTTTGTTGAGACGATGATGCGGACCCTGTTAACGCTGGCGGAGGATTTGCCGACAGGCGTTGCGGTTTTAGTCGGAACTGTAGAGCCGAATCCTCGATCGCACCAAAATGGCGGCAAGCCTCTATTCAATAGCGTTGCCCTTTTAGAACAGGGAACCATTCGTCAGATCTTTCACAAACGCCTGTTGCCGACTTATGACGTGTTTGACGAAGACCGCTATTTTGAGCCTGGAAACGAGCCAAACCAGTTCACCTTAGAGCATTTGGGGCAGTCGGTTCGGATGGGCGTGACCATTTGCGAAGACCTTTGGAATGATGAAGAGTTTTGGGGCAAACGGACGTATACGCTGAATCCGATCGCCGATCTCGCTCAACAAGGTGTTGATTTCACGATTAATCTGTCGGCATCTCCTTACACGGTTGGTAAGCAACGGCTGCGAGAAGCGATGCTGCAACATGGAGCGATCCGATTTGATCAGCCGATCGTCTATGCCAATCAAGTTGGCGGCAATGACGATTTGATTTTTGACGGAAACAGTGTTGCCGTCGATCGTCACGGAAATTTAGTGTGTCGGGCGCGTGCCTTTAATGAAGATTGGGTGGCGATCGACTACAACCCCGACACTCAAGATTTTCTGCCTAGCTCGATCGCGCCTGCTCTCGACTGTGACGAAGCCGAGATTTGGGCAGCGCTGGTGATGGGCGTGCGAGACTATGCGCGCAAGTGTGGCTTTTCTAAAGTCGTGTTGGGGTTAAGTGGCGGCATTGATTCGGCGTTGGTTGCCGCGATCGCTGCCTCTGCTCTCGGTGCTGAGAATGTGCTGGGTGTCTTGATGCCGTCGCCCTACAGTTCTGATCACTCAGTTGACGATGCGTTAGAACTTGCTAGAAATATTGGGATTAAGACTCAGACGTTGGCGATCGCGAATCTCATGCAACGTTATGACCAAACTTTAGAAGATTTGTTTAGCGGGACAGAGTTTGGCATCGCTGAGGAGAATCTTCAGTCTCGAATTCGGGGCACGTTGTTGATGGCAATCTCCAACAAATTCGGCTATTTGCTCGTCTCTACGGGCAACAAATCTGAGATGGCGGTTGGCTACTGCACACTATACGGCGACATGAACGGGGGGCTTGCCGCGATCGCAGATGTCCCTAAAACCCGCGTCTACTCGATCTGCAAATGGTTAGGTTCTGACATCATCCCTGCCAACATCGTCACCAAAGCACCCAGCGCTGAGTTAAAGCCAGGACAAGTGGATCAAGACTCGCTGCCCGCCTACGAGATTTTGGACGATATTCTCGATCGCCTAATTCATCAACATCAGTCCGCTACCGAAATCGTTGCTGCTGGACATGAGCAAGTTATTGTCGATCGCATCATCAAACTCGTAACCATTGCAGAATTCAAGCGCCGCCAAGCGCCACCGGGACTGAAAATCACCGATCGCGCGTTTGGTACGGGCTGGAGAATGCCGATCGCCACTAAATGGATCTCTCGAACTGCGAGAGCGATCTCGACTGATCTCGCGAAACAAACCTCTCAGCCTGTTTGACTTAGAGACTATTCAAGAATTGCTTCACATCCCAAGAGGTAATCGGCGGCTCCCTAACGCCCAACTTCCTAGAGTTGAATGGTGATTTTGTGGTGCAATTCCTCCCCTTGAATCAGTGAACCGTTACCCCCGACGATGTTGAATTTCGCTAGCGATCATTCAATCTGACATCCCGGCAACACTCGAACGATTTGATATTCAGTCGTCAAGTCGATCGTGCCATCCTACTTGAGCAATGCGAGGTGATTGGACGCAATCTCACTCAGTTGCGAATCAAAGTCTTAATAGCATCGCTAACATTCGGAAGAATTCCAGACGACATAAAGATATAACACTCTTGCAAATCTAAAGTAACACTGACTCGATAACGTTTTTCGGTTGAGCAGCGCAACTCAACGGTGAACAAAATCGGGCCAGGAATCACAGTCCTAACTCTCATAGTTTTTCGTCCTCTCGGCTTTGATCTCGTCGCTAAACCTACTGCTCCGGAGTGTGTTTCTTAGGAGTTATCTTGTTTTTGATCCGATTGCTACGGGAACGCCTAGCATAAGTCCGTTCCTCCTAGCGCTTCAGAGATAGCAGGAAATTATTAGCTCAATTCTGATATGAGCACTGCGTTTCGACTTCGCCAACAGTATCGATTATTCATTGAGACCCATCTCATGCTCAGTAATTTTAGATGCATTCGGCGAGTTCTGTAAGGGTAGCTGAATACGCTTTGAGAATCCCCACACAAACAACACCGCAATCAAACTAACCATCATCCATTCAGGAGGCACTAAATCCGGACTGGCAACCCGGAGCAACAAACGCAGTCCAACCAAGGCAACTGCAAGATAACCCGCATCTTCTAAATGAGTGAATTCTTGTAGCCAGCGAATGAATAATCCTGCTAAAAACCGCAGTGCGATTACTCCAATCGTCCCTCCCAGAATAATCAACCAAAGTTCTTGAGAAATCGCGATCGCAGTCGTCACACTATCCAGAGAAAAAGCCAAATCAGTCAAGGCAATCAACGGAATGATTTGCCAGAGCGATCGCGCTTGAATAGGCTTGCCACTGTCTGCTTCTGCCGTTGTGAAATATTGCCAAACCAACCACAAGAGATAGAGCGCTCCGGCAAGTTCAAATTGCCAGAACTGTACAACCCAGGTTGCACCCACAATCAGCAGTATTCGGAAAACGTAAGCAAGCCCTAACCCAATATTCAAGGCGCGTCGTTCTAGCGTTGGGTGCTGTAAGGTTCGAGTCAATGTTGCCAGTGCGATCGCATTATCTGCGGCGAGTACTGCCTCCATCGCGACCAAGACGATCAGCAAAAACAGCGTTTCAACTCCAACGCTAAAAGGAGAATTGAAAATTTTATCTAGCATTGATTCAATTTCACCTCACGCTTGAGCAAATGCAATAGAAAGTGAGAAACTTGGCGGGAATCTAAGTTAGCCATACGGAATAGCCTGCTCGTTGCCAAGCCATGAGTCCACCTTTCAGAACGTAAACTTGGCAATAACCTCGTTGAATTAGCTGTTGAGCCGCGATAAAACTGCGTTGTCCAGTGAGACAGGCAATCAAAACAGGCTGATTGCTTGGAATGTCTTTAAGTAAGACATCTATGTTCAGCCGCTGCCCTCCTGGAATCATACGAGTCATAAATTTTGGTTTTGCACATCAATCACAAGTAGCTTTGCTTGATTGCTTCTGGCTTCGTCTGGTGTTAGTAGAATGGGTTTAACTCTTCGTTTAACGTTGATCAATTGAGCTTTCATTAAGTTTCTCCCGGTAATCGTTTAGCAGTTAACGTGACACATCGCACAGGGTAACTATGGTGGAAAAACTAACTCAATGACAATGCAATTGAAAAGGCAGAACCGTAACATGTAACGTGAATCCATAATTAAAAAACTGAGCTTCAAATCTTGCGGGTGTTAGATTTAATGAGAGCGTGGTGATAACAAAAGTCTTGAGACGGCGATGTGCTAAATCTAAACCGCGAACTCAGTTGTTAGGAACAATTGCCGTGCTTGCAAATCAGTCAAGCTTGAAAAGCATAGATAATCAATAGGTTGACTAGCCTCAAAGGAGTGAACGATGTGGAGATTGCCAAAGAAAGATAGAAAGCAGTATAGACACCTGGACAAACCACGGCGCTAAAACAAGGCTTAGAACAAAGCTAAGGAGTGCTACGATCGCTGCAAAAATACCAACTATTTCTTCTTCTACAACTTTGGAAATATAAAGTGCAGAACAAGCGACTGCAAATGTAACAAACAATGACATGGCACGCTAATGCGCTACAGCGGAAGGAAATTGAAGCAGATGGCAGTTGGAATTTGGTAGTAACTGCTGCTGGATTGCAACGCCTCGGCTTTGCATCGCTACTTCAAACATTGATGTAGAGACTGCTTGTTCCGGTGTCCAAACTCCAGGCTTTTTTAGAGTTCCAGACAGCAATAATTCCGCGATCGTCCCAGTGCCAATTCCCGCAGCACAAGCAGTGTTGGGATAGAACATCGTTGAAACACAGCGCATCGATTGTCCATGCTTGAGTCCAGTGACTTCCGAGCGAATTACGACCTCAATCCCGCTAAAACGATCGCTAATCTGTGTCATGGCATAGCTTATTCGGGCAAGAAATTCGATCACCTTGCGCGATTCCAAAAGCTTGGGATGCCACAATCGCGCCACACTCCACGTTAAATAGTTGTAGAAGCGAGGTACTGAGCCAAATTTAGTGACCACCGTTTCGACGGGGAAAGTATCGGCGATTGTAAAAGATTCAGGCATATCAAACCAATACACCCCAACTTTACCGTAGTGCGGAAAATCAATGATCTCACGACCGCTATAAGGTCGAACTTTTTGTCGCTTACTATTGATTTGAGCTTCAAATGGACGCTGCAACCCCAAAAAGGTCGATCGCATGACCGTGAGTCCTGCACCTCCAGATCCGCCAACCACATAGCTCAAATGAACTTTTTGGGCTTCGTCAAGTTGCTCAATATCCCTCCGCACCATGCTATTGGAAATGCCTGGGAAGACACCTGTATTGACGATAGCGGTAATTCCTGCGGCTTCTGCTTTGGCTCGAAGCGCGATCGCTTTACAAGTAAAAGAAGGATGATCGCTGACATCGAGATAGTTCACGCCTGAATCAATGCAAGTCTTTAGAACAGTCGCATTTCGGTGATGAAAAGGACCTGCACAATGAATCACTAGATCGGACTGTGCGATCGAGTCACGCAGATGAACCCAATCTTCTAAATCAAAGGGCAAAAAGCGACAGCGATTGCCCAACTGCTGACTCAGTTGGTTTCCCACGCCTAGATTGCGTCCTGAGAGCGTGATCTGAACCGCAGTATGCGTTAGCAAATCTGCTGCAATTTGTCTGCCAATACGTCCAGTTCCACCCAAAATTAAAACTTGAGATGCCATGACCTCTTCTCCAATTTAGATAATAAACTTCAGTGAAAACTACAAACAGTAGTCCTCAAAATATGGTTTTTGTACAGTCACTTACAGTAGGCGTTGTGCCAACCTGCTGCCGAAGTCAAACCATAAAGCAATGTGATAACCATAGAACCGAGGCAAACAATGACCATCAATCGTGCGATCGCTAAAAAGCACTTGAAATAGATTTAGGAACCTGGTCAGCTTCAATGAATGATGCGTCAATCAATCCTAGAAAAGACAGAACAGTCGATACAAATAGAATAAAGATCGCACAAATACTGAACCAGTGATTTAAATAATTGTGATAGAACCACAATTGCACAAGAAATCTGTCCGTTGCCTCAGAAAGACCATGATTGAAATCCTAAATTAATGACCGCTAGAAAACGTCTTTCTCGACACTGGTGCTATCCGAGTTACTTCTATTAACGGCATTTCTTGCCAACAGTTTCTACAGAACCAGTAGATTCTTCGATGACAAATATGCCGCAGCAATGGACAAGAGCAGCAGGGGCAAATGCCTATCACGAATCTCCTTGTCTGACTTTGCAAAACCACCGTTGTCGAAACTCCTACTTGAATTTATGGTTGCCCCGCTTGAGCGAATCAAAACCCTAAACGAACGCCATCCACTTCAGCATGAAATGAACCCATCTACTGCTAGTTGAACTTGGCTTAAAGTGGAAATTGCACCGAAAACTAGGGAAAATCTAAATCCTGAAAGCAAGAACCAGCAAGCACCACCTCAACATAGCGAGAGAGGCAATTTTTTTTGCTTCACCGTTCTTTCCCAGTGCCGAGCGGCAATATGAGCAGGCTTTGAAGCGACAATTGAAACAGCGTTCAAGTATTGGTGAGAACCAGTATCCATGATTCTAAAAACTCCGTCATTCTGGTTTCAGCCAAATGTTCGCGGCGGGTGACACTTAGTTGAGTGTTGCTATTTTGGGGTCTAGTAGTTAAACAACAAAACCATTGCAGCCATCGCTGAGACGATCGTGCTAACTCCCATCAACTCTGTTTTGGTATGAGACAACACGTAGGCAGGTTGCAGCCAAAACTCTAGAGGACGAGTGATTTGAGGCAACACAAACCAGATAAGGAGAATAGTCGTGATAAACAGATTGACAAGCATGGAGCCGGCATAAGACCAGGACTGCATAACACCCAAATATTCAAACAGTTTCGATTGCAGAAACACGACTGGATATAGTCCCAAGACGACGATTAACGCTTGTTTCCAAGCTGAAGGTACTAAGCTAGTCATTTCAGCTCCAGCCTGATTGGAAAACCAGCCCTCTAAGCCAGTTGTAAAAGATTTGAAGCGGTAAGTTTCAAAAAATTGCTGCCCAGATTTCATAATCGCTTGGCGATCGCTAGAGGTGAACCGATCGCTGAGATGCATCGGTGAATCGAAGTGCAATATTGAGTACCATTTGAGTACACCATTTTTACACTCCAGAGGTGAATGCAGATCAACCCGAACATAACCCTCCGACTGCTGAATGCTGCTCAACAAAGTCTGGTGCCATTGTCGGAAAGCAAATTGGTTATCTTCTGGGACAATGCGTTCGATAACAGCGCTCGAACAAAAAATGCTATCCTGCGCTTGATCAGTCGTCAACATGATTTGTACTTCCTTCTTAAAAATGGTAACAAAAGCTACATTTTTGATCCAATAGTATCTTTGAGTGAGTATTCTCAATCAGTAGAGAGATAGCTCACTTGAAGATGTAGCTGCCTTGATCTAAGCCTGATCAAAATCAGTAGCTAGATTGGCATTGAACAATCTAAATTAAACAAATTGGTCAGTCAAAAGCCCAAACAAGGGCAAGCTGGCTCAGTAGAGAATTTGCTGCCAAGTCACGACTGCTAAAACTAAGGCAAAAGCAACTTTTGTTAACATCAAGTAGCTGTGCCAAGCAGTAACTGCTAGAGCAAAGTTTGCAGTAAAAACCTTAATAGGAGTAAGACAAAGACTTTAGGCTCTGAAAGAAAAGGTCAGCAAGCATTACTTCAACGAAGCGACAGAAACTTCTGCTTGACGGTTCTTTCCCAGTGTCGAGCGGTGAAATGATCAGGACTTGAGCTAACAGCCGTACTTGATTTGAGATTCAAGCATCGGCAAACATCTGCATTCATGTCTACACAAGTTTCATTGATCTATTTTTAGGTAATCATCTATAAACATAGCACAATAATCTAAATAGTTTATTAGCAATTTAAATCGGGTTCTTTGTCTAAGGGGCTATTGCTCGGAGTCCTCACTGAAAAAGCCGTTACAGCGCGATCCGTCGCTCCAGTGCTTCAACCCGACGCTTCAACTGCGCTACTTCATCTTCCGGGGTAGGCGGTATCAGGTAAGCCATCAAATATCGCGATATTTGATGGCTTACCTGGGATTAAGTTAAACTCAGCGGAGCAGTCGCCCGTCCCGCTGGTCTACAAAACCGTGCTTGAGACGTTAACCTGATTTACAAGCACCGAGACCTCGTGGCTGAGCGAGGGTTTGAGATTATCATCAAGTCCTTATCGCTCAGCTTACTGAGACGGGTGCAAGATCTGAGCAATTGTCCCACGCAGAAGGGTGGGTTAAGAAAGTAAGAAACACTCAATCCCCCGTCCTCATCTTGCCCTAATGTGA
>NZ_LXYR01000088.1 GCF_001650195.1 Phormidesmis priestleyi BC1401 | reverse complement strand
CCCTTCGACCTTGCTGCGCAGGTTGGGTAGCTATAGTCGTCGGAATCGCCTCTATCAGGCTTTTCAAGCTTTAGGGCAGGTCGTCCGCACCCTCTTTTTGTTGCGCTACATTTCGGATGCTGGGTTACGCCGTCAAATCACGGCTTGCACCAATATTGTCGAGGACTATAACCGATTTGTGGATTGGCTTTTCTTTGGCAAGCAAGGCGTAATCACAGACAACGACCCGGTGGAGCAAGAGAAACGCCTGAAGTATTTAGATTTAGTCGCGAATGCGGTGATCCTTCAGAATGCGGTAGACATTTCGTTAGCGGTTCAGGCGTTGAGTGCAGAAGGAATGCGAATAGACCGTGCAGCACTCAAGACGCTGAGTCCCTACCTTACCCGTCACCTCAAGCGCTATGGCGACTATGTCGTCGATTTTAAGCAGATTCCTCTGCCCTTGGAGGATGCGATTTCCTTACCTGTTCAGTTGGATGAACTGTAATGGGAGTAAGGCTTTTCAGCTCATCTTGCACTTTTTTGCCCGTATCTCGGCTCAACCCCTAGATTCTTCCCCTTGCCCACAATTCAGGTTTGGTCGTTACGAACTAGATCTGGAGGAATGCCCGCCAGGTCTGGTTTATGACCCCTGGGCTTCAGCACAGTAGCCCCACCCCAAAATGAATGAATCGTTGTCGTATGCCTATGACGTTTCACTTTCGGCTGTTGCGGCGAATTGTGTATGACCAGGTTGGCGGCATTAATGTTAGCTACGATCGTGCCGAGGACTACGATTTGTGTTTGCGATTGTCGGAGGTGACAGTCACTCAGCAAATCCCTAAGCCCCTGTATTTCTATCGACAACATGGGGACAATATGACGAATGACCAATTGGAGCAGATTTGCTGGTCGCATTGAGCGAGTCTATCGGCGCTGAAGCGGCGGGGACTGGAGGGAAAGTATCCGATCAACCTGCGGGTGGTTAGTCAGTTTATTCTGCGACGGCTTCATTGACCGGGTGTAAAAGTTTCTGGGCACGAAAGCGCTCTAGCGTCTGAAAGATTGCCCAGCGATGGGTGGAGAAGACGGGCGCAAAGAGGGAGCACTGCATCCAGAAGATCGACGGGTGAGAGTTGGGTGAAAAGATTCGTTTGTTCTGGAGCGGTAGAGAGGCTGAGATTCGGCGTGAGCGGGATTCCTTGAGAGGTCTAAAGGGATTTGAACACTCAACCTACGCTCAACGACAAAAAGCTATTCTTCTCGCAACGCATATCCGACTCCACGCACTGTCTGAATTAAACGATGTTCATGATGTTCCTCTAGCTTCAAGCGTAAGTATCGAACATAGACTTCAATAATATTGGAATCACCCATGAAGTCATACCCCCAAACGTTTTCAAGAATCTGATCTCTAGTAAAGACTTGCCGAGGATGCCTCAAAAGATACTCTAATAAATCAAATTCTTTTGCGGTTAGCTCGATCGCTCTGGTGCCACGATGCACTTCACGAGTTTTGCGATTCAGCGTTAAGGCTTCAAACTGCAACACATCCTCATCGCCGTCTTGTGTGCGCCGCAAATGGGCACGCACTCTTGCAAGTAGTTCCTCAATGCTAAAGGGCTTGACTACGTAATCATCTGCTCCTGCATCTAACCCAGTGACGCGATCGCCCACTTCATCTCTTGCCGTCAGCAAAATCACGGGCACTTTACTTCCTGTTGACCTCAAGCGGCGACACAATTCGACCCCCGATAAACCTGGAAGCATCCAGTCGAGAATCGCTAAATCAAGGGTTGCTTCACGGGCGAGGGTCAAGCCTGCCATGCCATCGTGCGCGACGCTGACTTGATAGCCTTCGCTAACTAGCTCTAGCTCAATAAATCGAGCGAGTTTCACTTCGTCTTCTACTAAGAGAATGTGGACACTCATAGTTGGGTTTCTAACGTGGGTAGCGTCAATGTAAAGATTGTGCCTGCGCCAGGGTGAGAATCGAGGGAGATTGTTCCTCCCATTTTTTCGATCAGTGTTTTCACGATCGCAAGCCCCAGTCCTGTCCCCCCGGTAGCACGAGCGCGTGACGGATCAATGCGGTGGAAGGGTTCAAACACTAAAGCTTGTTGCGATTGGGGAATCCCATCTCCGCGATCGCACACTTGGATAATAGCGGAGTCATTAACCTGAGTGACTTCAATCAGAATCGAAGTGTCACGATCAGAATAGCGAATGGCATTCTGAATCAGATGATCGATCACTTGCATCAGGTAATCCCGATTTGTCTGAACGCGGATCGGGAAGGGCGTAATTTTGGTCTCGATCGTTCGATGGTCAAATTTTTCGGTCATGCTGGCAATGTCCCGAACAACCTCATTCAGAATCAGCGGTTCTTGAGACAAGGTAATATCAAGGCTTTCTGCCCGTGCCAAGTCGATTAGATCTTGCAAAATCAGCGTTATTCGCTCCGCTTCGGCAGTTGCCATTGCTAAACTTTCCTGTTGAGCTTCGGATAGAGTTTGATTCCGTTTTGAGGTGCGTTGCAAATACCCGTGTACCAGACTGAGCGGCGACCTCAATTCGTGCGCCACATTGCTGATAAATTGGCGTTGCTGATGTTTGACTGCCGCCTGTTGAGCTAACGTGTTGTTCCAGTGGTGCGCCAAAACTCGAATCTCGCTAGGAGCATAACGTGCATTAAACCGTTCGGGAGAGTCATTCGTGGTTGAGGCAGCGACCCATTGCTTAAACTGATGCAAGGGCTGTAGATACTGCCAAATGGCTCCCAACACGGCAATCATCATGACACTCATTGACACTAGAGTAAGCCCAGTTAGGCGATCGACAATCGCAATCCACTGGGTAGACGTAAGATGCTCTGGGTGCATCATCAGTAGCATTTGCACTTCCCACTGGCTGAATGCTTTGTAGGCAATGAGCGCGATCGCGCAGATTCCGACCACACTTGCCATTAATCGAAACTGCAATGAGGCAGGATCAAGAAATGTCTGTCTGTTGCTGACCCGCGTGTTTGGACCCTGATTCAACCGTCTCATGAACTCGCTCGTATAAGATGTGTCATTGGTTTCAGGCTAATCTGAAATCCTAAAAATAGCTTGCTGATTTTGGATGAAGGCAACAAATCTACAATCCTCCGAACCATTCGTATCCTTGATCTTCCCAGTATCCTTTGGTCGGCATCAACTGATTAGTCAGCACAATTTGAGTCACCCATTTGCTTTGTTTGTAGCCTAATTTAATTGGGGAAGCGAGACGCAGCGGCGCACCGTTATCCGCAGACAAAGGCTGGTCATTTTTCTGATATGCCATCAGCGTTTGAGGATGGGTTGCAGAGGCTAAATCCCAACTTTCGTAGTAGCCATCGGCAGATTTGAAGTAAACATATCGGGCACTCGATTTGGGTTGGGCTAATCGGAGTAATTCGTGCAGTCTCACCCCGCCCCACTGCACGATCGCGGACCATCCTTCAACACACACATGCCGAATCACCATTGATGTCAGCGGCAATGTCTGAAGGTCTGTCAAACTTAGCTGTATAGGGTGATTGACTTCACCTTCAATCTGTAAGCGATATTTTGCGGGATCAATTTGTGGAGTTTGATCAAACGTGTTGATTAGAAGTTTATCTGGCTCGATCGCACTGACCGAAAATTCAGGGACAGGTTTCTGGCTGAGTAATAAGGCTTGCGTTGCTTGATTGAGTGGCTCAAAAACTTGTCCAACCTCGCTCGACCCTAGAGTTGAACCGCAGCTACTGAGCAACAAACTGGCACTCGACAATCCAGACCACTGCAACAGGTGACGACGAGAAATCAGCTTAGACATCTTTGAATCATCCCTAAATAAACATCGACCTGACTAAGCGAAGAGTACCAACTTTTAAGGCTAACAACGAATGAATAAATGTAAATAAGATGATGACTGGAACAGCAGCAAAATGAATTGTGCGAAGCGTTTGCCAATTTATAAATGAGTTAGATAACCAATGAAATGAAGCGGGTTTATACATCGCTAAACCAGACGCGATCGACAACAATAAAATCGGAATAATTGCTGTGTAAACCAATCGGTGGAGTGCATAATTTTTGCGTTTAGCATTCTGACTCACCCGCAACGCCTTGACATCACCTCCACTGGCAAATCGCTTCTGCCAACGGCGTGAAATCAGGACATATAACCCATACCACAGCAGATTTAACGCATAAAACCACATCGCTGCAAAATGCCAACTGCGTCCGCCTCCCAACCATCCGCCTAAAGTTAGAAAGTCGGGGAAATGCCAGCCTCCTCGTCCACCAAATACTGGATTTGCGTTATAGATCTGCAATCCACTAAAAAGCATCACGAATAGACTGATCAGATTCGTCCAGTGAAAGATTTTTGCTAACAGTGCCTGAGTTGGAATCGGCGGAGATTTTGGGCGTTTTGCGGGTGTTGCAGTCATGATGAGAGTTCCTGAATTCTAGATCAAAAATGTTGGAAAGAATGGGGCAAGCCAAAGCTGAATTTGAACATCCCAACCCAGCAGGATGGAGAGGGCTGTCACGATTACGATCGCACCCCCTACTTTTTGCAAAACAACACTGTGACGACGTAAGCCCAACAATCGATGGCTGAGTTTGCGCCCACCGTAAGCGATCGCCAGAAGCGGTAATGCTGCCCCAAAGCCATAAGCCAGTAATAAACCAAAAGCGCTCATAACTTGATGATTCACGGCTGCCAGAACTAAAATTCCTCCTAGAACTGGACCGGCGCAGGGTGTCCAGACTAATCCTAACTGCATCCCTAACCAAAACTCTCCCCACAGTCCAATGCGAGGTCGTTCCTTTATCCACTGTTGGATGGGTAAGTAGCTGAACAGGCGATAGCTCCAACCCGAAAATAGCGTGAGAATGCCGAGCATCAGCAGGAGGAAGACCGCGCCATACCGTAAGAAGTTGGCAAATCCTGTCAACCAACTTGCACTGATACCTAACAAACTTCCGGCGACTGCAAAGCCACTGACTAATCCCACCACGAGTGCAACCGGACCATAGCGATGAGACTGAAGTGATCGCCCTACCATAATTGGCAGAATGGGTAGGACACAAGGAGATAGAACAGTCAGAATGCCCGCGAGAATTGCCAGTTGGAAGGAAAGGGTGGATGAGTTCATGACCAAGGAGTGAGCGCCAATCGGAACATTAGTTTTCTTTTAATAGTTGCTGAATCATTTGTTCAGTCGTGTCGTAAGCCCCTTCACCTACATGGTCATAGCGCGTTAAGCCGCGGCGGTCTGCTAGAAATAAGTGCGGCCAATACTCATTGCTGTAAGCCTTCCAGGTTTTGTAATCGTTGTCGATCGGCACAGGGTAAGTTATTTGATGTTGCTGTAGGGCGCGTTTGATGTTGGTTGGCTCTCGTTCAAATGCAAATTCTGGTGTGTGAATGCCAATTACTTTGAGTCCCTGGGCTGCATACTGGCGATGCCATTGAGTGATATGGGGAAGGGTGCGCTGACAATTGATACAGGCAAATGTCCAAAATTGGATTAAGACAACATTGCCTTTGAGATTGGCGATCGTCAAAGGGTCTGAGTTTAACCACTGCTGAATTCCCTGGAAATCTGGGAGTGCCTTTCCCGCAGTAGCCAGACTAGCGGTTTCTAGTTTAGTCGCAGTCGGAGTAGGGAGAGTGGCTGAGATCGGATTCTTTTGTGGAGTCCCTGATTCAAACGTGGTTGCTGCACCTGCGCCCAGGATACCCAGACCCAGATAGAACAGCAGTTGGCGGCGCTGACGGGATTTGTCCATGAGGTTTTCACAAGATGAGGGAGCGATCGACAACTTACACAAGTGCTCACTGAGCGAGTCTGATTTGTAAGCGGTCGATCAATAAACTGAATGCACAACCTTCTTTTAGGTAGACTACTAGGGTTTAGTGGGTGCTTCTTTCTTCATGGCATCACCCTGCTTCATGGCATCACCCTGCTTCATGGCATCGCCATCTTTTTTCATGGCATCACCTTGCTTCATGGCATCACCCTGCTTCATGGCATCGCCATCTTTTTTCATGGCATCACCTTGCTTCATGGCATCGGGTTGAGTGGTGCTGGCGGCACTGGGAACTGGCGCAGATTGCTGAATACTTGGTGTACTGGAGCAAGCAGCAAGGCTACCCATCAAAGCTAAAGTACTGACTAAACCAATAATTTTCCAGTTGATCATGGTTGCTATCCTGTAAGTTAAAGTTTGAGCGATGGAGACATTGCCTGAGAAAGCTTTTGTCTATTTGAAGTATGCTGACTGTGACTGAAGGTTGTCTGAGTTCAATCCATCGTTTTCCTGAATTTATCGCTTGACGGTTCTCAGGTAAAACTCAGCATATTCTCAGGAACTGGTTCATCACTTTAATCACCCTTTAAGCGATTTAATGACTTCAAGATGTAATTGCTAGCAATTTAGCTTTTGAATGGGACTTGAACTCTAGCCGTTCCAACAGGAATTTGACCAGGTAAACGGTAAGCGAGATCGCAAAAATCACTCCCACAATCGCCATTAACCGCACCTGTAATGAAGCACGATCGAAAGCTGTTTATTTCTGCTGATCGGATGCTTTTAAAAGTCTACTCAGCCAACGCATGGCATATACCCACAGTGAATAGTTTGTCGATTTAGGCTAGATTGAACGTCTGAACATCGCTGATAAGCTGACCGACTTTTAGTTTGCACAAACTAGCTTTGGAAACCCTTTTCCCACAGGAAAAAGGCTATCAATCTAGATGAGGGTCAGCTTACTTTCGGATAAATTGCTCACCCAAAGCCCTTTGTGGGTTGTCTAAGTTATAAAATTGAGGGCTGGAAGTGTTTTGTTTGCTCATGATCAATAAAATAATCACTGAACTTGAGTAATTCCTGAGTGACGAATGAAAGACTGCTAGAGATTGGCTCGATCAGTGCTACAACATTAATTTTTGACATCGTTGGTATAGAAACTTGAAGCAAGATTGGTAGAATTGCGCTGCATAGCTGGTCAAATTTGTTGCGCTCTAGAGCGTCTCACTCATGAAAATGGATCTCACCTTACAAGAGCAACGCATCCTAGAATCTTTATCCAAACTCAGCTACCGGACGGATGATCTCACTGGCTATCTCAAAGAAATCACGCTGAACGTCAGTCGTCTATTACAAATCGACTGGTCAACCGTCACGCTTTGTCAAAATGGATTTGAGCGTGTACTAGCCAGCAGTATTGATTTTGAGGGGATGGATCAGCTTTTCTCACTGCACGGATCTGTGACAAATACCGTTGTCACCACTGGGCGAACTTTGACCGTTGAGGATGTGCGGCAAAATTTAGAGATGGGTGAGGCTCCAGACGGATATTTGTGTTATCTCGGTGTACCACTCCGCACTGCACAAGGCGAAACGATCGGCACGATTTGCTCGTTTCATCGGCAGCCGCGTCAGTTTGGCGATTCAGAAATTCGCACCGCAGAACTGTTTGCAGAACGGGCGGCAACGGCGATCGATAACTACCATCTCTATCAATTGCAGCTTCAATTCAATGACCGCCTGGAAACAGAAGTAGCACTTCGTACCGCAGAGTTGAAAGCCGCGCAAACTCAGTTGATGGAGCAAGAACGATTAGCGGCGATTGGAGAATTTGCGGCTATGATTGTGCATGAAATTCGCAACCCGCTCACCACAATGACGATGGGATTAAAATATGCTCAAAAACAGTTGCAGCATGACTTCTCGCAGGAACGGTTAGCGCTCTCAATGAACGAAGCCCATCGCCTCGAACGCTTACTAAGTGAACTACTCACCTACGCAAAACCTCAAACGTTGCGACTTGAGGTATTAGAACTAAACACCTGGCTACAAACTCTATTAAGTTCAATGAGTGAACTACCGGAAGCACAGGGACGGCGCATCAATTTCACGGGTACTTCTGATAAAGTCAGGATCTTGGGCGATCGCGACAAGCTCAAACAGGTAATGATTAATCTTCTCTGCAATGCTTGTGAAGCCAGCCCGGTCGCAGAAGCGGTGAATTGCGAGATTGAGTGTTTAGAAGCAGCCTTCGCGTGTGTTCGAGTCTGCAATCAGGGTGAAGTGATTCCGCCTGAAGTACTGTCGAAACTGGGTCAGCCGTTCTTTTCGACAAAAACAGAAGGGACAGGGCTAGGACTTGCGATCGTCAACCGCATTGTGAAAGCTCACGAGGGGCAACTCTTGATCCAGTCTGATGATTCTGGAACTTGTGTTGCTGTTCAGTTACCGACGAGTCGCACACAGCCGAGTCCAAACGATTGAGTCATCGCAATCAGGATGGTTGTATTTGAACATTTCGAGCAGTCAACCCATAACGACCTTCTACCAACTCGAATTTGACTTGCGTTCCCGCTTGCACAATGCGGTATCCCTCACCAGGAATCGCCGTGAAGTTAAAGAAAACATCTTCACCAGTATCGTCTCTAGAAATCATTCCGCTACCTGCTTTGAGATCAAACCACCTCACGACTCCCTGTAGCACAGGCAAACCACTGGCTCCTAAGGTTGGCACACCGTCAGCCCAGATTTATTGAGGAATGCGAACCTGCTTGACTTCTGGGGTGTTGTACGCCTCGTAGCGGTAGTCCGATCTCGCCTCCATCATTGCTCGTAACTCCTGCCGTAACTCCTGCCGTAACTCTGTAATCGTCGGTCGTCCCACAAAAAACTGAGGTGGAACCCGAAAACTGGACAGGTAAATAAGCTCTAAACCGATACCTGTCTAGGTGTTAAATTTGCTTCAGAGAAAAGTTTTGCTTTCTTCTAAGATCCACATCCTAAATCTTGAAGCTAAAGTTTAGGAATCGTGACGGTCAGAGTTGAGGGTGCAAACCGATGTTAAGCAGCATTTTTGATGCCTTTGTCAAGGAAAGTCCCATCAGTATTAGGGCGAACGCATACGTTTCTTAACACACTATATCTAGCGAATCTAGACTTCGGTAACACTAAAGTGAAGGTTAGACATTCTCAATAAGCACTTGTTGATGAGAATATTCGCAATAGATTACCTCATATCTCGCCCTATTGAGATATTAAGAAACGTATGCGTTCGCCCTACCATCAGTATTATGATGCGTGGGTTGATGGAATCAGTGTTTCGTCCTCAACGACTTGAGGAGATATTTGAGTCTCACTCCAGGCTGCAATACACCCGGGAGCTGTTGTTTTCAAGCCTGGTGGATCTTCTGAGTTTAGTGGTGGGTGGGATTCATCCGTCGGTGAATGCCGCCTACAAAGCGAAAGCAGCCGAACTCAACGTCACTCGAGGCGCGTTGTATCAGAAGCTCAATGGCATCGAAACTCAGGTCAGTGCAGCCCTGCTGCGAGAAACTGCAACTGAGTTAGGGCAATTAATCCAGCAGATGGAGGTCAAAGGCCTCCCTTGCTTGCAGGCTACCAGGTGCAGATTTTGGATGGGAATGCCTTAGCCGCCACCGAACACCGCTTGGAGGTTTTACGGAGTGTGGCAGCCGCTCCTTTACCTGGGAAATCCCTGGTGGTATTCGACCCAGCGTTGCGCTTAGCCGTGAATCTGTTTCCGTGTGAAGATGGACATGCTCAAGAACGACGCTTGTTTGGGCAGGTGCTGGACAGCGTCAAGCCTGGACAGTTGTGGATTGCAGACCGCAATATGTGTACGCGAGAGTTTCTCTGTGGGATTGCCCAGCGACAGTCTGCTTTTGTGATTCGAGACCATCAAAACCTGCCTTGGAAAGCATTAGACGAACTGAAATCAGTGGCTGTCGTTGAAGGGGTCTCAGTAGTAATGGAACCAGATTTTGCCTTAAGAGTATTTCAGCCGCAAATCGATCATTTCTACTAATGTCTTTTGACGGCATACTACACAGGTACTGACTAAAGGGAGTGAAATGAGCAATCGTACAGAAACTTACGCTGTGCGATTTCTCGTTCCACCCCGGGAACGCCTAGATAAGATCGCATCCTTGTGAAAGCCCTCTAGGCATTGAGATGCAGTCGAGTAGGAGTAAGTAGGGAGGCACAATTATTTGTAGGTTGGGTTAGCGATAGCGTAACCCATACAGGCGTTAGGTTTTGTCCCTTAACCCAACCTACGTCCATCTCACATTTAATTCCACTTACTTACTTCAATAGTTCGGACAATTTTCTGAGCAACCGCTGAAACCCTTGGTTTCTCGTTAGTTTAACGACTATGAAAGAGGGCTGAAACCCGCATTCTGTCGTTGCTCATCAAAAATTGCCCGGAGTGTTGTTACTTACAACCCACCTGCGAGTTGCGAAGCCGAGTTCTTGGAGATCGCGAGTTAGGGGTTACTTAGAACTTCCAACAGGTTTTGCCCAGCCCTTTTCGCGCAAGTAAGAGTCAAAATCACTCAGATGAGCAAACTCGCGTTTCAACTGCGCCAAATCTGCCGTGTAGCCAACATTCTCAAACCAGCGATACATGATCGTGACTTCTTCTCCAGCTTGCTGCTCAAATGCTTCAAATGGAATTTGTTGATAGGCGACAGGTTTTCCTAACGCTTGGCTAAATGCAGCCGCGATCTCTGTCATCGTCATGTCTACGCTGGCAAGTTCCAATGCACGATCGAGGAAGTCAGCCCGGCGCTCAAACACTTCAGCCACCATTGCCCCATAGTCTTCTTCGGAAAGCTGCTGCAATTTTGTATCAGGACTGAGCGGCTGCGGAAGCGTCCCGTATTCAACCGCTGGGCGCATCATGTTGTAGTTGTAAAAGAAGAACACCGGACGCAGAATTGTGTAGGGAAAGTTCAGCGAGCGAATATACTCTTCAACTTGAAACTTACTGTCAAAGTGCGGAATACCCGTATTGCGTTCAGCGCTCCCAACCGACGAGTAAACGAAATGCTCAATACCTGCCGCTTTCGCTGCATCAGCCATTGCTTTACCGTTGCGGATTTCGACCTCTACTCCGTCTTTGAAGACCTGGAGCGAAAAAACGCCGGATACTCCTTGCAGCGCCCGATCGAGGGAAGCCCGATCGTCAAAATCACCTTCAACGAGTTCTGCACCTGCTTGCTGAAGGGCTTGAGCAGCAGGCTTATTTTTGTCGCGCACTAAAGCCCGAACTGCAAAGACTCCACGGTGCAAAAGATGACGCGCCACTGCGCCACCTTGATTGCCCGTTGCGCCTGTGACTAGAATGATTTGATTTGAAGTTGCCATTTGTATTTTTCTTGTTTTATAGTTTAGTTGTAACTACTCAGGCTGAAAAGCAGGGGAAATGGGCTGTCCGCAAAATACGCGCTCTAGAGCATCCAAAAGATTGTGCCCCTGCTTTTTGAGCGTGGAAAGATAACCCCGAATGCGACAAAAGATTCGAGCGCCTTCCCCTGAGCGGAAGCCTCCAGAGATCTTCTGCTTGAGTTTCATCATCCGAATATCCCGTTCTGCTTGATTGTTATCAAACGGGACTTGAAAGTCATGCATGAATCTCAAGACCTCAGCTTGATGAGCATAGCAATCCTGAATGAATTGTGAGAGGAGCATCTTGCCCGTGCCGGTTAGCAACCCATCCCATTCTTACAACTGAAATAGGATTGCTATATCTAGCCGCTCCAGCAGATTTCTGGCAGGGGGTTGTTTGGGGCGACTCCCTGCCGATGACAATAACTGATAGTCCATCAGGTACACCATTAAGCCCCTCAACCTGGAACCGTACTGCACTCGATTGGTGACTCTAAGGGGAAATGCCGCTTGATTCATCTCTCCACAACCGCCACAGGGTTTAACTGCCGCTTGATGCTCCTTGACTACGATTTCAATCGGGACTAAATCATGTACCTGACGGCACTGCCATTCCACAATTGGCATCTCGACTAGCGATGCCCCACATTCCTGACAGCGCTCAATCTGGTGTTGCTCAATCTCATCGGGTTCTTCTGTCCATTTCAAGGTGCTGCCAGGATGCCCCGGCTGCCCTCCACTTTTGCGTTCACCTGAGGGGCGCAAGCTCTGGGTTCGTTTCTTGAAACCATCTCCAGACGGTGGTTTACTGCTATTTTTACTGTCTTTACTGGCTTGATTCTCCAAACCTTCGAGCCGCGTTTCCAGCCCTGCAATCACTTCTGCCTGTGCTGTCAGCAAACTCTCTACCAGGGCAATCACAGCCTCTTCTCCCTGCCCATAAGCGGCACGGATCATCCCTCGAAGTCGCTCGGATTGCCCGGATGCTTCTTTCAACTCACAAGCCTCGGTTCTTGACTCTCTCTAATTCAAACGATAACTCAATCATCCCGGTTCGATTTACTATTCATCAAATTTTGCCTGAGTAGTTACGTTTAGTTATTGAAGGCTAAATTAGCAATTCGCTTTTGAAAGATCGTCCCCCAAAGGCTGAGATCTGCAATTTAGGTGTATCAGCGTTTGAGCCATGCAAAGCACGATCGCTAAACTGTAGCTCTAGTGCTCACCGTTCGCCCATTTCTGAGAGAGGTGGTCACATTGGGCTAGAGTCTGTTCGTTCATGAAGAAGCCTGTAGCCGTTACGACCGAACGAGTTGATGACATTCCACTGCTCCTAGCACAGCTCAACCGAATGGGTGTTCAAGAACTGCTGGATCAGCACTTTCCAACGCATGGAAATTGGCAGGGGCTGAGTCTAGGACAGGTCGCCGTCGTTTGGCTCACTCACATTTTGTCGCAAGCTGACCATCGTCTTAATCCTGTTCAAGACTGGGTGGAGCATCATCTTGAGACGATTGGAGTGAGTTTAGGTCAAAACCTGCGGGGACTGGATATGAGCGATGATCGCTTAGAGAGTGTATTGCGATATCTGAGCAAAGACCGTCTCTGGGAACGTTTTGAGCAAGCTTTAAGCCAGCGTCAATTACAAGTCTATGACCTCAATCCTCAACGAGTTCGTCTCGATAGCACCTCGGTCAGCGGGTTTTGGAATGTTAATGAAGCAGGACTATTTCAACGAGGTCATAGCAAGGATCATCGACCTGAGTTGCCTCAACTCAAACTGATGTTAGCAACGCTGGGGAGCATCTCACCTTTGCGATAAGTATAAATGCTTAAACGCAAAACCAGGCTTTTCCAGGTACGAATCGGGGTTGTGTCGCAAATACTTTTTAGTGACAAACGAAGTATTTCGTTCGCATTCCGTTAAGCGCTAATTCCGAAAAGTTCTTCAATAAACTTCACTTG
>NZ_LXYR01000087.1 GCF_001650195.1 Phormidesmis priestleyi BC1401 | reverse complement strand
CACAGTATTGCGTCAGTTGCGGTTCACACTCCTGCCACGAAAGCAGTTGCTCGCGGAAGTCCGCATAGCTCTCTGAACCCACGACACAGGCATCGCCCGTCTTCAAGTCCAGTGCCAGATAGCTGAAGACGCACACTTCTAGCGGTCGTCGTGCCAAACGCTGAGATTCTCCTGACCCATCGACGACTAACGGTCGCCAGAGATCACTGATGAAAGAGAGATCGGGGACGGCGGGTAGCCACTGACTGCGGCGATGTTCATGACCCAAGATAAACTGCACGGCTTCAACCAGAGACTGGTCTTGACTGGTGGAACGAATGTCCAGTGAGCGCACCAACTGAAACAGTTGCTTCCGGTAATGCTGATAGAAGCGCCACAGCAGCGGTCGGTAGTTGTCACTGTTGTAGGTCGCGATCTCCTCGCATTGCTCAAGCAGTTGTTTCGCACCGCCATGTCGTTCCAGAACGAGTTGCACTTGTTGCCCTAGAGCGGCTTCCGAGTCTGAATGGGAGGAAACCGTGAGGACTTCAGCAAACTGCTCCAGTAGTGTTTTAGTTTGGCTCAGGTGTGACTCGCGCAATTGCACCAGTCGCGCTTTTGCCTGGTTCCGAATCATCTGCATCCGCTTGAGAAACATCTCCACCAAGTAATCACGGGTTTGGACTTGGGCTTGATAAAGCAGGCACAGCAGCAAGGTTCGGCGTTTTTGGGGTTGATGCTGACGCAGTTCAGAACTGTCGAGGGCTTTGGCTTGCGCTGCGAAAGATTGCCGCTTGGTGCTGGGAAGTCCTGTCAACAGGCGTTGTGCATCCCCGAAGGTCATCAACTGACTAAACTTGATTTGTAACTGGGTTAAGTGAGCAAATGTCGCGCTTTTGGGAGGGGATTTGAGCAGATTGAGCGATGCCTGGATTTCTGGCGATTCACTCAGCAGTAATTGATCCAGGTAAGTCTGTTCAGTTGCCGATAGACCGTCTGAGATCTGCTGAAATAGATGGGTATTGGTGATGGAGCGGGGGTGACTGACGAGATGATCCAACGTGCTGAAGGCAGGCAGTTCGTAGCGATCTTTGATCAGCCACTCAACTGCGACATTAATCAAATCGGCAGGGTGATCCTTCGTGAGCGCTGCGTCAGCAACTTGCGCGGCTAAATCGACTTGGGCGTTCTGGTCATAGGGCTTCACATCCAAATAGCAGCGAATGGCAGATTGATAGTAACGCAGTGAGCGCAGTGAAGATAGCGTCGAAACGGAGTCTCGCAGACTCAAGCAGGTGCGTAGATGCTGGATGAGCGGGGAGGGGATAGCTGCTACTGCGGGGAAATAACCCAATCGTTGGAACGCTTTCAGCATGACTAATACGCTCAGTTGTCCCCGAGTGCTGCGGGCTTGGGATTGAGCAAATTCAACCTCAGATGAAGTTGGAGTGTACCGTTCAGCAAGCTCTTTGGGAGTTAAAGACGTTTTGAGTATGGGATAGACAGTCCGTTCCAGGCTAGTCATATTGAGCTGCTGTGAGCAAAGGAATCCTGTGAGAATAAATCCTGGCGGGTCGGTTTCGCCTAATAAATTCTCATGCTGGCTCACTGTCTTAAACCGAGACAAGTAGTCTCAGAAAAGGACTGGACTAAAGCTGGACTCAATGACAGGTTTGTAGTACGCCAGAACGTCCCAAACTCATGAGACTGAGAGAGCGGTCATCGCACTCTCAGAAAGGCTTACAATCCCGTCGCTGTCATGCAAATAGGGCAGTCTCATCACTTTGCACTCCTGCTCTGCTGGACAGAAGTCCTCAAAACTGAAACTTTCTTCAGTGATTTCTCTGAACCTCAATCCAGGTATAGCTCTTCAACCCATCTTGCACTTTTTTGCCCGTATCTCGGCTCAACCCCGTGTTCGATCAAAGACTGGAGGCAATTCAAGCTGTCACCCGCCAGTACATGGCTCTGCTCAATTCGTTGTTAATCGATTCAGAAGCCGTGCACACGTCAACACTGAACGAAGTTGCAGCAGAACGTCAGTGGTATCAAGACCAGCACTCTAAGTTAGTCGCCTTCCAGTCTCAGCTTGATGATTTTTTGGCTTAGACCTTACAACCATTCAGTTTTTGAACAATCCCCAACCACTACACAAGTATGCTTTTTCAATTTCCGGCAGCGATTCAACTAGGGCTTGATACAGGTAAGCTAGTCCAGGTTTTTTCTAAAAGCGGTGTGCCACTAGGTCTTGTACGAGATGCGGTAACAGGTCGTTTCGCAGGACAGGCGGTCGGGGTTATAGGACTAAACCCATTGACAGGATTTTCCAGCCTGCCACTTTTGCAAGCAACTACTGCGGTGATTGGGGTTGGGGTTGTAGCAACGGCTGCCCTTGCCGCCGTAAATCTCTATCAAACGCTAAAACTTCGTCAAGATGTTGCAGCTTTGCGATTAGAGGTCAAAGACGGCTTTATTAACCTCAAGCAGGCATTGCGTGACCAAGGGTTAGAGGTGATTGAGCATATCGATCGCGTCGCTGAAGACGTTGAGTTTCGCCATCACCGCACGATTCTGGCGCGAGCCTATGGGCTATTCAACCAGGCGACTATTCGTCTGCAATCGGCGCTCACAGTTCAAGATTTAGCTCGTCGGAATGCTGACATCAACTCAGTTCGCGACATGATGTTTCAAGCATTAGCAGACTACGACAACCCTCAACTACTCAATAACACAAACGCGGCTGGCTATATTCGCCGTCGTGAGTGTGTTTGGGCGATTCAACAAGCGATCGCTTTTACCTATCAACTGCAAGGCGAACCAACCAGTGTCAGCCATCGATTGACTGCACTCTGTACGACTATTCGTCAGGATTCCCTTGCGGCTGTTAACCAGATCAACTCTCAAGCCGAACTTGACTTTCTCTTCCCTGAGTTGGTTCGCATCCACGACCACGACTTGCAAGCTCTCAATCTCTGGCAAACCCAAATTGACTGGGTGCAAACACTAGATTCGGACGAAATCAGACTTTTGAATAATTCTGAACTTAATCCAGTTGACCTAAAAATGATTGAAACAGAGGCTTTGTTAGAAGTGCCTCCAGAGCAAACTCTCTATGAAGAACTTCAGTCAAAATCAAACAATGCAACTCTGTGCAATCAACTTCGACTAATGATGGCTCCCGATATGCGACTAGAGTATGCTTCTGTGATTAGTCAGCAAGCACAAAACAATGGGTTAAAAGCGCTGACTATGGATCAGTTGCAAGCTGCATCAGACTATACGATCTCTAATCTCTATCATTATTTTCAGGCTAAGCAGGAGACATCAACCTACTTTTAGCCCAACTAAGCGCAGTGGTAAGTGGCAGCACACGACTGTTAGGGGCACCATCAAACGATTGCAGATTGCGTAATGCGTGATGTCTTACGTCTGCCGATCCGTCTTCTCTTTCGCGGTGTAGCAGGGGAGAACAGCTTCGCTGCGGGGAACCCGTTCGCCGCTCTCAAACTGAACGATTCATTCATGTAACATTGAGTGCTATCATTGATATTAGATAGCAATGTTACATGAATGAAAAAGCAATGAGGCGACCTCAAGCCGAACGAAACGCAATCATCATCCGGATCGCAGACCTCCAAAATGAAGGCGATGTGTTGACCGGAGTGCGACTCGATAGGGCGGCTGCGGGGGGCACAGCATCCAACCAATCACAGACCAGCTACAAGTATGCGAGGTTGCGATCAGGGCGGGGCAAAACTCTATCGAATGGGCAGAAATCTCAATACATTCCTCTCAAGGAAATTGCAGCTACAGAAGCGGCAATCCAGCGGGGGAAAGAATTAGTCAGGCTCCAAAAAAGGCTGGAGAACCTGAGCAAGATGCTGGGCTGAGCAAGGGCGATCGCTGGTTAGTTTCGCCCTTCTAATAGTTTGGCGTGAGATTTGTAGAGCGGTCTAATGATGGTCGCTCATCTGACCCATCAAACTGACCCAACGTGGCGACCGACCCCTGACCCGCTTGACCCATAGGGCGGGTCACTATCGTTTGGTCGGTGGGTCACTGGGTCAGGGGTCGGTTAGATTTGCCAGTTGGGTGAGCAGAAAGCGAATTTCAGGACGGCTAAACCCTTTACGACGAGCGTTGTATTTTTCATAGATTTTCTCCGCTTCGACCTCGGGGTTTTCCTCCATCCACTCTGCCAACATAGCGATCGCCAACATCAAATCTTTAGCAGGTAGATTGGGCTTAGAGATGTTCGATTTTGCCTCCTCAATAGGAGCTTCTTGATGGGGTCTCAGTAGCAATGGAACCGTTCTTTGCCTTAAGGCTGTAACGCTCTCCCAGCAAGGTGTTCTCTTATCTTGTGCTCGCTCACCCTGATCCCACAGCTTCGCTAAACCATCACTTCTACTGATATCTCAATTAAGCTTGCACACCTGCTGAACTGGCAGAAGCGATTGTCTGAAAAGTCAAGCCTGTTCGACGAGATTGGGTTGCCAAGGGGTGGCACTTTTAACCATCGCGTTGAGGATGATCAAGAGCTTGTGCATACAGGCGGTCAATGCGACCTTCTTCGGCTTACCTTTCTGGCAAAGTCGCTCGTAGAACGCCTTGATCACTGGATTGCTCCGACTTGCCACCAGGGTTGCCATATACAACACCGCTCGGACTTGAGCACGTCCGCCCCAAATCACCTGCTTGCCTCGATGTTTACCACTGTCATGATTAAGCGGAGCGACTCCCACCAAGCTACTGATCTGCTTGTGACTTAAACTGCCTAACTCTGGCAGGTTCACTAGAAGCGTACTCGATGTGACTTCCCCCACACCCGGTGCGCTTCTGAGCAGATTGACCCGTTCGAGCCACAGTGGACTTTGCCGAATTGCTTGCTGAAGCTGGGCTTCTAGCTCTTCTAAGCGTTTCTCTAACCACTCCAGGTGGGCTTCGATGTCTTGTCGCACAGAACCGCGAACCGTCCCTAGGCGATTCTTCTCTGCTGTCAGCATTTCCACAATTTGGCGACGACGGGCGACTAACTCAGCCCTAAGTACAGGACAAAAAATGGAAAACGGGAGGACGAACTCTGCTAAAACGCTAGTGCAGCAAAGGTTTCAGCCGTTTTAGCTAAAAGCTATGATGGGAGGGCTTTTCAGGCTTTTTGTCCTGTACTTAGAACTCAGCCATATGCTGAGAGTCTTCATCGGCGATCGTACTCACGCTCGGTTGAATTGCTTCAGCAAAATGAGCCAGCACTGCCGCATCAAGGGCATCGGTTTTGGCTCGTTTCCCCGTCGCTTTCGCAAAGTCTCGCACTTGACGCGGATTGAGGGGTCTCAGTAGCAATGGAACCGTTCTTTGCCTTAAGAGTATTTCAGCGGCAAACTGATAATTTCTACTGATGTCTTTTGACGGCATACTACATAGGTCTGGACTAAGGCTGGACTTTTTTGCTCATGTTACACCCGTAATCTTTGCAGAAGAGAGGGGCTGAAAGCCTTGATTTTGTGAGGAACTTCTGCCAGTTCAGCAGGTATGCAAGCTTAGTTGAGATATCAGTAGAAGTGATGGTTTAGCGAAGCTGTGGGATCAGGGTGAGCGAGCACAAGCGAAGAGAATACCTTGCTGGGAGAGCGTTACAGCTTTAAGGCAAAGAACGGTTCCATTACTGATACTGTTGGCGAATTCACCAGAGGAAAATAGACAACTGCTGAAACCCAATCAGAGAAGTGGTTGTAACATTAGGGACTTTCAATACTGAATCAACGAGAGAATCAAGGTTTCAGAGCGTTTTCTTTTTCTTTTTCTTTTTCTAATTCGCCACCAGTATCCATTACTACTGAGAACCCTTAATCCTGGTTTGAAAATGTCTTGATTGCAGGTTTGACGGTTTATGATTGCAGGTCACTACAGTTAAGCCATAATTTTACGGAGGTGGTAATGCATAGTGCCTTGAAGTGTCTACGATGTTCCAGCGAGATGGAACTTGGAAATCTATCCAATCAAGATACGCCACACCTCTATATGTGGTCCATTCACGACCCCGATCTCCCTTCACCCCTTGGATTTATGTTGCTTCGGGGTGAGACTGGCAAACGAAAAAGGGCTGCCTTCGAGAGAGTTAAAAGAAGCTTGACTAAAGTACAAGCTTACCGCTGCGTCAAGTGCGGATATGTTGAGTTGAACGCCTCTCGAAATGCAGGCGACGACACCTAACCTCTTGCTCAAACGGAGCGCTAATGTTTCGCTGCTCCCTTGACAGAAGTCCCATCCCTCGAACTCTCTTGGGCAGGTTTTCTGAAACTCAATCCAGGCATAGCTTTTCAGCCCCTCTTGCACTTTTTTGCCCGTATGTCGGCGTGCAATTCGTTTCTGCCCCGCATTCTGTCGTCGCCCTTCTGCTCGACCGGCAGCTAGCCGACAAAAATCGTTATGTTTTGAGTCAAACGCTGAAAGCTTTACTTAGCAGAGCTTAAGTACCCATATGATAAACTTTCGCACGGATCTCGGCTCAATCCTAATACAAAGCCCCCAAGTCATGCCATGTGGCGAGCGGTCTTTGTTTGAGTCTTTTCGAGCCAGCCCAAAGTTCAGTAGATTTAACGACTCAATATTTGAACTTTATTCGGTGAGGGCAGTCTATCTAAAGGACAGACCTTAATACACAAGGAACTAATACACGATGCCATCCGTAACTCGCCTATCAGGTGCCTTCGCCGCCTTGACCGTTCTCGCTGGTGCTGCTGTCCTACCACAAGTTGCAGCCGCCCAAATGATGCCAGCGACCATGCACAAGACGATGTCAGCAATGCCCAATGGTAAAGAAAAGCACCCTGAACTTCAAGCTGCTTTACGCGCACTGGAACAAGCGCGCAAAGCCCTCCAAAAGGGCGCACATGACTACAGTGGTGAGCGGGTAGAAGCCCTTAAAGATACCGACAAAGCAATTGCTGAAGTGCGTCAAGCCATTACTAAAGACAGAAAGTAAGACTGCGCTTGAGCTACTCTCACTTACCATGACTTAAACGCCAGAACCCGGCAGTCATGTGACTGCCGGGTTCTGGCGTGATCAGGCGTTCTTGGTCGAGTAGAGAGGACTCCTGGAATGTTTAGGGTTGCTTTGTATTCCCCGTTGCTCTCACCTTTCGGAACACGAGAGGGGTTGAGTTAAACTCAAGCCCAGAGTGAACCGCAAAACTCACTCCAGCTGATGGTTGACGCTATTAACCTAAGACTCATGAGTCTCGCATAAGACTGATGAGTATAAATGCTTAGCTATTAAATAGAACACGCCGCACAGGCGATCGAGCGATCAGCTAGGCGGCGTAATGATTTCAGCCCGTGGCAGCGTGTTCACAAGCTCGATGGGTTTCTAGAAGATAAAACCTAATCGCGCTTTCTGTTCAATTTTTGGGAGAGTCGCCCGATTTAGTGATTCTGCTTTTATAGCTACCGCCACATAGGTTAGGACAGGGACATTTTTGGCAGCACGCGAAGCACACTACCAAAAATGTCCTAAGCAAAGTGGCGATGGCTATAAGTGACGCGATCGCGCGTTCTCCTCTCCGCGATAGTCTTTTACAACCCCCGTTTACCAAGACTATTGCAACGCTGCGTACCAGGGCAAAAAGTGCGTACTCTGCTAGTCAGTCGCTTTTAAGTAGCTCGATCGAGATTCACCCGATCATTGATTTTTTGCCGCAGGTTTACACTTCACCCGGACAACTTTTGTTCAGTCTACTTTGAGTTTGCCGTGTCCCTCCTTTGTCGTGTCGCCCGATCCAGGGGTTGGTTAAACCCAATCCTACTTAGGCTCTCCAGAACGTAATAATTAGTCCACCTAAAATAATTAAAGCGCCACCCACTAGGATCGAAATGCTAGGTTCTTGACCAAAACCAAAATAATTAATCAATTGAGCGACTAGAAAAAATAGGGTGACATAAGTCCCTAGCAGCTTGCCAAAATCCCAAGCTGGCAAGTTCACCACAACCCCATAGCCCAGTAGCGTAACACTGCCCAAGAGAATAAATTCAACTTGCTTTACCAAAGTTGGACTATGCAATCCCTTTCGGACTAAAGCATCACCTCCAGCTTCTAAACCAGCAGCGATGAACAAAATCAAAAACGCAAATCCTTGGCTCACTCAGGCTTCTCCTGTCATCACGCTCTCAATTTCCCAAACTTAACAACTAATTTGTCTCGATGTCATTTAATTTGGGCTCTTCCAAGCTTTTGGTGATCGAGGTCTTTGCACTGCCCTGAAAGGTAGAATTTGCGTTGTGTGGCTTGGCGATCTCTGCCATCTTCACCAAAAGCTTGGAAGAGCCTTAATTTGGCACTGTACAACCTGGTAATAAAGTTTAGTCGTCTCCGTTGTCTAGACGAACAAACGAGCTTTCCTCTAGCATCTTAATGAAGCCCAGGGTCATTAAGGTCATGACGGTTCCTGAGACAGCAAGTTGCCACCAGCCCCAGCCTGAGGCAATTCCTAGCGCCGCCGTTACCCACGTCGAAGCGGCAGAGGTGAGTCCTGTAACTTTGGGGTTAGAACTATTGGAACGCGACAGATGCAAGATTTCTCCGGCTCCTAAAAAGCCGACCCCAGTAGCGACTCCTTGAATCGCACGGCTAGCTGCGTCGCCCGAATGGACACTGCTGTGCAAGGGAATCAAGACAAACAGAGCAGCTCCGATGCTAATCAGCATATGAGTTCTCAACCCTGCTGGCTTGTGTCGTCGTTGGCGATTCCACCCGATCGCACCGCCCATTGTGAGGGCCAAACCTAGCCGCAACAGTATCCCAACCCAGTTATTCGAGTCGAGCGAATAAGACTCCATGTGTTTTCAATGATGTTTAAGTAGATGCCTCTAGAGTCTAAACTGTAGTTTTTGAAACAGCCAATTCAGCAACCTTCTAATTACGTCTTCCCAAAGGCATATTAGGGTCAGCCCAGAATTCGGAAAATTAAACACGTTTAGCAATTAGCCATACATGACTTAAAGAGTCGCGCAAACCATCGTTCGTGAGAGGCGGTTCGGGCTCTTTGTTTGTGTATAGCTAATTGCTAAACGTGCTATATTTCCCCTCTTCTGTGCTGACCCGATCTTGGTTTGAACCTGCGATGATTGCACGGTTGACGATTTAGGATTGCAGGTCCCTACAGCTACTGGCACCCAAAAACGGAAACTTGATACGCAGTATTTCGGTCGCCTGTAATCCGAGTATTAATCTGATAAGGTTGCCGATTTGTCAGCGTTCGGAAAGACTGGTCGTAGCGGTAAAACCGTTTTGCCTCGACCGAGCGCGACACCGCCTTCGAGGATGAACCATCGTTGTATTTGAGATTCACTTCAATCCCGTAGTGAGAATTGTTTTCAGGGGTTACTTGAGCGGTATAGCTCTTAAAACGTGTGCCAGTGGGCACAGCAAAATCAGTGTTTGCGTTGGTGTTGTTCAGAGTAATGACCTTCCGAATCGAGCGCTGATGGGTGGAAACTTCCCTCAAGGAAGTGCAGCTTCGGGTTTGCGCCTGGGCGGGTTGATGCAGCATCACGGCTGCTATACCCATAGAAAGTCCGGCTGGAATGCTGAAAACCTTTTTCATAGCTCTGCAAGACCTCGAGTTTAGGGTGGCTAGAGGCTGAAAGCAGCCTTCTCACAGAGATTAATAACACAATGCCTGGATATTTACATCTCCTATGGCGCGACAATTAGATAGACCGGACTTGCGACGGTAGATGCGGACGTACCTGTTCGAGGTGATAGAGAGACTGATCCATCCGGCTAATTTCGGCAGGCAATTCGGTGTGGGTCAGAGTCTGCTGGGCGGGTAACGCATACGCTATGGCAGTTTCGACCTTCACCGCTCCAATCACCGACACCTCTAGTCTCGTCTCCACCCGACTGGCACAGCCATTCCAATAGCGGTCACTTCCCGCCGTAGCTCTCCCACTTTTGGGGAGAAACGAGCCATCCATGACACCTAGCAGCCGACTGCTAGGGGCGGTCGCTAACTGTGTGCTATGAGCGCAAACCAACACGGGCTTTGCTATGGGTGGAATAAGCCACAAGACCAGCGATTAGCATCGCTAAGACCAGACTGATCCGTCCTGTACCAAAGCCCACACCACCAAGGTCTTGAGTTCTACCAAGCCAATCGGCGAAAGAAGCACCCAGGGGTCTAGTCAGAATATAGGCGAGCCAAAAAGCCCCAACCGCGTGGCCTCCTGAGCGCCAGTAGGCGATCACTGGTAGAGCGAACAACCCGGCAAACAGCAATCCTGACGTGAAGTAACCCAACCCCAGCGTGGAGGCTGTCATGTCGCCAGCGGCTGTGCCCAGTGCGAACGTAATCATGACCGTAACCCAGTAAAAGCACTCGCGCCGAACTGTGGTGATCTGCTGCATCGACAACGTTTTCTCGCTCCGATACCAAACGGCAAAAATCAGGCTCAGCACCACAGAAAAGCCAGCGGTTGAGCTGAGATACGAAACACCTAAGCCAACATGGATGGCATCAGCCACCATCGTGCCGAAAATCGCGACCATCGTAATGGCCAACCAGTAGACCCAGGGAAGATAGCGATGGACTGCAAACTGGATGAGTAACGCCACGGCTAAACCACCTCCCCCAAGAGCCACTGCAAAAAGCGGGTTCATCTGGTGGGCGAGGTAATCGGAAGTCGTCTCGCCCATCCCTGTCGTGAGCAATTTGATTATCCAGAATAAGACAGTCACCTCGGGCAGCTTCTTGACCAGCCTCCTACGCTGTGCCTGATCTGGGTGGTATGGTTCTGGCTTCATCTCTGAGTGGCTTTGAGTTGGGACTTTGCTCATGATAGGGCGCGTCAGCGACCACCACGTCTACTCGGTGCTTCCCATCGACAAAGCTTTAAGGAATTGTCCGTGCTTTAAGGATTTTCTGTGAAGCATTCTGAGGTTTATAGCGGTTGCTTGTGCACAGGACGGTAAGAGGGGGATCAAAGGCTCCGCCGCAAGCGGACGGAGTATGAACAGCCACTTTTTTGGTACTTCTTACGCCCCCAGGGGCAGGGAATCTACCCTTAATGGGGTTGAGTTAAACTCGACCCCACTTCCACCCAAAACAACATCACCTCACCACCAAACGCTATCGCGAACAACTGCGCCAACGCTTTCAAGATTGGCGAGAAGTTGCTGGGCTAAATTCTGCCGCATAGTCTCAGTGCATCTGACGATTCAGGAATGATCGGGCTTAATTTTGAACGTGCCCGGTTAAGTTGACAGGGTTCTCACAATGCATTCAAGTGAGATTCCCTCTTAGGAAGGACGTTTACTACAACACTTTACAGTGGACTAGAGAAGTGAGGTCAGTGACCAAAGTCAGTCTTGCCTCTACTCCAATTTCCTCGACCTAGGTGACAGAGTTATGAAAAGTTTAACTCCAGTCCTACTAACCGTCTTACTCGCTTTCGGGATGACATCCTGCACGGGGGCGGTAAAAACTGGTAATGCCGCTCCAGATTCGACAACTAGCAATCCGGGTACCCTTGACAAATCCGTTGCTCAGGAAAATCAGAACAATGCCACGAGTATAGTGCGGCGGAAACAGCTCAACTCTGATATTCGGGCACATGAACAGCGCAATAAAGTCGGTGGAGACCAGGGGCAAAGAACAGATGATGATATCAAGAGTGAAGTGCGCTCTAAGTTGCAGGCTAATCTACCTGCTGCCGCTTTAACTATCAATGCGAAAAATGGAGCAGTTACGGTTGCGGGAACAGTAGTTTATCAAAATCAACTGAACAAGATTCCAGGACTGACGAAAGAAATTCCTGGGGTGAAGAGTGTCACCGTGAATGCGACAGTTGCGTCTGCGGCCCAACCTGTTCCTCCAGCGCTTGGAACGGAAGTGCCCTTAAAGGATCAGACGGGTAAATAGGGGTTGAGCTCTGCTGAACTTTCAAGGGGGGTTGAGCCGAGATACGGGAACGCCCAGCAGCATTTGACAGAAGAAAGGGAAACTCAGATTGAATGTGAAGTATGAGAAAGGGTTGGTTCTTATACTTTCGTGTTTCGGTTTCGCGTTCCGAAAGGTGAGAGCAACGGGGAATACAAAGCAAGCCTAAACATTCCAGGAGTCCTTTCTACTCGATCGGGAACGACTGCTTTCCCAAAAAACAAATTTTAGAACGGGTCTGGAAAAGCCGCAGTTTGTCTGATTAGACCCTATTTGCAGCGATCAAAACGCTGCGTGACAAAATCTCATTACCGCCCATGCCGCGCGATCGGGTTATTCAGCCCTCCCCTAAAATCGGCTACATCTTTCAGGATCAACGACGAGAAGTGAGTCAAAAGCGAAAATAGGGGGCTGACTTCTGTAGTCAGCCCTTATTCATTTATAGGTAATCGATCGTTAGGCGGTCAGCGGTGGCGGGTTTGCGATCATCTGATCGGCGGGCAGGGTTTCCATGCTGAAACTCTTCCAATCATTTGTAACGGTCTTGAATCGTCCGCCATTGATTCCACCATTGTTGCTCCAGTCAGATGCCCAACCTGCATCTTGACTGCGCCAATAGTCAGCACCACCACTAGCGATATAGTGAGCCTGGGCGCGATCGTCCGGTTTCGTCAGATCATCTTGAACCAACCTCGCTTGAAAGACTGAGTAGACTCCTGCGATATCATTGGGGTTCATTTCGGCACGCTGACCAGACCAGAAATGGTAATTGAAGCCATTCCCAGCCGTTACGCTGATGCCGCCGCCATTGTTGGCTTCATCTTTAGTCGTCACGCCCCGACCGCCATTATTGCCAAAGTCAGAGTTAGGGGTATGAGTAGTAGCGGAGCAGAAACTCCCGTTAAGAGGCGTACCAGTTGAACCTCCTAGAATTTAGGCACCTCAAACCCTTGATACTCCGTTCTCAGTTGCTGTACCAAATAACCTAGAGACTAATTGATACGTCTCACTGAGACTGAAAAGTGCTTTTTGAAATGGCTGCCATTAAAGCATTTCAGCCTTAACGGGAGTTTCTGTTCCGTTGCTCCTCATACCCCAGAAGAAAAAGTCTGTGTTCTAGACACGGGCATTTGCGTAAAACTAAGCGTCCTCACCATCACCTGTCCCACTTACAGGCACCAGTAGAACAGGTGACTACTCTAAATATCAGAGTGGGTTGAACTGGCAAAATTTCTCCACTCCTATGCAAGAAGGGCGAAATCGAGCGCTCCCTGCGTTTTAGCCGATGCAATTCT
>NZ_LXYR01000086.1 GCF_001650195.1 Phormidesmis priestleyi BC1401 | reverse complement strand
GGGGTGCAGAAGCAACGAGGCAGACCGCGCAAGTACGACGGCAAAGTTGACCTGACAGACCTCAGTCACTTCACCTTTGTGGAAACCGTGCAACCCCAGGTTGACCTCTACACTGCCCGATTGTGGCACGTCTCCTTGAAGCGGGAGATTCGAGTCGCCTACCTAGTTGACCGTCGCGTTCCGAACCGAGTCCGCACCTGCCTGCTGTTCAGTACCGATGTTGAGCAAGCCCCCAAGCAGATTATTCAGTTCTATAAATTGCGCTTCGGGATTGAATTTCTCTTCCGCGATGCCAAGCAGTTTACGGGTCTGAGTGATTGTCAAGCCCGTGACCTCTTGAAGTTGGACTTTCATTTCAATGCCAGTTTTACCGCCCTCAATCTAGCGAAGTTCGACGCGCATCCCCAGCACACCGGTCAAGACCCATTTGTATTCTCAATGGCAAGCGTTAAGCGTCGTGCCCTCAATCAACACCTACTTGAACGATTTATTGCCACCTTAGACTTGGAGCCAAGCTTGATTAAATCCCATCCCAACTACTCAACCCTTTGCGATTACGGCACTATCGCCGCCTAAAACTGTCCGAAGTATTGGTCAATAGGAGAGTCAAGTAAAGCGGGTAAGATGAGTCTTAAGGATGAGGAAGGGCTATCAGCCTCGCAGTTGAGGAAGACAGCCCGTTAAGTCGATGAAGCAGCGATCAAGAAACTCCTGCTAAATCTGCCACCTTGCGATATTCAGCAACGGCTTGACGACACGCTTGAGCACAACTTTGACAGTGAGGGCTATCGGTGTGCTTTTCGCATTCTGCCGCGCAAGCTTCACAGATTTCAATACACGAGTTGACAATCTGCGGAATAAAGCGCGATCCTCGACTGATGTAGGAAGCTGAAGACCAACAGCTTTGGGCACAGTCATTGCAAAGCCGCGCACATTCTGGCATATGAGCTAAACACGCATCCATGCAATGTTCACATTCATAAGCACAATGAACCGCAGCATCTAGAATTGATTGAGCGTTTTGATGAGCCATATTTTATTTATACTCCCTAAAGATTAAGCTACACTTGCCATTGATTAACTAACGTCTAACCCGTGCCAGCA
Source organism: Phormidesmis priestleyi BC1401 (assembly GCF_001650195.1). GTDB lineage: Bacteria > Cyanobacteriota > Cyanobacteriia > Leptolyngbyales > Leptolyngbyaceae > Phormidesmis_A > Phormidesmis_A priestleyi_B. The sequence goes on along the minus strand of NZ_LXYR01000086.1, from coordinate 12,351 downwards.
GTTTTTGGAACAGGTAATTAATTGACATTACTGCCACAAATACTTGCTGCATGACTAATCTGACTTAAAACCTGGTGTTAAATCAGAGTTTTCAAGTGCAATGTCTCAGCTAATTAGTAACTTAGAGTAAACAGATACTGATTGCGTCTCTCTATCGATAGATAGACTATTTCTTCCTTTTTACGGAGATTCATTTCATGTTGATTTCATGTCTGTATGCGTCATTAAGTGATCTAAGCAGCGAGAGTACGATCGCAGCAATCAGCTTAAATTAATGCAACTGGTTGCGTCGCCTGATTGTTAGCCTTACAGATGATTACAAATTCATTCTAGTTTCAATAAGATTCTCTTTTTTCCTAGTATTAACTATGCTTCAATTGCAATCCTCATTAAAGAAGCTCTTATTACTGATCTTTGGAATCGCTTTTCCACCAAGCTTTGTCTGGGAAATGCTGCAAATGGTTGCTTATGCTCCTTTTGGTCAATCTGCTTTACAACGGTGGCTCTTCTGTGGGTTAGCTGCGATCGCAGATGCACTCTACATTACTGTGCTTTACTGGATCGGCAGATATCTAACGCATAATGCCGACTGGATCTTTGATCTAACGGGAAAGCGAATTTTTTGGATTGCGATCGCGGGAGTTATTAGTGCAACTTTTACAGAGCGTACTGCCTTAGCGCTTGGACTGTGGCAATATAGTGATGCAATGATTCAAGTCCCGATTCTGCAAGTCGGGATTATTCCGATTCTGCAATTTTTCGTGCTGCCGATCGTCACATTTTGGTTTGTTAAGAGGTTGAGTAAGCAACAAACTAAGCTTGATCTCTAGAATTTTTCAAGCTTCTTAAATTTCCAATACAGAATGGTGCTATTTCATGCTGATTTCATCTCAACATGCTGACTTGAAAAGGTGAAATGAATCGCCTATGTTACGCAAGTGCTAAAAAATTCTACTTAGAATTGGGTGCTTTGTCCTTGACTTTCCACCTAACTGGATAGTTCAAAATGAAATTGTAATGTCACTCTCTCGATTCAGGAACCATTGAATGTTTAAAACTGCATTACTCGGACTATCTCTTGGCGCAAGCCTGATGATTGCTGGACTCGTCGCCTGCTCCAATTCTGCTCAAACATCAACTCAGAATCCTATGGTGACAAGCTCTCCAATAGCAGGAATGGATCATGGTGAGATGCAGGGCAACATGGATCACTCTGCTCACTCAATGTCAAGCATGGATCTAGGTGCGGCGGATGCTGAGTACGATCTACGCTTTATTGATGCCATGCGACCTCATCATCGAGGTGCGATCGATATGGCAAAAGAAGCCATACAAAAATCGAAGCGTCCCGAAATCAAATCTCTCGCTCAGAACATCATTGTGACTCAAAACCGCGAAGAAAATGAACTACTGGCAAAATGGCGAAAGCAGTGGTATCCCAACGTGCCTCAAGAGTCTGTTGCTTACGATGCTCAAACCAATAAATCTGTACCGATGTCTACTGCACAGAAAGACAGCATGGCAATGAAGATGGATCTGGGTGCAGCAGATGATCAGTTTGATTTGCGCTTTCTCAATGCGATGATTCCACATCACGAAGGCGCGATCGTCATGGCGAAAGATACTCTGCAAAAATCGAAGCGCCCTGAAATCAAGCAATTGGCTCAAGAGATTGCAACATCACAACAGACAGAAATTGATCAGATGAAACAATGGCGCAAAGCTTGGTACAACCAATAGTTCTCTAAACTTTTTTCACTCGCTTGAGGAGAACTGAGCGATCGAGCATTCAAGTTGTTCTGTCAGAGAATTTAAGCAGACGGACTCAATTTCATCTCGATTTCATCTCTAGCTGACACACTGAACATTGAGCGCAATACTTTCGATTGATCCAACGATCGCTCTCTGCAATTTAGCCTACCGTTACACAGAAAAAACCGGATGAATCATTCATCTCATTCCTCATCTACGATTCGTCAGATCTCCAGCACATTATTAATGCTGTTGGTGCTAACGGCTCCAGTGCGCGTCCTGGCTCATGGAGGACATGGAGATGAGTTTCAAGGCGGTGGACAGGCAACTCAAGCCGCAGGAGCCGTTAAAGTAGATGCTCAGACTCAGGAGCGGACTGGCATTAAAGTTGAGACCGCGACGCGGCAGCGACTAGGCTTTGGAGTGAAAGCAACGGGACAAATTGAAGCGTTGCCGAGCAAGCGGGTGGAAGTCACAAATCCTACGGGTGGACAAGTGATTAAGCTATTTGTGCAGCCTGGAGATTCAGTTCAGGCGGGGCAACCTGTGGCGTTATTGTCTAGTCCAGACTTAGCAAATCTTCGGGTTGAATCGCTTTCAAAACGAGCCGAAGCAGAGGGAGATACACAACAGGCAAAAGCGGATTTACAACTGGCTCAGGATAACTATTCCAAGCAGCAGCAGATTGCCCAAGCGGACATTCAGCAAGCGAAAGTTGCTCTTAATTTTGCTCAAGAACGGTACGATCGCGATAAAGAACTTTCTGCCACAGGAGCTTTACCCCGTCGCACGGTGTTGGAATCTGAAGCGAAACTTGCTGAAGCTAAAGCTGCGTTTGCTAAGGCTCAAAGTCAATTGCCTGTCGTGGAGGCAACCGCGCAACTTAAGCGCGCTCAATCAGGCGTAGAGGTGGCACGATCGCGCGTAGAACTCAGCGATGCAGGCTATAGCGCTCGACTGCGGCAACTAGGTGCAACCGCAAATTCAGATGGAACCGTGACGATCGTCGCTCCGATTTCAGGAAAAGTTGCCGATCGAGAAGTCACACTCGGACAATCCTCGAAAGAGGCTGGATCGAAGCTGATGACTATTATTGATGGTCAAGCCGTTCTTGCGACTGCAAATATCTATGAGAAAGATCTCAATCAAATTGCTCAAGGTCAACAAGTTCGAGTGACGATCGCCAGCTTACCAAATCGTACTTTCACGGGACGCATTGCCGTGATTGGTTCGGTTGTTGAGGGATCAACTCGCAGTGTTCCCGTTAAAGCAGAGCTTGATAATTCTAGTGGTATGTTGAAGCCTGGAATGTTTACAGAAATGGAAGTGATCACAAATCGTACTTCCGTTTCAGTGTTGGCAGTTCCAACATCAGCGATCGTCGAAACTAATGATAAGAAAAAAGTTGTCTTTGTGCAGAACGGCGATAGCTTCCAATCTTCAGAAGTCACACTAGGACGAACGGCAGGTGACTTAGTTGAAATTACGAATGGATTGTTTGATGGCGATAAAATCGTAACGCAAGGGGCGACACAGCTATACACGCAATCACTGCGAGGCGACACCACAGCCCAAGCAAAGGATTCCCCTGCTGCATCGACAGCCAAGCCGCAAGCATTTGGGGAATTGCCCTGGTGGGTAATGATTCCGATAGCGGGAGTCGCGATCGCAGGTGCATTTTACGGCGGCATGGTTTGGACTCGGAAACGCGATCGTAAGCATTCACAATATGCGTCTGAATCTGAAACGGTTTACCTCGCTGAACATTCATCTAGTGGTCACAAAGATCGCTCTGTGCGGTCTGAGCAATCTAAGAATAAATCTGATTCGTTGAATTGAGCACTTGATTCGGATTCCTGTTAATTTCGCATTTATCTGACTTGATTAAATGTCGTTCGCTTTGATATGCCCTATCGGTAAGTTCTGTTATGCTCAATACCATCGTCAAATGGTCGATCGCGCAACGCTGGATTGTTGTTCTCGCATCAATTCTGGTTTCGCTGTGGGGCTTTCGTGTTCTCACACAGATGCCATTAGACGTATTTCCCAGTTTTGCGCCGCCACAGGTCGAGATTCAAACCGATGCTCCAGGGCTTGCACCTGAAGAAATCGAATCACTGGTGACACGCCCGATCGAAAGTTCCATCAATGGAATACCAGGGCTAGAATCGTTGCGCTCTGCTTCGGCAGTCGGAATTTCATCAATCAAGGCTGTTTTCAGTCCAGACACAGATATCTATCGCGCCCGCCAACTGGTAACAGAACGACTGCAACGCGCTCAAGGTTTACTACCTCAAGGAATTAGCCAGCCTGAGATTTTGCCCATCAATTCGCCTCTCGGTTGGGCTGTGAAATATGCTTTTGTCCCAGAAACAACGGATCTGATGGAGGTTTGGCGAGTCGTTAATTGGGACGTAAAGAATCGATTGCTGGCAGTTCCAGGCGTGAGTAATATCTTCATCTATGGTGGCGATGAACGACAATATCAAGTACTGGTTGATCCCAATAAGCTGAAAGCTTACAACGTTTCTTTAGCAGAGGTAACGAAAGCGGTTCAGAACGCGAATGTTAATGTTCCAGGTGGCTTTTTGACCACACCTGATCGAGAAATGTTAGTGCGCGGCATTGGGCGGATTGAGTCGATCGAGGGGCTGCGAAAGTCGGTGATCAAAGCAACAAACGGAACTCCGGTTTTGCTGGATCAGGTTGCAGAGGTGAAAATTGGGGCGGCTCTAAGACGTGGAGATGGACTATTTCGCGGCAAACGCGCTGTCATTCTTACGATCTCAAAGCAGCCAGATGGAGATACTCCTACCGTTGTGAAAGCCATAGAAGCAGCAATGGAGGAAATTAAGCCTGCCCTGCCTAAAGACGTTACGTTTACCAAAACGTTCGACCAAAGCTTATTTATTGAATCTTCAATTACCAATGTTGAAGAAGCACTTCGCGATGGTGTGATCATTGTTTCGATTGTTCTAATTCTATTTTTGATGAACTGGCGAACAGTGATCATCAGTCTCAGCGCGATTCCCTTGTCTCTATTGTTAGGACTGATTGTTCTTAACTTCACAGGACAGGGAATCAATACAATGACATTAGGCGGGTTAGTCGTTGCGATCGGATCAGTAGTCGATGACGCGATCGTTGATATGGAAAACGTCTATCGTCGATTGCGCGAGAACCAGGTTTCTCCCGATCCAAAACCACCGCTACAAGTTGTATTTGATGGTTCGGTTGAGGTTCGTGTTAGCGTCCTCTTTTCGACAGTGATCATCGCGGTTGTATTTGCACCGATTTTCGCGTTGTCAGGGGTTGAGGGACGCATTTTTACGCCAATGGGAATCGCGTATTTGCTCTCGATCGTTGCTTCGACACTGGTTGCATTAACTCTAACGCCTGCGCTATGCGCGATCTTGCTTGCCAATCGTCGCTTATCCAATTCCGAAACCTGGTTAGAACATAAAGTCCGCGAAGTTTATCGTCCTGCATTATCCTTCGCAATTCGTCGCCCAAAAGTGATTCTCAGTGCTGCACTCGCCGGATTTGTCGCCTCGCTAATCATTTTACCGGGACTGGGTAAAGTGTTTTTACCTGAGTTTCAGGATCGATCGCTTATCAATGAAATGACGCTCTATCCTGGAGCATCATTAGATGCAACCAATCGATCTGCACTAGCAGTGATGGATGCTCTAAAAGACGATAAGCGGTTTGATGCGATTCAATTTCGAGACGGTTTTGCTCAAGGTGATCCAGAAGTGGCGGGAGTTAATTTTGGTGAATTAGATGTGCAAATTAGCGAAGAGGGAAGTCGCGATCGCGAAAAAACGGTCGAAACACTCCGAAAAGAATTAGAAAAACTACCCGGTGTTGCCAGTAACATTGGTGGGTTTATTTCTCACCGGATTGATGATGTTTTGTCGGGGGTTCGTAGTGCGATCGCCATTAAAATTTATGGTTCTGAGCTAGAACAACTCCGCACGATCGGACAGCAGGTTCAATCTGCAATGAATGGCATTCCTGGCATCGTGGATCTTCAGCTTGAACCTCAAGTTCCAGTAAAGCAAGTTCAAATTCAATTTGATCGCGATGCAGCAGCGCGATATGGACTGAGCGTAGGGGAACTAGCGGAAACGATCGAGACTGCCCTTAATGGTCGCACTGTTTCGCAAGTCTTGGAAAAACAGCAAACCTTTAACTTAGTTGTATGGTTGCAAGACCAATCTCGTAATAATTTGGATGTGCTGAATAATTTGCTAGTTGATACGCCAAATGGACAAAAAATTCCACTAGGACAAGTGGCAAAAGTAGAATACGGAACAGGACCCAGCACGATCAATCGAGAAAATGTGTCTCGTTTGATTGTGGTTTCTGCGAATGTGAGTGGGCGAGACTTGGGATCAGTCATTAAAGAAGTGCGCGATCGCGTGGGGCAAGTTCAGCTTCCAGGTGGATACTACGTTCAGTTTAGTGGACAGTTTCAAGCTCAAGAGCAAGCTACACAGACATTACTGATTTCCGGCGCGGCTGCGTTCGTTGTAATTTCAGTGTTGATTTACTTTGCAGTCCACTCAATTCCTGCCACAATTATGATTATGGTGAACTTACCATTAGCCTTAATTGGTGGCGTAATTTCTGTTGCGCTCGGCGGTGGTATTCTTTCTGTTGCTTCGATGGTTGGGTTTATTACATTGTTTGGCGTTGCGACGCGCAATGGTTTATTGTTAGTTGACAATTATAATCATCGAATCGCTGCCAGGATGCCTCTAAAGGAAGTCATTGTTGAAGGATCATCTGAACGCTTAGTTGCTATTTTACTGACGGCTCTTTCTTCTGCTTTGGGAATGGTTCCCTTAGTTTGGGGAGGTGGAGCCGGAAAAGAGATCCTTCAACCTTTAGCAATTGTTGTTCTGGGAGGCTTATTCACCTCGACAGCACTCACGCTGCTAGTTCTACCCGCGCTCTATTCTCAGTTTAGGCGGTTCTTTATTCCTACTGCGGAAGCGATTACTCAAGACTCCGCAATACCCGTTCAGCAAGTTCCTCAACAATAATCTCAACACAAGGAGCAATATCAATGAAATCAGTTAAGTTAGTTGCGATCGTTCTAAGCAGTGCAGGGCTGCTATTTTTAGGAGCGTGTAGCAGTGGCGGAAATCAAGCATCTACCTCTACGAGTAGTCCCGCTGCATCTGCTTCAGCCTCTCCAGAAAGTGTTGCTTCAAGTTCTAGTGCAGCCCATGAAAAAGAGCATAGTGCCGGAGGCAGAAAAGGGCAAGTGGTTGAAGTCGGTGCGTACCATGTAGAGCTAGTTCCTGAAAAAGAAGCAGGTAACACTCACATGGATGTGTTCCTGCAAAAAGGAGACACGCATGAGCCAGTCACAGACGCAAGCGTAATGGCTCAAGTCAAAACACCAGATGGTAGCCAAAAGACTGTGGATCTCAAGTACGACAAGGAGGGAAAGCATTACACAGCGATCGTTCCTAGTGCAGCCGTAGGAGAGTACCAGGTTGCGGTTTTGTCTGACATCAAAGGTGAAAAGGTGAATGCTCGGTTTAGCTTTAAGCAGTAGCATTGTGCTGAGCAGATCGCTTCCCGAAGTTCCGGCTTCGTTTCATGCTGTTCTCATCTCTACCGCTTAGCTTAAAGGGGAGTATGTCTCACAGACTGTCGATCGAGGGTCTGTGTTCTTCTAGAAGCGAACGGTCGATGGGTCAAAAAATGCGCCGCCATAGTATGATCGGTTTGATAGCTGTTGCGGCAGTAGTAGCAGTTCGCAGTTCAGTGGAGAATCAGCCTGCGATCGCGCGAGATTCCCGCAGCCTGGAGAATATAAGATGTGGAGACAGTTCGATCGCGGCGGCAAGATGATCGTGGCTGATTTCTGGGTAAACGTACTGTAGCTTGGCGAATTTTTGAGGTGTGCGATCAAGCATTTTCGCAGGTATTTTTCTGACATCATAATATCAGTGCAGATCAATCCAACAAAAATCACACTTAAGAAACACTGCGATTTCATGTTAATTTCATTCTGTTGCTGATAGCATTCCTTTATGGAATTTTCAGTGAAAGCATGAGAAGCGAAAAAATGTCTACAGGCAAGTATGGAAGATTTGCTGCAATGGTCGCGACCTCTACGATCGTGATGTTCGTGCTGATGTACCTGAATACTTATCGCCTAGATCATATCTATTTCAGCGAGACAAGAGCCTACATGGCTCTGTTGATGGGCGCATCAATGGCTGGCATCATGCTCGGATTTATGCTGAGTATGTACAGAAACCGAAAAACAAACATTAGTATCTTCGTTGGCAGCATCATTATATTCGCTCTCTCGCTTTGGCTCGTCCGCAGCCAAGCAACGATCGGGGACGTTGCCTGGATGAAGGCAATGATTCCACATCACTCAATTGCAATCCTGACGAGTGAGCGGGCGAATCTCTCAGACCCACGAGTCAAGAAACTTGCTCAAGAAATCATTGCAGCGCAAGTCAGAGAGATTGATGAGATGAAGATGCTAATCAAAGACCTTGAGAACAAATAGACACAAAATCGCTGAATCACAGCCTAAAACACTTTTCACAATCCTACTTCCAAAACCTGCAATTGGCAGCTTGAAAAAGCGAAATCCCCGCAGCCTGAAAAATACAAGATGTGGGGACAGTTCGATCGCGGGGACAAGCTTGTAGTCGCTGATTTCTGGGTAAACATACTGTAGATTGTTGATCTGAACTGCGCGATCGCGCAGTTTTCGCAAGCTTTTTCTGACCAAACACGAATGTAGAACCGTCCAACAAAATCACACTTTAGAATGATGCAACGCTTTTTTCACGCAATTGTGTTCACCACATTACTCGCTTCTATCCCTTCGGCTGCATTCACACAAACACCGTCCTCCAAGGCAAGCTCAATTGTTCACAGTGCTGCTTATCCAAATCGAGTAAAGGTGGTGAGTGCAACTTATCGTATTGGCATTCAGGTTTCAGGCTCGCCGCTTTCTGGGATTCGCATCACTGTACCTGAAAATAGACCTGGAAAGTTTCGGATTGGTCAAGTTACGATCGCAGATAGAACAGGACAGCTTGTCCCTGCGAATCATTCATTTAATGGAAAAGAAGTGACGATCGCATTCGCTCAGCCTGTAATCGCAGGAACGATGATCGAAATCAATCTCAACAGTGTGAGAACTTCAGACCTGCTCGGTCGCACTTGGCTATTTCCGATTTATGGTAGAAGTATTGGATTGAATCAAGAGATTCCATTGGGAACAGCGCGAATTCAAACGTATCAGTAAAGGCAGCTAGAATGCGGATTCTACTCGTGGAGGATGAACCAGATTTGGGTACGGCGATCGAGAAAAAACTCACCCGCGATCGCTACATTGTCGATTGGACACAGGATGGTAATGAGGCTTGGGATTTTCTCACTCAAACCTACGCACAGTATACGTTAGCCATCATTGATTGGATGCTGCCTGGAATTTCTGGAATTGAGCTTTGTCAGCGATTACGATCGAAACAAAGTTCTCTACCCGTTTTGATGTTGACCGCACGAGATAGTATCGGCGATCGTGTCACAGGACTTGATGCTGGGGCAGACGATTATCTGGTTAAACCCTTCGGGATGCCAGAACTGTTGGCGCGTGTTCGAGCTTTGCAACGTCGATCGCCTCAGCTTCAAGCACAAACACTACAAGCGGGTTCACTCATGATTGACTATGGTTCTTCTAGTTTGATCATTCAGCACTCTCAAGGTACATCGACATCGAGCAACATCCCTCTCACCGCAAAAGAATTTCAGTTGTTGGAGTATTTGATCAAGCACGCGAATCAGATCATGAGTACCGAGCAGATTCGGAACCAGCTTTGGACAGTCAACTCAGAATCAGGAAGTAATGTTGTTGCTGCCCAAATTCGATTACTGCGTCGAAAACTATCTGAACATGGCATCGACGATCGCATTGAAACCGTTCATGGATTAGGCTATCGGTTTAACGTTACCCTGTAGCGAAGATGCACCAGAACAAACTGTTTAATCAAACTCAGCTCAAACTCGCCGCTTGGTATGCAAGCGTGATGGGCTTGATTCTGAGCATCTGCGGAATCGCGGTTTATCTACATATGGAACAGACCTATATCCAGGCGATCGATCAAGAAGTTCAAACCCTAGCCGGAACATTGCATGATAGCCTCGAGCCTGTTTTAGAACAACCTGGACAACTGAACGCAGCGGTAAAGCAAACTCTCCCCGGAATTTGTTTGGGGACAACGCCCTGCAAACCCTCTATTCCAGATTCGCACATTCATGTATTGGGCATCAATAATCGAGATCCTTACTATGTTAGATTTCTAACGGTCTCATCACAACTGTTAGCAACGGTCAATACGCCGCCACAGGTAAACATTTCACCTCAAGGTGAAACTTGGCAAACGATCGTCGATCGACAAGGACAGCGCTATCATCAGTTTTCAATATTGCTCAAAACCTCGACTGGACAACCGTGGGGCTATCTACAAGTTGGACGATCGCTCTCAGGTTACCACAATCACCTAGATTCACTCAAGGTCTTTCTCATTCTGGGGTTGCCGATCGCAATGCTGTTAATTGGAGGCGCAAGCTGGTGGTTAGCCGGACTCGCAATTCAGCCTGTGTATGATTCCTACCAGCAAGTACAGCAATTTACAGCAGATGCCGCCCACGAACTCAGAACGCCGCTCGCTGCGGTTCAAGCAACCGTTGAATCGACCTTAGAAGTAGAGGATTTAACCTTACCCGAAGCTCAGATGACCTTGCAAACGATCGAGCGTCAAAATCGCAGATTGTCTCAGCTTGTTCATGATTTGCTCATGCTATCTCGGATCGATTTCAATGCCCTATCGATGAAGCAACAAATCTGTTGTTTGAACGATGTAGTGAATGATTTAGTCGAAGAACTTGCAGCTGTGGCGATCACGGCTCAAGTTTCATTAACAACAGAATTCAAATCTGATCAACCGCTCTATGTGATGGGTGACGAAGAGCAGCTTTATCGATTGATCACAAACTTGATGATCAATGCGATTCACTATTCAATGCCTGAAGGATTGATAATCGTAAGATTGCTGAAAGAGGATCAAGCGGCAATCCTCCAGGTTCAAGACTTTGGTGTGGGGATTGCGCCGAAAGAGCAGTCTCGTATTTTCGATCGGTTTTATCGAGTGAATCGCGATCGCTCTCGTCAAACCGGAGGCGCAGGATTAGGACTCGCGATCGCGCAAGCCATTGTTAAAGCTCATCACGGCAGCATTCGAGTTCAGAGCCAAGTGGGTCAAGGAAGCTTGTTCACCGTTCGCCTTCCGCTTAAATAGACTAAAAGCTTCTGATCCTCGGTAGTATCGAGAAGAACTGCTGCGAATTCGGGAGCGCAAGTTGCTGACGAGCGATCGCGACTACCTGTTCTTTGCATTGCAGATTGACTACCCAGACAAGCTAAATCCAAGTATGGATGTCACAGCCTTTTGCGAGCGCTGGGATTTAAGCGTTGGCGATTTTTATAAGGCATTGGGGGATTTGAAGAACAAGGGGTTAGTCATGGACATAACTAACCCCTTGTTCTTCAAATCCCCCAAGCAACAGTCCGGACAGTTTCAAATCGCCAACGGTAGAATGCAGGTTTGAGCCTCCTCGGCGAGGTCAGATGCTGACTGTAGAATGCGGGTTTCAGCTTCTGCCTCGAAAATTGTCCGGACTATTGACCAAGAATAGATTGCGAAAAACGTTCCATGCTTAAAAAAGCAGAGTGGTCATTTTCTCAAAGCGCTAGTTGACCAGCGTCAAATTCAACTCCGCAAGTCACTTACAGAAGAGCGGCTTGATGGAAAATTCTGTCGATTCAGAAGTTTTTCGACAGAATCGCGCCATCTGAAGGTTTCTGTCTCACAAGATTTGAATCGACAGAACTATGGTCAATTGAACGCTTTGTGCTTGGACTCATCCTCTTTACCACCTCACATTTATAGCGGTTTGCAGCTCAATAGAGTACATCAGAAGTAGAGCAGTTGTCACTCATGATTTAGAGTGTGTTTGTAAATGAGTATTATGAAGTGGACCCCCAAGACTAGACAGTTTTCAGGGGATGAATAAGCTAGGGATTCAGATTCTCAGATCCATTCAGTTTCGTGTTCAAGATCTCAATTGCTTTATCACTCACTTCGTTTCTTTAGATTATCACAATACACTTGATTTGGTGTCTGATAATCTAATCCTTGATGTGGACGAACTTGATTGTACCAACGAAACCACTGTTTGACCTCTTGCGTTAAATGTTGACCATCCTCGAACGCTTTGAGATAAATCAACTCATACTTTAGACTCCTCCACAATCGTTCGATAAAGATGTTGTCGTGGCAGCGCCCTCGACCATCCATACTAATCTGAACTCCAGAGGCTTTCAGACAGTCTGTAAAGGCGTTCGCTGTAAACTGTGCCCCTTGATCCGTGTTAAAGATCACAGGTGGGGTGTAGTTGGATAAGGCTTCTTCCAACGCCTCCACGCAAAAGTGAACTTCTAGAGTGTTGGAGATCCGCCAGGACAAGACGTGACGACTATACCAATCCATC
>NZ_LXYR01000085.1 GCF_001650195.1 Phormidesmis priestleyi BC1401 | reverse complement strand
TGGCTATCCATCCGGTGCGCTTTGTTTCTAATCTGCACCCTAGCTGATGGATAGCTTTTCTGTCCACGTCTGACCGCAAAAACTGTCCGAACTATTGTTAGGATGGTGAATCAAATAACCTGTAAAACTTGTAGGCGGCTTCTGCCCTCCTCATGAAGTGGGGCAAGCCCTCGTCAACCCTTCTCTCCAAGAAGAAAGGGAGCTATCCAGTTCCCTCTCCTTGGGAAGAGGGCTAGGGTGAGGGCAGAAAATTGCACCACAGATTTTGGAAGGACGAGGTGATGGCAATATTCCTGCTTCTGTCGCCTTTTCTGAGCAGCAACAAACGTTCTGAGCGATTTTTTCGCTATTAAGACGTAAGGGACGATCGTAAAACAGGCACTAGCTTGATCCCATGCTCGGTTTCAAAGCTGCCCTTTTTATAGTCCAAGCTCCACAGTTCTAAGGCACAGTCATCCATCGGTTGGCTGCTGTCAATCAAGAGCCGCAGTTCTTGCACGTCTGGTAAGTATTGACACTTAATCGAGCGAATGGCTCCGATTTGTCTGCGATCGAGCGCCACCGCCAACCGCAAGAAAGAACTGAGCTGCTCGACAATCTTGCGATGTTTTTTGCTCGTCAAATTGCGATAGGATTCGTGACGTTTTTTAGGATTGTTTTTGCGATGATAGCGGGCAAGATTGGCGATCGTTTCAATCTCGATCTCGTTATAGCCCAGCAGTTCAGCGTGACGAATTAAATAATAAGAGTGTTTGTGGTGTGACGAATGCCCAACGTGATGCCCACAGTTGTGCAAAATCGCTGCCGCCCAAAGCAACTCTCGCTCTTCGCCGCTCCAATTGTGCAAAATGCCTTGAGTCTGATCAAACAAACTCAGCGCAAACTCGGCGACTCGCTGACTGTGATCTAAATTAACTTGATATTTTTGAGCCGTCTTCAACACGCTGCGCTGCCGAACCGAGCTTTGATAGCGCAACCGATCTTCAATCAGCCCATGAGCAAGCATCCAATCGACGATGACCCCTTCGCGCAGCGATCTCTCACAGATCGCGATCGAGTCCGCGCCCAGCAAAGTCATCGCTTCTTGCAAAATCAGCGCCCCAGCTAGAATGATCTCTGCCCGACGATCGCTCATGCCCGGAATCAGCAGGCGATCGGCATAGCTGAGTTTTCGCAAACGGTTGACCCATTCACGCAGGTCTTTGAGACTAAACTGATAGCCATTTAAAGGGGCAGGCACCGTCCCAAATTTGTCGCGAGAGTGCAGAATTGCTAGGGTTTCGATCGTGCCAGAGGTGCCCACCATGCGCGGACGCTCATCGGGTTTAAGCTGCGATCGCACCTCGTCGATCGGGCGCTCCCACATTCCTCGAATGTAGGACTGAAGATAGTGAAACTCAGTGTTACTGATCGGATCGGTGGTGATCAGTTCGGAACTGAGGCGCACGGCTCCAACTTTGGTGCTGCTGAGGGTGCGAGGTTCGTGTCCATCGCCCAAGATCAACTCGGTCGAGCCGCCGCCGATATCGATCATGATGTGGGGTTGATTGTTGAAATTCATCCCCGACAAAACGCCGAGATAAATTCTCCGGGCTTCTTCGGTGCCTGAAATTAGATTGACCCACAGCCCCAGTTCGTCTTCGACTTGTTGCAAAAATTCTTGCCCGTTGGGTGCCTCTCGCACGGCACTGGTAGCAACTGCAATAATCTGTTCAGCATTCAAACTTTTGGCGATGTCTTGACAGCGTTTGAGCGCCACGATCGCTCGCTGCATCGCCTCTGGGGTTAGCCGCCCAGTCTGTTTGCAGCGATCGCCCAGACGCACGGTGGTTTTATCTCGCGCAATCACCGTAAAGGCAGGCAGCAAAGGTTGAATTCGCGTCACGACCATGTGAATCGAATTGGTTCCGACATCAATCGCGGCAAGAATGCGCTCTTGATCCGCTGGCAGCATGGGACTATTCACCAGCGGTTCCTTAAATTTAGCGGTTGAATTAAGCATGATGGGCGATCGAGGGGGAAATCAATGTAGAACCAAGTCTTTGACAAAATCGAGAACGTGCCCAAAATCAACGAACGAATAGACCTTGAAGTGGTTCCTGATTCTATGAAGTGACACGCTGATCTTAGAGGTTCTGGGAGTTGATTTTTACACCAATTTTTGAGCGATCGTACGAGGTTGAAATTTGAGCGAGCGCGGGTCGAATTACAGAGAAAAAGTCATGAACGGCGTAAGTTTGTAACATAATGTAAATAGCCAGATGAGAGCTTGCGATCGACTCCGCCAAAAGGCTTGATCGGTCGAGTTTAATCAAGCACCAGAATGTATGTATTGAGTTGAGATGTCTGATGTTCCTGCGATGCCTGGTGAAGCGGCTTTTCTGACCCACAACACCCTTGATGTACCCTTGACTCAAGCAGTTCTTGACGATAAAAAAATGCTTCAGCAGCAGGTTGAAGACCAGACCCAGTTTATTCATCTGCTGCTGCATCAGCTTGCGACTCCGCTCACGTCTCTTCACGGCTCGGTGTACCTGTTGGGCGAAGACTCGTTAAGCCATGACCAGCGTCGAGAATTCTTAGATCTGGTTCAACAGCAAGTTGAGCATCTTCAAGAGTTGCTGCAAAGCTTGGTGGCGCTTCAAGATCTCGAAGCTGGAATGTTAGAAGCTCGTCCGATCGCCTTCTGTCTCAGCAGCCTGGTTGAAGAGGTGATGGGCAAATTTCACAGTCCAGAGTTGACCTACAGTGGTCAGCCCGATTTACCAGACGTGTGGGGCGATCGGTGGCAAGTGTCTCAAATTTTGGTCAACCTTTTATCAAATGCGATTAAATATTCGCCGACCGATGCCGCGATCGCGATCGGAGCAACGAGACAATCCGAGAATATCGTCGAAGTCTGGGTGCACGATCGCGGGCTAGGCATTCCGGCGGATGCTCAAGGTCGTCTTTTTGAGCGGTTTTATCGGGTGCGTCATCACGATCGAGCCAATATATCGGGCACCGGGTTGGGGCTATCTCTGTGTAAACTACTGGTAGAAAACCAGGGCGGACACATTGGCTTTGAGTCTGTCCACGGCGCAGGGAGCCGATTTTACTTCACGCTATTGACCGCTCAACATTCTTAAAAATGTCCATGCTGCCTGACTCTCAACAGAATTTGTCTCCCCAATCTACGGGGCGCTCGATCGTGCGTCTATTGCGATGGGATAAGCCTGAAGGACGGTTGATTCTGATGATCCCGGCGCTGTGGGCAGTCTTTTTAGCCGCACGGGGAACGCCGCCCGCAATGCTGGTTGGCATCATTATTTTAGGCACGCTGGCGACGAGTGCGGCAGGGTGTGTGATCAACGATTTGTGGGATCGCGACATCGATCCGCAGGTGCAGCGCACTCGCAGCCGTCCGCTGGCATCTCGTGCGCTCTCGGTCAGAGTCGGGCTAGTCGTCGCCCTTGTGGGGTTTGCCTGTGCCTATGGTTTGGCAGCTTATCTCAACCCGCTCACGTTTTGGCTCTGCGTCGCTGCCGTGCCGATCATTGTGCTGTATCCCGGTGCAAAACGAGTTTTTCCGGTGCCGCAGTTGGTGCTGTCGATCGCCTGGGGGTTTGCCGTTTTGATTAGCTGGAGTGCGGTCAGTTGTTCGGCAATGTCGGCGGCGACCGGGTGCCTGGGGCGAGAAACCTGGCTGTTGTGGGGCGCGACTGTGCTGTGGACGCTGGCGTTTGATACGGTTTATGCGATTCCCGATCGAGATGACGATCGGCGCATCGGAGTCAACTCTAGCGCACTATTTTTTGGCAAATTTGCGCCGCAGGCGATTGCCGTTTTTTACACAGGCACGATCGTGCTCCTCGTAAAATTGGGTGAAGTGATGCAGCTTCACGGGGCGTTTTGGATCGCGCTGGGAGTAGCCGCGATCGCGTGGGGGTGGCAATATTACAATTTGTCTCGCGGTGGTTCGCCTCCCTCACCAGCCCTTAGATTAGATGTCGTAGTCGGCTTTGTTCTCCTAGCGGGGATGATCGCAGGCGTTTAGAGTTTGCCGCGCTATCCATTATTAAGAAACTTACGAGAAGCTAAAATTCTCGGCTGCGATAGCCCGATCGAGCCAGCAATTCTGCCAGCGTTGCCCCGACATTACCAAATCCTTGCACGGCGATGGTCGTCGTCTGAGGAACGCGATCGCAGGCTTCCCAGTCACCACACCGGGGCAGATTTGTCGCCTGATAGTGCTGTATTGGTCCATCATCCAGCCCATGATCATCGAGTTGGTGTAGACATCAGGAGCCAAAATATCGACATCCGGTTCAATAAAGTCAGCGATCGCGTCGATATAGCCTCGACTCAGGCGCTCCAATTTCAGCCGAGACAGCGCTTTTGAATTAACCGTAATGCCGCCTTTTGCGCCTCCAAACAACTCGACAGCCCTAAAACACTTTCAGCGATCCATCATTTATCTGCACTGGGATAGAAACCGTTAAGCTAGATTTAGGGAATTTGAGCGACTCGATCGCATCTTCAGAAATTGAGGTGTATTTTAGTGCTCTTTCTAGCGGTTGAGTCGCATCAGATAAGAGAGAATCAGTCATAGGGGTTTTAAACTGCTTTTAATTTTGAGAAGCCTGTGGAAAATGACGATAGTGATTGGAACAGGTCAAAAATCGGCGTTGCTGAATGCAGATATGAAATGCCCTCCTCACGAAGTGGGGCGAGAGCTTTGCCCAACATCTTCCTGGGGAGAAGGGAGCCAGAACTCTGGTCCCCTCTCCTTTTGGGAGAGGGCTAGGGTGAGGGTAAAATCTGTGCTTCATAGATCGATTCAGCAACGCCCAAAAATCTTGACCTCCTCATTTTCTGTCTGAAGTTGATCTCGTTTTTAACCCTGTTTCAGAAGTTTACGATCGCCCACAAGCCTAGTTAATATCGCCACGAGTTGCCCATGTTAGAACTTCTCCTAGCCGTGCTTTCGGGATCGGCGGCAGCGGGAATAAGGATTGCTCTCCCTCTGCTAGTGATTGGGTTGCTCTCCGGAAGTAATGCGTGGGCGAACGTCCCCCTTCTAAATCGGGTGTCGCCCCCGATCGTCATGGGCGTTTTAGTCAGTTGGTCGCTGATCGAAGTCTTTGCTTCAAAAAATCGCCTCGGACAACGAGTGCTGCAACTCGTGCAACTGTCTCTCAGCCCGGTGGTGGGCGCGTTGATGGGAATGACGATCGCTCAAGCGACCGAGGTTTCGCCCTGGCTCATTGGCATATTAGGCGGCGTGGGCGGACTGCTGGCGCTTGTGCTGCAACTCGTGCAGGTGGGCTGGTTTTATCGATTGCAGGGGTTGCCCTTATGGGTTGTCTTTGTCCAAGATGCCTTATGTGTTTGCCTGGTGCTCTTTGCGTTTGATGCCCCAAAACAAGGAGGAATCATCGCCCTGCTGCTGCTGTGGTTAGCCATTCGCAGCGCTCAAGCGTGGCAGCGTTGGCAAAAGCAGGACGTTCGATTGAGCACTTCTCCAGCCCTTAACCGCGTGGCAGATCAAAGTTCTCACTTGCACGATCGTCACTAAAAAGTGGAGATTCTAGCTTGAGAACCTCCACTCGTGATTGAAGCCTCGATCGACATTTACAGAATTCCAAACGCGTGTAGAGGTCCACGCCCCATCAGCATTTCAACAATCAGCGCAATCAAGCCAATCATCGCCACTCGACCATTCCACACCTCAGCAGACGTGGTTAGACCCCACTGCCAGCTTTCTTGAGGATACATCTTGACGTTCTTTCCAGGATGCACCACATCGGCAAATTTCACTTCTGGGGCGTTTAAGGCATTGACGACCAGATTTGCTAAATCGTTGATAAACACCGGATGAGTGTTTAGCGCGGGAACCCGGGTGAATCGCTCAATTCCGGCTTCTTCGGCGACCTCCCGATATTCCATGTCGATTTCTTGCAGCGTCTCAATGTGTTCTGAGACAAAGCTAAGGGGCACGACGACCAGATCTTCAACCCCTTTTTCGGCAAGCTCTTTGATGGCATCTTCGGTGTAAGGTTGAAGCCATTCAACGGGACCGACTCGACTCTGATACGCCAGCGTGTAGTCATTGGGTCTGCCGAGTCGCTGCATGATCAGCCGCGCACATTCTTCAATCTCGTGCTGATAGGGATCGCCCACTTCTTCAACATAGCTCACCGGAACGCCATGAGCGCTGAAGAAAACATGAGCCTGATCGGGGTGAGGAAGCTGATCGAGCTGTTGAGCAATCAGACTTGCCATTGCCTCTAAATAGCCTGGGCTGTCATACCAAGACGGAATGACGGTGTATTTGATCTGTTGCAGGGCTGGGTCTTTCTTCCACAGGTCTTCTAGCAAGCGGAAGCTAGAGCCACTGGTGCTAATTGAAAAGTGAGGATAGAGCGGCAAGACGACTAGACGATCGATTCCATCGCCTTTGATCTGAGCGACCGCTTCTTCAGTGAAGGGGTGCCAATAGCGCATCCCAACATAGACCTGGGTGTCTTGCCCGTGCTGCTGCAGCTCTTTTTGCAGCGCCTCTGCCTGCTCTTCGGTGATGCGCCGCAGCGGAGAGCCGCCCCCGATTTGCTGGTAGTTTGCCTGCGATTTTTTTGCCCGTAACGTTGAAATCAGCCACGCCAAAGGACTTTGCAGCCAGGGAACCGGAAGGCGGATAATTTCTGGATCAGAAAATAGATTATAGAGAAAGGGACGAACATCTTCTAATCGATCGGGTCCGCCCAAGTTAAGTAATAAAACGCCTACTCGACCCATGACTATTAAAAGTTCCTTAGAGTTCTCAGCTTTGTTACTGATTTTAACAATAAAATCTTGATTGAGTTTGAAGAAAGTCTGCAAATCGACTCCTCAAACCCGATGGTTCTGACTCAGAACTTCAGCGGTGTTGACATTCGACCAAAGTAAGTCTTGTATTTAGAGTAGTGGATCATGGCGGAGATAGACGCAATTTCTGCAAAAGTCTATGAGGCGATCGACGGGCGCATTGCTCAACTCAATCAGCGCCTAAAAATTGCCCAAATGGGCGTGCAGGTTGAGCGACGGGGCATCAAGCTAAATTTGAGAGCAACGTTGCCTCCTCGCCCCGATAGTGTGCGACTGCGCCCATATCAGCAGCGTCTAAGCTTGGGGTTGCCAGCCACCAATGCAGGGCTTAAGCAAGCCGAACAAGAAGCAAAAATCATTGCGGCTCATCTGATTCAAAACAGTTTTGACTGGCAAAACTATCTCACATTTGGCGGCAAGCGTCTGAGTCAGATGAACCTTTTAGAGCAGCTTCAGGCATTTGAGCAAGATTTTTTGGCGCAGCCCGATCGACAGCGCAATCTCGCGTCAGCTAAGACGACTTGGAACTCGGCGTATGCTCCTTATGTTAAGAAACTGGCAGCGATCGCGACCTCTCATTCTCAGTTCACCGTGGTTGAAGCCATCTATCAGACGGTTCACTCGACTGAAATTAATTCTCGCAGTCGTCAAGTCTGCTGCACCGCATTAAACGCCTTAGCAGACTTTCTAAATCTCAAACTGCCGACCGAGTTAAAGACGTTTTGGGGCGGGTATGGCAGCAGTCAAACCAAAGCTCGACAGCTCCCAACCGATGAAGAGATTGTGGCAGCTTGGCAGCAAATTCCTAACCCGGCGTGGCGATTTGTCTATGGAGTTATGGCAACTTATGGGTTGAGAAATCATGAAGTCTTTTTTTGCAACTATTCAGGGTTGAGTCGAGAGAACACGATGATTGAAGTGTTGCCAACGACTAAGACGGGAAGCCACGAGGTTTGGGCGTTTTACCCGGAGTGGATTGAAGAATTTGAGTTAAAAACGGGCTGTTTGCCTGCGATCGAGACTGACCTCACAAAAACCACGTTACAAACCGTGGGGCAGCGCGTAACGGCGCAGTTTCGTCGCTACAAGGTGCCGTTTTCACCCTATGATCTGCGTCATGCGTGGGCGGTGAGAACGATTCACTTCGGCTTATCTGACACGGTTGCCGCAAGAATGATGGGGCATTCGGTGGCAGTCCATACGCGCACTTATCATCAGTGGATTTCTCGTCGAGATCAGCAGCAAGCGGTGGAGGCGGCGTTGAGAAGGAGAGAAGGCTAAGGAATTTCAGCCGAATAGAGTCCTAACTAATCAGGCTTCGGCTCTGCTCAGCCCTCGACTTCGTTCAAATGTCAGCCTCCGATGATTGGATTGAGCGCAGTCGAAACCCACAGACAACAGCAAGCGGAGATTTTCTTTTCAAGAGCATTTTGGCTGATAGCTTCTTACAACTCGTCCCGCTCCTCTCACTTGGGCGTAGTAAGTGCGGCTTACGGCATCTCCCCGATCGCACAGTCGATCGATGCCAATGCCATTGCGTCCCTGATCTTTGCCAGAACTGTGGATATAGCGATCGTTCCCTAAATAAAGCCCGACATGAGTTGCTTTAACGGGCGTACCAAAAAACACCAAGTCACCCGGAATCAGATCAGAAAGGACGATTTTCTGCACAAATTCTTCTTGCTGATAAGCATCTCTCGGCAGTCGAATGCCCACCGCTCCAAACGCAGCCTGCATTAACCCAGAGCAGTCATAATGCGGGGCAACCGTTCCGCCCCAGAGATAGTGATTGGGAACGACGATCGCAGCCTCAGTAAACGCAATCACCTCTGGAAGTCGCTGTCGAATCTCTGTTTCTGACCACACGGGCGCGTGATAAACCGTGGCGGATTCTTCTAAAAACTGCTGATCGTCAGCCGCCAACCACCCCGGATAGTCATCTTCGCAAAGCCGAACTTGAAGCGGAGAATTTTCAGCAGCCGACAGAATGTGTAAAAAGCGCCCGATCGCAGCTTGAGTGGCTAGGCAAGTGAGTTCCGCAGAGGTATAGAGATTGAGGTTAGCTTTAGTGAGATACTGCATACAACTGAGCGACGAATAAATCAAGTTAATTATCAACGGCTCACGCCTTAACTATTAATCATGACTTTCTTCCGCAAAGACGAAAAACTGCAAACATTGGGCGATCGGATTCTCGCAGCCACCTGGTCAGAATTTCCCAGTCTGGCACAAAATCAGATTGCCCTGACCTGGCTAGTCTATGATCCTCCCGTTTTTGTCAACACGGGGGGAGCGATCAGTCCCAATGAGTTTTGGAAGCAGTCAGTGCGCGGCTTTGGCTATCGAGGAGTCGAGCGCATCTATCCTGCCAGCGTGGTCAAGCTGTTCTATCTAGTCGCGGCTCACGAGTGGCTAGAGAAAGGGATGATTCAAACCTCTAACGAGTTTGAACGAGCGATGCGCGACATGATCGTCGATTCAAGCAATGACGCGACGAGTCTCGTGATGGATATTTTGACAGGCACCACCAGCGGACCTGAGCTTCCTGCCGCCCCGTTTGAAACGTGGAAACAGCAGCGCAATATCGTCAATCGCTATTTTCAGGGGCTGGGCTGGTCAGAGTTGACGACGGTAAATCTGAATCAAAAAACCTGGTGCGATGGGGCATATGGTCGAGAACGGGCATTTGTCGGAGACACCTTCGAGAATCGCAATATGCTGACGACCGATGCCTCGGCTCGACTGCTGCACAGCATCATTGGCGGAGTCGCGGTGTCGGCTGCTCGATCGCAAACCATGATGAATTTAATGCAGCGATCGCTCACCCCGATCGACCTCAGAGCCGATCGAGACAACCAGGTGACAGGCTTCTTGGGCGAAGGGTTGCCTCAATCAGCGCACTTGTGGTCAAAAGCAGGGTTGACCAGCCACGTTCGCCATGATGCTGCTTATGTTGAGTTATCCGATCTCCAGCCTTATCTATTAGTAGTGTTTACGGAAGGCAAACCGCACAGCACTAACGAAGCCATTCTTCCGTTTGTCTCTCAGCAAGTCGTCGAGGCAATGAATGTCCTCTGAGATGCTTTTTTATCGGGCGGAGATCGAGATAAATCTCTAAACCTGTCACAAAAACGAACATCGGACTTACTCTAAATCGCCTATATTAGCCCCATGAATCAACCATCTGGACAACCCACTCCCCGAAAATCGATGCACACTCAATGGTTAGCAGGCTTGATGAGTGGTTGCATTGTGGGATATGCCTTAATATCTTCAGCAGCCGATCCAGATTTAATTGTGGCAACACCCACCACGTCGCCTTACAAGATTCAAGGCAAAACGGCGGCTGAGTTGCGATCGCAAATGAGTCAATTAGGACCCCTCAACCCAGACGAAGGGAAACGGTTTGATGCCTCCACTGTTTGGGATCTAGATGCTCAATTCACCTCTGGCGGCAAGAAAGGCGTTAGCTGTAAATTCAAAACCATCACGGTTACGGTTAAAACGACCTTTATATTGCCCGACTGGACTCCTCCCAGTGGTACTCCTCAAGCGCTGACCGATCGCTGGAAAAAACATCTGGCGGCACTGCAAACTCATGAAGATGGGCACAAACAGTTAGGAATTGATGCTGGAAACAACTTTCTCACCCAGTTGAAAGCGATGCCACCTGCCCCATCCTGCGACGCATTGCAGAAGGCAGCCGCACAAAAACGGGATGCCGTCAAAGCAGCCTTTAAACAGAAGCATAAAGCCTACGATGCAACCACTAATCATGGTGCTAATCAAGGGGCTGTTTTTCCCTAGACCTGATTGAGAGGGTCACTGCGCTGCGGTCCTGAAAACCCTTTTTCTTGAATCTGCAACGAGCCAGAACCCGATTCTTCCTCGTCCTTATCGTCTGGCTTGGGAGACATGGAGAGCGGTTGCACACTGGCATCTTGCGGGTCGCCAACCAGTCCGGCGAGAGGCACTTTTACAGGAACGGCGGCGAGGTTTAGAGTGCCTGCCAGACTCGTGGCTGCCACCCATTGTCCAGGCTGCAAACCGATCGAGCCAGCATTAACCACCCGCACTTGCAGTTCGCCTGGGTCAGCATAGGTGCCTTGAGTCACCAGCCGCGCATACACTTGCGGACTAATCTGGCTCCACGGCGTGTTAGCTGAACTACCAGAAGTGGTTGCCTGACCCGTCGGGACGAATGTCCGAGACAAAGACTCAAAATTGTTGCCGTAACGCATCAGGGTTTCACGGGTTTGGCGCAGAGTGACGATCGTTTGTCCGACTCTCCCTAATCGTCCTAAAGAAGAATCCATTGAGGGCAACCCTGGAATCGCTCCAGAAAGATTACTCCACGTTGATTCAATCCGCTCATAAAAACTCTGGGACAGCCGTGATTTATAGTCGGGCAGGAATTGATCGACGATCGTCCGTAGTTCTGGTGTCAATTCTTCATATTTCATGCCAGACTGCAAGTTCCACGACAAGACTTGCAGTTGACTGTGAGGAGTGAGTGTTCCTGCTGATCGTGCATTCAGCGCCGTGATGATGTCAGCCGATTTCCCTTTGAGAGGTGCCAAGAGATAACGGTGCCCCGCCGGACTGTGAGCCGACACTTTCATACAAAAGACATTGACCGGAATCCGGTAATCTCCAGGCAAGAGAGTGACTGAACCATCGGCTGCGCTGCGAATTTGCGAAATCAGATTGGGCGGCATGGCTTGAGGATTAAAGGCACGTCCTGGCAACTGGCTCACCGTTGGAAAAAGCGCCTCGCTACTAGATGAGATAGGAGACTCTGTGGTCAGGGTGCTGCCCAACGTTTTAATGAGTTGATCTGAGACTGCCCCTTTTAGCACATCCTCGATCGAGCCACCAGGGATCGGCAAGCTTGGAATCGGCAGACCGAAGAAGCCCGCTGTCACAGTGGCTGCTTGCAGCGGTGGCATAGGCAAACTGACCGTTAAAGCCGCTAATCCGACTAGCGCGTGACTTTGCAGCGATTGGCGTAGTCGCTGACCCCACGATAGACTGCTATCCGTGTCACGCCGAGCAACCCTGATTAGGAGTAAGTGCTTGACCATGGTTAATCCTCGCCAGTCTAGACTTCAACCCATCCATCTTACGCTTGATTCTGAAGATCCACGAATCAATGATTGCAGATTAAATGAGATCTGGATTTATTTAATCTATGATCCTAAGTACAATACTCTAGACAAAATTTGAGCAGGGTTTGAGTCTTAAAATCTACTCAAATTTTGTTTGGAGTATTGATCTGCATCGACCGAGTTAAATCGCTTAGAATAGTGAGTCTTTAACAGCTCTTGAAGCATTAAATAATAGTCAGGACTCATCGCTGAAAATATATAATTCTCTATGTGATGAGGAAAATTTAAGTATGATAGCTCGATACCTCGGACGTTTTTTAGAACGGTTTCAAAAGGCTTTCAGGGCTTACGGCTTTAGGACTGAGCTGTTTTCTCAATGTTAGCTCCCATGACTTTGAAGAAAAGATCCAGTTCACGGCTGAATCAGGGTTTGAGGACTGAAACCTGCTCAAATTTCGTCCGAAGTATTGTGATAAGGGACTTTACTGGGGCGCGGTGGCGAATTGTTCAGTTGAACCAAGCTTGTTTCATCGCTAAAAATTTTCATACGCTTCTTGATCAGCTCGTTCTCAAGGGGTGCGACCTCTACTTGATTTAGTAGGTCAAGCATGATATCACTGAGTGAGGCAACCAAGAGGTGGTGAGTATGAGCGCTCAATTGCTGAGTCAAGAAGGGACGCAAGTCAGGATAGAAGTGACGATAGACCTGAGTCATTCGCTGCTGACCAGTGAAGAAGCGATTCAGGAAAGCCTCAACGAGGCGGGTCGTATTGCCACTACAGCCGCTCTTGAGTATCTGGACACCGACGGTTCAGCCATTGAGATTGCCGGAGAGGTGATGCGAACCAAAGGCAAGCAGCCCAAAGCGTATCAAACGCCCTACGGAGAAGTCGTGATTGAACGCCATGTCTATCAGCGCTCTGGAGGCGGGAAAACGGATTGTCCGCTAGAGCGAGCGTCTCGCATCATCATCACCTCCACGCCTCTGTTTGCGAAACAAGTGTCCTCGAAACTGGCGTATGGTTCCGCCCGAGACGTGCAGCGAGACTTGGCTGAGAATCATCAACGCCCGGTCGCCGTGTCCTACATCCAGCGTCTCAGTGAAGCGGTGGCCACGATCATTGAGGTGAAAGAAGAAAGTTGGGACTATGTGCCCCCTCAACTAGACGCTGAAATTGCCAGTGTTGCCATTGGCTTAGATGGCACCTGTATGCTGTTGTGCGACACCGGATGGAGAGAAGCCATGGTCGGCACCATCAGTCTGTATGACGCGTTTGGAGACCGACAACACACCATTTATATGGGAGCCACCCCCGAATATGGCAAGGCGACGTTTCTGGAACGGCTAGAGCGAGAAATCGCGCGCACGAAAGCCCGTTATCCCCAAGCCACCTATCTCGGAATTGCGGATGGGGCAGCCTCAAACTGGCAATTCCTCAACCGCCATACCCACGAACAAGTGCTGGATTTCTATCATGCCTCTGGGTATCTCGGTGCGGTGGCGGTGGCCCTCTATCCCATTAATTTAGCCCAGCAACGGCACTGGCTTCAGGAGAGTTGTCATCATCTCAAACATGACCCAGGGGCAGCCACTCACCTCTATCAACAGATGCTGGAGTTATCTCAATC
>NZ_LXYR01000084.1 GCF_001650195.1 Phormidesmis priestleyi BC1401 | reverse complement strand
AGACTCTGTGGCGTGACCGCCACGCGGGAACCCCTTTTACATCCCCATGCTTAAAAGACAGGGGCTTTAAGGGTTCCCCAGCCCTCCATTCCGGTAAAGGTGCCCGGTCTGACCTTGGGTCTGATTGGCAATTGCCCTGATCCAAGCGGCGGTAATGGTGACGGGTCTAATTGGGCGGCTGCTAGAAAGACATTATGAGTCTTTAAATCCAGCGCCATCGTGCGAGCGCCCGGTTGGGTGATCACGTTGCCCAAAACACTGAATCGAGCCGGGGAGTCTTCGTGAACGATCGTTAATGTCCCGTCTCCATTCGAGCTAAATGCCAGTCCAGTGGCAGGGTCAAAGGCATTGGCATCCACCCTCTGTCCGATGGGAAGGGTCGCTTTCACCTGCCCTGAGTCAGCATCTACGACTGCCATTTTCTGGTTACTGCATCCAATAAACAGCCGCCGATGGGCTTGATCGATCGCGATCCCAGATGGTTCAGTACAGGGTGTCAGAGGGAATCTTGCTTTCACAGTCAGGGTGCGTGCCTCCAAAGTCACAACTTCGTTGGTTGTTTCAATATTGACGTAAACCTGCCCTGATCCATCGGCAACGGCAAATTCTGGGCGACCTCCTAAAGGCAGCGTGCTCAGAACTTTAGCACTTTTTGCATCGAACACCGTCGTGGTATTGCTTTTGCCATTAAAGGTAAAGACTCGCTGTGAAACAGGCTCATAGACAATAGCATCGGGGTTCTCACCTGTTTTGACCTGTCCTAGTACTTGCAGGGTCTTCAGGTCAAAGATCGTCACCGTTGCCGCTGTACCGTTACTCGTAAAACCACGTCCCAAAGTAGGCGCAAGCGCAATGCCATGGACACCCGCTGTCTGGGAAATTTGACCGACAACTTTACCCGTATCAACATTCAGCACCACGACCCGTGTTCCCCGTGTGACATAGAGATGCCGTGCGGCACTATCCAGGGTGAGGTAATCCCAGCGCTCCGTCCCGCTCAACCCGATTTTCTGGATGAGATGGTAAGGCTGCTGCACTGGGGGAGCCTTTGTGACTGCTCGTGTTGCAGGAACCCAGTAGTAAGCGCTGCTTAGACAAACAGCAGCCCCGATGCTCCGTAGCAGACTCGTGTTCACAGACAGACCTCCCAACCCTGAAACAAGTGGTAATTTTGAGCGTAACCTATACTTAAGCTTATGATCCCTCTGTTCTAAGACATTAAGTAGCGCTATATTACAGTGGTCGGTCTGGAAACCAAGGGTTTGTATGCATATTCGTGAGAATCGTCTACGGCACATCAAATATGTGCTGGCTCCGTTTGTGGTTCTTCCTTTACTACTAACGCTAACGACCGGTTCGCTTTATCAGATTGCTGATTTGAGCGGTCATGACCAAGAGTTTGACTGGCTCTTAAGCCTTCACAAGGGGAACTTTGGTCCGGTAAAGCTGGGATTTATTTATCCGTTTCTCAATGCGTTAGGTTTGCTGATTATGGTGGTCGCAGGCTTTTTGCTGTGGTATCGGGCACAAGTGCGACGAAAACAAGCGCAGTCTGACTGAAATCCCGATCGGGTGTTGTTTAAGGGCTTGCTTTCTATTGAATATTTAAGGCAGGCACTTGCAAAGCTCTCTTCTGATGCTTCAACTGGCTGTATCTGTGGGTCTGACGCAAGCTTCGGTAACTGAAAATGAAATCATCAGCTATTGTGTCTAGCTCTACTACACCTTTCCCTTGAGCTATCGAGATATCGAGAAAATGATGCTGTCCCGAGGAATCGAAGTCACCTACGCAACGATTCGAGAATGGTGTCAGAAATTCGGGCAGGAGTAAGGCAATCAACTACGTCATAAAGGCTTAATGGACAAAATGCCAGAGTCTCAAGTGATGGCAACGCCAATCAGCCTGCCAATGCCGTAAGTGATCGCAGCGGCTCCAAACCCAAACATAATTTGTCGCACGCCCGAATACAGCACACTCCGACCGGTGAGTAGCGTAATGCCTGCCCCAATCAAGAACAGCGCGAGGGCACTCAGGCATAAGCTTCCCCCGACAGCCTGCCAACCGTGCAAAAACAAGAAAGGCAGTACTGGCACGATCGCTCCCATGGCGAATAAGCAAAATGAGGTCACCGCAGCACCCCAGGCTGACCCACCTAAGGCTTCTGGGTCAATGCCAAGTTCTTCACGTGCCAGGGTATCCAGGGCTGTTTTTGGATTGCGGATCAACTGGGCAGCAAGCGCGCGGGCCTGATCACTCGGTAAGCCTTTAGATTCATAAATCAGTGTCAGTTCTTCTTCTTCCGCCTCCGGTGCATCCTCCAGTTCTTGTCGCTCGATTTTAATTTGGCGCTCATAGAGTTCGCGCGCACTCTGTACCGATAGCCATTCGCCTAACGCCATCGAGCACGCACCGGCCAGTAAGCCCGCAAAGCCCGTCACCAAAATGGAACGCTCGGAAATACTGGCTCCAGCCACCCCCATAATTAAACTCAAGTTGGAGAGCAGTCCATCGTTTGCCCCTAAAACGGCGGCTCGCAAGGTATTACCACCTGTGCTACTCCGATGTCGTCCTTCCATTTGGGCAATCGTGCTGCCTTCTAGTCCACCAGGGGCTGTTTTAGTGATGGTTTGCAACAGTCGGGCATGGGAGCGTTCTTCCCGTGCTAAGGGAGTACCTTGTGCCTCTAGTTGCTGATCATAGGCATGGCTATCCACTTGCTCCATCGCATTAACGGTCGGCAACACAAATTGAGTGCCAAAGCGCCTGGCTAGCACAGCTAGCATGCGAGTGCGCCACCCAATCCGACGCCGAGGTAAGCGGTACCCAGCGGCCACAAGCTTAGCTTCCCAGACGTGAGCGTGGCCCTCTTCGGTCTGCGCCAAACGCCGATAAACCTCAGCCAATGCTGGTTGTGGTTCCGCTTTGGCTAGCGAGCGATAAAGATAGGCACTTTCAATTTCATCTTGCCAGTTTTCTAAAAACCGTTTCACTTTTGGTGGCGTTGCCATGTTTCATAGACCCAAGATGCAGCTAACGGAGTGCAGTGGTTAACCTGCACAGCCCTAGCTTAAATGATAACGAGATAGCTTCGGGTCAGCCAGTCTAATCGACGCTCTATCGTATTAGGCAGCTTTTTCTAACCAGATAGGGTCATTGCGGTGAATAGTGCCTCCTTGAAGAACAGAGGTGCGGATGCCAGCGATGACCTTGTTGTAGTGGGCTGTAGTGCGGAGAATATTCAGGTCACTTGGAAGATCCGCTTGGGCTAATGTTGTCACTACACAGCGAGGACAAGCCGTGTCGATGCTGAGACGAACTGCTTCACCGATCGCCAGAATTCCCCCTACCCAGTCATCCTCTAAAAACGTAATCTCACGCGAAGTAGGTTCAATCACAAGATTGGGGCGAAATCGCTGGTGATTAAATTGTCCTTCTGGGTAAAGTTCTTTTAACCGGGCAAGGGTTGCCGTGGTAATTGCATGAATTGAGCAGGAATCGAAGAACACACCGGGCGGCATGAACAATTGAGTCACAGTTTCCTGGTGAGCTGTCTCCTCAACTAGCGGCCAATATTGCTCTAGACTCGCAGCTTCTGGTACAGAAGAGAGTAGCTCTACGTCCTGCCCAAGTAAGGTTGAAAGAATCTTGCTGACATCTGGGGATTCGCTAGTAATTGAGTTCCCGTCAGGAAGAACAATCTTGACGGGTGGAGTGAACTCATGTTCATGCGGAATGTCTGCAAAGGTAGCGTGGAATTCAAGCAACTTTGCCCATTTTTTAGGGTTCTTAGCACTGGCAACTTTGCCACTCTGAACATCGAGCAGCGCATAAGCCCGATCATTCACCAGACCATAGGCTGTCACTTCTGAAGCCTCTAATTCCTCTCCCAGCATAGATTTGACAGGATAGCGCCAGAGGGATGCGATCGAACCCACTAGTTCGCGTGTCATAGAAACTTTCCCGTCACAACCAGCGGATGTTAGCATAACTCAGCCAGCGTAGAAGTATCAGGACTGACGAAGAGCATTAGGATAAATGGTGCAGCCCTTTCAAGGTGAACATCCGTACGGTAACGAGCTTGCGGCATTTCAGCCATCAAGACCATGCGAGACTCAATTTCAATCTTTTCTCCACATGAGAAATTGATTAAGTCGTCTCGACCGGATTTGACCACTGATGCACACCTGGCAACACTGTTGTATCGAATCCAAATGCTTCTTTCTCTAAAACTTCTTGAAAGAGCCAACTCAAACTTAACAGAATTGCTAAACAACCCAATAGACCGATTGTTCCGATGGCTGCAATTAGCGTTGTAAGTTGTGGATTGATTCGGCGAATCCAGAAGTGGATCAGATTTTGCATTTTGAAGGATGAAGTAGCAGAACGATTGTAATGGATTCAACAAACGTCAAGAAGTTGAAAAGAACCGTAGAATCAGCCAATCTTTCCAAGTTCTTGACCTTCTTCTCATACACTACGCTTAGAGGGAGTTTTTCAGTCGTAGGTATTGTAGACTCATCCTCCCACCTTTGATTCCTGGCTTCGGCTGGGATTTTTTGTAAGGGAGTTCGACGAGACTTTAAGCGTCAGGCTTGAAATAATCAAGCAAGCGATCGCCCGAATCGGCTCTCACTAGCCCGACTACGATATCTGGTAATGCTGTCCAACTCGGATAAACTAGGTAGCGAGGCTTCCACAGAGGTTGGAATTTCTCCTTAAACCCATGTAACCCTTTAAAGTTATAGAACTGATTCAAGTGTATGGAGAGATAGTGCAATGCTTTCTCAGTTCGTCGGGAATCTGATGCTTCCCCAACCCCTGCTAGTGGAGAAAGACTGAAATTAAGGCTGTCATAGTCAAGCTGCTGAAAGTGCTGCAAGAGCGAGACAAACAGGAAATCCATCGTTCCATTGGGAACCTCCTGACGATGCCGCATCAAGTCAACGGTCACTTCTGGCTGATGGTAGTTGGATAGTAGATTGACAAAGGCAATGATCTGATGATCTGAGTCGTAAACAACTCCAATGAAGCACTCTCGTAAATAGTCTGGATCAAACCACCCGATCGAGAATTGCTTTTCAGCTCCTTGTTTGTGCTTTAACCATTCATCACTCACGGGTTTAAGTTGGCGGAGTAATATATCTGAGATCGGCGGAGTATGAACCTGAGTCGTATGTCCTATCTTTGTGAGACGGTTGACAGCCGTTCTCAAGTTTTGATTTGCTTTGCCCTTAAGCGAAAACGTTTTGAGGGTGATAATTGCCTCTTCGCCAACTTGCAGCGATCGCAAACCGAGAGAACTGTAGAGGACAAGTTGATCAGGCGGAACCTCGTAAAATGCTGCATACCAGTCATTGCGATCGCAAAATTGCTGAAAGCCAATAATCGCTTCTTGGCGATCGTCGATTGAACCAATGGGATCACCTAGCGCGATCGCGGCTCGTCCTTTTGCAACATAAGCAATGACTGTTTGACCGGACGGGCTAAAGTAATAGGCTTTATCTTTCAACAGTGCAAGTCGAGCGAGTGAGGTTTGCCCATGCCGATCAATGATCGTTTTAGCACGCTTCCACTCAGATGTTCTAGATGGGTTACCTCGGAGCAACACAGGACGCAGCAGCATAAATAACGCATAACCCAACGTGGTTGCGCCAACCATATAAATAGAGTCAGCAAAAAATTGACCAAACCGGGTTCTCGCCTCTAAACCTGCATTGTCTTCTGTGAAAAACATCGCCAATGTCTGCAAGAGTGCCTGCATCAAGCCAAAATTGACAGGCTGTTGATTGATCGTAAACCGTTCATCTAGAACGTAGAATCCAAACGTTCCGTAAGCTAACGTAAACAAGAGTGCTCCAATCGAGACTCGAATGCCTTGAGCAATTGAAGGTCGGTCTGACTGTGCAGTAAAGATATGCCGCATCAAAATCAACTGAAGCAGCAGTATCCCAGACAGCAATCCTTCCTCGTAGTCGAACCCTTTAATCAAATTGCTTAAGATGGAGACGACCAGCAAGCCAACCGTCAGGAGCCACGCCACCCGTTTGCGTCGCAGTAGGTGAGTTGCAAGTGTGAGCAAGATAAAACCGCTAATAGCAGCAAAAAAGTGTCCACTCGCTCGAATTGGAAACGGAAAAATTTCCCTGATCCACTTGACTCGCTCTGGCAGGCTGGGCGTAACCGCAGAGATTAGATTAGCAATTCCAGTCACACTGGTGAGGAGCGTGGCTGTCCACAGTCCAATCTGCTCTCGTCGTGTTAACGCCATTTTCGACCTCACTCTTAGGCTTATTTTTCAACGTTGCAAGGCTTGAAGGATCACTCAAGTTTACTTTTTGAAGTGTAGAAAGCAAACGTTAAGAACTTGGAAAGACTTGCACTTGTGAAGAATTACTCTGGTGCGATTCAACCACCGTTGGCTCTGGCGATCTCGCTCACTATTTAGCCGATTTCAAAGCGCTCTAATGATTGCTTGAACGGTAGAGTCATCATGACGAGCAATAACTTTCTTAGCTTGGCTCAAATCTTTCCAAGTTTTTGACCTTCAGTGCCTACAGTGAAATAGCAAACCGATGCCAGGTGAAATTGATTCGATGAAAACTTCAACAAAACTCATTTTGACAGCTGTCGCAATCGGAACATTAGGACTAGTAGCCAGTCAAGGCTATTTTGAGGGGTAGCTAGAGCCTGTAGCTTATGTACAGCAGGTGTTTTCAAGAAAATCTATCCCTCAATTTAAGGTTGACGGTCTACTAGGCGGTCTAGCTAAACTGGTTAACGCTGCTCAAAAGCAATCTCCTGTTGCAGTCATTCCTACCGCTCAAGTCAGTGACAAGAGTGACGGAGATGGCGAAGCTAATCCTGCTACAGAAGCGCCAGAAAACGCTTCTAAATCTCAACTTCAGGCAAACAAACCAACTCAAAAGGCAGAAGCGAGTGACGGAGATGGTGAAACCAATGACGACGTGAAGGAACAGCAGGAATCTCAAAAACTGCAATCCTTGGCTAAAATCACGTCTCAGCAGGCACGGCAAGCGGCTGAAGCCTCTGCCAAAGGAGTTGCCAGCAAGGTCAAGCTAGAAAGCGAAAACGGTAACTTGATTTATGCTGTCGCGGTTGGACAAAATGAAGTAATCGTAGATGCAGGCAACGGTAAAGTTCTCGGTATAAACACGCCAACCAGTGAAAACAACGAGAAGACTCAACCTCGTAGCAGCATCCAGGTTCCTCAAGCGGATGGTGAAACCAATGACGATGGTTGATGAAAAAGCTATCGATCAAATCTTGTAATCCTCCTTTAACAAGGGTAGGCAGTGCTGACCTAACGTTGACTGCAAGCTTGTAATCATTTGACCCCTCAGTTTCCTGATCAGCAATTGAGGGAATTTTTCTGAGTCGATACAGTAGTAAAGTTATTCACTAATCTTTTCAAGTTCTTGACTTTCTCTCACTAATCTATGCGAAGTTGCAGGTTCAGATACAGTTGCTCAAGGGAATGAACGACTTGCAACTCAAGTCCGTCTAAGCCTTACAAGCGTTGTTAATTTTAATTTTCGATCATGGCAAATCAACCGTATAAGGAGCGTCGAATGGCAGCATCTCAACAATCAGATGAACGCTTCCGGGATGATCTAATCAGCAAGGTTCCGCAAGTCACCTTGCTTTTCTGGATCATCAAGATTCTGGCCACAACCTTGGGTGAGACTGGCGGGGATGCCGTGTCTATGTCAATGAATCTTGGCTATCTTATCAGTACTGGGATCTTCGTCGTCATCTTTGCCGTTGCAGTCATCGCTCAGGTTCTCGCAAAGAAATTCAATCCCATCCTGTACTGGACGACGATTATTGCCACTACAACCGTAGGCACAACCCTAGCAGATTTTGTAGATCGTTCTCTGGGCATCGGCTATGCAGGCGGTACAGCAATCTTGCTGACCTTGCTCTTGGCGTCCCTATTCGTGTGGTATCGCACGCTGGGGTCGATCGCGGTTCACACGGTGGGGTCGCCTAGATCTGAGATCTTCTATTGGGTCACCATTATGTTTTCGCAAACCTTGGGGACGGCGTTGGGTGATTGGACAGCCGATACTCAGGGTCTTGGGTATCTGGGAAGTGCCCTCGTGTTTGGGACGATGCTGGCAGCGATCGCGGCGGCGTACTATCGAACACGAATATCTAGCACAGCGCTATTTTGGGCAGCCTTTATCTTGACTCGACCGCTGGGCGCAGTCGTCGGTGACTTTTTAGACAAACCCGTTAGCAAAGGTGGTTTAGAGTTAAGCCGCTACTCTGCCTCGGCGACTCTGCTGGTGTTAATCGCGCTGGGGATCTTGATCTTTCCGCAGAAGCCAGCGAGGCAAAGACATTGAGCAGAAAATAGTGCAATCAGACTTTTAATCCACTACCAACCACGAGACAAACCTATTTCTCTCTCAACAGCCTGTTAGAATTACCACTTTTCGCAACACAACCAGGATTTATTCAATCTCATCAAGGGTAAATTCCCCGCCCCTTGGGGTGTAAGAAGTACTAAAAAGTTTGCTGTTTCATACTCCGTTCGCTTGCGGGGGAGTTGTTGATTGCTCAAAGCTAGATAGAGAAGTGGTTTTAAAACTCTCGTGGCGGCTCACAGCACGCTCGCTATATTTAGCTTTATATGGAAACAATCCCATGAGAACAAATCAAGACGACGAAAACTCAAGCTTGTTTAGTAAAGTTCCTGAGGTCACTATCTATTTCTGGATAATCAAAATCCTCTGCACGACCGTGGGAGAGACGGCCTCTGATTTCTTGAACGTCAAACTTGGTCTTGGCTTGAATGGCACTTCCATAATCATGGGAGCCTTGCTCCTCATTGCCTTATTTCTTCAGTTCAAAACCAAGCGATATCTACCTGCCCTTTATTGGTTGACGGTTGTCCTGGTCAGTATCTTTGGCACCCTTGTGACGGACAATTTGACCGACCAATTGGGTGTCCCGCTTCAAGTAAGCACAACTGTCTTCAGCATCGCCCTGGCGTTGACCTTTGCCGTCTGGTTCGCCGTTGAGAGAACACTTTCAATCCATTCAATCTTTACCTGGCGCAGGGAATCCTTTTACTGGTTGGCGGTCCTGGTGACGTTTGCCCTGGGAACCGCATCAGGCGACCTCCTGGCAGAGAGCCTGGGTCTTGGCTACTTCGTCACCGGACTCATCATCGCAGGAGTCATTGCATTCGTGGCATTCGCTTGGAGCATTGGTCTGAACCCAGTCTTGTCCTTCTGGCTGATCTACATCATGACTCGCCCGCTCGGCTTCAGTGGGAGTTTCCTCTCTCAGGCACCAGAAAATGGTGGTTTAGGGCTAGGTGCAACCGTCACAAGTGCCATCTTTTTAGTGGCAATTCTACTGACAGTCATCGTTCTTTCGCTCACTAAGCACGATGCGGTCAACAGTTCATCAGCAACTGTAGATACGAAGCGAAAACGGTACAAGGCTCCCTGGCAAATCGCGTTGGCTCTCTCTGCTTTTGTGATCACCGTCGGGGCAGGCTACTATTCGCATCAGGCTGAGCGGCAACAAAAAACAATCGTAGCCACCGCGTCAACCTCGCCCTTAGGAGATTTGTCCAGCTTTCGCACGATTGCGGCGGATACCCTAAGCTTGGTGCAGGCAGGCAAGTTGTCTGCCGCCACCGAGCGCGTTGGCGATCTTGAAGTCGCCTGGGACAACGCACAGTCTCGACTGAAAGCCATGAATCCTGCCCAGTGGTCTACAGTGGACACGTTGATCGACCATGTTCTGAAACAACTGCGCGCCAAACCTCAAGATCCAGTCGCTTGCAAAACGGCACTAGACTCACTCATTGCCAAACTTGATGCGCTTGATCAACGGCAGTAGGTGAACGACTTATTGAGAAATCGCCTGATTTTCAAAAGCTGAAAGGTTCATTTCTTTGTGAATGTAAGTGTTTGTGAATGTAAGTGTGCTCATTCTCAATAACCAGAGCGAAATCCAGTCAAGTTGACAATACCTTCGACAGCGGCTGAACGTCTCTTTGGAAAACCCTCTCCTGACCTCTTCGAGTGGCTGATTCAACAGATGCCAGTCCTCCCGCAAGCGCGGCGAGGGAAAACTGCTGCCAAAGCTAGAACTCCCTTCCTACCCACTGTCCCTAGGGCTGATTCTCTTAAAAGATAAAAACTGCTTTAACCCTGTAACCTCGTTAAACGTCAAAGTGTGAGTGACATAACAATGCGGGTTCTAAAGTTTTTCTCTGTCTAACGAACCAGCCCTACCCACTGTCCCGGCTTAAATTGGTAGCCGTAGAGGTTACTTCTCTCAGCATCTGGGCACTCTGACAAGGTGAATTGGTAGTCAGGCTCAAGTAGCGGCAAGTGGAAGATGTTGACGCAGCAAACCCTAAGACTGACTGCAAAACTGGATGAAATACCAACTTGGGAGAACTGTCTGGACATTACCTGTTTAGGACGTGATCTTGACCAGCTTTTTGAGCAGGAAATACTGCTACCGGGTGTGATTCTGACTCAAAATCATCAATATCAAGGGATGATTTCGAGAGAAAGCTTTTTTAAGCGAATGAGTCGATCGTACGGCCAAGATATTTTCTCGAAACGACCGCTTGCAGTGCTGCATGGCTTTATTAAGACAGAGACTCTAGTTCTTTCCAATCAGACACCCATTATTGAAGCGATTCAAACTGCACTTCAGCGCCCACCTCATCTGCTCTATGAGCCGATCGTCGTTAAGTTTGAGGCTGAGATTCATAAAGTGCTTGATTTTTATCAGTTGCTGTTGGGCTATACCCAAATTCCTGACTTGGTTCTGCGGCGACTCCAAAAGATGGAGCAGGAAGCCCGCGCAACAGAAGCTAATTTTCTGCAACTCCAAACTAACTATGCCCAGCACATTCAAACTGAGAAGATGGCCGCTTTAGGTCAACTGGTGGCGGGGTTTGCCCATGAGATCAACAATCCCGTAAATTTTATCTACGGCAATCTCGCTCATGCCGAAAATTACATTCATGAATTGTTGGATCTCGTGACCTGCTATCAAGACGAATATCCTACGCCATCAGAAACAATGCAAGCCAAGCTAGAAACAATCGACCTTGATTTTCTCAAACGCGATTTACCCAAACTTTTGGGGTCTCTTAAAGTGGGTACAGAAAGAATTTGCGATATTGTGAAATCCCTTCGCAACTTTTCGCGTCTGGATGAAGCGGAGTTTAAAGCGGTCGATATTCACGAAGGCATCGACAGCACGTTGTTGATTCTGCAACATCGGCTGAAAGCAATGCCGAGTCGTCCTGAAATTGAGGTGGTTCAAGAATACGGTGATTTGCCATCAGTTAAATGCTACGCCGGGCAGCTCAACCAGGTATTTATGAATATTCTGGTTAACGCAATTGATGCGATAGAGGAATTTAATGAGAAGCGATCGCTTCAAGCAATTGCAGCGAACCCTAATCGCATTACGATTCGCACTTCAGTGATTCACGACGTGTGGATTCAAATTGTGATCACTGATAATGGATCGGGAATGCCAGAAGTGGTTCAAAAACGCATTTTTGATCCGTTCTTTACCACAAAACCAATCGGCAAGGGAACCGGAATGGGGATGTCTATCAGCTATCAAATCATTACTGAGAAACACGGCGGTAAGCTGGAATGCTTCTCAACGATCGGCAAGGGTACTGAATTTATCATTCGGATTCCGAAGGAGCAGTAAGGGGCTTGCCAAGAAATAGAGTCCTAGAGGGTGTTATGCACTTTTGAATCCGATACGGCTTAGTTATAGCAGCGGACATTCTAGCGACTCAACCAATGGCCCTAACGAAGATGCAGGTCTGCCTTTGCTGAATAGACCTCTTGCAAATTAGCCTGATTGAACCTCTAGAGACAATTCATAGTTGTACAGAGCAGCCATTAAGTTACAGCGCAATCCGTAGCGGCGACGGCGATTGCGATGGGAGCATCTCACCTTTGCGATAAGCATGAATACTTAGTGTTAGCAGAGTCAAAAGAATGCAGAATAAGAACACCTGTCTTCGCGAGGACTCCTGAATGCCCCCCGAACAACAAGATACACTGGACAACCCTATCGATGGGATTGCCAAGATCTTGTATGCAGACACAGACCCAGAAACCTTAACGACGCTAGAAGGAATTGAGCGAACCGTGCGTGACAAGATGTTAGAGCACGTCAGCCCGAAAGTCGGTGTTTTTTTATCCGCTGCTCTACTGGAACGACCGTTGGAAGAACACGAACCGTAAAGAGTTGTCTTGGAGACTTACCCCTGAGTGAGAAGCAAGCGAAAAAGCTGGCGGTTAAGCCTAGAGTTCAAATCAGTGGGTACTTGGAGAAGTGCTGTCTGTTGGTGAGTGCGAATAACTCGTACCAAGGCACCGCAGAGGATTGAGCCCTGCTGACTGGGGTGAGAATCTCTCACAGCACGCAACAGCGGTTGGTGCACCGTCACGAGTTTGAACCCGTCGTCGTCGATGAAGTGGTCGAGACGGTGAGTCTCGATGGTGGAAAGGTGAGATTACGCACTCCCCTCGGACCAGAGAGTATTTGGAAGGACTATCAAGCCGTGACCTTGGGGACGCCAGCAGTGGCTGCTTATTTTCAGCAAAACCAGGCGCTAGTGACCTGGGTGAATGCCCAACCGTTAGCCCCAACGCTTTCCTGTTTAGGCGATGGACATGAGGGGATTTGGAATCTATTTGCCTTAATTGGCGAACCCTACCCACGGCGGGAGATTCTTGACTGGTTTCATCTGGTGGAAAACTTGCACAAAGTAGAAGATTCTGTGAATCGCTATTACGTCAAAGCCTGTCTGTTTCATGGCAAGCTTAACGAGGCGATCTGGGCGTTGCTGCGTGGGGCTTCAGACTCATCCCTCAAGTTCATTGCCTATCTCCAACACCATCGCACCCGGATTCATGACTATCAAAGCCTAAAACAGGCAGGAGTTCCGATTGGGTCAGGCGCAGTGGAATCGGCAGTCAAACAAATCAACCGCCGTCTGAAGATTTCAGGTGCCCAGTGGAAAATGGAGAATGTTGCTCAAGTCCTCAAGCACCGCTCTGCCTACCTAAATGGCGATTTCACCCGCACTCCGCCCAAGTCTGTTGCCTCCTGACGCTCTTGAGCTTTTATACTCACCGCAAAGGTGAGATGCTCCCGATTGCGATAACGTTCAGCCAGGATTCTAAAGATCTTGAAGCGCCGATTGACGTGCTCAATTCCAATCCGTTCACTCGCGAGTGCCTGGTTTTTAGCGTTGTCTGCTGGACTAAGCGTTCCTCCCTTGGGTTTCTTGAGGGGCAACCGACTGTTGGGATGCAACGTTTGAATGCCTTGATAGCCTTTATCCTGCAAACTTTCAGTTTCAGGATGGATCTGGACTCCTGATGCCTGAAAGAGCTTGAAATCGTGCTGACTCCCTTTGCCGAAAGATAGGCAAATGACTGCTCCCGTGTGCTGGTTGATCAGGACTTGGCATTTGAGCGTATGCCGTTTTTTCTTACCCGAATAGAACGGACGTTGACGTTGCTTCGGACGCTCAATCGGAGTTTCAGTGACATCGAGAACCACGACCGTTGGACGACCAAAGCCCTGCACCAAGTGTTTCTTCCCCGGTAAACGGAATCTTCCTGAGCGCAGCAACTGCTCTTCCACCCAATGAACAATCCGGCAGACACTCGACTCACTAATGCCCCAACTGCTGCCAATGTGAAAGTAGGTGCGATACTCTCGCCAATATTCTAAAGCCACCAGCACCCGATCCTCTAGCTCCAGCTTGGGTTTCGCTCCCGGTTTAGGCAGGGGTCTCCGCTGGGGTTTGAGAGCTTTTATCATCTGGTTCAAGGTCGCTTGATGGATGCCAAAGCGACGCTTGAAGTGTGCAGGCGAGAGGGTTTGAGCTATTATGTAGTTCATCATCAGGACGCTCGTAAATCGTTATAGTCCTGATGGTTCCTGATTTTTCGCAGTTTGACGAGAGTGGCTGAATCTAATCTGCAAGAGGTCTATTATTAGTGCGCCCCCTATTACCTCTCAGCCCTGCTGTTATGAGCCTAAAAAGATTTCTAAGCGTCGCGTGGTTGAGTCTACTTATGGGAGGCTCCTCTGCTTCCCATAATTTGATTCACTCGAGGCTCGAACAGACAGGCTCCTCAAGCTTAAGCTCTCAAATTGAGACGTATCACAGCTTCGTGTTGGGTCGAGATCGAACCTATGGGATCGTGCTCCCACCCGG
>NZ_LXYR01000083.1 GCF_001650195.1 Phormidesmis priestleyi BC1401 | reverse complement strand
TTGCACCCGTCTATTCGCTGCGGTTCTGTCCCGCCCGTGAATGGAATTCCGGGCTAGCCTTGCGAAGTCCGTTGAAACGGACTGAACCTCAAACCCTCTCTCAGTCCCTTGAGTGGACTTCGCACCGTTAGACCGTGATTTTCAATCACGGGCGGGTGAATGCCAGAAACGAGAGAGTTTTAGTTTAGGTGCAAGATCTCAGTTGAAACGGACTGAATATCTCAACTCCTCTTCCAGTCCCTTCAGTGGACTTCGCACCGTTAGACCGTGATTTTTAATCACGGGCGGGTGAAGGCAATGAACGATACGTTTCAAACACTCTCTTGAAACGATTGACCCCCGATCGCAAGCCAACCCCGCCCGATCGACACCCAACCGCCCGCGATCGACACCCAACCGCTCGCGATTGGGAGCCAATCGCCCGCCCTTGGCAACCAAACACCCGCGATCGATAACATGATGCAGATGATTGGTCGCCAAACCCTTGTGATCACTTATGGAACACCCGCGATCGGACGCGCATCAGTCGCAGTCTGCGCAAACCTACGACCCTGCATCCGACTTCTTGATGAAAACATCATCATTTTTTGCGGACTTTGCTGACTGAGATATAGCCTTGAATAAGCCAAGCTAGACCTATCCAAACCAAAACCCGATGCTGACAAAAGCCAACCGACAAGCTACCCGCTTGCTCACAGCCTTCAGCATCAGGATCGGGAAGTGATTTGTTGTTCAGGAACGCATCTTATGTCACGTCAAAAGAAAACGGCTCATGTCGCCGAAAAGTCAGAACATCGATTAGCTGGATTAAAAGCAATCAACCCCAATCTAGACTTGGGCGAAGGCTGTAATGTGATCGTCATTCAAGACACCATCGATCAACTGCGCGATCGGGTCAACATCTACAACGATGCCTTGGCAATGGTTGATTCGACGCAAATTGACATCCAGAACTTGGAGAAGCAGCTCACTCAGTTGAGCCAGAAAGCCCTGCTGGGGGTTGCTTTCAAGTACGGCAGGGATAGTGATCAGTACCGTTTAGCGGGTGGGACACCCACGAGTGAAGCGGTTCGTAAGGGAACGGCATCTCGCCTGAAAACAAAGCTGCAAGAGCACTCCATCTAGCAGAACTAATCCCTTCGCCGCATCGTTGACACCCTCGTTTAGACTCTGGCTTTGTGCAAAAGCCGGAGTTTTTTGTGAGCAAGTAGGGACAGCCGTGCGCCCTTATTTAATCTTTGGATTGAGGAAGCGAATTGCAGAACTGTCGATCGTCCCGATCGGCGTTAGGATTCGTCTCAAGATAGTCACGTAGCCAACTGCAACTTTCTTGAAGTAGAGAATTGAGATTCAGACCTGTCAAATTCCAGAGAATGACTCGACGATCGTCGCTAGAAGTGGCAAGGGTTTTGTCATCTGGACTAAAACTCAAGCCAAAAACGCCTTGCTCATAGCCCGTTAGAATGGCGATCGGGGTTCCGTCTCGCTTCCATAATCTGACGGTGCGATCGTCACTGGCAGAGGCGATCATTTGCCCATCATGACTAAAACTCACACCATTGACGAGATCACTGTGTCCTGTGAGCGTGTTGATGAGTGTACCGTCGCGTTTCCAGAGCTTCACCGTTTTGTCTTCGCTGGCAGAGGCAATCATTTGCCCATCGGGGCTAAAACTCACGCTTCTCACTGCGCTGCCGTGTCCTTGGAGCGTTTTGATCAACGTGCCATCCCGCTTCCACAATTTGACGGTTTTATCGGCACTTGCAGAAGCGATCATCTGACCATCGGGGCTAAACGTCACGCCGTACAGCACACCCTGATGTCCCTTCAGCGTTTTGATCAACGTGCCATCCCGCTTCCACAATTTGACGGTTCTATCTTTGCTACCAGAGGCTAGAGTCTGACCATCCGGGCTAAAGCTGACCTGGTTGACCAGATTGCGATGCCCTTCCAAGGTTTTTAGCAGCGTTCCATCCGGTTTCCATAACTTGACAGTTTTGTCGTAACCCGCAGAAGCAAGGGCTTGACCATCGGGGCTAAACGTCACCCAGTACACCGCACCATCGTGTCCTTTCAGGGTTCTGACTAAAGTGCCATCGGGTTTCCACAGTTTAATAGTGTTGTCATTGCTGGCAGAAGCAACCAGTTTGCCAGTGGGGCTAAAACTAACGCTGTTGGCTTCCGCACTATGCCCGACAAAAATCGTCATCAGGCTGTTTGCCCGTTGCCAGAGTTTAACGGTTTGGTCTTGTCCGGCAGAGGCGATCGTTTGTCCATCAGGACTAAAACTCACGCCATTTGCCTGACTGGTGTGTCCGACCAGGGTTGCCAGTAGTGTGCCATCGGGACTCCAAAGTTTGACAACTTTGTCTGCACCCGCCGAGGCAATCATCCGACCATCAGGACTAAAACTGACTCCATAAACGGCATCCTGATGTCCCTTCAGGGTCTTGAGTAACGTGCCGTCACGCTTCCAGAGTCTGACATTGTGATCCAAATCTGCCGAGGCAAGGGTTTGACCATCGGGGCTAAAGCTGACTCCACTTACGGCACGTCCCTGTCCCTGGATCGTCTTCAGGAGTGTCCCGTCCTGCTTCCAGAGTTTAATGGTTCCATCCAGGCTGGCAGAGGCGATCGTTCCATCTCGACTAAAGGTAACGTCAAAGACTGCATCCCGATGTCCTTTCAGTGTCTTTATCAAGCTGCCGTCCCGTTTCCACAGTTTGACCGTTTCGTCGTCACCACCAGAGGCGATCAGCGTACTATCAGGACTAAAACTCAGCGTCCTGGGTTTGTTTTGATGTTTAGCTAAGGTGATGAGAAAGGTTCCATCGCGTCTCCACAGCTTGATCGTTCCATCTAAGCTGGCAGAGGCGATCGTTTGCCCATCGGGACTAAATGCAACCGCATAAACGCCATCCCTATGTCCTTTCAGGGTATGCAGCAAGCTTCCATCGCGTTTCCAGAGTTTGACTGTGCGATCTCCGCTTGCCGTTGCGATCGTCTGCCCATCGGGGCTAAAACTGGCTTGGCGAATCCAGCCCGTGTGCCCTTCTAGACGGTTGTGTTCTCGAACGAAGTACACTGCTTTGCCCAGAGTTGACGTGACTTGGAGCCGCGTCTCTGGATCGAGCCAGGTGGCTGCTTGCAGTTGTCTTCCGGCATGTAGCCCCTGAATTAGCGCTTGGAACTCTTGTTTTAAGGTAAACAAAGCGTTTGAGGAAGCACTCAGCGCTTTAATTTCCTCAGTGACAGCCTCTTTGCGACTTGCCTCTGCACGGCGGTATTGCTGGAAGGTAATGAGTCCTAGAACGGAAGTCACGATGAGCGCTAAGGTGACACTCGCTAATATAGCTACCGCCACATAGGTTAGGACAGGGACATTTTTGGCAGCACGCGAAGCACACTACCAAAAATGTCCTAAGCAAAGTGGCGATGGCTATATCATCCTCTGACGGGAGGTCTCAGATAGGCGGCTGGCGGCTACAAATTCTCGTTGCAGTTGAGAAGGGCGAGGCTCTCGATCGCCGCTTTTCACCAGCCATTGCTCTACAGCTTCCAAACTCCTGCCGTGAAGGAGCAGACTTTGATCACGTCCATTGTTTTCCCAGTCTGCTGCTCGCAAAAGTAAGCGAGTATGCGCCTGGACGTACTCTAGATCGGTGTCTAGGGCTTGTAGAAGGGTGGTTAGGGAGCGATCGAAGTCATCTTTTTCTCGAAAAAAGATCCAGTTCAAGGACGCTAAAGCAGGATGGACTTGTTCCGCCTTCACCTCTCGACAGACGACGGGCAGCAGCCGTTTGTGGTGTTGAATGGCATAGTCAAGCTCGACCAGACACTCCTTTGACACGATCGAATCGGGACTGATCACAAACAGAAACGTGTGAGCGGTGAGAATACCCGTCCGAATTTCCCGTCGCCAGTCTGCACTGGGCGGAATATCTTGCCAATCGACCCAGGGCGATCGTTGATGATGTTGCAGAGCGTCACAAAGCGATCGCACTAATTCTTTGTCTCGGCGGCAGTAAGAAACAAAAATCTCTGGGTTTAGGTTGTTTGGGTTTAAGTCGGTAGTAGAAGGATTGAGGGCAGCCATGCAACCTGTAATGAAGGAACCGATGTGAAATGGACGGATTAACTTCGGTCATGTGAAGACTGGTCACTGCGAGTTTCAGCGTGACTAATCCACGCTTCACGCTCTAGTTCCGAGTAAGTTGTCTTTTAAGGTTTCGGTTTCGGTTTCGGTTCGATTGTCGTGTCACTTCCTACGGACTGCGCATCTAATACGGAGTCTTCTTCTTCTTCAATCCGGACATCTGAAGCGGTAACAAACCAAGTAGAATGCCCGTCAACAGGTGTAAGTCCAGACAGTGTAACGACAAAAAAGCCTGCGTCACGCTCATAGCTCGATAGAATAAACATCTCACCTGCTGAAACGTGATGTTTTTGATCATCCGGCAACTCTGTACTGGGTGATTTGCTGAGCGTGAGCCAGGTATCTTTAGCGATCGTCAACATGGCATATGTAGGCATAAGTCGGCACCCGTTTT
Organism: Phormidesmis priestleyi BC1401; assembly: GCF_001650195.1. Classification (GTDB taxonomy): domain Bacteria; phylum Cyanobacteriota; class Cyanobacteriia; order Leptolyngbyales; family Leptolyngbyaceae; genus Phormidesmis_A; species Phormidesmis_A priestleyi_B. The sequence continues at coordinate 9,897 of NZ_LXYR01000083.1, read as the reverse complement.
TCAAAAAGTATGCGTGAACACTCTAGTAGTCGGTCAGGCTGACAAGATTGAAGCTAACCACTTAACCAGGTTCGAGGCTAAATACCTCTCAGCGATCGTTGATTACTGAAAATTCTACGATGATTTCTCAAATGACTGGACATTATTTATTTGCTACGTGCAATACGTTACATCTCAATGGTTTCTCTGCAACGCTCAAGCCTGCACTGGTCGTTAAATCGGGCGATCGTGTCCACGTCCAAGCGGTTTCTGACTCTCTATATAATGCAGATGACAAAGCACCCCAGAGTGGGTGTCGCTTGCCGAGAAACCTGTGAAAAATTGGGGGGCGTTACTGAATGCAGGTATGAAATGCCCTCCTCACGAAGTGGGGTAAGCCCTCGCCAACCCTTCTCCCTAGGGAGAAGGGAGCCAGAACTCCTGTCCCCTCTCCATTAGGGAGAGGGCTAGGGTGAGGGTGAAATCTGTGCTTCAGAGATCGATTCAGCAACGCCAAATTGGGGAGGTGAACAATCCTAAGGTTGAGGCGATCGGGCTGACTCGAATGCTGCAATATCTCAATAATCATTACGAAAGCCAGTAGTATTTATATTGCATAAATACACTCGAAACTATGGGATTCACTCTCGCGATCACGTCCGCTCTAGCGTTGTATCTAGCGTGGAATCTGGGCGCAAATGACGTTGCCAATTCAATGGGCACTTCCGTTGGCTCTAAGGCAGTCACCCTCAAACAGGCGCTGGTTATCGCAGGGATTCTAGAGTTTACTGGAGCCGTAGTATTTGGGCGAGAAGTCTCTGCAAAGTTGGCAACGGGCATCGTGAATCCGGCGCTGTTTGCCCAAGCTCCTCAGACGTTGTTAATCGGCATGATGTCTGTCTTGGTTGCGGCTGGAGTGTGGCTCAACATTGCGACGGTTTTTGGCTTTCCGGTGTCGTCATCTCATGCAACGGTTGGGGCGATCGCCGGATTTGCCTGTGTCGCGCTCAGTCCTAGTGCAGTAGACTGGTCAGCGATCGGACTCATCTCCCTCACCTGGATTGTGACCCCTCTGATCAGTGGCACGATCGCGGCTCTGTTCTACAGCCAAATCAAACGCTGGATTCTCGATCAGCCTGATCCGATCGCGCAACTTCAAGAATGGATTCCCTGGCTCAGTTCGGCGCTCATCGGGACTTTTGGGATAATTGTTTTGCCGACGGTGAGCCAACCGCTTCAGGAGTTGCTCTGCGATCGCTTCGGGCTAGAAATCCTCGCTTATGATCTGCCCCTGCTGATCGGGGGAAGTGGCACGATCGCGCTGACTTTTTTGAGTTGGCGACACCTGGAAAAAACAGAAGCCAGCCAAAATCCCGAACCTATAATCGCTCGGTTTCAGGTCATCAGCGCTTGCTTTGTGGCGTTTGCCCACGGGTCTAATGATGTCGGAAATGCGGTCGCACCTTTGGCAGCGATCGTCTCCATTCTTCAAACCAAAACGGTTCCTCTGCAAGACTTTCAAGTCCCCCTGTGGGTTTTGGTTTTGGGTGGAATGGGAATCGTTGCAGGATTGGCGGTTTTGGGAAAGAACGTGATTGCCACGATCGGAGAAGGAATCATCACCCTTCAACCCAGCGGCGGATTTTGTGCAGAACTGGCGACAGCAGCTACAATTTTGGTCGCGTCTCGATGGGGGTTACCCGTCTCAACTTCTCACGCGCTCGTCGGGGGCGTAGTCGGAGTCGGACTGATTCAGGGAGTCAAATCCATTCAATTTAAGACATTGCGATCGATTGGGTTAACCTGGTTTATTACCATTCCGATCGCAGCGGGGCTGAGTGCTACAGTCTTCACGATCGCTCAATTTCTAATCACAAGATATTCCGTGCAGATCTTGTGATTTATGGGGAACAATAGCAACCAGGCAAATAAAGTTTTTATGGATACTAAATGCCTTTCTGCGACCTACAGGTTAGAGGATTGAGATTCAAATGGGTGAGGACAAACGATCGACTTCGCAAGGCTCTGATGGAGCGAACCACTCAGAGAATGACGGTGCCAACCCAGAAAACCTCGATTGGGGTGCGCAAGATTTAACGAGTCTGCAGCGAGAAACTTCAGAGGAGTTGTCTCACGAGGTGACTCGGCTGCAAACCGAGAAGATGCAGATCACCCAAGACATTGCAAATCTGCAAGCTCGTCGTCACACCCTACAGACCGACTCAGCCTCACCCGCAGCCCAGCCCATTCCGTTAGAATTTCCTGCCGCTCCTTTGCCGCTAGAAGTCAATCCTCGTCCTCTCTCTCAGCTTCAGATAGGGCTGTGCTTAGTGCTGCTGTCTACTCTGGCGCTGTCTGTTCATAACGTCGTAGTTAAAATGATTATCGGCAGCCCGATCAGTTTGTTTGGGCTGTTTCCCTTTGGCGGATTTATTCAGCCTAATCTCGGCAACTCGCTGCTGATTTTGTGGACGAGAATGCTGATTGTGGTGCCCTTGATGGTGGCGATCGCTGGAATCCTCTATCCCCCCGTTTGGAAAGACATCAAAAAACTGGTGCTCGATCGCGATCGTCGAGCGTTGTTCAGCGTCATTGGCAGCGGTGGCTTTCTATTTTTGTCGCAGGTGCTAATCTATATTGCGATCGGGCAAATCGGTCCGGGACCTGCAGTCACGATTTTGTTTATGTATCCGCTCGTGACGGTGCCGTTGGCGTGGTGGCTGTTTGGCGATCGTCCGACTCGGCTGCGGCTAGCGGTGATGGTGACGATTTTAGTGGGCGTAATCATGGCGGCGCTGCCCAACTTAGCCAAATCTAGCGCGGTGTCTTCGGGCGGGGTGGTTGCCGCGAGTTTTGCCGGAATTGCCTTTGCGTTTTATCTGATTTTCATGCAGCTTGGCTTTCGCAAACTTCACCCCATTCCGGTAAGTGTGGTGCAGTTTGTTACGATTCTGTTTTTGTCGAGTCTGAGTCTGGCATTACCGTTGCAGCTAGGAGTCGCTGTCCTACCCGAAAAGCGGCTGGGGTTCTTTGTGGGTGGCGTAATCTTGGGTGCGTTAACCCTCGTCGGTTATTTGACCAACAACTTTGGGGTACGGCAGTTGGGTGCGGCTCGATCGTCGATCGTTGCCTCTAGCGGTCCAGTCATCACAGCAGTGCTAGCGGCGATTATTATTCACAGTCAATTGCAGCAAGTGCAGGTTTTTGGGATTTTGTTGGTGACGATCGGGGTGACTGCCCTCAGCTTTGAACGGATGCGCTTTGTCAAACCAGCAAGATAAAACCTACTCAATAGCTGTCACTAGAGAAGGTTATCTCGCCCTAATGATCGCTCAAACGTTCCACGCCGCCTCAAAAAAATCGCGCTCGCAAAGCATGGCATAGCGGTAGGTCGATTCAGCAGCAGGGGTGAGGGTGGCATAGCGATCGACCAACTCTTCCAAAGTCTGCACCAACGGTTCAAAATCGGCACTGCTATACGTCCGAATCCAGTCAGAATAGGGATGATCGGGAATACCGCCACGGGCAAGTTCTTGACCCAAAAAAGCATAGAGGCGCATACAAGGAGACATAGCGATCGCCGTTAATCCGATTTCTTGGCTCCAGGCAGTTGCAGTCAAAAAGTCTGTATAGCGGCGGGTTGCAGTTCCGGGTTCAACCTGCTTGAGGTCAACGCCCCACTTGGCTGCATAGCTTTGATGAAGCTGCAATTCTTCAAGCACACCGTTCACCAGACCCTGAAACGCTTCAAATCCTGACCAGTCGGGAGCCTTTGCAGCAGCAAGACTGTAGGCACGGGCAAAGGCTTCGAGAAAAAAGGCATCCTGTCCGACGTAGTAAGCAAACTTCGCTTTGGGCAAAGTGCCGTCGGCAATTCCTTGAACAAAAGCACCCTGAAGGGAAGCGATCGCGAGATCTTGATTAGCTTGCCAGAGGTCGATCGAGATCGTCATAGAGTTTTGTTTGATTACCAGAACGACAAAATTATCGCGCGATACAGTCCACAAACCCTAAAGTCGATAGTGACGATAGATATCACTCGCCGCCCGATGCAGCAGCGAATGTCGATATACCAGCGCATTCATATCGTCTGCGTAGCCGCCGCCAATCACACACGCCACGGGATATCCTAACGAGACACACGTGGTCAACACCTGCATTTCACGACGAAACAAGCCTGTGTCAGTGAGAGACAGTTTGCCCAACCGATCGCACATATGGGGATCAACCCCAGCATCATAAAACACCAGATCAGGCTTGACTTGAGAGAGCAAATCGGGCAAATAACTCGCCAGCGTTTGCAGATAGTCATCGTCTTCCATTCCTTGTGGAAGCGGCACATCTAAGTCGCTCTGCTGCTTGCTGCCGGGAAAATTTACCTCGCAGTGCATGGAAAACGTAAACACACTGGCATCGTCGCGAAAGATGAAGGCAGTACCATCGCCCTGATGCACATCTAAATCGACAATCAGAATTTTTTTGACTCGTGTGGTTTGCTGCAAATGACGAGCCGCGATCGCCAAATCGTTAAAGATGCAAAACCCCGACCCATAGCTCGGAAACGCATGATGAGTGCCGCCTGCCGTGTTACACGCCAACCCGTGCTGCAATGCCAACTCAGCCGTAAGAATCGTGCCGCCAACGGCTATGCAGGTGCGATTCACCAATTCAAAGCTCCAGGGCAGCCCAATGCGTCGTTGAGCCTTAGCATCTAGTACGCCATCACAATATGCCTGCACATAGTCAGACGTATGAACTAATTCAATCCACTTTTGAGGGGCGCGCTCTGGAGAAAAGAACTGGGATGCCACGGCTACTCCATCCGCCAACAGCATCTCGTAAAGTTTCTTGAACTTTACCATTGGGAACCGATGGTCGGGTGGCAACGGCGCAACATAGCCAGGGTGATAGATTAGCGGTAAATCCATTCAGTTATTCGTCTCAAAAGTGTCTTTAGTTTTGTAACTAAATATCATCAAATATTGCTGTTTGTAAGAATTTCTCAGAAGAAAATCTCTCATCCTTTAGACTGATCGGTAGTGTAAGTTTTGACAAGATACCCATGACCCATCTGGTTTTGCACGAGTATTTGCAACTTCTTTCCTACTTTGCAAGCGTTGCAGGTCTTTACATTTTATTTAACAGCAAAGACGAGAGTGATGATTCCGACAACACAAACCATGTGTTGTTCTCCATGAGCTTTTCTTACTGGCTAGTTCACTGCCTTTCACTAGCTGCCCAAAGTTGGATTTCGCCTGAGTGGGAGATTGCTACTTTGAGCCTGAAATTTACGGCTGTCTTTTCCTACCTACTGACGTTTTCTTGTGCCGTTAGTTTGCCGCTTCACCGGATTTCGATGCGATCGAAACAGACTGAATAATGCGATAAAAGTCGCGATCGCTCTTCATTTCTTCAACACCTGAGCGATCGCGGCTTCTAATAACTCTTGAGCAAGCGTTGTTAAGATAAAAACTTCTTGCACAGTCTTGCCCTGACGAGCAATCAGCTTAAACCCGCCGCGAATCGGCACTGACACCTTTAGCTTAAAGTGGGGTGAATGAGACCGGACAGACGCAATCACACCCGGAGTAATGGTCGTGATGCCATCGTGTTTGGTCAACTTCTCTAATCGGGAAATCAAGCCAGGAATGTGAGTGGAATGATTGAGCACTACCCTGCCGCTAGAATTTCCCATAGTGTACTTAGCCTAATCTCCTCTGAATTTTAGCGCTCATGCCGTCTCTAGGGGTGCCAGCGTTAACCCTTCCATGCCAAGCTGCATGTGATAAAGCTCTGCCTGCTCTAATTGACCGACCCACACCGTCGCCTGTCCATCAAAATGCACTTGATTGGTGAGTTTCCAGGCACGATCGCCCGTCATATTGGGAATATATTTGAGCAAACACTCTGACACATGCTCAAAGGTGTTGAAGTCATCGTTCAACACAATCACTTTATAGTTAGGGCTAGTCTTACGAACCGTCTGACTCGTCTTTTCGGGGGCGGCAACTGACGCGACAACCACTGCCTTAAACGGTGTTAAAAGGGTTCTATTCATCAGGCAATTTCCAAAGGCTTTACAAAATTGTTCACTAAATTTTAGATCATCCTCGCAGTAAATAAAGGGGATGAATGCTAACAGACGAAAAGAAACCTGGATCACTCTGACTGACCCAGGTTTTATTGAGGGCTTGAGCTTGCCTAAAGTCAGTCTAGAAGTTTGATTTACTTGCAGTAGACCAGGTTGCTGCCCGGAGCGTTCATAAATCCATTAGAAACCCAACCAGCCGTAGGCTTAGCAATTTGTACCCAGATGCGACCATCAGCAGCGGTCTGAGCCGTTGCAGGATTTGTGGTGACGAAAACTTGGCTGTTTAATTCTGCGCCGCCGACGATCGCCGACGTGGTGTTAGGTGCTTGACGAATCGCCAAGCCTAGAGGTTGAGTCACGCGACGGCACAGCCCTTTATCGCCAGGAGTCGGTGGCTGTACGCCAGTGCAGGCTCTGAGGTTAACCGCTTGCACATAGCCCTTATTCGGCGTACTGACCAGAATGAATCCGTTGGTGACTGCGTTTTCTGCTAGCGTCACTTTTTGAGCCGTCGCCAGCAGAGACACTGTGCCACTCGTGGACGATCGCTGAGTAAAAAGTGGGGTAGACACTTTTGCCTCGCGGCATTGACCCACCAGAGACGGGACGGCGGCTGGAGTTTGAGCAAACGCTGGGGTGGTCGCTCCGGTTATGGCAATTAGGGCGAGTCCGGCGATCGCGGGGTTCCATTGGTTCATCTGAATGCTAATCATTGATTAAACTCCTCACTCACATCAAAAAAGAATTTTCGCGTTTTGTTTCTGCATGAAATTATGCCACGCAAATACGCAAATCCTAAAGATGTGTTAGTTGAAATTTTGTGCAGACGTGATTACACCTTTGCGAATCATTCATAGTTCGATGCCGTGGCTCTTGCCAATCACCCAATGGCGACGAAAGAACCGTGCCAGCGTCGTCTCTTCTAAAGAGAGATGGATCGGTCTCCCATGCGGACAGGTGCGCGGGTGGCGAGTTTGCTGCCACTGATCGAGCAGCGTTTGCATTTCAGTCAGACTTAGCGGAGTTCCATTGCGAATAGCGCTGCGGCAAGCGGTGGCAACTTGGGCAGATTGCAGGTCTCCTCCTAAACTGAGTTCTGTCAAGGCTTCAGCACAGTCATCTCGTTGAGCAAGAAGCGCGGGGGCAGTCCGAATTGCCCAGATTTGCTCACCAAACGGTTCTACGTCTAGCCCTAATCGCTGGAGTTGTTCGAGTTGAGCCGTTGATAAGCGATTAAGAATAATCGCAGGTTCTAACGGAATTAGCTGCCAGCGATCGCACACCTGTTCGTAGAGCACTCGTTCATGAGCGATATGTTGCTCAACCAGCCACAGCCCTGCTGGATGCTCTGCCAGAATGTAGCGATTGTGAACTTGCGCGATCGCCCGCACCGATGACAGGGGAGCCGCATCCGATGAGAGCTGGATTTCTCGATCGACGTGATAGCCGCCTTCAGATTCAGCCGTTTTAAGCAGCTTGCCGACTCGCTCAGAATAGAGACTTTCAGAGAGTGACTCAGGCTTGAGGCGCAAGACTCGATCGATGGCTCCAACAATGTGGGTTTGCCAATGACTGAGATGATGTAAATAAATCTCGGCTTTTGCGGGGTGGCGGTTCCAGTCAATCTGAGCAGGCGGCACCTGAAGATGCAGCAAGCAGACGGGATGACGATCGCGCGGCAGGGTCTTCCGAAATGCCCCCAAAATTGTCTGTTCTAGCTCCGGCACCTCTACAAATCGACCGTTGATTGCCACTCGCACCCAATCGGGGCGATGACGATGACAGCGATCGGGCAAACCTGCCAGCACATAGAGCGATGAGGTCTCTCCCGATTCTGGTATAGGCACCTCGATCGTGGTTTCTTGCAAATCTCCAATCTGCACCCCTCGTAGAATCTGAGGCAAGATTTTTCGAGCAGTTTCGCCAGCCCACAGGTTGAACCACTCTCGATCGTTCTGCTGCACCTGCCAGGTAACGTGAGGGTGGCTCAGCGCAATCTGCTGAATCATCGCCTGCACTGCCCGAATCTGTTGAGCGATCGCGGGCAAACCTTGCCGACGGGCTGACCAGTTGCCAAAAAGCTGATCGACGGTAACGATCGTCCCAGGCGCGATCGCCGCCGTTTCGACCTGAGTAGCGGTTCCGTCCGCACGATAAGAGACTCGCCAACCTTGAGTTGCGGTGGCAGGGCGGCTGAGAATCTCGAACTGCGATAGCTGCGACAGGCTGTGAAGCGCCTCGCCCCGAAAACCAAGACTGCGAATATTCCAGAGGTCTTGACGATCGTGAATCTTGCTCGTTGTATGAGGTAGGGCGGCTTGCTTTAAAGCCTCTAAATCCATTCCTGCGCCGTTGTCAGCTACACGTATCCGCCACTGGTCAGCCCAGAGAGACACCGTGATGCGAGTCGCCCCCGCGTCGATCGAGTTCTCCACCAGTTCGCGCACGACGGCGGCTAGAGAGTCAATGACTTCTCCTGCCGCAATTAAGTGCACCACGTCGATCGGTAATGGTTGAATCGTAGACCCCATCTTTCTAGTGTATCGAAGGGATTGAATCAACGTAGCTGAGATTGTTGAACTGCGATCGACCCCTCCTAAAGAGGAATTTGAGTCTGCCTATTTAGACCTCATATCGGTCATCTTAACCAATAAATATTTGACACAGAATTACATTAGAGTTAACACTGAGAGGGTCATTTTTTGACGATCGTCCTAAAACCCTGAACAAGGTCAGTAGACTTTTAGGAAGTTTAGTTAAATCTAACCTCCGCCGTCATCAAATGCTTGTTAGAGGTTCATGGTCACTGATGATTTAACCTTCGGAGCTACCTACAATGTCTATCTCGATCAGCCCCCAACTTCAAGAAGATTTTCAACATCATGATGGGATTTTTTTTCCAAACGACTATGAGGCTTTGAGTGCTGTTGGACAAAAGCAGTTGTGGGACAAAATTGGGTCAACCTATTATCAAACTCACAAAGCTGAAGAACTCGGTGAGGCTGCTTTAAGAACGATTGACTATCAGCAAATCACCGGAAAAATTGGCGGTCTTTGGAATCGATTTCCTCACGATCGTCATTTTGAAACAATTCTTGAAATTGGCTGCGGCTATGGTAGAGCTTCGATCAATCTTTCAAAAGAAAAGACTCTCTCTTGCAGGCAATACTATGGAATTGATATTTCAGAACCTCTATTGAGGCGATTGATTTATTTCAAACAGACCTATGATTTCTATCCATCCGCAGAGTTTACTTTAATCTGCGACTCCGCAGAGACTTTGCCACTCAATGATAATTCAGTAGATTTAATTATTTCTAACGCGGTGTTGATGCACATTCAAACAGAAAAAGTCGAAAAGCTGCTGCTAGAAGCGGCTCGTGTCCTCAAACCTGGCGGAGCTTTTGTGTTGAATAACTCGTTCCATAATCGCAATTGTCCAGGTCACATTTTGCGAAATCTTTCTCGAAAAGTCTTTCCATTGGGGGCAAATTCGATCTACTTAAATCAGCAAACTTTAGATGAAGTAGAGTCGCTGCTCGATCGGGCGGAAATCGCGAAAAAATGCTCAAAATTTGTGGTTGAACCAAATCCACATTACGTCCTTTTGCCTGAAGAACTGGGTCGTTTTCAAGTGCCATTTGCAAGCGAAGTTAATCGCAGACTCAAGCCACCAGATGCTCAAAAATCAACTTTTGCCTATAGCTTTAATGCCTACAGTGCTGGAGTTGTGACATACTCCTACCCTGAATCAAAGATTACAGGGTAGGCTTCCAACAGCCCGATGAAGGGTATGCAGGATTTCCTTCGTGGTACTTTGATCCATA
>NZ_LXYR01000082.1 GCF_001650195.1 Phormidesmis priestleyi BC1401 | reverse complement strand
GATGGATTGGTATAGTCGTCACGTCTTGTCCTGGCGGATCTCCAACACTCTAGAAGTTCACTTTTGCGTGGAGGCGTTGGAAGAAGCCTTATCCAACTACACCCCACCTGTGATCTTTAACACGGATCAAGGGGCACAGTTTACAGCGAACGCCTTTACAGACTGTCTGAAAGCCTCTGGAGTTCAGATTAGTATGGATGGTCGAGGGCGCTGCCACGACAACATCTTTATCGAACGATTGTGGAGGAGTCTAAAGTATGAGTTGATTTATCTCAAAGCGTTCGAGGATGGTCAACATTTAACGCAAGAGGTCAAACAGTGGTTTCGTTGGTACAATCAAGTTCGTCCACATCAAGGATTAGATTATCAGACACCAAATCAAGTGTATTGTGATAATCTAAAGAAACGAAGTGAGTGATAAAGCAATTGAGATCTTGAACACGAAACTGAATGGATCTGAGAATCTGAATCCCTAGCTTATTCATCCCCTGAAAACTGTCTAGTCTTGGGGGTCCACTTCAGCTCTCAGCTTCTCAGGTCGCTATATTGTTGACTCAGATTGTGAAGTGGGTTCGGTTGGCTATTGGACTGGCAATCTTGGGACTCTACTTCACGCTGATCTTGAGTTTCTTTCCTTGGACAAAGCGACTCGGATCGGCGATCGTTGCCAATCTGTTAGCCACTATAGTCAGCTTTTGGGAAGGCTTTTTAAGCTACTTGCCCAATCTGGTAATTGTTGTATTCATTGCCGTTGTAACTTACTACATTCTTCGCTTTACAAAGCTGCTGTTTGTTCAGTTAGGTCGAGATCAGGCGTTTCCCTGGTTTTATCCAGAATGGGCAGAGCCGACGCATCGACTCATGACCGTTTTGATTATTGCACTCGCTGCCGTCGTCGCATTTCCTTACCTTCCATGCGCAAAATCCCCCGCATTTCAGGGCGTTTCTCTGTTTTTAGGTTTGTTGATTTCGCTCGGATCATCTTCTGCGATCGCCAACATGGTTGCAGGTGTAATCTTGATCTATACCCGCGCTTTTAAGCAAGGCGATCGCATCAAAGTGGGAGAGGCGATCGGGGATGTGCTCGAAAAGACTTTGTTAGTAACACAGTTGCGGACGATCAAGAATGTTGTGATCACCATTCCCAATTCAACCGTACTCAACAGCCAGGTGATCAACTACAGTGCTTTAGCAGCAACCGAAACCCCGCTGATTTTGCACACAACGGTGACATTGGGCTATGACGTGCCCTGGCGTAAAGTTCACGAAACCTTGATTGCAGCCGCTTATGCGACTCAGCACATCTTACAAAATCCGGCTCCCTTTATTCTGCAAACCAGCTTGGATGATTTCTATGTTAGCTATGAGCTAAATGCTTACACTAACCAGCCTGCAATCATGGCAAAAATCTATTCAGAACTGCATCAAAATATTCAAGATCAATGCAACGAAGTCGGAATTGAGATTCTGTCACCTCACTACCGCGCAGTCCGGGATGGTAACCAAAACACAATTCCAGAGAACTATCTACCCAGTGGTTACACCGCTCCTGGATTTAAAATTACATCTCTGAGCGATCCGAAAGATTCATCCAATGGACAGTCCACTCAACCTAATCAGCAAACGCCTTCCAACAGTTCGGGAACTTGAAACAAAATAAACACCCATCTTTTTGAGCATCTTAATGGACAGTATTACAGCACCGACTCAGCAGTGGTTATCCGATCCAACAGTTGTGAAGTTCATTATTGCGATCGTTGGCATCTTCGCGATCAATCTCGTGGTTCATTTCTCACGCCGCGCCCTCTCGCAGTTCATTCCCGATCCGGATATTCGCTATCGGTTTCGCAAAATGATCACCTTGGTGGGCTATCTGGTGACTGCGCTGTTCATCACCATTGTCTTCAACGATCGACTAGGACAACTTACGGTTGTGTTTGGGGTTGTAGGTGCGGGTATTGCGTTTGCACTGCAAGAGGTGATTGCCAGCTTTGCTGGATGGATCGCCATCTCATCGGGACAGTTTTACAAACCGGGCGATCGAGTGCAGCTAGGTGGCATTATGGGCGATGTGATTGACATCAGCATTTTGCGAACGACGGTGATGGAAATTGGTGCATGGGTCAAGGCAGATCAATACAACGGGCGGATTGTGCGGATCGCAAACAGTTTTGTGTTTAAAGCACCTGTTTTCAACTACTCAGCCGATTTTGCATTTGTTTGGGATGAAATTACGATCCCGGTGAAGTATGGCAGCGATCATCGGTTAGCCAGACAGATTCTTCAGCAGGTCGCAGATGAAGTCGTTGGAGGATATGTTCCTCAAGCTCAGGATGAGTGGAAAAAACTGGTGCGTAAATACTTGATTGAAGATGCCAAGATTGAACCGATCGTCACGCTGATCACCAACGATAACTGGATAGAATTTACGCTGCGCTATGTAGTGGATTACAAAGTGCGACGCATCAAAAAAGATCAACTGTTCACTCGCATCCTGGATGAATTTCTCGCCACAGATGGGCGCGTCGCCTTTGCGTCAACGACCGTTCAGATTGTGGAAACACCTGTGTTTGATGTGAGGCTCACTAATCTGGAATGAAGCAGCCGAAATCTTGGCTGTTCAACGTTTGCTGGGGAAGAAAAGCACCGGACACCAGCTTTGGCGCAGCAGATCCGCCGCAGTACTGGAAACAAACCATTCTTGGAATGTGCCGATCGTGCCTGACGCGATCGCGATCGCGCTAATCCCGTCCATTTGAGCCAACTCTAAAATCTCAGTTAGCGCCGCTCCTCGATGAAATTCCGCCTCGACCCGCAAATCTACTGCTTCTAAATCGGCTTTCACATGAGATAACGTTTCGCGCTCTGGTTGAGTCGGTAGACCATCAATAATCCAGCACAGCCTACAGCACTCCAGAAACCGACTCGGCTGTTTTTCAGCCAACTGTTTGACTTGCTGGATCAGAGAATTAGACGTTTCGCTTCCATCGTAAGGAACCAGCAAATAGCGCAACAGATGTTGACAACGGAGGGCTAATTCTTCGCCAGTAAGGGCAGCGATTAATTGAGGGCGAAGAACGAGAAGCGGAATGGTCGTTTGGTGCGAGAGATCAGCCGCGATGCTGCTAGTTAGCTTTTCGGTTAGCAAACTGTGCGCCTGTGACCCCAGCATGATTAACTCAGACTGATAGCTTCGAGCAACGCTACGAATGGTTTCAACGGGTCGCCCCGATCGTACTTCGATCTTGACCTCAATTTCGGAAGGGGGTTCGCCGACTGCTTTTTTGAGTCGAGCTTCAGCTTTTTCGATGCGATCGCTATCAACTTTGGGAATAATTCCGACTTCTGACAGTGGCACAACATGAAGAAAAACAATTTGCCTGATGCCTCCAGCAGATAGACTGGCGACAAAACAGGCAAGGCGATGCAAGCCATCGGCAAAATCTGTGCAGATCAAAATCTTCTCAAACATCGCAATTTGGAGACAGAAACAGCAGGAATCACGCTTCTAGTGAGAGCATCAAATCCCATAAAAGCGAAGTTCTCTTCCTAGCTTATCTCTGAATAAAGCCAAAGAACGACTGACTCCCAATTTCGTTCTGGGTTCCATGAAGTCTCACCTGGTTAGTCAACAGATTCTATAGACTACTGAGGATCTGTTTAGTTCAGAACAATTCAACAAAAATCACACTTAAGACATACTGCGATTTCAGGTTGATTCCATCCTGTCGCTGACAGCTTTCCTTTGTGGAATTTCCACGTTCATAGTTGATATGAAGTTGCTTTCACTTTGAAGTAAGAATATCTTTCTTTCGCAAGAGGGAGGACACTTGTTAGACAATCTCTTGCTGTGAGCTCGATAAATCTGTGCATTTTTAGCCGCAGTGAGTGCTGTCTATGCAGACGAACTCGCAAAAGCACCCAAGTTCTAATAACTATTGATCAAAATCATCAAGGAGTATTGAGGCATATGTCTACGGAAAAACGTATGAGAAGCGAAAAAATGTCTACAGGCAAGTATGGAAGATTTGCTGCGATGGTCGCGACCTCTACGATCGTGATGTTTGTGCTGATGTACCTGAATACTTATCGCCTAGATCATATCTATTTCAGCGAGACAAGAGCCTACATGGCTCTGTTGATGGGCGCATCAATGGCTGGCATCATGCTCGGATTTATGCTGAGTATGTACAGAAACCGAAAAACAAACATTAGTATCTTCGTTGGCAGCATCATTATATTCGCTCTCTCGCTTTGGCTCGTCCGCAGCCAAGCAACGATCGGGGACGTTGCCTGGATGAAGGCAATGATTCCACATCACTCAATTGCAATCCTGACGAGTGAGCGGGCGAATCTCTCAGACCCACGAGTCAAGAAACTTGCTCAAGAAATCATTGCAGCGCAAGTCAGAGAGATTGATGAGATGAAGATGCTAATCAAAGACCTTGAGAACAAATAGACACAAAATCGCTGAATCACAGCCTAAAACACTTTTTAAAATCCTACTCTCAAAACCTGCTCTTGGCAGCTTGAAACGAAATTCTGGCAGCCTGGAAATATAAGATGTGAGGCAGCTCGATCGCGGCAGCAAGACGATCTCGGCTGATTTCTAGTTAAACTGAAATCTTGCACCTGAACTAAAACTCTCTCGTTTCTGGCATTCACGGGCGGGACAGAACCGCAGCGAATGGACTGGTGCAAGATCTGAGTAAACGTACTGTAGCTTGTCGAATTTCTGAGTCGTGCGATCGCTATCATCTGATAGTTGATTATTTCGCCCCAGTTTCACCTTGAGGTGCCATGCTAAACAGTAGGGAACGCAGATGTCTCTCTGTTTGATGGGAGAACAAAGATGCAACGCTTCATTTATGCAACTGCATTAGCTGTACTATTCACGACGGTTTACTACACAGTAGACTACGTGCGCCCCAGCAACTCACGGTTGTCGTGCGACCTGAACTGCCTAAATTGGGATGATCTCGCACAACGGTAAGGTTAAAATGCTCAGTATAGCTTACTCCTCACTGTGAACGACTAAATTTTGATGGAAGATTCTCTACTCATTACGTCTCTGATTAGCACGACTGTATTAGCTGGCATCGCGGCTCAGGTTTTAGGCAAATTTCTTCAAATCCCCGGCATCATTTTTCTGCTGCTGTTTGGTATCCTTCTAGGCTCCAGTGGCTTAGGGTTGCTTGAACCATCGCTTCTAGGTAGCGGTTTAGAAGTTATTGTGTCTCTCTCGATCGCGCTCATTCTATTTGAGGGAGGGCTGAGTTTGCAGATTCGTGAGCTGAACAGCGTTTCGGTGAGTCTTCGCAACCTGGTTACCATCGGGGCAGTGATTACGCTGTTAGGGGGCGCGATCTCGGCTCACACGTTAAGTCAGTTCCCCTGGACGATCGCATTTCTCTATGCCTCATTGGTGATAGTCACCGGTCCAACCGTTGTGACTCCCTTACTGAAACTTGTTGGAGTTGAGCGACGAGTGGCAACCCTTCTAGAGGGCGAGGGTATTTTGATCGATCCGATTGGCGCGATCGTGGCTGTGATCACCCTCAACATTATTTTGAGTAGTCGCGAAGTGCCGCTGGTTTTAATCGGTACAACCGTCCCGCTGCTGGTGCTAAAAGGACTGGCTCTAAGACTAGGAGTCGGTCTGACGGTTGGGTTAGGCGCAGGTGGGTTACTGAGCCTACTGCTCAAGCAATCTCAATTTTTGCCCCAAGAATTGAAGAATTTAGTCGTGTTAGCAACCGTGTGGGGGTCGTTCAGTTTGGCGCAAGCACTCCGAAGTGAGTCGGGACTCATGGTCGCGGTGGTGATGGGAATGGTTTTACGAGCAGCCTGTATTCCAGAAGAACGGCTGCTGCGACAGTTTAATGAACAGTTGGGAATTCTTGCAAACTCTGTTTTATTTATTCTCTTAGCGGCTGACCTGTCGATCGCGAGTATTGTTGCGTTGGGCTGGAACAGTGTTTTAGCAGTCCTAGCACTGATGCTGGTTGTCCGTCCGATCAATATTCTAGTCTCCACCTGGAATCGGGGCTTTAGCTGGCAACAGCAATTCTTTTTATCCTGGGTGGCTCCTCGTGGTATTGTCGCGGCTTCAATGGCATCGTTGTTTGCAATTTCTCTGAGCAAGCAGGGGATGAGTGGTGGCGATGCCCTCAAAGCGCTGGTGTTTCTCACGATTTTGATGACCGTGTTTGTTCAGGGACTGACAGCGAGCTGGGTTGCAAATTGGCTTGGGCTGCGTGCAAATCAGGTGAGAACCGTGATTGTGGGCGACCATCCCTTAGCAAAACTGCTGACTCGGTTACTACAAGAGAGAGGAGAAGCGATCGCGGTGATTGACTTGAATGCTAGCGAAGCAGACTCGTCTCAGTTCAAAGAATCTCCTGTGATTAGCAGTTACCTAAATTTAGAGGAGTTGGAAGCAGAAGGGATTTCCTCGTCTAGCACCTTTTTAGGGCTGTCAAATAATCCAGAACTGAATGGAATTTTAGCGCAGCGTGCTTCAGAACTGTTTCGCCCTGATTTGATTGCAATTTTGTCTCAATCGCCACTCGACAGTGGAACAGATCTTAGTGTGATTGCGCCCAATATCCAGATTGCTTTTGCGCCCCAGATTGATCTGGAGCTGTGGAATCAGTACCTCAATCAAGATCAGGCACAAGTCATCGAAATTGTTTTGCGATCGCAGACCTACACAGCACAACAAACCGAATTGCAAATGTTAATCGGATCAGGTGAGTTTCTGCCGCTGTTAATCGAGCGAGACCAGAACCTACGAATTATGCTTGCAAAAAAAGTATGGCAACCTAGCGATCGCATTGTGGGACTGCTGCATAAATCTGCATCTTCTGACGCGATCGTTTCTCTCATGCAGCCTGTTACTCCGGTAATGTCTTAAAAGTGAAACTGTAGTGAAATTTTGCTCTGTCTTTAAGTGAGTCTTAGCTTGTGATATTAAAAAGGCGACGATCTCCGACACGAAAATCCCTGAGGCGTTTGAGCGAGCGCATGGCTTTGTTAGACTCATTAGGGTTTGCAGCTTCCTAGCTGCTTTCATACTGAGTAAGTTAAGCGGATAATCTTAGAATTAAAGTAGATTAGAGTCATAGCCACAGTCATAGCCACAGTTATTACCTCGAACAAACTCAACTGTTTTGGCAACTATGCGATTGATATTGATCGAAGACGAACCAGATTTAGGAGTCGCGATTAAACAAGTCCTAAACCATCAGGCTTACATCGTAGATTGGTTTTTGGATGGAAGTCAGGCGTGGAGCCATCTCGAAGATCACTGGACGCAGTATTCGCTTGCTGTCATCGATTGGATGCTACCAGGTCTTTCTGGGATTGAACTCTGCAAACGACTGAGAGAAAGAAATAGCGCTTTACCAGTTTTGATGCTCACTGCAAAAGACAGGATGGAAGAGAAAATTATTGGACTCGATAGCGGAGCCGATGATTACCTGATAAAACCCTTTGAAATGCCCGAACTGTTAGCGCGACTGCGGGCGTTGCACCGTCGAGCACCCCATTTCCAACCGCGACAGCTACGCATTGGGTTGCTCTCGCTAGATTACGCGACTCATGCAGTCACTCGCGATCGATCGAACGGCGAGAAACAGAGTGTTGCTTTGACGGCTAAAGAATTTCAATTGCTGGAGTATTTAATGCAGCATCCCAACCAAATTCTCACTCGTGACCAAATTTTGAATCAGCTTTGGGAACTTGGAGAAGAACCGATTAGCAATGTGGTGGCAGTACAAGTGCGACTGCTACGACGTAAGCTAGGAGATGACAACATCAATGCTTTAATTGAAAACATTTATGGTGTTGGCTATCGCCTCAATGCTAGTCAATAGACCTCCTGCGTGAATCTGGACAGCCCTCCTCACGCAGTGGGGCAAGCCCTCATCCCCAACCCTTCTCCCTGGGGAGAAGAGAGCTAGAACCTCTTGTTCCCTCTCCTTGGAGAGAGGACTAGGGTGAGGGCGAAGGATTCGTGCAGGAGGTCTAATAATTTATGAAGCAAAATCGTCTATTTCAACGAACGCGCCTAAACCTTGCTGCCTGGTATGCAGGAGTTATGGGCTGCATTTTGAGCCTGTCTGGGTTTGGAGTCTATCAGGTTGTTGCACAGACATACCAGGAGACGATCGATCAAGGGTTAGAATCAGTTGCTGATGCGATTTATGACAGTCTTGTACCCGTCTCGCAGCAATCAGAACCCCTGCGGCAACTGGCACACCAACTCTCTCTCGAACTTTGTCAATCTCAAACCCAATGCAGCCCTCAGTCACCATCGGTTAAACACCGGATTTCCGCCGCCGCCGCACCGATTCACTATTACCTCCGCTTGTCGAAGGTGTTAGATACGCCTGTTGCGATCGCGGGGTTACCTTTAAGCGAGTTGCCGCTAACCGATGGTAAAACTCGCTGGCTGACCCGGAGAACTTCTTCAGGAGAACAATTTCGGCAAGTTTCGCTGCTGCTACAAACTCAAAATCAACCGTGGGGCTATTTGCAGGTGGGGCGATCGCTGACCGACCTAGATCAGCATCTTGCTACCTTGCGGTTGACGATGATGCTGGGATTTCCAGTGGCATTGGTGCTGATTGGAGGATCAAGCTGGTGGCTGTCTGGGTTATCCATGCAGCCAATCTACCGCTCTTACCAGCAGATGAGTCAGGTTACGACGGATGTTGCTCATGAACTGCGAACCCCGATCGCGGCGATGCAGGCAACAATCGAGGCTGCACTGCTGCAAGCATCCTTGAGCCAGTCCGCTTCTGTGCAAGAAAGCTCACCTCTAAACACGCTCAAGCGTCAGACCACTCGACTCTCTCAGCTAGTTAAAGATCTGCTGCTTCTTGCCCGGTTGGAACATCAAGAAACTGCGAGGCAACTCACGTCTTGTTGTCTGAATGATTTGATTAACGATCTAGTTGAGGAACTTGCAGTCTTGGCAGTTGCTGCCGAAGTATCGCTGAACGCTCAGACACCAGAGCCTGTCAAGGTTGTAGGAAATGAAGATCAGCTTTATCGTCTGGTCTACAACCTAATTGACAATGCGATTCGAGCAACCTCTGCGGGTGGTAGAGTAATTGTGTCTCTGAACCAAAGTGAAAATTATGCGATCGTTGAGGTACAGGATACAGGGATTGGAATTGCACCTGAAGAGCAGTACCGTATCTTCGATCGCTTTTATCGAGTGCAACAAGATCGTTCTCGTCAAACTGGAGGATCAGGATTGGGACTTGCGATCGCGCAGATCATTGTTCAATCACACCAAGGCAGTATTGAAGTACAAAGTCAACTGGGACAGGGCAGTTACTTCATAATCCGGCTGCCTCTCTCGTGCTAAAACGACACCCGCATTTTGCTCTCTGAGTTTAACGGCGAGAAGTAGGTTCGTTTAGATAAGCCTCAGCCACTTGCTGCCGACGCTCGCCGCTGCTTGCTTCGGATAAAACATCTCGACCTGCTGAGACTAGAACAAGACCGAATCCAACTTTCGCACACAGATCGAGAATTGCATAGCAAGCCGTCTCAAACCCAACGTTGATGGTCTGAAGTCCTTCTGTACCTAGAAGCCACACGATCGGATAACCAAACCACAGCACGGTCAGAATATTTCGGAGCCTTAGAAAGAGTTGTTTGACTTTACCATCTCTTAGCCGCGCCGTATCAGAAAACTCGGTAAACAGTGCGCCTAGAATAGCAAGAAACGCGCCGCAGCTAATCGCATACCAAAGGTAGTTTGTAGGCGCACCTTCTAGCGTTGCAATAAACCCAGTCACAATCATGAAGACATCAGCACCGATGACTCCCAGAATTAGCTTCGGTCGAACTCCTGAGATGATTCCTAGATCTAGCAGTAGCAATGGAGTTGTGATCACCCAATCCAGATAGCGACCCCAAAATAGAATGTGTTGCCCTTTGAAGTCAAATAGTACTGTTTCGCTCAGGATCATGCTCAGATACATCGTGGCAGCCCACAGCGTGATGAAGAAGCTGACCATTGAGAATTCCATGCCTTCTCGATGCCGCTGTCCTGCCGCTTTCAAACCAAATGCGACCGAACCCAGTGCCATGCCAATAAAAGCAATCCAAAGCCAAATTTGTGTGGTAGCAGTCATAGTTCGCCCACTAAATTGTTGCGTTATTTGCAGAGCTATTACGCTCTCGCTGCTTACTATAAAGGCTTTTACCTCCTCATAGCTTCCTCCCTTTGAGCGTCAAAAAATTCACTCGATTTTCATTTTTGAGTGCTGGTCTAGAACGATGTTTAGCTTTGCCCAACTAAAGGCTGCTCTACCTATCAGATTTTTGAAAATTACTACTCTCGCTTTACCGAAAATAGCAGGACTGTTTTACCAGACAAAAAGCTGAAGAAATATCACGGTGCATGGTTAGTTTTTTGCTGCATTAGTTTGTGCGATCGCAGTCAGAACTCGATCATATCGATCGTCAACATCTTGTCGATCGAGTGCCTCAGAAAGACCCTCTTGGCTACCCCGTTGAATCATATCGGCGTGACGGCGTAGTGCTTTTCGCTGCTCGACGGTTTGAGTATAAGAAGTGATCGTGGCGATCGCTTCGAGCAGTCGAATCGTGACGGCTGCGCTAGATTTCCCATACTGCCGAATCTGATTGAAGGCAGCGTCGGTCACGTGTGCAAATGTAACAGGTTCAGCAACCACCCGGAGGTGGTTATGATCATCATAGCGATAGGCAGAGGGAATCTCTTTCTGCAACAGATAGCAAAGCGATGCAGTCAGTTGATCAATACATCGAATCGCTGTGAATGGGTCGTTGATTCCGGGCGAAAGGGCGCGTGCAGCAATTTCAACAAGCTGATCAATCGAAAATTCTACGTCCTGTTGTTCTGTGCGCTGTAATCCTAAAACAAATGCGCCGCTAATTTTTTTAGCGAGCTGCTTGTTAACCTGCGCTCCAGGATAACACTGCACAAGCGAACTATTTTTTACGACAAACTTCCCTGGGCGATGTTGAATATAGAGTAGAAGATTGTTCTCTGTTGCGATCTGCATTAACTGCTGCTCATTGACCGCTTGAACATAGCCGCTTTTCTGAGAGTGAATGGGCTGAAAGTCGCGATCGAAATCGGCTGGAATATCATCCGCACCGTGCTGATGTTTGAGGATATCTTGTCCAATCTTTTTTGGAAAAAGCCGATCGATGCCATCAGCGAGATCATGACCCACTCTAGTGATAACCTGGTCGACCTGAATTGATGAGGCAGCATGGTGGATGAAGTAAATCAGCACCCCTACACTCGCGATCGCGAGGACAATCCCCCCTGTAACTGCAAGATGAGGCACAAACTGGTTTTCTGTAATTCCGTTAACCGTTCGCAGCACTAGCAGGCTATAGACAAATGTAGAGATGAATGTTCCTAATACGACCTGATTGCCTGTATCTTGCATGAAGTTCCGCAACAGTCGCGGACCAAACTGGGAAGAGGCAAGCTGAAGCGCGACGATCGTAATCGAGAAGGCAGTGGTTGCAACTGTGATCATCGATCCGGCAATTGTAGATAAGATCGCCCGTGAGCCGCTCGAACCCAATGAGTATGTCCATGCAAGCTTCCTGATGATATTGGAGTCTGACGATTGATCAAAATTGATCGCCGCAAATGAAAGCGCGATCGCACTAATTACCATCAGCGTTGGAATGAACCAAAAGCTAGAGTGCAGCAAATTCCAAAGTTTACTTAATTTCAATACTCCGGACATTTTTTTGAACGGTTCCACAAGGCTTTCAGAGTTTATGGTTCAAGGATCGAGCTATTTTTTCAAAGTTAGCTCTGCCTCTGACTTGGAAAAAAAGATCTTGTCCACGGCAGAATAAGGGTTTGAGCCTTAAAATCTGCTCAAATTTTGTCCGGAGTATTGTTAATTTAGTTGGGTTCATAAAATGGTTCTTAGGCTACTGGGTTTCTTGATCGCGACTTTGACGAATCAGTGCTTGAATTTCTGACCGTAGGGCTGAAACTTCTACTTGAAGTGCCCGCATTGATCGCTCTCCGGCAATTTCTCCTTGATCATCGTCAGCATCTCGACCGATAAAGAATGTTGAAAGCGTTGCTGTCACATACCCAAACACCGCAAATGCATACAGCGATAGCAAAAGGCAAAGAATTCGCCCTTCTGGTGTTTTTGGGAAGTAGTCTGATCCCATTGTTGTCATCAGCATTGCTGACCACCAAAGCGCCGCTCCATAACTCTCGATCGCGCCGTCTGACACATCTCGCTCAAAGGTGTAAATTCCCGTCGCTCCCACCAATGTCATGATCGCGCTGAGTGCGACGACATAGCCAAACCCACGCCGACCAAAACTGGCACTGAGCGATCGCATTCCTCGATTCGTGCGCGCGAGAACCTGTAGCAGTTGTAAACTGCGAACTGCTCGAACACCCCTGAGTAAACGGATGACTCTAAAAATCCGAAAGGCGCGCAGCGCAGGCAAAAACAGTGAGAAAGCCGTGAGCCAGTTGTGCTGCAGATAGCTAATTTTGCGAGGAGCTAAAACTAGCTTTAAGGTAAAATCGAGAACAAAAATAACCCAAATGGTGATGCCAATGCTCTCTAAAAAGGGGTTTAGCCCCCAAATCAACTCTACGATCAGCAGAGCAAACCAGGCGAATCCTAGAACAATCATGGGTGCTTCCAGCCAGTCATCAAACTGTTGAAGAATCTCGCTGCGCTCTCGAAAGGATTGCTGCTGTTCAGGGGTTGGATTAGAAGGCATACGTCACTTAAATTTTGCTGCCACAGTTCTCAGATGCTAGCATTTGCGGCTCACAGAAAAATATCCCTCAAAAGCTCGAAGAAACCTTCTGTTTGGGTAGGTATTGTCTCAGGAAGACTTAGGAGTAGTCTCTTCTATATCTGACGATGGCATTCTAATTCATTCAAATAGCATCTGACTTTAGAGTGTCGCTATCTCGCGTGAATCTAAATAAAATCAGCAGTCAAAAGAAGCGATGCAATTCCGAAGATGCGCCAATTAATCATTCAAGTACCACAAGGGCAAGGTGAATCAGTACTGCAAATCGCAAAGTCGTGTGATGCAGTTAATGTTTCGATGGCGGAAGCACAAAACGCAGAACAAGCGATCGATCTCACGATCGCTCACGTCTCCAATCGAAAAGTCGAAGATCTGCTCGCCAAGCTAGAACAATTATCAGATGTCCACATTACGCTACTCCCAATGGGGGTAATAGCTTTGCGTCCCCCGGCTTCTGAGGCTCCGCAACAAGTTAAGAACGTTACATCTCGCAGCCCGATCGAGATCTTTTTATCTGGGTTGCAAAGTGTGGGATCATGGCGCAGCTTTCTCGCTTATGCCGCAGTTGCCGGAGTTATCGTCTGGATTGGGTTATACCCGAACACAAGCTATTTACTGGTAGCTGCAATGCTGATTGCTCCCTTTGCAGGACCTGCGATGAATACGGCAATCGCAACGGCACGCGGAGATTTACAACTGTTAGGGCGGAGCGTTTCACGCTATTTTTCAGCTTTGCTCGTGACGATCGCGATCACATTCCTACTGAGTTTGTTGCTTCAGCAGCAAAGTGCGACAAGCTTAATGCTAGACAGTAGCCAAGTTTCAGCCGTCGCAGTTTTGTTGCCGTTAGCGGCTGGCGCGGCTGGCGCATTGAATCTAGTTCAGTCGGAGCGCAGTAGTTTGGTCTCTGGCGCGGCGGCTGGGATGTTGGTTGCTGCCTCGCTTGCTCTGCCCGCTGGCATTATTGGTATGGCGAGTGCGATCGGGCGATGGGATATGGCAGTCTCTGGACTGTTTCTACTCTTTCTGCAACTCTTTGGGATTCATCTATCTGCTTCATCGATTTTTCGACTCTATGGACTGACCACGCAGGGAAGCCGCTATTCACGAGGGAAAAAGCAGGTATTTCCGACTGCTTTGGGCGTGTCCGCTCTCTCGTTAGCTGCGCTGCTGACGTGGCAGTTTTCTAACTCTCCTCGGTTAGAGCGTTCTAGTCGCGCTCAACGTGCGAATGCGGAAGTTCAAAAAGCAGTCGAACAAGTTGGACTCGCGAGATTGGTCGAAGCGAATGTTCGTTTTACCCGTGCAGATATCGCAGATCAAAGTACACTGCTCGCTCAGGTCTATGTTCAACGCCAAGCTGGAAGCTCTGTTCCTTCCCAACAGATTCGCGATCGTCTAACTCAAGCCATTCAAACTCGTCTCCTCAATCAAGGATTTAACGTCACTCCGCTCGTTGATGTCACTGTTTTAGACACTCCTTAGCCAACGTGATGTTTGGGTTTACCAACTTCAGCCCAGCAAAGAGATTTTTCTGACTCGTGCTCATGCTTAAGGACTGGGAACCGAAATCTTAGCGTAAGCAGAACCCAAAGCGATGAGTCAAAGAATTCGAGCGGCGGGTCAGGAAGTCAGTTAGCGATCGTGGTTGATATAGAGTGCGAGATCGAGATTTAGCGATCGAAAAACTATAGTGCCAGAAGAAGTGAAAGCAAAATGAAATTTTTATTTCTCAATCTAATCCTAAAGGACACTTAAAATAACGTTAGAAATACAACTTTGCGAACTCAAAGTATATTGGACCAGTGCGCCAATGCAGAAGATTTTGGGCGTATCGACACGCGGATATTTAGGGCTGTTGGACGATATTCTCCGCAATGTCGTGCGGCGGGCACTGCGATCGGAACGATCTCAAATTGACCTAAACTTGTTGAGTCAAACGGCAGCGGAGTACCACGGATGGTATCTGGAAGCTGGGTGTTTCGGGTCAAAGCGCGAGCAAAGCTCCCGTCGTTCCGTTCATTTGTTGTTCATTGGAATCGACAAAGTAAGCGTCAAGAGTAATTTGATTGCCTAGATCACTTCTCTGCCGCCCGCGGGTTCGTGAGTCTGTTGGAATTGCTGCTTCAACTGCCTGAACAAGGTTTTCTGCTCCAAGATATCAGCAGAGTACGCCCACCGGGCAGGTGTTAACCTTCGGGAAACGGTCGCTCGATCATCGGTTATCTTGTCGGTATTGAGTGCAAGGTAGGCTGTAAAGAAGGCAGGTTGGAGTGCTTGAATCTGCTCTTCAGTAGCTCCCAACCGAACGCGTAGGACAATCGTGGCATCTCATGGACATAGTTTTCTTCAACGCCCATGGATCAGAGTTGAATGACCTCACTGACGGATCGCCCTTGATGGACACGATTGTGCCGTTCCCCGAGACCATGT
>NZ_LXYR01000081.1 GCF_001650195.1 Phormidesmis priestleyi BC1401 | reverse complement strand
TCAAGCAAAGTTTATCGAAGAACTCTTTGGAATTAGCGCTTAACGGAACGCGAACGAGATACTTCGTTTGTCACTAAAAAGTATTTGCGACACAACCATCGATCGCGCCTGCCTCAAGACACCGTTCTCGATCGCCCTTCATCGCCATTGCCGTCTGCACAATCACCGGAATCTCCCGATACTGATCATTGGCTTGCAGTTGTCTCGTTAAGGTCAACCCGTCGGCACCCGGCAAATGAATGTCCATCAAAATCAGCGCCGGAAATGGCTGTTTCAACGAGTGCCACATTTCAGCGCTATCTTTTGCCCAAGTGACTTCATAGCCCAACTTACACAAACAGGTAATCACCAGTCGCGCATTGTGCACGTTGTCTTCGACTAAAAGAATGTTGTAGGGGCGGTTTGCCCTTGGCAAGGGTCTCTTTTCTAGGCGAGGAACAGGGAGAGAGAACGTCTGTTTAGTAGCACTGACAGTCGCAGAAGGCACGATCGGATCGGTCACAAGCCATTCTTTTGTAGCTTCTTGCAGCAAAGGAAGTCCGATCGTAAATCGAGACCCCTGGTTTGATTCAGATTGCATCGTCACCCATCCGCTGTGAAGCTCAGCCAGTTTTTTGGTCAGAAAAAGCCCTAAGCCTGTCCCTTCTCCTTCGACGTTGGGCAGTTGAGCATAGGGTTTAAACAACAGACTCTGCTGTTCGCGAGAAATGCCTTTCCCCGTATCCCACACTGCAAACTGAATCTCGTGATTGACCACACGCACGTCTAACCCCACCGATCCGTGAGTGGTAAACTTGAGGGCGTTTGACAGCAAGTTAAAGAGCATTTGTTTGAGTCGAAGCGGGTCAGCAATCAGCATCGGCAGCGGCTCTGGGATCTCTAGCCGCAGCAACAGTCCCTTATCGTCCGCTTTTTCTCGCACCAGCTTTAAAGCCATTTGACACAGTTGAGGAACGTCGATCGCTTCCTGCTGCAGGTCTAGCTGGTTTGCCTCGATTTTAGACAAATCCAAAATGTCGTTGATCAGGGCTAACAAGTGCTGACCGCTACTGAGAATAATCTTGAGATATTCGTGGTGACGCACATTGTCAAAGTCATAGCCCTGTTCTCGCAGCAGGTGAGTAAAGCCCAAAATTGAGGTTAGGGGCGTGCGAATTTCGTGACTGGTGTTGGCTAAGAACTCGTTTTTTAACTGGCTGGTTTGAGTGAGTTCGCAGTTACGATCGCTCAACTGCTGACACTGCTGCTGAAGTTGCTGCATCGATCGCGCCTGTCGCACTGCTTGCACGGCTTGGGTAATGGATCGCTGCACCAATGTTGAGCGCAGTTGTACGAAATAAGTATCTTCAAATTCCCCTACGATCGTCAGCGACAATGGAACTGCAATCAGCCAAGCGATCGAGCTTGATGCGTCGTCAATTCTCCAGGCACTTTGCCAACCTTGAGCCTGAAGATGTTTCAACTTAGATTGGGTGATGACACTGCCAGACTCTAGACAACTGGCTGGTGGATTTGGGACAAAAGCAGAATGCTGAACCTCAAACTGGTTAGGATCTGGGGTGGGGAAAGCGATCGCGATCGTGTCTCCCAACGCCTGACTCAATTCATCGGCTAGCCTCTGCCAAAGTGACGCTTCAAGAGTGGGGATTGCTTGACTTAAGCCGTGATTAAACCCCGTGGCAAGACGATTGAGAAAGCGTTCAATCCAGAGTTCTGCGGCTATTGATGAGTCACCCCGCGATCGAGCCAAAAGCTGACGAAGAGAACGATCGGCTTCACAAAAATCTAAATCGGTTGCTTCACGGAGATCCATAAAATTGTCCCAAGACTCTAGAGAGCGTGTCGATGCGGTTGTCACAAATGTTGGGCGATCTGAAGCACAAAGCAACTAAAATTTTGCACAAATGACTCCTGTTTATCCTATCTAGAAATACGAACCAGCAACCGCTTCCAATCCGCTAGCCTAACTAGCAGCCGACGAAGCCATCGTTTCTTTGAACGATTCGCGAAGTGAGTGTAATGTTTGGGTGAAGATGGGAAAAATAGGGGAACTGACACTGACGCAGCCTTTCTAAACTTGCAGAGCTAGTTTTCCCAAAAAAGCAGACGCACTAGACAACCGAGCAAGGCGTCTCGACCGAGCTAGAGAACTCAAAATCTCTCAATCGACAGAACTTGAGCATCAGGGTGATATTTGTGCCCATCCCCTATAATCTATATCTTTGTATCCAATTTTTGGGCGATGCAGCGTTTAGCAACTGACGATCGGGGTGCCTGAATTCAGATTATGTGTGCAGTTTAGTTCAGTAAGATTACGAGGAGACTTTAGGCGTTGTATGGGATTTGGGCAATCTGTGAAAATTAAGGGATATCGGTATCTCTATCGAGGGTTTGTCAGCGCGATCGTGGCAACCAATCTCATTAGTCAGGGGGTTTGGAGCCATCCAGCCCAAGCAGCATTTCTTCCTTACTGTCAGCAAACCGCAGAAGGGATCGCTCGTAAAGATACGGCTCGAAAAGCCGCGTTAAAAAACGATAAAGGCGCTCAAAAGCGATATCAAACTCTGGTTGCTGAACAGGCAACCCAACTTCGCAACTGTCGGAATCAAAACTGGCTCAAAACTCAGGCTATCTGGATTCGGCTCTACCCCTGTGATGTTCAGCCAGGGGCGCTCGAAGAAGTGCTCGATCGCGTCGTCGATCGCGGCTACAACCAAATTAACATTGAAGTTTTTTATAACGGTCAGGTGTTGCTTCCTCAAGCCGATAATCAGACAGCTTGGGGTTCTGTGGTGAAGCTGCCAGGGTCAGAAAACATCGATCTGCTGGCGCAAGCAATTCAAAAAGGTCGAGCGCGTGGACTGTCGGTGTATGCGTGGATGTTTAGCATGAATTTTGGCTATAGCTACGCCATTCGCCCCGATCGAGAAGCCGCTCTCGCCAAAAATGGGCAGGGGCAAACGAGCTTAACGGTCAATTCGATCGCGGGGTTGAGCACTGACTTGGGCTTGTTCAACCCCAACGAAGCGTTTATCGACCCCTATAGTCTGCAAGCGCGGCAAGACTATGCCCAACTGGTCGAAGCGGTTGCAAAACGTCGCCCTGATGGAATGTTGTTTGACTACATTCGCTACCCACGCGGAAGAGGGAGCGCCTCGATCGCCAGCAAAGTTCAAGACCTGTGGATCTATGGAGATGCCGCGCAGCAAGCCATGCTGAGACGAGCTTTAAATGATAAAGGACGCGAGTTGATCAAGCGCTTTATCAAGCGAGGTTTTGTTAGTTCGGCTGATGTTGTGGCGATCGACAAACTATATCCCCAGCAGCCCGACCCTCCGATGTGGCAGGGGCGCACCCCGGCTTTGAATGAGAATCGCGCCCCGATCGCTCGTCGAGCGGCGATTCTGCAAGCAGACTTGTGGCGGTTTAGCGTCGCCCACGCGATGCAAGGAGTGGTCGATTTTCTCACAGAAGCGGTGGTACCTGCTCAACGACTCGGCATCCCCACAGGAGCCGTTTTCTTTCCTGAAGGCAATCAAAATGTGGGACAAGGCTTTGATTCGCGCTTGCAGCCGTGGGATCGCTTTCCCGCTTCTCTAGAGTGGAACCCGATGGCGTATGGAGTGTGTGGGAACGCAGCCTGCATCGTCAATCAAGTACGGCGTGTGGTAGGTCAAGCGCCCTCAGGGACGCAGGTAAAGCCCGTTTTAGCTGGAATCTGGCAGCAGTCAATTAGCAATCGTCCGCCTCTAGAGGTGCAGATGGAGGCAATTCGACAGGCAAATCCGCAGGTGAGTTCAATCAGTCATTTTGCTTACTCATGGCAAGAGCCGCTGTCCGATCGGAGTCGTAAGTTTTGTCAAGCTCGCGGACAGTTTTAACGCTTAGAGGGACAGTCTACAGAACGGTGGACTGTCCCTCTAAAGAAAGTCTAAAGTGCGCTGGGTTTATTATTTATTTCCATCGACACAAAATTTTTATTTCTACTGAGTTCTCAGAGTTCTAGAGAAGCGTTTTCGGAATTACTACTTAAACGGTTTTCTAAAGAGTTCATTTATATTTATTTAGTATTCTTGCGTGATTCATAACCCATTACACAAGGGAATCGGCGATGCATCTATCACCGTTTTCTCAATACTATATCCACAAGTTTT
The DNA here is from genome assembly GCF_001650195.1 of Phormidesmis priestleyi BC1401. GTDB lineage: Bacteria > Cyanobacteriota > Cyanobacteriia > Leptolyngbyales > Leptolyngbyaceae > Phormidesmis_A > Phormidesmis_A priestleyi_B. The sequence goes on along the minus strand of NZ_LXYR01000081.1, from coordinate 11,255 downwards.
TGCATCAGAACGTCGATCGAGTCAGTCATTCTTTAACAAAAGACTCATTCGATTCGGTGCTTATTAAGCTAAATTTCAATCAAGTTCTCAGTGATCTTTATCAAACAAAATTAGAGCTAACTACAAAAATATGGGAGTTAGAAGCCCTAACTCAGATTTGTCAAGAGCCTGAAAAAATCACTATGAGCAAGAAAATTTGGCTGAAGTTAAAAAGAGAATTTTTGACCTTCTAGGGTTTAAGGCAGGGGTAGCTTTCCCCTCCAAGCTGCCAACCATTCTTCAGGAAAAGCCTTTATCTCCCTTTCGGTTTTATGGTGCAGACACTATTTCAGAAGCCGTCACCTATGAGGGCGAAATTTATGGACTCGTCAAGCAGCTTGATCTGTCTCATCGGCTGCAAGTCTATCAGCTTGTTGGGGCACTTTCGGCAAAAGACATTCCACTATTATTAACGACATCATCCTCTAGACTGGCAATCTGGATACACTTGCGATCGCCATCCTACTCGGTCTTGCGCGACCAGGAGCGAATCCTTTCTAGCGTCGTTATGTCTCTTCACTCAAGGCTGCATAGATTTAAGCATCACCGATGAGAGCTTGTCTAGATTCCACACAATCTTCGATCGCTTGCTAGGAAACTCTGACCTAGCTAAGATGCTGATACTCTAGCAGCCTTGTTTATGTTGAAACGTTCCAGGTTGCGGACACGGCGTTGTCTCAATGCAGTCTTTTGGCAGCACTTTCCGCTTCACCCGTTGATCTGCGCGATCGTCCTGATGGGGGTCAATAGCTGTAACCGTTTGCCCAATCGCATCGTGATTTCTAGCGGCACCACAGGCAACTACTATAACCGTTTAGCTGAACAGATTGGCGTTTCTACGCGCAATACGGTGGGAATCGGCGTGCAAAACCTCAGTTCTGAAGGGTCGCGACAAAACTTGCAGCGGTTGCTCGATCGTCAAGCCGATTTTGCGCTGGTGCAGCTTGATGTGGTCAGCGACGTGATGCGTCAGGGCAGGGTGCAAGCCGTCGCAATTCTGGCAAATGAGCATATTCATGTGATGACTCAGGCTGACTCTAAGCTGCGATCGCTGACCGATTTAGAGGGAAAACGAGTGGGTATGGGGTCACAGGGCAGCGGCATTCGGTTTACGGCAGATCAATTGATGGCTTCGATCAAGCTAAAAGTGCGTGCAGATAGCTCTAGCTTTGACGAGGTATTTCAGCGATTGGCAACCCGTCAAGTCGATGCAGCCATTTATGTCGGCAGCCTGGGAGCGAGTGAAAAACTCCGGCAACGGTTAGCCAGTAATCCTAATCTGCGACTGTTGCCGATGCCGCCAGAAGTGATTAATTATTTGACGACTCGTGATCCGGGTAGCTATCAAGCCGCCACGATTCCAATGGGCACTTATGCAGCGCGTCCAGCGGTTCCGGCTCAAGACATCCCTACTTTGTCAACAGCAACCGTTTTAGTCACCCGTTCTGATGTTGACGATAAACAAGTTGGGCTTTTGACTTGGGCAATTCTGTCTACATCGCGCAAGTTTTCGCCGTTCTATCCAGATCTTCAGACGGGAGATCCACGATCGCTCCTACAAAAGGGGTTGTTCTACATTCACCCATCTGCCCAAGTGGTCTATGAGCAGGGCGATCCCCGCGATGCCTGGATTCGCTATTGGGAAAACAACAGTGACCTTCAAGCTGGCTTAGTGATTTTGATTGGCACTACCAGTATTGGACTGCTCTTGCAAAAGCTGCGGCGCGATCGCTCTAAAAAACTGGTTGCCTCGACTTCAAAACGCATGAACGAGTTAAGGCAACTGCTGCCCCACGATGCTCAACTCGCGATCGACGGCATCGAAGAACTGAGTCAGGAACATCGCTTGATGTTTATTGAAGGGTCGATCGCGTCAGAAGCCTATGAGGAAGTGCGGCAAAAAACTCAAACCTTCGCCGATCAGTGCCGCAACCTTCTAGAACAGCGACGCAAACGGTTTGTGCTTGATACTCTGCTGTTGCTAGATGATTGGCAAGCGTCACTGCAACTTGATCCCCAGGCGGCGCTACAAAAACTGACTCAGATCAAGCAGCAATATCGAGAGATGCTATTAGCTGACCAAGTGGATATCAAGGCATATATTGAACTGATGGAATTGATTTCGGTGATGACGCTGGTTCCTCAAACAAGTGCAGTTCCGCTACAGCCGAATGTCTCCGTCACTTAAGATCTACCTTCTCCGTCACTTAAGATCGCTGGAATGAGTGATATCCAATCCCAATCAGATTTGGTTTGATAGAAACAGACTTGCTTCGGAGCGTTTTTGACAGCCTGTGAAGGCTGTTTTTTTGAGCCTATTTGTATACAGTCCACAAACAACAGTCATAAAACTAAATGTTGGGTTTCATGTTTCAACCCAACATCCATCTTGTAGTTAATTCCACTTACCTACTTAAGAAACCCTGACCTGGTTAAGATGATGACAGCTTCAGACTTAGGCAGCGTCAAGCAGTAAAAGCTAGAATCTTTTGATGAAGGTTTGGTCATTTGGAAAAGGGAACGTGAAAGAATTTAAGCCACGATCGCTGATGGAACGCGCATCAACACTAGCTGGACTGCTGCTGTTAAGCTGGGCGCTTTTGAGCTGCTCTGCCCCAGTGAAAGCAGATAATAATATTAGTCCGCAGCTAGAGCAGCAAGTGTTAGAGATTATTCGCAAGCACCCAGAAGTCGTGTTGGAATCGGTGCGAGATTATCAAAAACAACAGCAAAGTCAGCAGCAAAGCGCGCAACAGGCGTTTGTCCAAGACATGAAGACCAACCCTAAATCGGTAATTGGTCAGTCTCCCACGACGGGCGCAAAATTGGGAAAGGTCGTGTTAATTGAGTTTTCAGATTTTCAGTGCCCTTATTGTAGTGCAGCACACGCGACGCTAAAGCAATTTATGGCAAAACATCAGAGCGAAGTGACCCTCGCCTACAAGAATTTTCCGTTGACTTCGATTCACTCTGAGGCGATGCCTGCCGCCAAAGCAGCCTGGGCAGCCGGACAGCAAAGCAAATTTTGGGAGTATCACGATGCGCTATTTACTCAACAAAAGCGGTTGAGTGATGCCTTCTATCAAGAGACTGCCAAGAAATTAGGATTAGATGTGCAAAAGTTTAACGCCGATCGCAGCAGCAAGGCAGCAGAGGCAGCGATCGCTCAAGATGTGCAAATGGCTGAAAAACTAGGTATTGATGGCACTCCGTTCTTTGTGATGAATGGCAGCGTGTTTTCTGGCTCAGTCGAGTTGGCTGACCTCGAAGCCACCCTCGCTAAAGTCAAAGGTTAACAAATCGCAAATTCGTTTGCTGTAGAGACGTTCCGGTGGAGCGTCTCTCTTTAAAATTAGGTGAATAAACGTTGGGTGGTGAGCGAGATGAAACGGTTTTGGATTAGTTTAGTGATTGCGTTAGGAATTGGGTGCGATCGAAGTGCGATCGCTCAAACCAAAATTTATACGCCGATTCCCCTAACGCCTAGCGATGAAATAAAAGATAGACTCTCAGAAAACGACATCCCTACAGGTCAAGGAAATTTTGCCCGCGATTACTCGATTCAGCTACAGTCGGGCGATCAAGTCTCGATCGATCTGTCTTCAGACAATTTCGACACGATCGTCACTTTAATGACTGCCAAAGGTGAAACGGTTGCCGAAAATGATGATGGTCCTGATGGCACGACCAATTCTTTACTATTTACTCGCATCACCAAATCCGGAAATTATGTGGTGCGAGTCAAAGCCTTTGGCGAAACTCCAGGTGGACCCTTTAAACTGAAATTGACGAAGCTAAAGCCAGCTAACTGAGCGCTAATAAGACTGCTGCAATTTAAAACAATGGCTGGGTTTGACTTTTATCTATAGAACGATCGCAGATGATAAAAATCATGACGCGATCGCACGATAAACAGAAATCAAACCCAGCAAAAAGATTTTGAGTCAATGCTCAAATACCTAGCGTCTGTCCCGTGAAGGAACTTTGCTCATATAATCGATGCTCGAAGCCGTGAGCCGTTGACCATAGTTGACTTTAGGCGCGATCGCTGCCGCCAACTCACGAAACTTACCAGGATCGCCTTCACGAAGATTGCGCTCTTGAGACTTCTTAGAGAAGTACTTCTCAAGGGTGAAGCGCCAATCGTTCTTGACGGTGCCCGCACTCTCTTGGAAATCTTCGCCATAGCGAGGAGTCACCAAATTAAACGGACGAGCCTCCATCCGCTTGCGCTGGTAAGGCACTGTGTAATCACCAAACGCCGCCGTATATTCGTCGCTGTCGAGCAGTGCATCGACAAATCCATCAAAACCCAAAGTGGCAATTTTGATCGACCAGGCAATCTCTTCGTCTTTGTTATAAGAGTCGCGACCGAGCAGACGCTTGAGACACACTTGCACGAGGCGATAGTTATTATTGACACTCACCACCGTGCTGTAAAAGCGCTCAGACTTTGCCAACTCACGAATGAAATCGCGCACGGTAATGGCACGATTTTTTACACGAGATTCAGAGGCAGTTTGACGATTAAACTTCAGCGTTTCGTGTTCGCTAAACACCTGACGATAAGCTGCCCAGATCAGCGAGTCTACATCATTGGCATCGCTCATATCTTCGATGCGATAGATATAAGGCGTGTCTTCGTTTTGGTCAGCAATTCCAAAACTGGCGACTCGATGGTTTTGAGTCGTTGGTCTGTAATCCAATAATGGCAGTGCCATTCTAGAATCTCCCTTGTGTTGATAAACGTTAAGTCGTTTGATTTTGGACTGTAGAATGACAATCCAGTCAGTGAATCTATTATCTCGCGTCTGATGTCCGAAAAATACAGACTTGACCACACGATTCATGCTGCAAACTCTAAAGAAACCGTTAACGCAACGGAAAACTTGACGGAGTGCTAATCGAAACAGGCGTGTTTTGAGGAAGACTGCGCGTCATGTCAGGAATCTGAATGCTTGCAGTGTTGACAAAAACAGGCTGTACGACGTTGATTTTAGTCGATCGAGCCATCTCCAAAAAGTTCTCCACCGCGCCCCATTTGTAGCGCCCCGCCTCTAATTTGTCACGCCAATAATCGCTATAGCGAGGAGTCACCAAATTAAAGGGACGATCTTTATAACGACGACGTTGATAAGGCACGGTGTTATCACCAAACGCCTGTTCATACTCATCGCCATCGATCAGTGCATCGACGAAATGATCCCAGCCCAGAGTAGCAATTTTGATCGACCAGGCAATCTCTTCGTCTTTGCTATAGGGGGCGCGACCGAGTAGCCGCTTGAGCGTCAGTTCCACCACGCGGTAGTTAGAATTGGTTTCGACCACCAATCGACGATAGGTTTCAGACTTCGCCAAGCCCCGAATAAAATCGCGCACGGTGATCGCCCGATTTTTTAGCTGTGATTCTAAATTGCTCTGACGACTGCTCTTGAGAATCACATGCTCACTAAACACTTGACGGTAGCTTGCCCAAATCAAATCGGTCAGGTCAGTGTCATCGATCGCGTCTTCGAGCCGATAAATGTAAGGCGTATCTTCGCCCGGAACCTCATAACCAGCAACGCGCTGATTTTGCGAGGCAGGCTTATAGTCGAGTAAAGGAATTGACATAGGAAACGCAGAATGAAGGGTTGTTCGGAGGAATGAGTCCTTTAAACCTTTGGACTGCCAGGAATATAGCGATAGGGCAACGACACTGCCGTTCTCTTTACCGTTTGAGCGGAGGTTGTCGCGCCACGGCTGCTGTCAGGCACTTTAATATTGCTAGAAGTCGCTCTCGCCACATCGCGCTGATAGTTTAACTGGGGTGTGAGAATTCCCTGTGCCATGTTGAGGAAGGTCATCGGAATCGCCTGACGAATCACCTGTTTGTCTAAATCACCCGACTGGTAAGTCCGCACTTGATAGTAAGAACGGGTTGCCAATTCGCGCTCTAGAAGACGATTGCGCCAAAAATCGCTATAGCGAGGATTCGATAGGTTGAAGGGGCGACCTTCCATACGCCGACGCTGGTAGGGCACGATGTCTGAGCCAAACGCTTGGCGATATTCGTCTCCATCGACTACGGTATCGATGAAACCGTGCAGCCCTTTTGTGGCGATGACGATCGACCAGGCAATCTGTTCATCTTTGCCATAGCTCGATCGACCCAAAAAGCGCTTAAAGGTGAGGTCTACCAGACGGTAGTTAGAGTTCGTTTCGCCCACCAGTTCGCGATAGGCTTCAGACTTGCCCAACCCACGAATGAAATCTGCCACCGATATTTGGCGGTTTCGCATCTGCGATTCTAAAAAGGGCTGACGATAGCTCTCTAGAATCAGATGCTCACCTAAAATTTGACGATAGGCTGCCCAGATCAGAGCATCTACTTCGTCAACGCTTTTAGCATCGCTGAGTCGATAAATCTGAGGATCATCCTCATCGGGAACATCGTAACCAGCGACTCGCTGATTTTGAGTTTTAGGAGTAACGTTCAGTAATGGAAGCATGGAATTTATCAGTAACGTTAAATAACCGTTCTCTGGTTTAGTGCCTTATTTCTTAGACTTTGCTGGAGCAGGATGGCTCTCACCCGTTTCCATCGGCGTGATGTTGACAATTTTGCCGCCCATGCGAAGAATGCGCTGCATCTCGTCATTCATCCGGTTGTAAGGCACCGTGATAAACACACTTCCACTATTGCGAATGGGATAATCCATCTGATCGGTCTGGTCATTTTGACGCAAACCTACCACTTCATAGCGAAACATTCGGCTTCCAGAAGGCGTATTTGCTGCGCTACCGACTGCGGTTTGACCAAGCATTTTTATAAATCTCCTGTAATGAGATGAGGGGATGTCTGTTTGGTAAAGGGCGGGGGATCTACATCCCCCGCCCTCTATCCTTTTTTATGCTGTCGTGATGCTGACAATCTTTGCGCCTGTGCGCTGAATTTGCTGCATCTTTTGAGACAACTGCTCATAAGGCACTAGATAAGCCGTGCTGCTACGACGCACACCAGGGTAGCCACCGCCGCGAATTCCGGCGGCGACAACTCGATAGATGCGACCGCTCTCACCAAACGAGCCGCCCAAACACTTGTTGGGAGTCGCATCGCTAGAAGCCGAATAATGTGCCCAACCCGACCCGCTTGAAGGCTCTTGGATGGTAGTGGCGACATTTTGAGCTAACCCACGAGCCAAACGAGATTTTGAGCCTTCTGCTTGAGAGCGATCGCTGTTGGCATAGCCGCGATAGAGACGAAACAGGTTGGTGAACCCGATCGTGCGTGAACCCGTCTCAAACTGGAAGCCGCGATAGTAGGGCGCTACGTTGTCGCCAAAGCTGGTCTGATATTCTGCTGAGTCGATATAAGAATCGATTTCGGCATCAAATCCTTGCTGCTCGTAGATATCGAGGTGACGAACTACGTCGGATTCATCATATGGTGCCCGACCCAATAAATGCTTGTGGTTGAGTTCGATGACTCTGGTTTGAAAATTGTCGTAGAGAAACTTGGTTTTATATAGCTCAGACTTGGCAACAAACCGGACGAATTCTCGTACCGTAATTTTGCCATCGCGCAAGAGCGATTCTGCACTGGTCAGACGCTCAGATTTCATGATGTAATCGTTGCCCAACACCTGACGGTAGACGGCACGAATCACATTCTCAACATCTTCTTTTGTCCAGGGTGAGCGCAACTCAACCCGACTGGTTTCTGCGTAAGGAGAGGTTCCTAAACGCGCTGCTGCGGTCGTAATAGCCATCGATCAAAACTCCTAAGTGAACGGCGAACGTTTATAGGTAGCGGTGTTGTCAGCGTTCAGCCGTCAGCAGTTGAGCGAAAGAGTTGCTGAGTGCCGATCGCCAACTTAATCACTCTCAATTAGCGTTTGAGAGCAACCCCAGATAAAACAATGCCCGGAAAGGTAAACAACAGTCAGCCCGAGCCGACAGGTCGCGATACCTTTCCGGGCAAAATGCGCGGTTAGCTCAGGGCGTTGATCGCGTAGTCGATGTAGGTATTGGCTTCGTTAGCAGCCTGACCACCTAAGCCGTGGCTAGCCTTAATGTTCTTCAGCGCTTCAACATACCAGCTAGGAGCGAGGTCAAAGGTGCGGTTGATTTCATCTAAACCAGCAATCAAATACTCGTCCATCGGACCGGTGCCACCAGCGACCAAACAGTAGGTCACCATGCGGAGGTAGTAGCCGATGTCACGAGAGCACTTTGCTTTGCCTTCGGGACCCGCAGCATACTGAGAACCCTGCATTTGGGTGGTGTAGGGAAATTTTTGGTAAACAGCTTGAGCTGCACCGTCAATCAGCTTCTGAGCATTGTTGGTCAATGCACGAGCCGCTTCCATGCTGGCAGCAGCGCGCTCAAAGCGACCGTTGACTGCTTGCAATTCGGTGTTTCCGAGGAAACGACCTTGGGTATCGGCTGCTGCGATCGCTTCAGTAATTGGGGTCTTCATGAGTCAATATCTCCCTAAAAGGTGCCTGTTGTTGTTAAGACAAGGTTCTGATGTTTGGCTCTATTGCTAGAGCGCAAGCGAATCTGGTGACTAATTGCAATTAAGCAACAGCAGCAGCAGCGCGATCGAAGTAGCTGGAAACTTCAGACATGATTGCAGAACAATCGCCTTTGGTGATTCCGCTGGTGTCGCCGACCAGTTGAATCGCCGCTTCTTTCATTTTTTGAACGCCAGCAGCCGTAGAACCGCCGGGAACGCCCAAGGCTTGGTAGGTCTCACGCAGACCGTTGAGGCAGCGATCGTCAAGAACGCTCGCGTCTCCAGCCAGGGTTGCGTAGGTGACATAACGCAAGATGATTTCCATGTCGCGAAGGCAAGCAGCCATGCGACGGTTGGTGTAAGCGTTTCCACCAGGAGCGATTAGTTGAGGTTGCTCAGCAAACAAGGCACGCGCTGCGTTGGTGACGATCGCAGAAGCATTGCTGGTCATGCGGTTAACGGTGTCTAGGCGCTTGCTGCCGTCTTTGACGAGACCAGACAAAGCATCTAGCTGAGAGCTGCTCAAAAACTCACCTTTGGCATCAGCCTGAGAGACTACCTTAGCGAATGCATCTAGCATGAATGTTTCTCCTAATTACTGGATTTTGGTTCGTTTAAGCCAAAACTCGGAGGCTCGATCGAGCCGTCTTCGTCGGGGCTGTTTGATTCAGCCTGAGGGTTAAAGCCCTAAACTAATTATTTCAAGGTCTCTTCTCATTTACGTCGTTTCTTATCACTTGTTAACAAACCAGTTTATGAAGTGACGCTGAGAAATCTGAGAAAATTTCGCTTTTAGATGAGAAGGCAGAAATCTTGACTTATCAGTTGTTTGGATGGGTTTCATCAGTTGTTTTTACCCTTCAGGTTATTTTTATACAACGCTGCAAGGGCTTTATTTATTACAAGTTGTTAATTTGTATCACGTCTAGAGAAGCAGCTCACCAAAGCTATAGCTTGACCAGCTTTAACGATCAGAGAGATGCCTTTTTTTTGTAGCAAATCAGACAATTGTGAGTTTTTTAATGAACTTATATTAAGTTAACACTCTGTTACTATGCTTGAAAGTCTGTCTTGTTTTGGTTTTTCAGCTTTAGTGCTTTAAGCCTAGTTGTGAAGATTTTTGCAGAATTGTAACGGGCTTTCGGCAACATCGATTTTAACTTTAGTAAAAAGTTTAGAGCGAGAGATTCTAGCTAAAGGTTTTAAGCTCTCACATCCTTCGTTTTAGAACGTCTAGCAGCTTTGTGAACGTGGGAGGTAACAGAGCGATCGCCACGACCCATTCTTCTGTCATAGGGTGCTTGAGGCGCAATCGCCACGCGTGAAGTGCCTGCCCTGGAAGATTGACGTTGATCGATTTACGACCTGATCCGTAGACTTGATCGCCGACGATCGGGTGCCCCATAAACGCGCTGTGGACTCGAATTTGATGAGTCCGTCCGGTTTCAAGTTCAAACTCCATCAGAGTGTAATTTCCTAACCGTTCCTTAATGTGCCAGTGAGTGATTGCTCTTCGTCCTTTTTCTTCGCTCACAACTGCCATTTTTTGACGTTCAACCGGGTGTCGTCCGATCGGCTGCTCGATCGTGCCGTTCTCTTGAGGGGGCGCACCGTAGACAATCGCTAAGTAATCTCGTCGTGCCGTTTTGGTGCGAAATTGTTCTTGCAGATGGTGAAAGGCTTGCTCGGTTTTGGCAACGGCGATCGCGCCTGTGGTGTCTTTGTCCAATCGATGCACGATGCCAGGACGCTGAACTCCATTGATTCCCGGCAAGGTTGAACAGTGAGCTAAAAGCGCATTGACCATCGTGCCTGTTTCGTGTCCGGCGGAGGGATGCACGACCAATCCCGCAGGTTTGTTGAGAATCAGCAGCGAGTCGTCTTCATAGAGGATATCGAGCGGAATATTTTCGGCTTGCAGATCTAACGGTTCTGCATCGGGAATGTTGATTTGGATGCGATCGCCCGATTTCACATCTAGCTTTTTAGACGTGCAAACGTCGCCATTAATTTGCACATGCCCTTGCTCGATTAGTTTTTGAAGACGAGATCGAGAGACATCAGTAAGTTGACTGGCGAGATAGCGGTCGAGGCGATCGCTGGTTTCTTCAACAGAGAGTTCGATTTGAGAAGACAATTCTTAAGCAGCCTAAATAATTCAGTTTATCTATTCTCTAGTATCGCTGAAGATAATACTCCATGACAAAGTTTGAAAGTTTGACTCCTCGGCACTCGACTTGTTGCGGTTTGACGATCGCAAATCCCCGATGTTCAAAAAAGGAACGGGCGGTAATGCTCACTTCAACAAACAAGCGAGATAGTTGCAGTTGAGCGGCTTGGGCGACGATCGTATCCAACAATTGCGTTCCCACTCCCTGACTTTGAAAATCTTTGTGAGTATAGAAACAATCGATGTGACCTGTAGATTCAAGCTCTGCGAACCCAATAATTTGCCTGTTGTGGTCAGCAACAAACGTCTGTTTGGTTTCTTGTCGTTTTGCCCACCTACCCACGCTCATTGAATCGGGTACGGGTGCCCAAGCATTAACTTGCTCTTGCGAATAGTCTTTGATATTAATGGCATGAATAGTTTCATAGAACAATCTCATGATTTCAGAGGGGTGCGACCTCTATTTGATACTATTAGAGGGCAACGGAAAAGCCGTATTGATTCAGTTTGTTCCAGAATTGATCCCAACGCGTTGAGGTCAAGACC
>NZ_LXYR01000080.1 GCF_001650195.1 Phormidesmis priestleyi BC1401 | reverse complement strand
AATTCGTTCCTGATTACCCTTGCCCGTCGTTTGGGTTGCCGTACTCTCCCAGATTGCATTCGTCATCTAGCCAATCAAGTCCATCAGGTTTTTCGCTGGCTAACTTGAAACCACCCTGCTTGATGCATATGGGGAAGGACTTCTGCTCTGGCACTATAAAGGCGGTCCGTGGGAGTTGGCGCACGAGTTTAATTTTAATCAAGATTGAACTATCGGATGTCTTCATAGAATCGTTTGAGATAGGCAGGCGAAACGCTCAATCCCCACAAAATGCCGATGTAGAGATAAATGGTGGTCGCTTTCAAACTTCCCCACCGGGCAACTCGTCGATCGGAGCTTTGCACCACGCGATTGACCTGACAAATTCGTCCTTTTTTGGCTAATCGAAGACATAGATCTCCGTCTTCCATAATTGGGAGCGCTTCATTGAAGCCGCCACAGCCCCAGAAGTCCGATCGGCGGCAAAACATCACCTGATCGCCAAACAAGAGACGCAATCCCTTCAAGAATAAGTGCGGTTTGAATAAGAGAGGAGCATAGTAAGTTTTTAAGTAATTGTGCAGTGAAATGCCCCAACGAGTTGTTTGCGCCCCCGACATCAAAGAGATAAATCCACCACAGGCGATCGTTTCGTCTGTCAACGTTTGCTCAATCACGGCAACTAAATCGTCGGGCACGCAAGTATCAGCGTGCAGGAAGCAAAGAATGTCACCCTTTGCGACGGTTGCACCACAATTCATTTGGACAGAACGCCCAGCCCGATCGCACAAAAGAACCTGCACTCCAGTAGACTGCGCGATCGCCACCGTCTGATCTTGACTCCCGCCATCAACGACCAATACTTCTAAAGCAGGCGGATCTAAGATAGCGAGTTGGCGTAGCGTCCGTTTCAAACTGCTTGCTTCATTTAAAGTCGGAATGACAATTGAAACGCTAGACATGACGCTTAGTTCTGTTGAGATGGAATCGACTTTAACCCAAACAAAAACCGAGGAATATTAAATCGTCTAACCAATAGTTCATATAACCCGATCGTGCCGAGCAGCGACCCTGTACTGATCACAATAAACTTCTCTAACACCCCAATATTCCACTGAATCACGTAAAACCCAATGATAACGACTACGCTTTGATGAAGAATATAAAACGGATAAGATGCCTCATTTGTGTATTGCAGCAAACGACTTTTGAAGTTTAGGTGAGATCTGGCTAAACTCAAAATTGCTATCACCCACCACCAAGAATTGAAGCCCCGAAACATCTGATACAGCACATATTCAGGAGAATAGCTGCGATCGGGAACCGTGTTCGTGATCCAAAGTCCTAGCAAGATTGACATTCCTACGATCGCCAACCCTGTCACCCAAACCTCTTGACGATCGAGACTCTGCCCAAACCGTCGATCGCTACAAAAGATATAGCCATAGACAAAATAAGTGAGATAAAGCAACACATTTGCCCAATCATCATAGAGATTTTGAAAGCCAATCCATCTAGGGCGAAACAGTCCTTCGATCGCTGCCAAAAGCAGAGCCGGATAGATGAGGAATCTTGCTCGATCGAGCGTCGTCGCAAACCACTTACACAAAGGTTGTCCAGACGGTTGTCGCAAATAAATAAAAATGGGTAAGGCAACCAGAGAGAACACCAGTAAGTAAACAATAAACCACAGGTGCGCCCATTCAAAATTTCCGGCTGGACGAATGCCATTAAAGAACTGTGGATAAAACTGAAGATAAGATTTTTTATAGCCTGAAGTCGTCAATAAGTGACAATAAACCTGCGGCGGAACTAACACTAATACGCCAAACAAAAAAGGAATGAACAATCGCTGAAATCGCTCTATGACATACTGACTGGCAGTTCTAACCTCCAGAGAAAACCAGGTAGCGGCTCCTGACAAAAAGAAAAAAAGCGGCATGTGCCACTGATGCACGAATGAGATGAAAAGCCCGATCGCCGGACTTGTGACCGCATTTGTGACATAAAATACTCCCAGACCGCCTGGATAAAAAATGGCGGCAGTGTGGAAATAAAGGAGGAGCAGCACTGCTAAAACTCTCAGCCAGTCCAGTTCATAGCGTCTCTCAGGGATATCCGTCATTGGTTCGCCCGATCGTTCACCAGTTTTCCCCACGTCGCATTATAAGGGTGAACTGATGAGGTAGGTTGACCGTCTCTCACCATCGATCGTCCTTCGTTTGCCCACTCAAACAGCCCACCTTCTAGATTAAAAACCTGACAAAATCCAGCTTGCATTATCTGTTGAGCAGCCTTGGCACTTCGATAGCCAACCGAACAGTAGACCACGATCGGCGCATCTTTTGCTATCTCTCTCAGAGATTCCGGCAATGTCCCATCAGAATTAGGTGAAATGAGTTGCGCTCGATCGAGATGGCTAACTGCATACTCTTCTTCAGTCCGGGCATCAAGCAGCACAGGAGCAGACTTCTCCAATGTTTGAGCAAGCTGCACCGTCGTCAGTCGCGGCACTGACGGAAACTGCCAGCGAATCAGCCATTTGAGTAGAGTAAACGACAGCGATCGACCCATTTCTATAAGCTTCTAAAAGTGTGGCAGACGTTGCTGAATGGATCTATGAAGCACAGAGTTTACCCTCACCCTAGCCCTCTCCCTAATGGAGAGGGGACAAAAGTTCTGGCTCCCTTCTCCCCAGGGAGAAGGGTTGGCGAGGGCTTCGCCCCACTTCGTGAGGAGGGAATTTGATATCTGCATTCAGCAACGCCAAAACTGTTAGTGGACGATCGATGAAGTCTGACTCCAATGACCCGTAAAGACAAACTGGTCTAGAGGTTTGCGAGTGCGCGGCGCTGACTGACGCTGCTGCATCGATTCAGACAGAATTTGTGGATCTCCGAGATAACCTAGCGCGATCGCGGCGACTGGATCATAGCCATCAGGAATGCCGTAAGTCTCTTTGGCTTTGGGGACATCAAATCCTGCCATTTGGTGAATAAATAGTCCCTGAGCGGCTGCCTCGATCGCGAGATTAGCAGAGGCTGCACCCACATCGTGAAACGCATGACGGTTTTCTACACCGTTGAACGTAAAGGTTAGTTTTGCCACCGACAGCATTAGCACCGGGGCATTCTTTGCCCAGACTTGATTTCCTTCTGCAAGGCATTCTAACAGACGGCTAAACTCATCGGGATTGTCTTGAGTCGCCACAATATAGCTCCACGGCTGCTCATTATAAGAAGACGCTGCCCATCGCGCCCCTTCTAATACACTCCGCAATTTTTCTGGCTCTACGGCTTGATCTGAGAAGGCGATCGGACTCCAGCGCTGGCGCAGCACCTCTTCGATGGGATATTGAGTAGCAGATAGTTGGTCAGTCATCAGATCATCGTTAACGACATTGCTACGTTTACTTCTATCCAATTTGTTCTGATAAATCAATTATGACTTTCAGAAGTCGCTCTGACCTTACTGTTTAGCTGACCTGAAGTCCGATATCCAACGCTCTCACACAACCGCTTATCTATAAATTCTTGGATCTTATAGTCTGCGGTTAGCTGCGCCTGCTTCTTTAGGCATAGACGAGACTCACCTAAATGCGGATGAAACTTCTGCTTAAAAAAGGACTAATAAACAATAAACATGCCGCGTGAATCTGGACAGCCCTCACTCCTAACCCTTCTTCCTAGGGAGAAGGGAGCTAGAATCTCTTGTTCCCTCTCCTTGGGGAGAGGGCTAGGGCGAGGGCGAAGTATTCACGTAGGAGATCTAATAGGTGTTATGTGTTACTGCTACTCTAACCCCAGCAGTTAAGTACCAGAGTATATAGTTTCAAAAGCTTACAACTCTCTTACACTATCCATTTACCAGTCATTAGCTAGGAGTTCTAATCATGAACGATTCCCAAAAACCTTTGAGCGAATCTACTTCACACCCCGACCCGCTGACGGGTGAACCCGGTGCTCACCCTGTCGAAACGGGACTCGGTGCAGCGGGTGCAGGCACGATCGGGACGATCGTCGGAGGAGTTGTGGGAGGTCCGATTGGGGCAGTCGTGGGAGCCACGATCGGGGCAGTCAGTGGCGGTCTATTGGGCAAAGAAACGGCTGAAGTCATTGATGCCAGCGTTGAACATGAACATTGGCGCACCCATCACACCTCTCGCCCTTACATTGAGCCAGGTCGAACCTACGAAGATTACGCCCCAGCTTATCAAACTGGCTTTGATGCGTTCTCTCGTCATGGTCATACTGAGAGGGCTTTTGACGAGATCGAACCTGAGCTGCAAAGCGAATATGTGAAAACCCACGGGAAAACGGGTCTAGCGTGGGACAAAGTAAAGCCTGCCGCTCAAGATGCCTATCGAAAGCTCTCTGAAGAACGCGTCGGTAAGCCACGCAACCTTTGATTTGCTGAACTAGCATTTCCCTTATTTAGACATTGCGTTGTCCAGTCATAGATCGACGCAAATGGCGAAAGCTCATCAGACCTCCCGCATGAATCAGTCCTTATCCTAAATCTCTCCCAATCTTGGGGGAAGGGCTAGGGTAAGTGCGTTTTAGCATTCGCGCAGGAGGTCTATCCAATTCAACTGTCTTGGGATGTAACTCAAAGGACAACAACAAATGGAGAATAGGGGAATCGAACCCCTGACCTCTGCGGTGCGATCGCAGCGCTCTACCAACTGAGCTAACTCCCCTAGTTCTGATAGTTTACCATCTTGAAATTAGCTTGCAGAATCAATATTTTCCTTAGAAAAAACGTGTTGAACTCGATCGAGTTCTAAATCTGAGAGATAGTCCACCGTCCAGTTGGCACAGCGCTGCAGCATATGGAATGGATAAGTGTTGGCAACCCCAACCACCGGAATGCCTGCTCGTTTTGCAGCGGCAATGCCCGCGAAGGTGTCTTCGATCGCTAAACATTCAGCAGGATGCAGATTGAGATCAGGGAAGGCTTGATTTAAACGCTCGACTACTAGAAGATAACCATCGGGTTCGGGCTTACTCACGGCGATATCATTGCTCGACACGATCGTCGTGAAATATTGCCGCAGTTGGCATCGTTCTAAGACAAGCTCGATTTCGCTTAGGCTGGCACCACTGACGATCGCTAACTTACAGGGAGTCGCCCGAAGATTAAAGATAAAATCGTCTAGCCCCAGATAAGTCGGTAGCGTTTCTAGCGCTGAGATCTGCTGCACATAGGCTTTGGCTTTGCGACCGATCAGGTCATCGAGATAGCGATCGCTGACCACTCTACCGCGACTTTCTAGCAGAGCAGAGAGACAGGCTCGATCGCTTCGCCCTAAACACATCTCCCGAAATTCTCCGGGCTTGGGACGAAGATTTTCCTCGATCAGAAGTTGCTCAATCAGCTTTTCGTGAAGCGGTTCGTCGTTGATGATCACGCCGTTGAAATCGAAAAGAACTGCTTTGAGCGCCATGAAGAAATGAAAAAGACTGCTTCCACTTTACCAGGAGGAGAGAAGCGATCGGCTCAAACCCCTGATCTCTTTCCCTACCGTGTACACACAAGTCGTTGATCGCTTCGTTTCAGTCAGCTTTTGCCCCCTAAATCCCCCATTTTGGGGGACTTTGAAACCGCAAGTCTTGGCTCAAAGTCCCCCAAATTTGGGGGATTTAGGGGGCGAAGGTCTCAGCCATAACGAATCGAAAGAGTGGTGTGTAGACGGTAGGATCTCTTGCCCCAATCTCAGGAAAAGCTACCGGATTTGTTTTTATTTTTCTATACTGGTTGCGTAAACCCACTTAGCCCTCTTTCCTATGGATTTCTCTGGTCAAAATCTGCGAGGACGTAACTTTAGAGGGCAAGATCTGACGGGGGCAAATTTTTCGCACGCAGATATCCGAGGGGCAAATTTTAGCAACGCGATTTTGAAAGGGGCAAATTTTACGGGGGCAAAAGCAGGATTGCAAAGGCGATGGCTAATTTTTCAGTTGATTGTCTCATTACTGCTCTCCATTATTTTTAACTTTGTTGCAGTCCTATTCAATGGCATTATCGTCGCATACTTCTTTACACCGGATTTCATTCAATCCAGCACTATTTTTCCTGGCATCGCTGTTGTAGCTATGCTTGTGGTTGTGTTTTATGCGATCGCCCTTCAAGGTTTAACTACTAAAGCGTTTGGAACAATAGCTGTCGCTGTCGCTGTCGCTGTCGCTGTTGCTGTCGCTGTCGGTGTCGCTGTCGCTGTTGCTGTCGCTGTCGGTGTCGCTGTCGGTGTCGCTGTCGGTGTCGCTGTCGCTGTCGCTGTCGCTGTCGCTGTCGCTGTTGCTGTCGCTGTCGCTGGCGCTGTCGCTGGCGCTGTCGCTGGCGCGTTACTGAGTATTTATGTGGCTTGGCGATCGTCAAAAAGCGATGAAAAATTTGCCTTGGTTCGGACGATTGGAGTTGCCTTCGGCGCGATCGGTGGCACTTCCTTCTGCGGCGCTGACCTCACTGACGTAGACTTTACTAAAGCCATTCTCAAAAGCACTAACTTCAACCACACCAAACAAAAACAAACCGTTCTGCACCAAGTCTGTTGGTCGGACGCTGTAAAGCTCGATCGTGCCCTTATGGGAACTTGAAAATCCCATAGAAAGAAAAAATCCCTCGGCGAGAAAGCAATGATTTTTTTGAAAGGCACGATCGCCAACCTCCCCGACACCGCCAAACTCGCAGAAGCCTCTAGCAAACTGCTGCCCCTGATTGCCAAAGCGTTAGGATTACCGATGTAGGCAAATTTTTGTCGAGCGATCGAGGTTTTAGCAATGACCACTCAAATCGTAACGCCAGTCACAATTCCCATCAAAAACATTGTGCTTGAACCCGGCAGCGTCTTGACCATTACAGACATCACCTGGGAGAAATTTGAAGCCATTTTAGAAGAATTGGGCGAAAAGCGAAGTGCCCGCATCGCCTACAGCAATGGAGTGCTAGAAATTGTGTCACCTTTACCTGCCCACGAACGCCCGAACCGGATCATTGGGCGCATCGTCACCATTCTGCTAGATGCTCGAAATTTAGATTGGGAAGATTTTGGCTCGACGACCTTCCGACGCAAAAAAAAGCAAGCTGGATTGGAACCCGACACCTGTTTTTATATTGGAGAAAACGCAAAACGAGTGCGAGAGTGCATGATGTCGATGAATCTAGACGTGTATCCGCCGCCCGACTTAGCGATCGAAGCCGATGTCACCTCAAAAACCACGCTAGAAGCTTACGCTGGAATCCAGGTCCCAGAAGTCTGGATTTACAACAAAGGCAAGCTGAAAATCAATCTACTCAACGACGGCGAATATCAAGAGTCACCTACCAGTCTTGTGTTTCCTGATTTGCCGATTACACAACTCATTCCCGATCGCGTTCAGCAAGCTCTACAGGAAGGCACGAGTCAAGTTTTGCGGCAGTTGCGGCAAGAGATTGGGGGGAACGATCGGGCTTAAGTTCTAGCTGGTCGCCCATTGTCCATCTTCCATTTCTTGAGCAAACGGTTTAGGTTGAACTCGCTGACCCAACAAAGGTTTTACGCCGCGAGACACTTGATGAATCCACCAAAAGTCTTGAGTCTGAATTGCACCAAAGCCCGCTGCGCCCATCCAGGCATCAATGCTGCCCGTTGCATAGGCTTGAATGTAGGGTTCTTCAAAGATTTGGGTCAGCCACTCGGTCTGTCTGAGGGTCTTTTGATTGCCATCCAAAATTAAGACTTCACCGCCAGGAGTGAGGAGGCGATAGCTTTCTTGGAGAATCGTGGCAGCGATCGCGGGCGGCGTTTCGTGAAATAACAGCGATGCAGTGACGAGATCGAAGGAAGCATCGGGAAAGCGGGTTCGTTCGGCGTTGCCCTGCTGCCATTCAATCTTTAGCCCTGCTTGGGTAGCTTTGTGATCGGCGACGACGAGCATATAAGGAGACAAGTCAATGCCGATGACTTCAGCGTCAGGAAAGGCTTGTTTGAGCAAAAGCGTGGTGGAGCCTGTGCCGCAGCCCAAGTCGAGAATGCGACGAGGTTTGGCTTGAATTGCGTCGATTAAGCTCTGACGCACCCAAGATTCATTGGGAGGCAACGCATATTGTGTGATTGGGTCGTAAGACACCGCAGCACTGATGTTGAGATAGCCGTTTTCGATGCTGTGGAAATGTTGACTGCTGTAGTAATCGGGATAGGTGAGTTGCGGATCTCGGAAGCGATCGCTCTCGGTTTGCCAGTCGATGCTTTCATAAAATCGTCGCAGGGCGGGTTCGTCGATCAAGAGGCGAGCGATCGGTGCCAGATATTGTTCAAAAATCGTGTCTTTACGAACTGCCATAAGCGTTGGATAGAATGATTGCGGTTTGCTTCAGTTTAATGAATTCTGCGAATCGACGCTTTGATCGCAGTCATTTTCGGATGCGTTTCATGCCGCTTCGATACCAGTGAGCGATGCGATCGGGAGACACGCCTAAAAAATAGGTCAAAATCACGAGTTGATTGATCAGAGTCGTTTTGACTACGCCTAATGTTTGCCAGCGTCGCCCAGAGGTGATCACAGCAGTAGGCGCGATCGCGATTCTTCCCCGCTGTTTGAGTTGCCTCACTAGCTCAAAATCTTCCATAATTGGCAAGATGGGAAATCCTCCAAGGGCGCGGAAGGTCGTGGCTTTGAGAAAAATCGCCTGGTCGCCGTAGGGCATTTGCAGATGTCGCGATCGCGCATTCACGCCCCATTCAATCAGACGTAATTTCCAGGAGGAAGCGTCGATGCTGAGGCGAAACGCTCCGGCAATGACGTTTGGCTGACTCAGCGTGTGGCGAACTGTAGTGTCAAATCCTCTAGGTAACTGAGTGTCAGCGTGAAGAAAGAGCAGGATATCGCCCGTTGCTTGGGCTGCGCCTGCATTCATCTGATGGGCACGTCCGATCTCAGATTGAATCACAGTCACTCCGGCTGCGGCTGCGATCTCTCGCGTCTGATCGTAGCTACCACCATCGACAACAATGATTTCTACATCAGAGGCGTGTTTCAGAATGTGCAGAATTTTAGAAAGCTGGTGCGCTTCGTTGAGAACGGGAATCACAACAGAGATTAGTTCGATCACAGAATCTAAAGTTTCTCCAAATCTTCAGGACGATCGACATCACTTAACATCGGCAGATTCGCAACGGATAATTTTAGTTTCTCTGCAATGGCGATTGTTTGCTGATAGACAATAGAAGTGCTCCAAGTAATGTTTTGGAATAGATCTGGAATCATGTAGCGCAATCCAATTAGATAGTAGCCTCCATCCGTTGCAGAACCGATCACCAAATCATTAGTAACTAATGTTTGGAATGCTGTCGTTAATAGAGAATGGTTGAGATCAGGGCAATCAGTCCCGATCGTGACGACCCGTTTTGCGCCTCGATCGAAGGCAGACTGAAATGCGTCAGACATCCGATCGCCCAAGTCTCCAGCGCTTTGAGGGTGATAGTCTAAATCAGAGCCTAGCCAGGTTTGCATCTGAGCACGATCGCCGCCTGCAAATCGCACTTCAATGTCTACAGCGTCGCCTCGGAGAAGTCTTGCCTGTGACATCGTATGTTCTGCCATTTTGCGGTGCAGGGCGGCGGCTCCTTCTGCGCCCAATGCTGGAATCAGTCGAGTTTTTGCCTGCCCTGGCTCTGGGTAGCGAGTAAAAATAATCAGGTGTTTCTCAGCAGATCTCTGTTCGGTCATCAGACATTCATTTTTAGCGCTTCCATACTCTAGAGGAAGAGGTTGGATTTGACCAAGAATTGTTAAGTCAACAGGAAAGGAAATCTGAAGACTGTGATTGTAACAAAAAATTGACTGTTAGAAGAAAAACTAAATATGGTATTTACTAATCAGTAGAGTTAACGATCGAGCCACTTCGGGAACTCTCGCTCTAAGTAAATTACCTCACCTCGATCGCTGTAATGCTCGAAAGTTGTTCTGTTGAGTCTGCCTCCATCAAGCCCGAATTGCTTCAGCTACTGATCGAACAAACCCCCAACGCGATCGCCATGCTCGATCGCGAGATGCGTTATTTGCTCGTCAGCCAACGCTGGTCGCAAGACTGTGGAGTTGACCATCAAACCATTTTAGGGCGATCGCACTATGAGATTTTTCCAACCCTTCCAGACTCTTGGAAAGCCACTCATCAAGAATGTTTGGACAACGCAACCGAAGCCTGCATTGAAGACCAGTTGCAGCGCGGCGATCGCACCGTTTGGTTAAGAACAAAAGTTCAGCCTTGGCGCGACCACACGGGCAAAGTTGGAGGCTTAATTTTAGTGAAAGAAGATATCACTCAGCGTAAACAAATTGAATCGGAACTCTATAAAAGTAACCAGTTTCTGCAGAGCATTACTAACAATGCAAACATCAGCGTTTTTAGTAAAGAATATCTCCATACGGGTGGCACCTATTTATTCACCAATCATAAATTTAACACTCAATATAATCTCGATCCCGCTAACACGATTGGCAAAACGGATTATGACTTCTTTCCTCAAGAAGTCGCCGATGAGTTTAGACGCGCCGATCTCCAAGTCTTCACAAGCGGCACCCTCTTGCAAATCGAAGAAATAGAACCCCACGGTGACGGATTACACACAAGTCTTGTCGTTAAATTTCCCTTGCTCGACGCAGATGGCAAGCTTTATGGCATTGGTGGATTGGCAACCGATATCACCGATCGCAAGCAGTCAGAACTCGCCCTTCAACAGGCAAAAGTGATTCTCGAACAGCACGTCGAAGAACGCACCGCCGAACTTCAGCACCTCGTCGAACAGTTGCGCCAAGAAATTTTGGAACGGCAAGCAGTGCTGCGCGATCGAGAACTCACCGAAGCAAAACTTCAAAAACAGGTGCGGCTCTCATCGCTGCGGGCAGAGGTCGATTCTTCTCTCACTAAGACCACCGATCTCAAAGAAATGCTGCAACGATGTACCGAGATTATGGTTCAACATCTCGATGCTGCCTTTGTCCGCATTTGGACACTGAACGCAGAGGAAGACGTTTTAGAATTGCAGGCTAGTGCAGGGATGTATACTCACATTAATGGAGCGCACGGTCGAGTGCCTGTCGGTCAACTCAAGATTGGCTTAATTGCGGCAGAGCGTCAGCCCCACTGCACAAATGCGGTTTTAGACGACCCACGGGTGGGTGATAAAGCCTGGGCGCACCGCGAAAGAATGGTTGCCTTTGCTGGATATCCTCTGATTGTTGAGGATGAATTGCTGGGTGTGATTGCGATGTTTGCTCAACATTCTCTAAACGACTCTACGCTTGATGTTTTGGCGTTCATCTCCAGCGAGCTAGCGCTTGGCATTAAGCGAAAACAAGCAGAATCTGCACTCCAGTTGTCAGAAATGCAGTTGAGACAGCAAACTCAAGAGCTAGAAATTACGCTTCGAGAACTGAAACAAACCCAGGCGCAACTCGTGCAAACTGAGAAGATGTCTGGCTTAGGGCAACTGGTTGCAGGAGTCGCTCACGAGATCAACAATCCGGTTAACTTTATCTACAGCAATGTGAACCACGCCGATAGCTACGTTCAAGACTTGTTGAAACTTTTGCAGCTTTATCGAAAGCATTATCTCAATCCAGTCCCAGAGATTCAAGTCCAATCAAATGAAATCGATCTCGACTTTCTCTTACAAGATTTACCAAAGCTGTTCTCCTCAATGAAGATGGGAGCCGATCGGATTCGGCAAATCGTGCTGGCACTGCGAAATTTCTCACGCACCGATGAAGCTGATTTTAAAGATGTCAACATTCACGACGGCATTGATAGCACGCTGCTGATTCTGCAAAATCGGCTTAAAGGAGATTCAGATCGTTCCGACATCGCCGTGATTAAAGACTATGGAGAACTACCGTTAGTAGAATGCTATGCGGGTCAACTCAACCAGGTTTTTATGAACGTTTTAAGCAACGCGATCGACGCATTAGCAAATCACCGATCTCCTACGATTCGGATTCAGACTGCGATCATAGATAAAACCATTCAAATTCATCTGTCAGACAACGGCTCAGGAATGCCCGAATCAGTCCAGCGTCGGTTATTTGAACCCTTTTTTACTACCAAACCTGTTGGCAAAGGCACCGGACTTGGACTCTCGATTAGCTACCAAATCATCGTCGAAAAACACGGCGGACTTTTAAAGTGCATCTCATCTCCTGAAGGGACAACGTTTACGATCGAGATCCCCCGTTCAAGATCCACGCGATAGTTTTCGCTCACTGCCACGTCGCCACCGGACGCAACAGTGCCGGAATCTCCTCGGTGTCTGCCGGAAACTCTAACATTGTCTCAGACAAGCCTAAATAGCCCGATTCAGAAAATGACAGCAGCATTCGTTGCAGCGCTAACCACACATCTGGCTCATATTCCCAATCACGCTCTCGGCTTGCCCGACCTGCGATCGACTTTAGCGCCCAAAAATAACTATTCCGCACCACCGATCCCCCTTTCTTAAACGGCGGAACATCTTCGTGATGCAAAAACACAATCTCGTTTTCAAGTCTGGCTCTCATAACTCTCAATTAGAAAGACCTTGAACGCATGAGCTTTCGTTGCCCAACGTTCAAGGTCTCTGACTCAATAAAAACTGATTTAGTAGCGCTGGGAGAAACCACCACTCCGACCGCCGCCACGATTGCCACCGCCACCGCCGCGATTATCTTCGCGGGGCTTTGCTTTATTGACTTTCAAATCACGACCCATCCACTCTGCACCGTCTAACGCTGCGATCGCTGCATCTTCTTCGGCATCGGTGCCCATCTCAACAAACCCAAACCCGCGCATCCGACCTGTTTCGCGATCAGTCGGAAGCTGAACTCGCTTTACCGCACCATATTCTGCAAACACAGCAGAAAGGTCTTCTTGTGTAACCTCATAAGAAAGGTTACCAACATAAATCGACATCGAAGGAAATCTCCAGAACCAGAAATTGCAAAGATATTAGATTCGGGGATGTGCTCGTTCATAAAAACAAACTGTCAACCGAATTCAACACCCTTCTAAAATCTAACATAAATCATCTAATCGAGCATCTAAAGTGACAATCGGCAAGATAAATCAATTTCAATGCAAGATTCTTTGTTCTCGATCTGCATGACAAACTATTAAGAGAGACTATGGAGAAGCCCTATGATTGCCCCACAATCCCCTTATGGATCTTGGAAATCGCCCATCACCTCAGACTTAATCGTGGCTGGCTCGATCGGACTAGGACAAATCAAGCTCGATCGTTCAGACATTTATTGGAGCGAGTCGCGCCCTGCCGAAGGTGGACGCAGTGTGATTATGCAGCGATCGGACGATAGCACCACCGAGAGAACGCCGCCCCCCTTTAACGCTCGGACTCGTGTGCATGAATATGGAGGCGGGTCGTTTTTGGTTGCAGATGGCGTGGTTTATTTCTCTAACTTTGCCGATCAGCGTCTCTATCGTCAATCGGCAAACGCAGCTCCGGTGCCCCTGACATCGGCTGAATCGTTGCGCTATGCAGATGCGACGCTTGATCCATTCCACGATCGGTTAATTTGCATTCGAGAAGATCATCGCGTCGCTGATAAAGAAGCGGTTAACACGATCGTTGCCGTTCCGCTTGGCGAACCCGAAGCCGAGCAGACGATTCTCGCATCTGGACATGATTTCTATGCCTCGCCGAGTCTCAGTCCTGACGGCACATGGCTCTCCTGGATTTCGTGGAATCACCCCAATATGCCGTGGGATGGCACCGATTTGTGGGTGGCTCAAATTCAGCCAGACGGGAGCTTAAGCGACCCTCAACATATTGCAGGCGGCACAGACGAATCAATTTTTCAGCCAGAGTGGTCGCCCGATGGCGTGCTTTATTTCATCAGCGATCGCACAGGCTGGTGGAATTTTTATCGGTGGCATCCTCAGGGTACAGTCGAGGCTGTTTTCACCTTAGAGGCAGAATTCGGCTTGCCGCAGTGGGTGTTTGGGATGTCTACTTATGGGTTTGCTGACCGCGATCGGATTCTCTGCACCTATACTCAAAACGGTATCAGTCATTTAGCCACCCTAGATTTGACCTCTCGTGAACTCGCTTCTATTTCCTGCCCCTACACCAGCATTGCAGGATTGCAAGTCACTCACAATCAAGCCGCGTTTGTGGGCGGATCAGCGACAGAACCGTCTGCGATCGTGCGATTTGATCTCGCATCCCAAACCTTTGAGGTGTTGCAACGGGCAAGCGAGTTAGCGATCGATCCCAGCTATCTCTCGGCTCCTGACGCGATCGAGTTTCCGACCGAAAACGGCTTAACGGCTCACGCACTCTACTATGCGCCTAAAAATCGTGACTACACTGCGCCCACTGAAGAACGTCCACCGCTCTTAGTCAAAAGTCACGGCGGTCCGACTGCATCAACGTCTGCCTCTTTGAGCTTGGGCATTCAATATTGGACAAGTCGCGGGTTTGCCGTGTTGGATGTCAACTATGGAGGCAGCACAGGCTATGGTCGCGCCTATCGGCAGCGGCTAAACGGTCAGTGGGGCATCGTCGATGTCGATGATTGCGTCAATGGTGCAAACTATTTGGCAAAACAAGGCAACGTCGATGGCGATCGCTTAGTGATTGCAGGCGGCAGTGCAGGCGGCTACACCACTCTCTGTGCGCTCACCTTTCACAACACGTTTAAAGCGGGAGCCAGCTATTATGGCGTGAGCGATTTGAAGGCACTTGCAGAAGACACCCACAAATTCGAGTCCCGCTATCTGGATAGTTTGATCGGTGCCTATCCAGAACAAAAGGATTTGTATGACGCGCGATCGCCGATCACTGCCGTCGATCGTCTCGCGTGCCCGGTGATCTTTTTCCAAGGTGATGAAGATAAAATCGTGCCGCCCAACCAAGCCGAGATGATGGTCAAGGCGCTGCGAGACAAAGGTATTCCAGTTGCCTATGTGCTGTTTGAAGGAGAACAGCATGGCTTTCGTAAGGCTGAAAACATCAAACGAGCATTAGATGGCGAGTTTTACTTTTACTCGCGAGTGTTTGAGTTTCACCCTGCTGAACAGATTGATGCAGTGGCGATCGACAATTTATAACTCATCGTGACGACTTAGAAATCCTGCTAAATCTGAGTCGTCACCATTCTTTGATAGTCTCAGTTGTCTAAGAATCGTGGATTAAATAACATCGGTGTTTGTAGGGTGCGTTTCGCCATCGCTCAACACACCCCACGCAGTCTTCGGTTTTATTAAATTCACAGTCTTTAGAGCCATTTAGACTCAGTTCAGGGCGTTGCTAGATGCAGATGTGAATCGTTGAATCGCTGCACTCTTGAAAGCCCCCTAAATCCCCCATTTTAGGGCAGGGCTAGTTTATTGAGAAGAGAAAAAACAGAATAGAGGGGTTGTTTCTCGTCTTACCTTGCCATGAGTTTGATTGAGCATCTGAAGCAAGTG
>NZ_LXYR01000079.1 GCF_001650195.1 Phormidesmis priestleyi BC1401 | reverse complement strand
GCAAAAATTTCCCTGATTATCGCTGGTCGGCAAAGGCTTTTATCCAATGCTTGCTATTATTCTGAGAATAGTCTGATAGAGATAAGTCTAATTATCTGCACCTGAAATCCCCTTAACTTGGCGATCGTATGACCCAACTTCCTTCTGATCCTGTCTGCCGATCGTGATTATCCCCATCAACGGTGGGAAAGTAGAAGAACCCCGACGGGAGGAACTGCCAGACGTGCGCCATTGGCAGATTGAGGAAGTTTCTGCGTCAGACAGGAAAGGGGACTAGCGGGCGCATTGGAACAGAAAGTTACGGTTTCGACTTGTCAGGAAACTTAGAACCGACCCCTTAACCTGATTTTGATTGCTGGATGAGTTTTCTTGTGCTGATCAAGGCTCAAGTGCGGCTAAAAGTGCGGCACAAAGAAAACGGTCGTTTTTCTAGCTGTTGTCTTTAGGGGAGATGAAAGCCTGGTGGAATGCCGATTTCAGGCAAAACCGTAACTTTCTGTTCCAATGCGCCCGCTAGTCCTTAATGCGTTAGTAACATAACGGCTAGGATCGCGACTAACGTAAGAACTAATGCAAAAATAATTGCATTATCTAACGTCTTGCTAAACACCCTAACAGCCACAATTAGGCAAATAGCAAGCATTAAAGCCCCGACATACGCTGCATTCTGCCAACCGTGAGCCACTAAGGGATCGTTGTCACTGGTTTGGGAGTGGTAAGGATTGACCGGATCTTCTAAAGTGGTTGCGATGAGAGTAGATGCTGAACTCTGTGTAGTGCTATGGGTTGAATTTAGTAAGCTGTTGTTCATGATTGCGCTTTCCTGATGTTGTCACTCAATGAATTGATTAACTTTTTAGCAACAACTGCCCCAATTGCGAGTCCACCCACAATTTCTGCCGCTTGAACAGTTCGCTTTATCGCATCAGGATGATAGCGATCGAATGCCTCTTCTCGAATCCATTGGGTAGTCGCTTTGAAGTTATGAATGGGAGTGGGCAACATCTCCAGATACGTGCCTTGGCGAATCAGATGCCCTGCCTCACCCTTAATTTGAATCACATCAAAAATATTTGCGACACCGTTTTCTAAGCCCAGTTTGAGCAAAGTTCCACGGAGGTTGACACGAGCAGGTTTAAGGTCGTATCCCAGAGCTAGCGCGTTTAAGTTGTAAGAGATTGCGGCTCCTTGCTGATAGGCGACTTGAGCAGTTGGCGGAAGCGGTTTTGCGTCTGGGTGCTGCTCCTCGACGCTGGTTGACTGATCAGGCTGCGTTTGAGGATGCTCGTATTCATCAGTTTTTTGATCAGTGGGTTGCAGATCCACAGCGCAATCGCCACCCGCAAACACTTCGGGGAAATCGGGGAGTTGTAAGGTCGGCAGAACATGCAGCCGACCGTGTTGGTCGCGGTGTTCATCGGGGATCGGTAAGGATTTAATTAACGGATGTGTGTTGGTTCCGGTTGTCCAGATGACGGTGCCTGCTGCGATCGTCGTTTCTTGATTGTCCCGCTTGTAAGTTAACCCATCAGAATGAATGGCAGTGACTTCTGCCCCGATGATCGATTCAACCGGAACAGCTCGTTCTGTTAACGCTTGTGCGGCAACGTCCCGCAACTGACTATTGACATCGCCTTTGAGAATCTCTCCATGATTCACAAGAACGACCCGCACCTCATCCTGATTACCACCCATTGCTGCATACCATTGGGGCACTAAATCGGCAACGGTCGCAGTCATTTCAACTCCCGATGGACCGCCACCCACGATCGCGATCGTTAACAAGCGCTGACGTTGTGCGGAATCGTTGGTCTGAACAGCGCGTTGTAGACAGTCTCGGAGATGGCGATCGATCGCGATCGCGTCTTCTTGAGTGCGGAATGGTAATGAATGCTCTTGTGCGCCTTGGATACCGAAATATCCAGTCATGCTGCCTAACGCTAAAACTAAATTGCTGTAATGGTAAGAACCTCCACCCGCAAGCTGAATTTGGCGTTGATGTAAATCGATCGCTTGTATGCTGTCTTGCACAAAGATCACACCACTTCCTTTAAGCAATTCGTCATAACGTGGAACCACTTGATCGGGTTCCATTTCGCCACTAAAGTATTCATACAACAGCGGTTTGAAGCAGAATCGTTCGCTTTGATCAATGAGGATAATCGACCTTGGATAATGCTTATGGCTCAGATGTAGAGCAGTAAACAGTCCAGCAAATCCACCTCCTAGAATAACGGTTTGATAAACAGGATTAGACATATGATAGCTCCTTAAAGCTAAACGGTAAGATGATTAGGGTTGCCAAAGGTAGAGAAGCGAAAACAGAATTAACCAGATTACATCGACGAAATGCCAAAACAGCGAGGTTGCACTCACACCAAAATGAGTTCTGTCATAGTTACCGGGAATGAAGGAACGAACAACCATGATCAATTGCAGCACGATTCCAGTAAACACATGCAGACCATGAAATCCTGTTAGCAAGTAAAATGTTGTGCCAAACAACCCTGTTGTTAGTTTAAACGGAAGACCCTGCCACTCGATCGCTTGCCCAATCAGAAAATAAGTTCCCATTGCGGAGGTGAGTAACCTGCGGTCTGCAAAGCATCGTGTTGCAGTGCCAGATTTTGGTCGTCTGTGGAGACTCGTTTGTAGCCAATCAACATGGTGGAGAGTTCTAGTGTCCTGTTATTGTCTCAGAACTCGTTGAACTCGTTACGTTTTGAGACATAGATTGATTAACAAGTTAATTGACACGTTGGCGAGCCTGAAAGCCTCGTTTTAGCAGAGCGCGTTCCACTGTAAAACAAAGGAGCGTTTGATTGACATAAGCAACTGGCACAGTCGTACAGTCTCATTGAACTGCCGGAGCAGGTGAATATATTGACCAAAAGGGTCTAGAATAATAGCATCGGATTAAGTATCGAATTCTGCTCTTTATTAGGAGCCATCATGATCAGCATCAAAAACATACATTCGTTGACTGACTTTCGCCGGAATGCCAGTAATTATGTCGATCAAATTCGAGAAACAAAGTCACCCTTAGTGCTAACAGTCAATGGTGAAGCGGCTGTGATCGTTCAGGATGCCCACGCGTTTCAGCAGGTTCTAGAGCGGTTAGAAAGTGCAGAACAAGAATTGAAATCGATGAAGCTAGATGCTCTGCGAAAAGATATTGCAGTTGGAATTGAGCAACTGGAGACTGGGGATTACGTGGAGCACGACGAGGATACCCTATCTGACCTATTCGTCGACATTAAAGCAAGAGGGAGGAGACGTTTGGCTGAAAATGGGACTCTATGAGCCGTTGTCGCTTTAAGCTGGCAAAGCTGGCAGAGAAAGACCTCGATGACATTTGGTTATCCATTGCACAGCACAATTTAGACCGTGCAGATAAGGTGCTAGATGAAATCCAAGCACGTTTTCTATTGCTGTCCCGGTTTAGGGAGATGGGAATTGCTCGGGAAGACATTGCTCCGTCGTTGCGGAGTTTTCCAGTTGATAAGTTTTTAATTTTTTATCGCCTGACGAAGCAAGGAATCGAGGTTGTCCGTGTTTTGCCGGGGCAGAAAGACATTGAGCGGATTTTTCAGGAGGGTGAATAGGGTAGACAGGAAAATGCACTTTACGTTTCTGACTCCAGGATTTTTTCAAGCAACTGGATTACCTCTGGTAGCTTTTCGGCAAGTGTATGTTCTTGGGGTGTTGTCGGAGCAATAGCCTGGCATTGTTTCAATTTCTGCAATGACTGACTGTAAACCTTTTGGGGAGAAACCCCGCCACGTGGCGGGGTTTTTTCATCTTCAGTCAGATAGCGCTCTACGGTTCGGAGTGAAGTCCCAAAGATCGTCATGAGTGCAGGCTTCAAGCGCTTTTCGTCTTTTTTGGGTCTGCCACTACTATCTTTGTAACCAGCATTACGCAACTTTTCAGCGATCGCTAGTACTTCCGCCTTCGTGTAGTTTTTCCGTTGATCGTTTTCAGACGCTTCGACTGCCAGGGCTAAATCAGGGTTTTCTTCCGAGTCAAAAGGCATGACCCGAACTGGCACTTTCCTACCAGTAAAATGTTGCTCAAAAACATCAGGCTTTTCATCTTGAAGCCTTAAGATTGCAGCTCTACGGTGTCCTCCAGCAAGTAAGCGATTTTGCGTATCTACCACAATGGGTTCGATTAACCCCAACGCAGCGATCGATTCCATTAACTTATCCACATGGGCAGCATTGAGAGGACGAGTATCGCCGCTGAGTCGATCGCGGATAGCACTCAGCGGTACGGTAGAGTCTCGAACTTCAATGGATTCTGCCTCACCGCCTTTTTTCGCTTGGACAGCGCGAATGATTTTACTGAGGTCTGCCATGCCAAATTTCCTTTCCTACAGCGGTGTAATCTGCCCAGGCTTGCTGGGCACGAGCATCCTTTACTTTATTAACGGGCACGCCTTCTAAAGCACTTTTTTGGAAGGCGGCTAAACGACTAATATTAGTTTTGAATAACGGCAACCCAACTTCAAGCAAGGATTTCCTTGCTTTTTCGGCTTCTTTTGAGGGTGCGGGGGGGCAAACGGTCAGCAAGATTTTATAGCGATTTTTTGGCAGACTGGTCAGGATATTGACTGTCTTCACCATTGCCACAATGCTAAAGGCATCGGTCATGGTGGGAATGACCAGCAGATCAGAAGATCGCGCCAGTGCAGTCAGGTCTGCATCTGAAGGACGAGCGGGGGTATCGATGACGGTGTGCTGAACGTCGCCAATACGATCGAGATCGGTTTCATCGACAACGAGGAAGGGAGCTTCGCCACGCTCTGACCAATCGAGGGCAGAACGGTTGAGGTCGCCATCGATTAGAACGGTTTCGCCTTTCTGGGCAAGGAAGGCTGCAAGATGAATAGCAGTGGTCGATTTACCTACGCCCCCCTTAAAACTGGCGACAGTGATAATCATGGTGCGGGTGCGACGATAGAAAGCTTCGATATTGTACGGTTGATTAACGGTAAAGAAGCGGAATTTTGCCTCGCCAAAGTGGCATGAGAAACCCCGCCACGTGGCGGGGTTTCGGCTGAAGCGTCTGAGGGGCAAAGGTTTTAGCCTGTAGACATTTCAAAATCATCTCGCCCTACCCATCATTACTTGCCAAAGCCCCATGTAAGAGCTTCTAAATTGTCAGGTGGCTGATGGCGGAGGCGGCTAAAGCTTCTGCTCGTTGTTGGCTCTGGCGCAGGCTAGCTTCAAGTTGATCGCACATCTGCATCAGTTCATCGATTTTGGCAACAATGCGTTTTTGCTCGGCAAGAGGCGGAAGGGGAATAGCTATCTCTCGAATTTTACCGACACTCAAGCTGTATAGTCCACTCGTTGTAATCGCCAAGTTTCTCATTTCAGCCATTCCACTTGGAGAATTGAGGAACATAAGCGTAAATAGTTGGCTAGAGTGACCAATTGGTCTTGCGCGAATAATATGATTCTGGCGCACACATTTTTCTATTTCGCCCAAAGCTAAGCAAGCTGTCACTTGCCACCACGAGATCACGATAAGCCTCACCTGTAGGAGTTTGCTCTTAGTTAGAGAGAAGCAGCATCGAGCAATTGCCCATCGGTATCCCTGCGATTAAGTCACTCAACCCAATCCTGAGAAAAGTGGTCAAGAATCGTCGGACGTTTCCCACCAGTGATTCTGTCCTCAAAGTGGTTCACCTCGCGATGCACAGCCTGGGTCAAAATGGACGATACCGTTCGCTTGCGCTGCGAAGCACCCCGAAAGTGAAAGCCGGCTCTAAACCGATTTTCGCTCGTCGACGAAGAGTAATTTTCGCTCTAATTTTGACCCTGGACCCAAACTACTTGACGTAACCCATCTGTTAGCTCAACTTCTCCTAGCGAATTGGTCTAAAGCCTGCGAAAATCTGACCTTAGCAGCTCCTCACACCTTCGCCACTCTCCAACCCATGACTTCTCTAACTCCACCTCCTGGCAAGCTGGGTTTACCCATCCTGGGCGAAACCCTTTCCTTCCTCCGCGATCCCGACTTTGCTCAGAAGCGCCATCAGCAATACGGTCCGATCTTTAAAACCCATCTGCTGGGTAACCCGACTGTCTTCCTCAAAGGTCCAGAGGCGAATGGCTTCGTCCTCACTCACGAAAACCAGTATTTTGTGGTCAGCTGGCCGCCTAGCGTGAAAAAGCTCTTGGGACCGCTTTCGCTGGCACTGCAAACAGGGGCGGTGCATGTCCAGCGTCGCAAGCTGATGGCTCAAGCCTTTCAGCCCCGTGCCCTAGCGGACTATATTCCAGCGATGGCGGCGATTAGCGACCAGTACTTAAAACGTTGGGCCGCTCTGGAAACCTTCACTTGGTACCCAGAGCTACGGAACTATACGTTTGACATTGCTGGCAAGCTGCTAATCGGGCTGGATCAAGCGTCTAAAACTGATCTGGGACACTGGTTTGAGACCTGGTGCGAGGGACTTTTCAGCTTACCTTTGCAGTTGCCTTGGACTCGCTTTGGCAAGGCTTACCGCTGCCGTGAGCAACTGCTCAACGGGCTAGAGGCGCTGATCCGGCAGCGGCGGCAGCAGGGCGATCAGGACAACGATGCTTTGGGGGTATTGCTCCGGGCTCGCGATGAGGACGGTCAGCAGTTGGAACTGGAAGAACTCAAGGATCAGGTGTTGCTGCTGCTGTTCGCAGGACACGAAACGCTGACCTCTGCGCTTGCCTCTTTCTGCCTGCTTTTGGCTCAACATCCGATGGTCAAAGCCAGAGCTAGAGCTGAACAGTCTCGGTTTGTGGGCGCACCTCTAACCCTGGAAACGCTAAAGCAGATGACTTATTTGGAGCAGGTCTTAAAGGAGGTGCTGCGGTGCGTTGCTCCTGTAGGGGGCGGGTTTCGACAGGTTCTGGAGCCGTGTGAATTTGGCGGGTTTCTCATTCCCAAGGGTTGGAGCGTGCTCTATGAGATCAGCCTGACCCACCAAGACAGCGCGCTTTTTTCGGCCCCTGAGCAGTTCGACCCGGAGCGCTTCAGCCCAGAACGGGCGGAGGACAAGGGGAAACCTTTTAGCCATGTGCCTTTCGGCGGCGGATTGCGGGAGTGCTTGGGCAAGGAGTTTGCCCGTCTAGAGATGAAGCTGTTCGCCGCTAAACTTTTGCAGGGGTATGACTGGAGCTTACTGCCACAGGATTTGACACTGGTGATGGTGCCAACCCCACATCCTAAAGAGGGACTGAAGGTCCGGTTTCACCGTGAGCCGATCCAGGGCATTCAAGGCTAGATCGAGAGCACTTAGTGGATTGTGCACCGTACAACTGAGCGGGCAACTTTTAGGCGTTTTAGCAATCGACTGCTACAGCAGAATAAGGGGTTCAGACCCTCATTTTTTGTAATTAGTCAATCCAAAGTCTGATCACAGCGTCATCCATCGTCATCCCTATGAAGACCGATCGCCACGGGCGAGCCAAAATTCTCACCTCATACGAAATCAAGAGATTGTGTACAGTGACTTCTTATTTGTCGCGGAGACACATTAAATGGCGCCAAAGCAACAAAGCTAGAGCAGCCCTGCTGCTGAGACTCCTAAATCATTGAGTGAGTTGAGCCACCAATCTTTAACGCTTGTCTCAAATTGAGATTCTCTGTCTCAAAAACAAGCTGGACTAAACTCGGACTGAATCTTACTTTTGTAGTCCGCTGTAATGTCCAAAACTCGTGAGACTGACAGACGATCGCACAGCGCCAGAAAATGAGTGATTCGCTTGACTCAGTAAAGCTTATAGGGCTGTCTCACCTAATCGAACTTCTGCACAGTCCGCAATAGACCCAAAGATTCTTCGTGGTGAATGTCAATGTCATATCCGGTTTTGCGACTGATCGTGCGAAGCAAAACTCAGCTTTATGCTTGGCATCTGATAGAGAAGCTTCGTGGAATAATGGAGCCTATAAATGCCCTTTCCCAACCAAGCTGCTATGGAACCCCTCTCGACCGCTGCCATTGCTGTTGCTACGCTCATCCTCAAGAAAGCCTTTGAAAAGACCGGTGAAAAGTTAGGCGAAGCGGTCAGTCAACAAGCAGGAGCGCTCTTGCACCTAATCGAGCGGAAAAATCTGCCCCAGAGCAGTGCCATCGCTCAGTCTGAGCAGCCGATCAACGCAGGGCGAGCAGTCCTGGAACTGGACACTGCCACTAAAAGTGATCCAGAACTCGCCCAAAGCGTAGCGAACTTAGCGGGAGCGGTGTAAGCAGAACCCACCTTAGCCACTGCCATCCCTGCCTATGCTGAGGCGTTACAAAAAGCCCCACCTGCGACAATTCAAACCTTTGGCAAACTTGCTGAAAGTCTGCCAGCACTGAAGAACGTGTTTCAGGGCAACATCTTTAACGCCCCGGTGACGTTTAACTGACTGGAGTCGCCCGGACGGGAACGGGTAAAGTCAACGCCCCTCACACAACAGGAATATCAGAATCGTCAAGCCCTGCTCACCAAAGTGAAAAACTGGTGGGTCAGAGATGTGCTGGAACAATCTCTCCATGAGCAGGTACTGATAACGTTGGGACTCGAAGAGAGACCCGAAGCCGTGGCACGTCCTTGGAATCTGTTGTTTGAGACAGGCGGATCATCGACGCGACCACTCCCTGCTGGCACAACCGTTAGCACCCTCTTTGACCGAATCGGGACGGGTCGGACCTTACTGATTCTAGGGGAACCCGGCTCAGGTAAAACCATTTCCCTCCTCCACTTGGCGCGTGACCTCATTGCTCGTGCTGAGCAGGAGTCGGAGCGTCTCATTCCGGTTGTGCTTAACCTCTCTTCCTGGACACCAACCCAGCGTTTAGGGCAGTCCGCAGATCTGCCTCCCCTAAACGCTTGGCTAGTGGAGGAGTTAAGCAGTAAATACCAGGTGCCTAGGCAAGTGGGTAAAACTTGGATTAAACGGCAACGACTCTTGCTGCTGCTAGACGGTTTGGACGAAGTGCAGGTAGCACATCGAAATGATTGCGTTGATGCCCTCAATGCTTTTCAACAAGAGAGCGGGACAGAAATGGTGGTCTGCTGTCGCCGCCAAGAGTATGAGAGGCTCAATAGCCGACTTCATTGCCAGACTGCCATTTCCCTTCAAGCGCTCACACTCCAGCAAAGCCAATCCTATCTCAACCAGTTGCGTGCTGACTTAAGGGGACTGAACAGCTTACTGACAACTGACAGAGCGCTACAGGAACTCGCGAAGTCACCGTTATTGCTCAACATCATGGTGCTTGCATATCAAGGTGTGGCGGTTGCTGACCTACCGGAGACACAAGTGCTTGAAGTAAGGCAGAGACAACTCCTTGATACTTACATCCGACGCATGCTCACCCATCGGGGGCAGGCGATGCCGTACGCGCCCTCCCGCACGCTGGGCTGGTTGATCTGGTTAGCGCAGCAAATGGTCAGGGAGTCCCAGACCGTCTTTCTCATTGAGACCATGCAGCCGCGATGGGTACAGGGTTGGGCGAGGGTTTTCTATCTCCTGGGAACCCTGCTAGTTTTGGGGCTGATTGTTGGGCTGGTTATTGCACGGGTTTTGGGGCTGATTGTTGAGTTGGTTGTTGGGCTGGGTGTTGGGCTGCTTGCTTGGCTGGCTGGGGGGAAAATTGAACCTGTTGAGAAACTGACGTGGTCATGGAAAAAGGCTGGAAAGAAGGCGCTTGTTGGGCTGGTTAGGGGGCTGGGTATTGGGCTGGGTGTTGGGCTGCTGGCTTGGCTAGGTGTTGGGCTGCTGGCTGGGCTGGCTGGTAGGCTGAGTCTTGGGCTGGGTATTGGGCTGGGTGTTGGGCTGCTTGTTGGGTTTGCTGGGCTGGGTGTTGGGCTTGCTGTTGGGCTGGTTGGTGGGCTTGCTGCTGGGCTGGGTGCCACTAAAATCGAGGCAACAACAAAACCAAGTCAAGGAATGTGGAACTCGGCAAAAAACTTTGCACTTGTGGGACTGGTTGGTGGGCTGCTTTTTGGGCTAGTTGGGCTGCTTTTTGGGCTGCTTTTTAGGCTGCTGGGTACGCCGGTCCGTGAGCTGGCTATTGGGCTGAATGTTGGGCTGAATGTTGGGCTGCTTTCGGGGCTGGTTGGGCTGGACTATGGCGGTGCATTTTGTATCCAGCACTTCACCTTACGCCTCATTCTCTGTCGGCAGGGACACATACCCTGGAACTATGCTCGCTTTCTCGACAAGGCAGTCGAACATCTTTTCCTGCAACGAGTTGGCGGTGGCTACATCTTCATCCATCGGCTGTTGCTAGAACATTTTGCCGCCATGACCGACCAACAGGTCAAAAAAATTCTTAGTTGACTGAAGCAGAGGGTAGGGCAGCGATGTCCTACTCGACTGCATCTCAACCCCTCTTTCATTAGCTATGTAATCGGTGCTCCTACAGCTAACTCTGGTCCGCCTTACTCTGTTGCCATCACATAGGAAGATGATCCTGGAACCTAAGGAAGACACAAATCAACTTTGACTTCATTCAAGCCCCAAGTCAGTTGACGAATGGCAGGGTGGTTTCATATTAGCCAGCGAAAAACCTGACGGACTTGATTGGCGAGTTCACGCATGCAATCTGGGACCGTGCGACAGCCCAAACGATGGGCGAGGGTAATGAGAAAAGAGTTGAAGATGGCGTTCCCGTAGCTTTTGGACCAAAAACAACTCTAAGCCTGAAAGACTCTCTGTGATTGACTTGTGATAGTTGATTTCGCGGTTTGTCTAAAGCAAGAAATCGCTCGACGAATCAGGTTTTCAAATATCTCGATTAGGCTCGTCTCTCTGCCCGTGTGGCAGAAGTGCCACACAAAGACAAGGGTTCCAGCCATCCGAAAGAACGAGTGAATCAAGCTTGAGCGATTTGTAGTGTGATGTAACAGTCCAGAAGTAGGTCAGTTATGTAGTATTAGCGAAAACGGACTTAATCAAAACTTATCAGTTGTCTGGCTAAAATTCCTTAAGGTTGTTTTTGGTCCAGTTGCTACGGGAACGCCGATTTGCAAAGGACAGGTGAAGGGAGCCAGCAAGGGGGACAGTGTGTCTTAAGTAAAATTTATTGAAGAACTCTTGGGAGTGAGTGCTTAACGGAACGCAAATGAGATACTCCGTTTGTCACTAAAAAGTATTTGCGGCACAACCCTATTTTGTCCCCATATGGGTAGTACAAAAAGTTTGGATTTCCTATTGCTTTTTAGGTAGTGACTGAGCTATAAATAGTACACAAGAACTAAATGAGCTACACAATTAACTACTCTTAACTTTCTCGTCCTGTCAAGCTATAGAATTGCTTCATTGCTAATTCTGTGACTTACTTGCGAGGTTGTATGGGTGCTTCTCTAGCTTTCCTTGATTTATTGTTAATAGAAGCTGCACCCACTGTTCAGGCTACTGCGGAGGCTGCAAAGACAGTTACTAATTTTGATCCCGTTTGGGGGACTGTCATTACAGCTAGTGTTGCTCTATTTGCAGCTTTAGGAGGCATTTTAACTGGACTAATTGGAGGCTTAACATGGGTTTCAAACATTCACCAAAGACGCTCTGATGATTTAGAGAAACTCTATAACTCAAACGAATCTAGATTGGAGAAGTCTTTTGCTAGTGAGAAGAGAAGTCTTGAACTAACTTCACAGCAGAAAGAATCAGAAATTAAGCACTTGAGAGAACGCATAAAACGGCTGGAAGGTCTATTCACTCTCGACTTTCCTGAGATAAATCAAGGAAATTCTGTTTTACAAAACTTGCAGCTTTTCTTGAAGTACGTGCAAGAAAAGGTTCAAGATGAAAAATTACGTCAAGAGGTAGACAAGATGACGGATTACCTTGAAGGACAGTTAGGATTAGTTGATGAGCTGAAATTTCGATTAGAAGCAGCCGATTGGATTACAGGTCAGATTGCAGAAAAATCGTCGAGGCAATCATTAATCGAAGAATTGCGCGTTCATGTCGTGAACGAATCTTTATACGTTCCCGGTAATGCGGAAGAAAAAGGAAAGTTTGATGCAGAAGTAGATAGGGTTATCGAAAGGTATCTAGAAGCTTTGCGTCTCATTGTACGTGTAAGTTGTGAGCTTGATTTTAATAAACGCAACAGGGTGAGAAGCCAATGTAATTCTAATTCAGATTATGTCAAAGCTCTTTACTATATGAAAGATCAAAGAATAGGTAGCCGTCTAAGCCATTATGCTTACATTGCATTTCAAAGAAGCGTTGAAACTTTAATTGAAATTCTTGTTTCACCATAAGAGTAGATGAAAGCGAAGCTTATCTACTCTTATGGTGAAACAATATACAAGACACAACGCTTATCATAACTACCAACCTTCCAACTCAAACCAGTAGCCAGCAATCGTTTTGTCTATAGATCTCAACTTTTGTACGCACTCAATTGCCTGTGTAAGTTCGAGAAATCGATCTTGTGTAAAAGGGGCAAACGGGGAATTCGGACAAAATCGTACGCTAAGCCTGAAACCTTTTCTCAGATAGCTTTCCAAGCTGCCGTCTGATCTATAAAATAGCTCTTTAAGTCGTTTTAAGCGGTTTCTTACAATGGATAAACCCATTACTCAGGGTGCTTTTTAGCCAAATAAGCAAAGAAGACTCGCCTTCCTACCCCAGCTATCTCACAAACTTCAGCGGCGGTCTTGCCTGAGTTTTCATACAAAATTCTGGCGGTTTCCAGCTTCGTCACATCCGTTCGTGGTCGCCCCCCTGTTCTTCCTCGTCCCTTTGCCGATGCCCGTCCTGCTGAAGCGCGTTCAGCTCGTAGTTCTCGCTCCATTTGATGGATCGCCCCCATCATTGCGAGAAAACAGCGCCCCGTGGCAGTCGTGGTATCAATATTTTCTCGTAATGAAATTAAATTAATTTGACGTTGTTCCAATCTCTTGGTCGTTTCCAGCAGATCGAGTAACGAACGGGTCATACGACTCAGCTCCATGACCACCAAAGTATCA
The DNA here is from genome assembly GCF_001650195.1 of Phormidesmis priestleyi BC1401. Taxonomy (GTDB): domain Bacteria; phylum Cyanobacteriota; class Cyanobacteriia; order Leptolyngbyales; family Leptolyngbyaceae; genus Phormidesmis_A; species Phormidesmis_A priestleyi_B. The sequence goes on along the minus strand of NZ_LXYR01000079.1, from coordinate 2,591 downwards.
TTTGGGCGAATATATTCCAGAAGCTGATCCCATCCCGGTCGCTCCAGGCGTGAACCCGTGATTTTGTCCGTAAAAATCTTAATGCAACTAGCTTTCTGTAGTGCATCGGTTTGGGAGTCAAGATTTTGACCGATACTGCTGACGCGAGCATAGCCAATCCGGATTGATGTTGTTTGATCAATGTTAGTGGAGTCATCCATAGTGCAAAATCATAGTTCATGTCATAAATAAATGCACTATGATTACGGCAAAGGTTTTCGCACTAAGATCCGCGTGAGATTGGCTATATTATTTGGGACTAATGCATGGTGCAAAAAGTATACTTTCCGCACTCTGAGGATGACTACTTATGCCCCGTCGCTTGTCACTATCTGCTAATGACCGGACTAGCTTACTGACCCTGCCTCAATGTGAGGAAGACATAATCCGCTACTACAGCTTTAATGAGTCTGATTTGTCACTGATCAGACAACGTCGGGGCGATGCCAATCGGCTTGGATTTGCCATACAGCTCTGTCTGTTGCGTTTTCCAGGTTATGCATTCGCCAATGACACAGTAGTAGCAGAATCCGTTGTCGAATGGGTTGCTCGTTCCATTCAGGTGGAAGCCAACGCTTGGGCAAATTATGGTGCGCGTGTCGAGACACGGCGCGAACACCTCCAAGAGCTACGGGCTTATCTAGGATTATCGATGTTTGGTTTATCAGACTTTCGCTTGCTGGTACAAAGTCTAACTGAGCTGGCCATGCAGACAGACAAGAGGTTAACACTTGCGACACATGCGTTGGAGAAACTGCGGCAACGCCATGTAATCCTGCCAGTGATGCCAGCGATTGAGCGAGCTTGTGCCGCAGCGCTCACCCTTGCCAACCGCCGAATTTACAGATCATTGGTCACACCCCTAACGAAGCAACACCAGCACAGGCTAGATAATCTGCTGAAGGTTAAACCAGACAGTAGTATTACTTGGTTGGTTTGGCTGCGCCAGTCATCGTTAAAACCAAATTCTCGCTACATGCTGGAACATATCGAACGCCTCAAAACGTTTCAGTCTCTACGTTTGCCAGAAAACATCGGTAGCCATATTCATCAAAACCGTTTACTGAAGATGGCGCGAGAAGGTGGACAGATGAAATCGAAGGATCTGCGGCGATTCGAGTCTGATAGGCGTTATGCGACCTTAGTGGCAATGACTCTGGAGCGGATGGCCACTATCACTGATGAGATTATCGACCTCCATGACCAGATCTTAATGAAGGTCTTCAGAACAGCTAAGAATAAGCACCAACAGCAGTTCCAGAGCCAAAGGATGGAAATTAAGGACAAGGTACAGCTCTACTCCAAAATTGGTCATGCCTTATTGAGCGCCAAAGAGTTTGGGACAGATCCTTATGCTGCTATCGAAGCTGTAATTCCGTGGGAGGAGTTCACACAGAGCATCCTCGAAGCTGACCAACTGGGTCAACCAAAGTCATTTGATCACTTCTACCTAATTGGTGAGCAATTTAACCTGCTCCGTCGCTATACCCCAGCACTTCTGGATGTCCTAAAAATTCGTAATGCGCCAGCAGCAAAGAGTTTACTGGATGCGATTGAAGTACTCAGAGCCATGAATCATGACAGCGCTCGCAAGGTTCCAACGGACGCGCCAACTGCTTTCATTAAACCCCGTTGGAAGTCTCTCATCTTTACCAACGAGGGCATTGACCGCCGTTTCTATGAAATCTGCGTCCTGACAGAATTGAAAAACTCATTGCGCTCTGGTGACCTTTGGGTCAAGGGTTCACGCCAATTTCGTGACTTTGATGAGTACTTACTGCCCCCAGAGAAGTTTGGAGTGCTCAAAGAGTCTCAAGCACTTTCGATTGCAATCAGTCCTGATTGTGACGAATATCTGGATGACCGACTCAAACTGCTGGAGCAGCAATTGGCTACGGTCAACCGCTTGGCACTGGCTAACGAGTTACCAGATGCAGTCATCAACGCGGATGCTGGACTCAAAATTACGCCATTGGAGACCGTTGTACCGGAGGCTGCTCAACAACTGATCAACCAAATCAGCTTGTTACTGCCACGCACCAGGATTACTGATCTGCTCATGGAGGTGGAGCAGTGGACTAACTTCACGCGCCATTTCGTTCATTTGAAGAGTGGGGAGCCAGCCAAGGACAAAATTTTGTTGCTGTCGGCGATCCTGGCTGATGCCATAAACTTGGGACTGACTAAAATGGCAGAGTCCTCACCAGGTATGACTTATGACAAGCTGTCCTGGTTGCAAGCCTGGTACATTCGCGATGATACCTATTCAGAAGGACTGGCGGACTTGGTAAACAGCCAATTCCATCACCCATTTACGGACAATTGGGGGGATGGGACAACGTCTTCATCCGATGCTCAACGCTTTCGAGCCAGTGGCAAAGCTGAGAGGACTGGACATATCAATCTTAAGTATGGAAGCGAACCTGGCAGGATGTTCTATACCCACATCTCTGACCAGTACGCTCCTTTCAGTACGAAGGTGATTAATGTGGGTGTGCGCGACTCCACCTATGTTTTAGATGGGCTGCTGTACCATGAGTCCGATCTACGGA
>NZ_LXYR01000078.1 GCF_001650195.1 Phormidesmis priestleyi BC1401 | reverse complement strand
AGCAAGTACCTGAATAACATCATCGAGCAGGATCACCGCAACATCAAGCGATTGACAAAGCCAATGATGGGATTCGGCTCATTCAACACAGCGAGACGAACCTTGAGTGGCATCGAAGCGATGAGTATGATTCGCAAAGGACAAGTGAAGGGAGTCAGCAAAGGGGACAGTGTATCTCAAGCGAAGTTTATCGAAGAACTGTTCGGAATTAGCGCTTAACGGAATGCGAACGAGATACTTCGTTTGTCACTAAAAAGTATTTGCGACACAACCCGATTGAGGGTGGAATGATCCACCTCAATTCCTCGCTCTGCCATCATTTCTTCCAAATCCCGGTAGCTCAGAGGATAGCGGCAATACCACCGCACATTCAACACGATGATTTCGGGCAAGAAGTGCCGCCATTTGAACAGAGAGTCAGTCGTCATTTAGAGCAAGGCTAGAAAAAATTAAGCTTCCCTACCTTACTATTTTTGCGACACAACCCCCTTTGGTCGCACGTAGGGCGATGTGTAGCACCGCTCGCTTTTCTGTGACGTTAATTTTGTCCCCACGGAACATGGCATCAATGCTCGATCGCAGACCAGACTCCGCCGCTAATTGCAGCAAGAGCGCGAGCGTCTCATCCGTGATGCGGTGCTTGGCATAGTCGAAGTAGATGCCGATCGCCTCTAGGCTCAGGCGCTCCCCGCGCGTTGGATCGTCTGCAAAAAGCTGCCGCAGATGCAACGCCTGCACTTTCGGGTAATGGGCGGCGAGGGCTTGCCATGCCCTACGCTGGGTCAAGGGTGCGATTGTTGTTGTTGTCATGCTGCCTCCACTGGGGTTTGGGTCTGGCGGATCGCCGCCTGCACGATGGCTAAAAATGGCTCTGCCTTCAGGCTGTCGCCGCCGATGAGTCCACCATCCACACCGGGGCGGCTCAGCAATGCATCGGCGTCCTCCGGATTGACGCTGCCGCCGTAGTGGATCATTAGCGTCTGAGCCGATCGCGCCCCGAAGATCTGACCAAAGCGGTGTCGAATGATTGCGTGCGCGTCCTGAGCTTGCTGAGGCGTGGCGTGATGCCCACTACCGCCGATCGCCCAGACGGGTTCATAGGCAATACTCAAATGGGTTAAGGCTGCTGCCGAGAGTCCGTCTAAGCCCTGAAGCAGTTGCCGATCGAGCACTGTTCGGGTCTGGTCTGCCTGACGTTGTGCCAGCGTTTCGCCGATGCAGAAAATCACCTCAAGTCCAGCATCCAGGGCGACTCGTACCTTGTGGTGAATGAACGCATCCGATTCGCCCAGTGTATGGCGGCGTTCGCTGTGTCCGAGGATTACGTACTGGCAGCCGAGATCGAGGAGCATCGTGGGGCTGACCTCGCCCGTGAATGCGCCTTCTTGGGCGGGATAGAGGTTCTGTGCGCCGAGGGCAACCCGGCTCCCTTTGAGCCTGTCCCCAACCAGAGCCAGATAGGGAAACGGTGGACAGACAGCGACGGTAACACGGTCATCAGTGCCCATGCCAGCCGCGATCGCCGTTGCCAGATGGCTGGCTTCGGCTGTAGTGGTATGCATCTTCCAGTTCCCGATCACAAATTTCTGGCGCATAGCGGGTTCCTATTGGTTGGTTACGAACGGTCTTGGCAGTTTGATCAGGCGTGAGCAGTGGCGGCATTCCATAAAGCGTGAGCGGCGGCGGCATTCCATAAGGCGATGGTCGGTACTGTGGGATGGTGGGAGTCGAAGGCGAAAATACTAATTGATGCCGTGCCAAGCGGGAAATGCTGTGCTTCGATCACCGCTAAGCCGATCCAGCGTGCGGCCAGAACGCCGCCAAACTGACCGTGGGAAAAAAGGGCGATATTCCCCTTCAATGTGCGAAGACGAGCCAGGAGTCGATCGGCGCGATCGGCAATTTGGGTGGGCATTTCACCGTGCGGACAACCATCCCGAAAAACATTCCAATCCGGGCGCTCCTGGCGAATATTCACGGATTGCTTGCCTTCATAATCGCCATAATCCCATTCGACCAGATCCGGTTCCATTGCCGGGACTTGATCCAGCCCGACTAACGCACAGGTTTGTTGGGCGCGTTTGAGTGGGCTGGTCAGCACATGGGCAAACTGGATATCCCGGAGGTGCTGACCGAGTTCCCGTGCCTCTGACTCGCCATTTGTAGTCAACGGAATATCCGTGCGACCTGTGTGCCGACGGTCGAGCGACCACTCAGTTTCGCCGTGCCGAATCAGGTAAAGGCGCAGGGGGGTGGGGAGGCTGGTGTTCATGCTGCTGCCGTCCATTCCATCGCGGCATTGTATGCGCCCTGCCGTGCTGCCCCATTGCACTGCGCTCGATGCAGCAGCGCCTGTTGTGCCGCCAACACGTTGGACTCCTTGCCATGCCAAAGTTCCAACGCGGGTTGCTGGATGGCGCGACCAAAGGAAAATGTCAATGCCCAGGGCGATGGACTTTGCCCCACCGTCGGCGATCGCGATTTGAATTTAAGATTCATAGCATTTAACCGAGCCGAAGCCAGTTCACCGGATTGACCGCCCGACAAGAACGCAATCCCCGGTACGGCAGCGGGAACCGTTCGCAAAAGACACTGCACTGTAGCATCAGCGATCGCATCCACCGATTCTTGTTGAGGACAGGTTGATCCCGGCAGCACCATATTGGGCTTCAGGAGCATACCCTCCAGCAGCACCCGTTGCCTGTAGAGTCGGTTGAAGACGGTTTGTAGTACCGCCTCCGTCACCTCGCTACACCTCGACAGGGTATGCGCTCCGTCCATCAGCACTTCCGGCTCGACAATGGGAACTAATCCGGCTTCCTGGCACAAGGCAGCATAGCGAGCCAACGCCTGGGCGTTCGCCTCGATGCAACCCCGGCTGGGAATACTAGAACCGATGGTCAACACTGCACGCCACTTGGCAAAGCGAGCGCCCATTTGAGCATAGGACTGGAGGCGATCGCGCAAGCCGTCCAGACCTTCGGTGATTTTTTCTCCAGGATGACCTGCCATCGCTTTGGCACCGATATCAACTTTGATGCCAGGAATCATTCCGGCATTGGTAATGACTTGCATAAAAGGAGTACCATCCTTCTTTTGCTGGCGGATCGTCTCGTCGTAGAGAATCACACCGCTGATGGATTCACCCAGACTGGGCGTGGTGATGATTAACTCTCGATAGGCGCGTCGATACTCCTCCGTCTGGGGAATGCCTAACTTGGCAAAGCGTTTGTTGCAGGTGGGAATACTTTCATCGATTGCCAGCAGACCCTTGTTGTCAGCAACCAGCATCTTCGCGGTTTCTATCAGCTTTTGGACATTCATTTTGGATCACTCCATTCTGGACGGTTCATCTTGATGCCGAGAAATGAATCAGGTGAATTTGATGCGCCCGTTGATCTCAAACGTTCCCATCCACTAGCGTCGGGCTGGTTCTCGTTGACAATCTGGCGCATTTTTTGGATGGCGACTTTCAGGCTAGGTACACCGAACAAGCTCGTGCCCGCCACGAAGGTATCCGCTCCGGCGCGGGCACACTCGGCGGCGGTCTGGTCATTGATGCCGCCGTCCACGCTGATGCGGTAGGGCAAGTTTTTTTCGCGCCGCCACGCTTCGGCCTGCTGGATTTTGGGCAGGCATTGGGGGATAAATACCTGTCCGCCGAATCCAGGATTGACCGTCATCACCAGCAGCAGATCAATTTGTTCGAGAAACGGCTGAACGGCAGCGATCGCAGTTGGTGGATTGATGGCGAGTCCGACCTTTTTGCCGAGGGCTTTTATTTTGTGGATCAGCGATGGGATCTGTTCGTCAAGCTCAACGTGAATGATTATTTCGTCCGCACCGGCTTTTGCAAAGGGTTCGAGCAGGATTGCTGGCTGGGAGCACATGAGGTGAACGTCGAAGAAAAGGTTAGTGAGCGGACGGATGGCTTTGACAATTTGCGGACCGAAGGAAAGATTCGGGACGAAGTGACCATCCATGATGTCGAGGTGCAGCCGATCGGCACCAGAACGTTCCGCACGTTCGGCTTCTTGTCCGAGGCAAGACTGATTGGAGGCAAGGAGCGAAGGTGCAATCATCATTGCGGTACCGTTTGCTTTCATCTTTTTTGCTGGCGTACAGCCAGAATGTGTGTTTGCCCTGAAAGGGTCTCCCTGTTGCCCGTTAAAAGTCCTTTTTTATCTCAATTCCAATGCTGCTACTTTCTCAAGCCGTCGTTGGAAACGTTCATCTCGCTGGAAATGAGCCGCCAGAAAGGTCTGCACCAATTCCCAGGCTTCGGCATAACCGGTCACTTGTCCCCCCAGACACATCACGTTCATGTCGTCATCCTCTACCCCCTGATGAGCGGAGAAGGAATCCGTGATTAACGCCGCACGCACGCCTGCTACTTTGTTAGCAGCAACACAAGCGCCTACCCCACTGCCGCAAATGGCCAAACCGCGAACAATTGTGCCCTTCGCCACCGCCTGGGCTAGTGGGACCACAAAATCCGGGTAGTCATCGCCTTGAACCAACGCCTCCGCACCAAAATCCTCAACCTCGTAGCCAGCTACCTTGAGAGCCGCCGTCAGTTGCGCTTTCAACTCAAACCCACCATGGTCTGCCGCGATTCCGATGTGCATGATTTCCCCTGTATGAAGAGCCATTTTCTCGATCGGTGTTGCACCCAAGCGCCATTTCCAGTGGCGGCTTGCTGGCCAATCTTCACTGTGCTGTTCTATCCGAATCTGCCCAATCACCTCGTCTTATTTAACATTGGCAAGCAGACTGAGTTTTTCCAGTAGCTCCTTGGCGGCTGGCTCAGAAGATGCGGGGTTTTGCCCAGTTATTAATAGACCATCTTTCACAACATGTGGCTGCCAGTCAGCTACTTTGGAATAATTGCCTCCGTTTGTTCGGAGCATATCTTCGACCAGGAAAGGAACAATCTCAGTTAATCCGGCTGCCTGCTCCTCGGTATTGGTGAAGCCTGTTACGGCTTTACCTTGCACCACAGGATCGCCGTTGACTGCCTTTACATCACGCAGCACACCTGGCGCGTGGCAAACTAAGGCGACTGGTTTACCCGCACCAAGCATGGCTTCGATCAGGGCGATCGAGGATGCGTCTTTAGCCAAGTCCCAGAGTGGTCCGTGACCACCCGGGTAAAATACAGCGTCGAAATCGCCAGCGGAAACTTTACTCAACTCGATTGTCTGGGCGAGAGCGGCTTGTGCAGCAAGATCTGCTTTGAAGCGTTGCGTGTCTTTAGTCTGAGACTCTGGGGTGTCACTCTTGGGGTCGAGCGGTGGCAGCCCACCCCCCGGTGAAGCTAGAGTGATAGTCGCCCCTGCGTCTTTGAACGTGTAGTAAGGGGCGGCGAATTCTTCGAGCCAGAAACCCGTTTTTTTACCCGTATTGCCGAGCTGGTCGTGTGAGGTCAGCACCATCAGTATTTTCATCCTGTACTCCTTACCTAATTCAATTTCACTATCATCTTGCCGATATTGTTGCCTTCAAATAGACCGATAAATGCGCCCACAGCTTTATCGATGCCTGTCACTACTGTTTCCTTATGCTTCAGTTTTCCAGCGCGGAAATAGCCGCCCACTTCCTGTTCAAATTCGCCTTGATGACCTAGCCAATCGCCAACGATTAGCCCTTTCATCGTCAACCGCTTAGTAGTCATGTTGAAGAGATTAGTAGGGCCAGGTTGGGGGATTTCCGCGTTATAACCAGAGATGCCGCCACAGGCGATAATTCGACCATGCACCCGTAACGCTGAGAGCGCAGCTTCGAGCATTTCACCGCCGACATTATCGAAATAGACATCAATCCCATTCGGTGCTGCCAGGTTCAGTTGTTCGATCACAGGGAAGACAGGACTGGATTTGTAATCGAAGGCAATATCAAAGCCGCATTCTTCCCGCAGAAACTTGACCTTCTCTAATGAACCTGCCGATCCGATGACCTTGCATCCCCGCAATTTTGCTAACTGCCCAGCTACACTTCCCACCGCGCCAGCGGCTCCCGAAATAAAAATGACATCGCCAGCTTTGACCTCGACTAAATTCAACCCAGCCCAAGCCGTCATGCCCGTCATGCCAAGGGCACCTAGATAGACTGAAAGCGGTTGAAGGTCGCGGCTGACTGGGTGTAACTCTTGCGGTTTAGCGATAAAATATTCCCGCCAGCCATAGCTAGAAGTGACAGCATCACCTGGCTTTAATTGATTGGCGCGGGACTCAACGACTGCGCCGACTGCGCCGCCGGTCATCGGCTGACCCAACTCGAACGGTGGCACATAGGATTTTCCGCCGTTCATGCGACCGCGCATGTATGGATCGACTGACATATAGAGGTTGTGGACGAGTACCTGTCCATCTTGCAGTGGCTCCAGTTCGGTTTGTGCGAGGGTAAAGTTAGCTGAGGTTGGTATCCCATTGGGGTGAGAAATTAGTCGAATCTCGCGGCTGGTGATGTAAGACATATTAATCGCCTGGTTTTGGGGGTAATTCGTGGCTTACAAAGCTCGTTGTAATGAAGCCATATCAATGACGAAGCGGTATTTCACGCCGATCGCGGAATCGGCAGTGGCAGTGTTACCGAAACGCCTTAACCACCGCGTCAAGTTTTACCTTGATGGATTCGTCATGGTGCAGGATGGGGGGAATCTCTCGATCGATGCCCAGCAGTTCGTAGACGGCCATTTGGGCAACCCGGATGGAATACTCCACCGTAAAAACGACATCTTCAGGGATTTCGACAAACTGGCTGACAAAGGCAAGGTTCTTGGAGTGCTTGGGAACGGGCAGCGGCCGATCGCCGTAGGCACGCGGCATGAACATACTTGTGATGTAGGGCATACGGCACGGAATACAGATGGCCGAGGCGATCGTCTCCTGATCGAAATTGAGATGGTCGCACAGCTCTTGCAGGATATCCTTGCCGTTACAATCAGCCATTGCCTTTGGTACGAAGTTGCCAATGCGATCGGGGTGCAAGGCATAGCCCCAGAACACCTGCACATCGGCAGGCTGATTGATGAAGTGAGGCTGATGCGCTAGCACGATCGACATCAGCCAATTGGAATCTTTGAAGGTCACTAAACCGCCAGTGCCAGCCTGATTGCCAGAGAACGCCTCCATCTGGTCAAAGAAAGCGGTGTCCTTGACTGTCACCGTAAAGGACTCCCAAAACGACTCTGGAATACTAGAATTGAACGCCGCTGGGTTACCGAACTCAGGATGGCTTTGTGCCAGCTTTTCCCATAGCAACCAGCCACCACTATCGTCTTTCGTCCGATGTTGGGGCGCACTCGTCATTGACCCAAAGCTGGAGGCATCGGTCATCGAACCGTTTTGGAAGAACACCAAATCGTCAGCACCGATCGCCCTGATCTCTGTCGTGCCATCGCGCTTGTAGTGAATGCCAGTGACGACGATCTTACCCTGGTCAGTCTTTAGCTCAAAGTCCGTCACGGTGCAGTTAACGACGAAATTCACCCCCTGCGCCTTCAGCCAAATCGAGAGCGGCTGCACCAGTGAATCAAATTGGTTGTAGACCGTGCGCTTGACCCCTGCCAAGGTTTCGATGCGGGAGAACTCCATCATGAACCGATGCAGGTAACGGCGGAATTCAACCGCACTATGCCAGGGTTGAAACGCAAACGTTGTTGACCACATGAACCAAAAATTGGTCTGGAAGAAGGGCGGCGATAGCCAATCCGTAATCCGGCTGGTGCCCAGTTTCGCTTCGTCGGCCTCGGTGAGTTTGAGGAGTTCAAGCCGATCCTGCAGGTCAAATCCCATCGACTCGACATCCAGCTTGGCACGATTGCGATCGACGAGCCGCGCCCTACAGTAGGACTGGTGGATCTGATTGAAGGCGATTGTCTCCTCAAATACAGTCTTGCCAGGAGCACTGAGGGACGGGATCGATTTGAACAAATCCCAAGTACATTCGTAGTTGTCGGTCGTCAGCATTCGCCCGCCGCGCAGGGTGTAGCCATGGGTGGGGTTGCCGCCACCATCCAGACTGCCACCCAAGACTGGCATCGCCTCGTAGATGGTAATATGGCGACCTGGAACATGGCCATCGCGAATCAGGAACGCGGCAGCGGCTAAGGAGCCGATACCCCCCCCCACCATGTAAGCCTTGTGATCGACACCGTTGGCAGTTCTGGTTTGAAGTTGCATACTGGTCTCCTGGGATGAGGGTGGCTGGCTCAATTATCGTGCTGTGCTTCAGACAACCACTGCCGTGCTTCCGTGGCATTGGCATGATCGAAGTAGCGGATCGCCGCTTTTGTGAAGGGTTTAGAGAGGGTTGCCATGATGTGCTCCCACTTGTTTTCCCCAACCATTGCCAGTCGATTAATGTCGGCAAAGTATTTGACTCCAAGCTTGATGTCCTCCCATGCAGCTCTGGCTTCCCAGCCGTGGAAGTCGGTCATGTCGAACAGCACCCGCAACTTGTCGTGATGCTTGATGAGGCGATCGAACTCGGGCACAAAGGACTCGTAATCTGCTTTGACCAGTGTGCCGCTGACGTTGACGACGAGTATCTTCCCGCCGTTTTCTGCCTTCAGTTGCATGGGCATTCGGGACTCCTTTGCCTGGTTTCAGGTCAGTACAGGTGTTTTTCCGCTTAACAGGTTCTCCGGCGTTGTACCCGCACTCCATTTCCAGTGGCGGATTTCTGGCAAATCTTCGCCGTGCTGGTCAATGTAAAGCTTGTGCTCGATCAGCTTGTTCTGCATCATCTGTTTGAGATAAGCACCCCCACTGCCCAAATGCGGTAAACGATCGACCACATCTTGCACCAGATGGAAGCGATCGAGGTCGTTCTGCACCCGCATATCAAACGCCGTCGTGATGGTGCCCTCTTCCTTATAGCCCCGGACATGGAGATTGCAATTGGTGCGGCGATAGGTCAGCCGATGGACAAGGGTTGGGTAGCCATGAAAGCCAAAGATAATGTGCTTATCTCTCGTAAACAGCGAGTCATAATCGGCTTCGCTCAACCCATGTGGATGTTCACTCGCTGACTGCAACTTCATCAGATCGACGACATTGATCACCCGAATTTTGAGCGCGGGTAAATGTTCACGCAGGATGGAAACGGCCGCCAAAATCTCTAGCGTTGGTGTGTCACCACAGCACGCCATCACTACGTCTGGTTCAGTGTCCTGGTCATTGCTGGCCCATTGCCAGATGCCGATGCCTTCGGTGCAATGGATAACGGCTGCATCCATCGTCAGCCATTGGGGCAGCGCGTGTTTGCCAGCCACCACCACATTCACGTAATGGCGGCTCCGCAGGCAGTGATCAAAGACCGACAGCAGACAGTTGCCATCGGGTGGCAGGTACACCCGCACGATATCCGCTTTCTTGTTGATCACATGGTCGAGGAAACCGGGGTCCTGGTGTGTAAAACCGTTGTGATCCTGCTGCCAGACATGGGAGGCGAGGAGGTAGTTAAGCGATGCGATCGGTCGTCGCCAGGGCAGTTCCGCTGTCACCTTCAGCCACTTGGCGTGCTGGCTGAACATGGAATCCACGATGCGAATGAACGCCTCGTAACTGTTGAACAGCCCATGCCGCCCGGTCAGCAGATAGCCTTCCAACCAACCCTCGCACTGGTGTTCACTCAGCATTGAATCCACCACCCGTCCAGCAGGCGCAAGGAACTCATCGTTCGGTTTCTCCCGTCCTTCCCACTGCCGATCGGTGACTTCAAACACCGCCCCCAAAAGATTAGAGAGCGTCTCATCGGGGCCGAAGATGCGGAAATTCTGTCGATTCAGCTTGACCACATCCCGCAGAAACGTGCCCAGCAGGAGCGTATCCTGACCATCAACGGCACCAGGTGCGGGCACCGACATCGCATAGTCGCGGAAGTCCGGCAGATGCAGTCCACGCAGCAGTAGTCCGCCGTTGGCGTGGGGGTTTGCGCCCATCCGCCGATCGCCCGTCGGTGCTAACGCGGCTAACTCTGGGATTAACCGTCCCGTTTCATCGAACAGTTCTTCTGCTCTATAACTCTTCATCCAGGTTTCCAACTGCTGGACATGATCCGGATGCTCGGCGTTCACCAGTAGCGGCACTTGATGCGATCGGAAAGTGCCTTCGATTGGTAGTCCATCTACAACTTTGGGTCCTGTCCAGCCTTTGGGTGACTTCAGAACGATCAGGGGCCAACGCGGTCGAGTCGTATCGTGCTTGTGCCGCGCATTGCTTTGGATTTGCTGAATATCCGCGATCGCCGTGTCCAGGGTGCTTGCCATCAGTTCATGCATTGTTTCCGGCTCATCGCCTTCCACAAAGTAGGGTATCCAGCCACAGCCGCGCAGAAATTGCTCCAATTCATCAGGCTCAATCCGAGCCAGGATCGTGGGATTGCTGATCTTGTAGCCATTCAGGTGCAGGATAGGCAGCACCGCTCCATCGGTGATCGGGTTGAGCAACTTGTTGGACTGCCATGCGGTCGCTAAGGGACCCGTTTCCGCTTCACCATCGCCGATCACGCAGGCAACAATTAAATCGGGATTGTCAAATGCCGCCCCGAAGGCATGACTGAGCGAGTAGCCCAGTTCACCCCCTTCGTGAATGGAACCAGGCGTAGTCGGTGCCACATGACTGGAAATCCCACCGGGAAACGAGAATTGCTTAAACAGCTTTTGTAACCCCGCTTCATCCTGCGTGACGTTTGGGTAGACCTCACTCCAGGTTCCTTCGAGGTAAACATTGCCCACGATCGCCGGACCACCGTGACCGGGACCTGCGATGTAGAACATATCCAAGTCATACTTCTTGATCACCCGATTCAAATGCACATAGATGAAGTTCTGTCCCGGTGTCGTGCCCCAGTGTCCGACTACCAATGGTTTGACGTGGGAAAGTTTGAGCGGCTCCTTCAGCAAGGGATTGTCGTAGAGATAAATCTGCCCCACCGAGAGATAGTTAGCAGCACGCCAGTAGGCATCCATCTTGTGGAGCAGGGCTGGTGTCAGAGTGGTGGTTGGTTTGGTTTGTTGGGTCTGCATGGTTTAAGTTTCCTGTGTAAGCCAAGTCCAAAGGCGCGGGTGATGAACTGGATTGTAAAAAGCGCGATCGCCCCCGTCGCAGGCAAGGCTACGTTTCACGGTGAGGCAAAACACGTCGATCGGAAGTCCTTTCTTGTACCCGCGTCAACGGGCAAGCTCCTTAGCAGTCGATTCCCAGTAGCCTGGGCGATTGTAATGCCGATGCAGCCTGGTCTCGTAATCCCGATCGAGCGACGTATCGGTATACTCCGGTGCTTGTTTGATGGTGGCACGGTCAAGCTTCGTGAAGACTTTGGACTCACTCCAACTCACGCGATCGATCCATTGCGGTGCAATCAGAAGCTTCTTCCCTGGCAACCAGTTCCGTGTCTCGACGATGAGATACCGAATCGCCCACGTCTCATCATCAATGACAAAATCCTCAATGTGACCAAGCTCACCATCGGTAGCGTGGATGTGATAACCCCTCACCTCACGGATGCTACGCAGATGGGGGTCCCACCCTTTCTCTTCTGGGGTTCGTTCAGGCTCTGGTTGATAGTCACGCGCCAGGTAGGGATAGGCTCCCCACGCATAGGAACCGCACCAATACATTGGATAGCCGTAATACCCGTAATAGTCCGTCTCGAATTGCTGTGAGACGGGCTTGTCACTGCTCAAGGCAGGACTGCTCTCAATCTGCTGTTTGGTCAAATTGATGGTGATGTGGCGCTCTGCTGGGATCACGGCGACCAGTGCATAGGGCGAGAGCAGCACCTGTCTGCCCGTTAACCAGTTCCCTGTGTCAGCGATCAGATAACGAATGATCCAGTGCTTGTCATCGAAGTAGAAGTCTTTGACCGTGCCGATGGCACCCTCATCGTGGTTTGCTAATTTATAACCGTCTAGGGTTTTGACTTTATTTAACATCGAAAGCGTCTCCTTAATGATCAATGTTGACTGAGAGGCTGGTAGTCGGCGCAATCCAGTGCTTGTTCAGTGAACACAAATGAGGGGTGTACTGCGCAAGGTAAATAATGGTTATCGATAAAGAAGCGACACGTTCTATAGGGCGCTTGATGGCAGCGGTTGAACGCTGTCATTTTTGTTCTGACAACTTGCCAAACATCTGGCAACATCAAGAGGAAAATTGCCACGGCTGCCGTCGAACAGAAAAGGATGAGAGCCAATCCTTCAACAGGCGTAATGACTGCCGTCTGTTTTGCCAAGCCTGGCTTTGTTACAACCGGGTTAACAGTCATCAGCGTGACGTGATTTGAAGGAACCAAATTGCAATGTCCTTGAGCCATAAAATTGAGCCTGAGCCGTTTAGCAATAACCAGACCAATGCCAGGTGGAATGTGTTCAGGGCAACACTTTACAGAGGAAAGAAAGCTTGGCAGTGTGATTGACACACCTTAGCGGTGGCTCCAAAAGTCGGCGCGAACCTTCTCGCAAACATCTTAGAGAGTGCGGCAGACATCATCATGCCTCCCTGATGGAAACCTTGAGGATGCCGGTTGTTTCATGAGCCAAGCAAACGGTAGAATCTCAGTGATGACTGTTTGTCTTCGCTAGAAAGGTTTTTTCAACCCCCACTCTTGTACCCAGCAGCGTTCTAAAAGCGGCACTGAATCGTAGCTCCAGCAAGCCTCCAGGTGCTGTATGCGGTAGCGGTTCCAGAACTCAAACGGGTTTAAAGTGACTTTCGCTGCACTAAAGATCGGTTGAGTCCAAAATTGATGCAGCGGCGATGACAGTCTCGTTAAGCGATCAATGGATTGCATAAGATCAAGACTTTAAAAGTTGGGACAAGGACTATAGGTGAATAAGAGACAGAGGTGAATAAGAGATAGGAAAAGGAGTAAGCTGCCCCAAACTGTTGCTTGACGAGGTTTTGTCTCAACAGCAAACCTCCGTGGTCACAGTCTGATAGGCTTTGGCTTTACCACGTCAAGTTCGATTGAAGCCAAGTTTTTTTTTCATCGTCGATTGAATGATCGCAGAAGTTGTTCCAGTCTCTCTCTTCCCTTGGAGTGTTTTAGTAAAACTTATACAAATCACACGCAATTCAAACGCTTACTAACCCTCAGCATAAGGCTCCACCCTGAGCGTTGAGTCGCAAGATCACTGTCCCGCTTCAAGGCTCAGTCGGTGGTGTTCTAGAGATGGGGATCGCTGAGTCAAACTGCCCGTCCAAATTCATAGCGATTGATGAACAATTCAATTACAACGGCTGCATGACCTTGTATTGGAGAAAAAACTGTCTTGCGAGCTAACCGCTTAATTGAGGTTCGCAATGTCGAGTGTTTTTGCTCAATTTTTTGCGTATTCCACTTGCCAACCATATGCTGATCTTCATCCAATAATCGAGCACACGATCCCAACCATCGTTGTAAAAAGTTTGAATGCCGAACGGTTCTAGCGATGCCTTAAATCACAGCAATTTCCTCGATGGAACATAGTGTATGCTCGTAGAAATATTTGGTGAAGCTGATTTCATAGCCCACCTTATCTTTGCTTCTGTCCGTTCAGGCAGCGGTTTTCCTCACCACCAGAGAAATTATAGAAAATGTCTTTCACGATAACTGAGAAGCGATGGTGTTTCAGAAATGTTGTTGGATGAACTAGATGATGACCCAGTAGACTTTCTACAGGGCTTTACAACACGTCTAGAACACTACCCTTTGCCATAGCCAGAATATTTACTTATTAGTAGGGGCGAATATAGGCGTTCCCGTAGCATTCGGGTTTTAAACACCTCTAAGGAATCTGAATAGAAGGATTGATAAGGTTGGCTTAATTGGATTTTTGCCCACACTACAAGATGGGCTTAGTTTTGGACTGTTACATCGCACTACAGATCGCTCAAACCCTGATTTGTCCGTTGTCCGTGATGGCTGAAACCATTGTCATTGCGTGGGACTTCTGCTGCCAATGCAGAGGAGCAAACCTAACCGAGATATTTGGAGACCTGATGCATCCAGCGGTTTCTGGCTTCAGGCAAACCGAGAGATCAACTATCGCAAGTCAAGCCTAGAGAGGCTTTCAGGCTTAGAGTTGTTTTTGAACCAAAAGCGACGGGAACGCCTATTTGCCCCTTTAAAGGGCGATTGCAGTCTCAACCTTTGGTTGTAGTCAGCCCTAGCATACCGGCAACGTGTCTCTGAAAGATTTCCAGAGAGTGCCAAAGCTGAGTCACACGATTATCACCAAGATTTTCCAGTTTGACGATTCTGGTCCCCTGCGGACGATGGCGTTTCCAACCAAACACATCTGTATCTGTGGGAATGGAAGCGAGATTAGCGAAGTCAGCTACCCAGACAACAGCAACTTCCCGAACGATGCCCCAATCGTCATGACTGAGATTTTCCGCACTGGTACTCACGACTTTAACTAGGTGAGTGATCCGAGTTTCTGCGCTGTGTGGCGATTTCTGCACAAGTAAGATGAGGTCATCTAAGTCAGCTTTATCCGCGTTGGTGAAGTCACCTTTGGCATTTGCCCAATGCAAGTCCTGTTGGCTGCCCAGGTTCCAGTCCTCATAAGCCCAACACTTTGGATCATCGATGTTTTTAACGAACTTCAGTCTGTCAAGATTCATAGCTCAATCCCTCCCTTAACCCTTGATGATGATTTCGATGTTGTCCTGGCTGACGCCATAATGCTCAGCCAACCCAGCTTTGGCTTGAGCAATCGTTAAAGAATGAGACCGTTTGGCAGAGACCTTTTCAAACTTCAAAGCAGAGAGGTCAATACCCAGTTCTTCCAAGCTGGTGTAACGGACTGGATTTTGATTACCTGGCCACAAATCAGGAATATCAATGACTGCCACCTCGGAGATCTGGATGATGAAACGGTTTTTCCCTTTCTCGTCGAATATGTGAAACTCGACCCCACTGATTTTGCCCACCAAGAATCCACTACCTCGATTAGCACCCACGGAGCTACAGCAAACTAAAAACTTGTAATTCTTAGCTCTGTTCTGGTCAAGAGACCAAGAATAGTCTCCCGCTTGGATGACAATATCTTCAAAGCGGTTGTGTGTGAAGGTTTGAATTGCTTGGTTAATCATTTGTCATTTGTGGTTTATATCCTAAGTATAACCTACTTGTCGATGCTTTAGCTATACTTTATATATAGTTTGTGTATACTTTTGGTAAAGTACGTCCAACCACCGTTCTGCTCACAAACCCAAGGGAGTCAAACCAGAGTTGAGGCGACCAAATGTCGATTGGCGAGTTGCTACCAGAGGCACGAGTCTAATTGAGAGATTGGGAGACGTCGTTGATCAATCGGTTTCTTGCTTTGAGCGGACCGATTGATCAACCATCACAAGTCAATCATAGAGAAGCTTTCAGGCTTAAGGTTGGGTTTAGTCCAAAAGCTATGAGAACGCCATGTTGTGCTTCATGGGTGCTGGATTGAAACCGGAGCGATTAAAGGGCGACAATTTCGACAGGCATGGTGGCGGAGTCAAAAGGGTTGTGTCGCAAATACTTTTTAGTGACAAACGAAGTATCTCGTTCGCATTCCGTTAAGCGCTAATTCCGAACAGTTCTTCGATAAACTTCGCTTGAGATACACTGTCCCCTTTGCTGACTCCCTTCACTTGTCCTTTGCGAATCATACTCATCGCTTCGATGCCACTCAAGGTTCGTCTCGCTGTGTTGAATGAGCCGAATCCCATCATTGGCTTTGTCAATCGCTTGATGTTGCGGTGATCCTGCTCGATGATGTTATTCAGGTACTTGCT
>NZ_LXYR01000077.1:4922-15778 GCF_001650195.1 Phormidesmis priestleyi BC1401 | reverse complement strand
CCAGGTTCCGGTAGCTTAAGGGATAGCGACAATACCCCCGCACATTCAGCAAGATGATTTCTGGCAGAAAATGCCGCCACTTAAACAAGGATTGGGAAATCATTTAGGATGAGATGGGAGAAAAATAAGCCTTCTCACCTTCCCATTCTTGCGACACAACCAGAGAAAGTCTGTAATGATAAAAATTGATGAAAAAAGCGGTGATTTGAGTACTCAGATCTGACAGTTTCGACTTTTTAGCAGCGTAACCATGACTCAACGCTTTCTGATTATTGAGGATCATCCTGAAGTGAGCCAAAACAATTGTGAATTTCTCAAAATGATGGAGCCTCAATGCGACTGTACGATAGCCGATACTCCCACAAAAGGCATCGCGCAACTGAAGCAGGAAATTCCCGATCTTGTCGTGGTTGATCTCCAGTTTGGAACATTGACGGGTGAGGCATCGGCGCAACCTGGTTTGACACTTCTGAAGCAGATGTTTGAACAGTATCCAAGTGTCAATGTTCTCGTTTATACGAGTGAGCCGAGCTATCTGAGGCAAGTGACCAAGCAGATGTTTGAACATCAAGGTGGTTTTGTTGTAGTCAACAAGATGGAGCGGCGAAATTCTTTCCTAGAAGGCGCTCGTAGTGCGTTAGAAGGACAATTCCGCATTCCTCGAAGTTTGATGAACGAAATGCCCCTGACCGACAAAGACAGGATAGTTCTGGATCTACTGTGCAATCATGCGATGACTGATCAAGCGATCGCGGAACGCCTGCATGTTTCGCTCAAAACTGCTCAGAACTATATACAAAGCCTCAAAGTTAAGTTGAACGTGGATCAGCTTGAAGGTCAGCAGACGAATACTCGGATTGCGGTGTGTATGGAAGCGATCAAGCGGCGGCTAATCGGGCAGTAGCGACCATTTCAGCGTGACTCGCATTCCTCCTTTCTCTAAAGGGACCCCCTCCCAAGCTCCATTCGGAAGTTCAGATACGATCGTCGTCATCAATTTCGTTCCATACCCGCCCATTTTTCGTTTCTTTGCTTCCAACCCGGTCGAGCCATCATTTTCGATCACCAGACAACACTGAGTTCCTTCCTGGGTGAGAACAATCGAAACCTGAGTTGCTGTCCCATTTGACGGTTGGGCATGATGAATCACATTCGC
Source organism: Phormidesmis priestleyi BC1401 (assembly GCF_001650195.1). Classification (GTDB taxonomy): domain Bacteria; phylum Cyanobacteriota; class Cyanobacteriia; order Leptolyngbyales; family Leptolyngbyaceae; genus Phormidesmis_A; species Phormidesmis_A priestleyi_B. The sequence goes on along the minus strand of NZ_LXYR01000077.1, from coordinate 14,622 downwards.
GATCGCTTCTCGAAAAAACCGAAAAACATCTTCTCGCGCATCAATCCAGGCGCTATCAGATCGAGGTTCTCGCAGGGGTTGCAGGCGTTGATTAACAGTGAGAGTGAGATCTCCGGTGCGAATCAGTTGTCGAAGATATTGCTGGATGCCTTGAGCTAAACCAAGCTGGAGTTCTGGAGTAATCTCTAGCTTTTCGGCGATCGTGCGCGTATTGCTGAGTTGGTTGCGAAGCGCAAGCCCGATCTCTTCTAAACGATCCAAGAGTGGATCGATCTTTAGAGAGGGATGATGAATGTTGAGCATTTCGATCTGATCCATCACCAGTTTGAGTTCTTGCAGCGGACCATCGTGAATATCAGTAGCGACGCGATGTAGGAGTTTGCGAGTTTGCAGCAAGACTGCCTGCCGTTCTGCTAATTTTTGTCGCTGTTGAACAGACTGTCTCAGCATCAAAATCGTAACAATCCCGACTCCTGCTCCGAGCCAGCCCAGAATTGGAATCGACAGCGGTAGAATCAATCCTTGCCAGAACAGAAGCAGGCTAAGACCGAAATAGCCCCCGATGAAAATCAGAAATACCCAAATATCCGATAGATGAATCAGTTGAATTTGAGGACGATCACAGCGGCGACTGATGTAGAGTGCCATCAGAACAAAACCGAGCAGAGTCATCACTAGATCAGCGTTCTTGGGAGCGATTTGAAGAAAAGAGTCGGTCATCAAACTAGCAATGAGATTCGCTTGTACTTCTGCGATCGACATTTCCCCATAGGGGGTGTGTTCACCATAGCTCTCTGGCACTTTTTCTTCAGGCAAATCAACAATTACTAATCTATTATGTAGCCTTTCAGCCGTCTGAGAATCTTGTACGCATTGTTGAGAAGTACATTGGAATTGAATGCTAGAAAACGTACCCGCTGCACCCCAAAAATTGACCATGAGCGGTGAGAGCGCCTGCAAGCGAAGAAGACGCTGTAAATCTGAGCGATCGTGTGATGCTTTATAGAACTTTTCTAATGCTAAGACAGCTACCGATTTGACTCGATACGTCGCTTTTGGATCGGAGTCATCTTCATAGCTAAAGCGCCCAAACAGTTCAGCTCGACGGGCTGGATTATTCAATTCACGCGCCCTCGGAGCATAGCGGAAATAGCTCACAATCTGTTCTGGAGCAATCGTGTTCTTATCCCCAGACGGCAGCAAGTGATTGTAGATGTTTAGGGTTGCAGCACCTGACGGTGACACACTCGGACGAGCGACTAAAACAATTTGATTGAAGTATTGCCGAATCGCATCTTTGAACGGTTGTGTGAGTCGAACATCCGCATCGACATACTGCTTCATCTGTTCAGGCAGATTCAAGACAACTACCTTTGCACCGTTATCAATCAAGCTCTTCGTCAGCGTTGCATAAAACAGATTTAGCTGCGATAAATTGTGCAAATCATATCCTGCCATTTCAGTAGAATTGATTTTGAGCATGAGAATTTCTTGCGGCGGCACACCCGGTTTATGCAACCGGATCAAACTATCCTGCACCCCGATCTCGAATTTCTGCATACTAGGCAGGTTCCCAGCGATCGCACAATAAACAAAGCTCAGCGAGATCGCTGCTCCCACCGCTACCATCTGTCGCAGAATCGTTTGTCGAACTCTAAATCGCTTCATTCCCGATGCCTATCGTCCGGTTTCATCATAGCGCTGTGCATCTTTCACGTAACTACTCAGGAGGGGGTCTGAAAGCGTGAAACGCCTATTCTATAAGCTTCTTACTTGCTCTACTGAGCATAAATAATACTTGAATAGGATCGAGCAGAGTCAATAGTCCTCGATTTATTGACAATCTCAGAGTTTCTGGCTGCTGATTAAAAATGCTCTCCGCTACCTGTAGTGGTTCTAGGTCTTAAAGTTCTAAATCTAGAGTCTGAGTAGTTACTCTTTCACAGACTTACGTAAACCCGCAAGTTGATTTGCGTTGATCCCTCTAGGAGCCACAGCGCGAGCAAGACAAAATAGGAGCATCCAGTCAACAAATAGAGTAAAACGATGAAATCTCAAACACTCGGCGCGATCGGGCTTCTCACCGCTCTACTCGCTACGGCGATTGCTCCCGGTATCGCCAGAGCCGATATCCCCGGAGATCACCCACACTATCTTCACGCCCGCAGCGATCTTCGCAAAGCAGAACAACTCTTGCAGCTACCCGATGAACGCAATGTGAAAGCAGAAGAAACCATTGCGGCTCGTGAGATTCATGCAGCAATTCGGGAAATTGACCGAGCTTCTGTCCTCGATCGCAAGGATGTCGATGACCATCCCGCGATCGATACTTCGCTGGCTCATGAAGGCAAATTCAGAGAGATTGAACGACTGGTACAAAGTGCGAAACGCGACACTTCCCTTGAAGAAGACAATAATTCGGCGCGGGCATGGAGGCACAGAGCCAACGTGCATCTCGACCAAGCTGAGCATCATGTAGATCTCGCAATTCAGCGCGATCGCCGGGATGACCATCGTTAGTGGGAGCAATGCACTGGGTTAACCATCTCTTATTGCACTCATACTGACCCAGAACCGTCTAATTCAGCAAATCACATCTACAAAGAGAAAAATCATGTTTACATTTATTCGCTACGCGCTACCTGTCATTTCTGCGGCTGCAATCTTTACGCCAATGGTTGCCTCAGCAGGCGAAGTTTCTCATCGGGAACTGCATCAAGAACAACGAATCTTCACTGGTGTGAAAGACAATCAACTCACAGGCGCAGAATTTCGCAATCTACAGCGCCGTGAACTTTCGGTCAATGCACAACAAACGGCTGAATTGCGACGCGATGATGGACATCTGACCCGCCAGAACTATCAACAACTCAACCAGCGATTGAGTCGGATTTCAGGATTAATTTACCGCGATCGCCACAACTAATTCTTCCAAAGTGTTTCAAGCAGGACAGAGATCTTGCTTGAAACACGATTCCCTTTCCATTCGTCGCACTCCAAGGCTGATTTTATGAATAAGAAGCTGAGTATTCCAATCTGTCTGCTTTTCTTAGTGCTAGGAGATGTCTATCCCAGTAATGCAACGCCCTCGATCGATCCAAAAGTAATGCACGTCGTCGATCGCCTTAGCTTTGGAGCGCGTCCTGGAGATGTTGAAGCGGTGGAAAAACTCGGAGTCGAGGGCTACATCAAGCAGCAACTTCATCCCGAATCGATTCCCGAACCCCAAGGACTCACTGATCAACTCTCTCAATTAGAAACGCTCAATCTCACTCCGCTGCACCTGTTTGATCAAATGGGTCTGCCTAAACTGCCCCAAGGACAAACTCTGACCCCAGAGCAAAAGCGCGCCTATCGTCAAAGAATGGCTCATGTACTCACACAAGCACAACAGCGACGCTTACTAGAAGCAACAGAAAGCCCGCGTCAGCTTCAAGAAGTGATGGTGGATTTTTGGTACAACCACTTCAACGTATTTTCGCGCAAGGGTCCCGACGAGATGTTGATCGGCAACTACGAACAAGAAGCGATTCGTTCTCATGCCCTGGGTCACTTTCGAGACTTACTAGCAGCAACCGCACATCACCCAGCGATGTTGTACTATCTCGATAACTGGCAAAACTCTGCACCTCAAACCTCTGATGCTAAAGCTTCAGGAAACAGCAAGCGAGCGCAAGGATTGAACGAAAACTATGCGCGTGAATTGATGGAGTTACATACGCTCGGAGTCGATAGCGGGTACACTCAACAAGATGTGATTGCGCTGGCGAAGATTTTGACGGGTTGGACTTTCCGCCGCACTGCTCAGCCTGGAGTCGAAGCGAATGGATTCTACTTTGATGCCAAACGTCACGACTTTAGTGACAAAGTGTTTTTAGGACATACCATCAAAGGAAGCGGCATCGCAGAAGGAGAACAAGCCCTAGATATTTTGGCGAAAAGTCCTGCAACCGCGCATCATATCAGCTATCAGTTAGCTCAATACTTTGTTGCCGATCAGCCACCGAAAGCATTAGTCGACCGACTATCTCAAAAATTCCTAGCGACCGATGGGGATATCCGAGAAGTGCTATCGGCGCTGTTTCACAGTTCAGAATTCTGGAACGCTCAGACTTATCGAGCTAAGTTCAAAACACCTTATCAGTACGCAGTTTCAGCAGTTCGAGCGACTGGAGTCGAGGTGCAAAACTTTCGTCCGATTCAAGGATTGCTGCAACAGCTTGGAATGCCGCTCTATGGTTGTTTGACTCCTGACGGCTACAAAAACACCGAAGACGTTTGGTTAAATCCTGATGCGATGACCCGTCGGATTAGTTTTGCGACCACACTTGCAAGTGGACATTTATCACTCATCACAACGGACGATCAATCGATGAATCGATCAAGTTCTTCAATCGATCCCGATCAACTCGAAAACACGCTCGGCAATTCGTTTAGCACCCAAACCCGACAAATGATCGCGACCAGTCCTACTAACCTGCGATCGGCTCTGATTCTGGGAAGTCCAGAGTTTATGCGACGGTAGACCCCTTCTTACAGGCTTAGAATCATGAAAAGACGACAATTACTTCAAGCTGGACTGGTTTCCGCTTCTGCACTGGTGACGGTTGGCAGTCACGGCTGGTTTACGAGATCGACTGCTCAATTAAATCCAAAACGCTTGATTGTGATCTTTCTACGCGGTGCTGTCGATGGTCTGAATGTGGTGGTTCCGTATCGCGAAACAGCGTACTATGATGCGCGTCCCACGATCGCGATTCCCCAACCCGGTCAGAACGGCGGCGCGATCGATCTCGATGGACAGTTTGGACTCCATCCTGCACTAGCCTCGATCTTACCGATGTGGCAACAAGGGAATTTAGCGTTTGTTCACAGTTCCGGATCGCCTGATCCAACGCGATCGCACTTTGATGCTCAAGATAATATGGAGCGCGGCGCACCGGGTATACAGACAATTCACGATGGCTGGATGAATCGGCTATTGGGAAGCTTGTCTGGAAACAACCCGATTCAAGCGGTCAATGTGGGCGATGTGACTCCCCGAATTTTGTCAGGTCGGCTACCTGTGGCAACTCTGGCGCTGGGTCGAGGTGCAGCGCGTCCGATCTCACTTGATAAACCTCAAATTGCCGTCGCCTTTGATCGCCTGTATTCGGGCAACGATCGCCAGAGTCAAGCGTATCGGGAAGGGCGCATAGCGCGTAAGGCCTTGTTATCTGATTTAGATACCGAGATGAAAATGGCCAACAATGGCGCACCGCTCCCGAATGGTTTCGCGAGTGATGCTCAGCGATTAGCGCAGATTATGAATAAAGATCCGAGAGTTGCACTCGCCTTTATGGCGTTGGGCGGGTGGGATACCCATGTGAACCAGAGCGCTCAACTTGCCCGAAATCTAGAACAGTTAGGGAAAGGATTAGCCACGCTGCAAACAACACTAGGATCGACTTATGCAGATACAACAATTCTTGTGATGTCCGAGTTTGGTCGAACGGTGCATGAGAATGGAGATCGCGGAACGGATCACGGACATGGCAATGTAATGTGGCTGACGGGCGGGGGTATTCGAGGCGGCAAAGTATACGGCGATTGGCAAGGGTTAACGAGCGATCGACTTTATCAAGAACGCGATTTAGCAATCACAACAGATTTTCGTGATGTGATTGCAACGGTGCTGGAACGCCATCTACAACTGTCAGATAGCAAACTTACCCAGATTCTTCCGAGCTATCAACCGTTGCAGAAGAACCTTCCAGTGTACGGATAGTATTTTCCATTGCAGTGATTTGGATTGATGTCTATTCTTTAGTCACAAATCTCTTAACAATCTTCCGAGGATTTCGGGTTGTGTCGCAAAGTTTTTAAAGTGACAAACGAACTGTACTAATCGTATTGTCTTAAGCGCTCACTCCGAAGATTTCTTCGATAAATTTTGCTTGAGTCACATTGTCCCCTTTCCTGATTCCTTTCACTTGTCCTTTCCGAATCATATTCATCGCCTCAATCCCACTCAACGTTCTTCTTGCACTGTTGAACGATTTCAAGCCCATCATCGGTTTTACAATCCGTTTAATGTTTCGGTGATCCTGCTCAATGATGTTGTTTAAGTATTTAATCTGCCGCAGTTCTGTCTTTTCTGCCATCGTTTCATCGGCTTTCAACTGTTCCATTGCGCCTAGATAGGCGGCGTTCTAATCCACCGTAATCACTCGTGGGGTTTGAGTGTGTTGAGCCTTCAGCACTTTGCGGAAAACCGCGCGGCTGCCTTCCCGTCTCGCTTTGCACTCAGCATGAAGTCCAACGTGTTGCCCGCTGAATCCACAGCGCGGTACAAGTATTTCTACTCGCCTTTGATTTCGATGTACGTTTCGTCCACCCGCCACGAGTCATTGGTCAAGCTCAAATGAGGGCGAAGTCGTTTGTCCAGTTCCGGTGCAAACTTCAGTACCCAGCGATTGATCGTGGAGTGATCCACCTCCACTCCTCGTTCTGCCATCATTTCTTCCAGGTTCCGGTAGCTTAAGGGATAGCGACAATACCCCCGCACATTCAGCAAGATGATTTCTGGCAGAAAATGCCGCCACTTAAACAGGGATTGGGAAGCCATTTAGGATGAGATGAGAGAAAATTAAGCCTCCCTACCCTATCATTTTTTGCGACAGAACCCATTGACTGGGGTAGGCAGTGATGCAACGGGTGAAGGCTGTACCTTCATGTCATGACTGCTCAGGACATCACCGGACATACACCGGGCTAAGTCCTGCCCATACCGTCTGACCAATACGTTGATCAGTGCCCCCGGTCGCTCATGTCCTGTTATAGCCATCGCCACTTTGCTTAGGACATTTTTGGTAGTGTACTTCGCGTGCTGCCGAAGATGTCTCTGTCCTAACCTATGTGGCGACGGCTATACTTTATCCTCAGTTTTCAGCAGGCTTCCCCAGTACCAATTTTCGAGTCGGAGGTGATGCGGCGCTCTATCAATTTTTGCAAACACAGCCAAAAGATACTTTGATTGCGACGCTTTCAGATGAAGCGAATAACATTCCAACCTTTGCTCAACGCTCGGTTTTATTTGGCAGAAAATGCTCACTGCCATTCCATTTGGGGTATTATCGCCAAGTTCGCCAGCGCATTCTAGATGTCATTCAGGCGCAGTATAGTCCCGATCTGACACTGGCAAAACAAGTAATCAAGCAATATCACATCACCTTCTGGCTGATTGAGCGATCTACCTTTACACCTCAGTATTTAACGGATGCAAACTGGCTTGAAAGCTTCCAGCCTGCGTTTAGCACAGCCCTCACAAATCTACAGCAGGGAAAGGTTCCCGCACTCGAAAAGCTGACAAACTGCTCCGCTTTGACCACGGACCGATTCACGCTGCTAGATGCAACTTGCATCGCTACAACCCTCAAATCTCCTGCATAAAATTTGATGAAATTCTTCGCTTCGATCTCAAAGCTGGGTTGCCTTCTAAATCCCGTTGAGCAATATCTGCAATGCTCCATGAAATTGCCAAAGAGAAGAAAACCTGTTGCTCTCGCCTCACCAATATCTGTAATTTTGCAGTTGCAGCGAAATCGTTTAGCTACTGACGAGAAAATTGCTGTATTTTACTATATTGGAACTGAATTATGAGATAAGATAACTCATCATATTGGGAAGCAGTGTGAGAGACAAACAGCAGAAATCCATAGCGAACTTAGTGCCTCGAAGCCGAAGAAAGCAGATCGCGAAAACCGCCTTTACTCTACTGCTCCTGGTAGGTGCGGCTTTAGTTTCTGCCACGGCTGGGGCACTGGTAGCACTGACGCTTCCGAACCCGCTGAAAGAAAAAGTAACGGTTGCAAAGGTTTTACACAACCTGAAGCAGATCGGTTTGCTGAGACCGACGACGATGACTCGCCCTGTTAATTTGTTGGTGTTGGGCATTGATAACTCTGGGCATCCAATCAGCGGCAGCTTTGATCGCAATGCAGCGCTTGGAGGCAATAGTGATTTGATGCTCCTGGTGCGCTTGATTCCTGAAACGCACGAGATTCATGTGCTTTCCATTCCTAGAGATACGCTGGTGCAGATCCCAGGACGAGGAACCGACAAGGTAAACGATGCCAATATGCTGGGTGGACCCGCTTTGGCGGCTCAAACCGTCAGTCGTCTCTTGGATGGAATTCCGCTTGACCGCTACATTCGGGTGGATAATGGCGGCTTTGTCTCTATCATTGATGCTCTGGGTGGCGTTGAAGTTACCGTGCCGAAGCAAATGGATTACGACGACCATAGCCAGAATTTGAGTATTCATTTAAGTCCGGGTACCCAGCGGCTCAATGGTCAGCATTTGCAAGAGTATGTACGCTTTCGTCATGATGAACTGGGCGATATCAGCCGGATTCAGCGGCAGCAGGAAGTCCTCAAAGCGATTCAGAATCAGATTCTTCAACCTGCCACGTTGTTGAAACTACCGAATATTCTGAAGATTATTCAAAACTCAGTCGATACCAATCTCTCTTCCGAAGAGCAACTCGCCGTAGCAGACTTTCTCTGGCACAGCGATCAACACCATCTCCACCTGGTGATGCTGCCGGGTCGGTTTAGTCGCCCTGATGAGTACCCCTTAAGCTACTGGATTGAGAACCGTGATGCAGCCGCACCGATTCTGGCAAAATATTTCAACCCGCAGGCGCAGCCGTTGAGCACAATTGACACGTCATCGCTCCAGAAAGCGCAACTCCAAGTGAAGGTGGCGAGTTCGATTCACACAGACAATCTGTTGCAGTCAGAGATTATTCGGCTACGACGTTCTGGTTTTTTCAACACTGATGCAACGGATCAATCGATCGACCTTGCCGCTATCCCCCTCGCGCAGACTCAAATCATTGCTCAACAGGGGAATTTAGCCGCCGCCAATGCAGTCAAAGCAGCACTCGGATTCGGGCAAGTGCAAGTTACCTCCACGGGTGATATTACTTCAGATATCACCGTTGTCCTCGGCACCGATGCCTCGATGCCACGTTCACAAAAAAATGAGACTCATGCCTCATTTTAAAGCACGGGTCTCATCGGGGATGCTTGCCTTATCCCTGACCTTGCTTCTTCAGCGCGAGCTTACCAGCGAGTGCAACCACACTCATCGGCATACTCAGTTCTGGGGTGATGTTCTAGACGTGGGGATAACTGGTCGTGTTCTAGACATGTGGATGGCTTTCTAGGAACCGCTGTCAGAATTGGATTTCACTAATCCTGATCCACATGTCTAGAACATCACCGGTTAAACTGGGTGCATCCCAGTCTTGTAAGTCTTGATTTGAGACAATCTCTCAAAAGCGCTTATATGCTAGGGCTTGACATATGAGTGTTTATACTCATATGCAAAACTGGGATGCACCCGTTAAACGTTAAACTTGCATATGCCCCCGTGGAACGAGTGGTTATCGCTCTCAAACCCACTGCCCTCATAATTTAATTGCAAAATCACAATCTTGTTAAACTTATCCTGAGTGCCATTGGAGTAAAAAAGCAAGCTAAAGGGATAATCATAGCAATGCTACAGTTAGCAAAAAATGATGGCTCTACGACATTAATCCTGGTGCCTTAAATCAGCCCGGCAACGATATTGATGGTCATCGCTAGGATGCTCGTGTTGAAGAAGAACGATAAAACGCCGTGCATCAAGCTTAACCGCCGCATCGTGCGCGAA
>NZ_LXYR01000077.1:0-4856 GCF_001650195.1 Phormidesmis priestleyi BC1401 | reverse complement strand
TTTTTAGAAAATCCCAATAGTCTGGCTCCATCTCCCCCGGAAAATCTAACCCCTGCGCTTTACACTCGGAAAGCGTCTTATGATCCTGATAATAAGTGCGGGCGTAATGCAGCGCAAAAATCGTATGCACGAGCAGCCAAGACCCGACGATCGTCATGCCCGACAGTCCCAAATGCAAAATCAGGAACTGGGTTGACAGTCCCTTCTCATGCAGAAGAGCAACGATCGCGAACAAGCTGATACAGGCGGCTGCCGTAATCAGGCTCAGAATCACTAACCGCCCTTCGTCCTCTTGGCGAGCGTAGCGGCGCATCGTTTTCGGTGTGGCTTGCAGCATCAGTAGCCAAGTCCAACTCAGGAAGCAGATCATTCCGGCATCCCAAACGCACAGTAGTCGGGTTGCCCAGTGCCACTCACCGGGCAGGATGACAGCAACCAATCCCGCTAGGAAAATCGACCCTAGCAGTCGGGGGCGAACGCTCACTTTGCTGGGGACTCTAGGCTTTGAAGTTGAAGTCATAATCTCGGATGCAGCGTGAGCCTAAATTCTAATTTAAGGTGCGAATCATGGTTGCCAGATTGGAATTCCATGACAGGACAAAGGGGGGAATTGAAATTCATTCTTTTTGCTCTAGTCGCTCTTCGATGCGTTGCAACTGTGCCAGTATCTCTGGAATAAAGCAGGTAGCGCGGATCAACGGGTAGAAGCTGCAATGAGAGCCATCATGGAATGGAATCGATAAGAAGAACGCGACTGGGCAGATAAATTTGTGTACAGTGGCTTTTTATTTGTCGTGAAGACACATTAGTGTCGTTAAAGGAGCAAGGCTAGGTCTGGCTTACTTTTCCGCCTCAAGCCAGCTTGTCCATACTGCTGACCTGAGGCTAGGCTGCTGAGTGAACTCTCTCTGCAACCCTGCAACAGAGAGGGGTTTGCTCAACGACACGAATTTGTCTCGATGTCATTTAATTTGCACTGTACAATTGGCATCCTAATCCAAGGGATAGCTTTCCTGTCAAAAATTGTCCGAACCATTGAAAAGATGAACTCAATTTGAAAGCGAAGTCGGTATGAAGGGCACTTTAAGAAATAATCCCAGTAGTTCAGTGCAACCTAATGATGAGTCGAGATGAACTAATCTTTCCTAATTCTCTAGATGAGGTCACCCTTCCAAAAAAGTTACCTCCGATCGTTTTAGTTGCGTTTACCCGTCCTGAGCTTCTTGAAGAAGTGCTTTCAGCGATCAGCCAACAAACTCTGTTACCTCAGCAGATCTTAGCTTTTGTAGACGGGCCCAGAACTGCAAGAGATGAGCCATTAATTAGACAGTGTGTTTCATTACTTGAGACGTTCTCTCAGAAAATCCCGGTGGAGATCGTGGTTCGACCTCACAACTTAGGCTGCGATCGAAACGTCATCTCCGCCCTGACAGAGGTTTTTTCTGTTCATTCTACGTTGGTCTATTTAGAAGATGATGTCGTTCCCAATCCTTGCTTTTACGATCGCATATGTCGGCTGCTAGAAACCTATCGCAGCTATCAGCAAGTCTGTTCAGTATCAGCCTATGCAAACTTTCCGCAAGAATTAGAGCCGCTGATTGACCGAGATTTCATCGTGTCAAACCGAGTGTTTGCTCTAGGGTTCGGAACCTGGGCAGATCGTTGGCAAGAACTTAATCTGGCAAATCAACCGCAAGGATATAATCCGTTCAAAAATTTCTACAACATTCCAGCCACCATTCAAACTAAATACACGATGGTGAATCAGTTCTTCCTAGAAAAAAATAGCCAGGCAGATTGGGTAATTACGCTGACACTGAACGCTCTGGACAAGAACCGGGTTCACATTATTCCTAAGGTTTCCTTCGTGCGAAATATCGGCTGTGGACATCCAGAGGCAAAAACATACAGAGGATCAGAACCGGACTGGATTAATGCTAAATATGAAGCATCAGCCCGTCCGAATTACCTGCCCTCTAGCCTTGAGCTAGCAGATATCCTTACAGCTCCACTAGACGGGGTAACACTAACTCGGCACTTAGAGAACTCTAGCGGACTGTGGCTGAGTCTGTCAGCGATGAGGCACTTTTTGTGGAAATATCCTGGCTTGCAGAATATGGCTTCTTTTCTCAAGCTCTTCTTGTTTCGTCTGCCAATTCTGCTTCGACGTTGGCGAAGTGGATTACCGATATAGGGGCTAGACATCCGTAAGGAGATTCAGCGGTCTACTTTAAAGAACACTTCGTAAGGCTGGAAGAACCGTCGCAGAAAACCTGGAGGTAGAACTGTTCCGCCTGCCCCTTCTATCTGTGAATATTGAGAGCGATAGGCTTCAATTGCTTGCCGCTTTTTGCCGTGGACAGCTTTGATCGAAAGCCGATAGGAACCCGCAATCTGTGAAAGCTTGACCTCCCGAAATAGTAGCGTTTTCCAGACCAGCCAGATGGGGTATTGTAATAGCTCTACCTCTAGTTCAGAAGCAGCGATCGCCGCCTTGACCAATCCGTAAGTAGCCTCGTGGTCTGCGCTTCGATCCTGCTGATGCGTGACATACACTTCACCTGGATCAAAGGCGCAAAGAATCTGGGCTAATTGGTCGATAGTTTGCTGACGTTCTACATCCGGTGCGTACTTCAACTTTCCATCCCGTTTGTCTAGAAAGTGAATTTGGGTCTGCTCAACTCCCAAAATTGCCAAGGCTGTCAAGGCTTCTTGCTTACGAATTGGCGCAATTTCACCTGCTTTAAACCGAGGATGCCAGGTATGAGAGGCTGCACCATCTGTGACAAAAACCACCTGAACTGAGATTCCTTGCTCTCGCTTCAATGCAATGAGTCCCCCGCAGCCAAGGGTTTCGTCGTCTTGATGGGGCGCAACGATCAGAGCAGATTTCTGACTCATCATCATTGGCTTACTTCCAACCGATAAGAGCCAGTAGTATTGCAACAAGCATATCCATGAAGGTAGTTCGTACTTACCAATCCAGTGCAGTTTACTTTGTATCCGACGAAATAAGTGTTTAACTTCCATCAACTAAGACTCTAAATGGCTTTGATTAACTCGGTATTATTCTGGCAATAGTCCGGACAGTTTTTTGAACGCCTTCACAAGGCTCTCAGGGCTTGCAGTTTCAGGATCAAGCTATTGGTTCAAAGTTAGTTTAGCTGATGTCTAATGAATGATGTATTAGACCTCAGCTACTCTCAGGCTTTGCGCCAGCTAGAACAAATGCTCAGACCCGGACGGGGCGCTCTGGTGGCTCCGCCTAGCCGAAGGCAACGCTTCTACGTGTAGCTGTCGTGAACACTCCGTGGAGCGAAGCTACCGCGAATTATAGCTGTCGTCTGGTACAAGGTACTGTTTGCCTCGCTGTGCCGCTTGCAGTACCAGCTTCTGGGCTGTTTGTTTGGTTATCCAACAGGGTGGCTGCTTGGCACTGCCGTTGGACCATAATCTGTCCATTCGGATACACCAGACACAGCGCCTGCTGTGGTAGCATAGCCGCTTCCGCGGGGTTGTGAGCTTGGTGAGACATGATACTCATGGGGGTCCGCATGACCATTTTTTGCTTGACTGGGGACGGTGTGGACGAGGGGGCTAGTTAAACTCAGCGGAGTAGTCACCCAACTCCGCTGAGTTTAACCATAAGCCGACGAGGGACGAGGGACATGCCGCCAGACCAAACGACGATGCACTCATAAGTGCTGGAACAGGGGGCATTTGAACAGAAACCTACGGTTTTGGTCGGAGACGTTATCCCCTAGGGATTTCACCTCCCGTAAAGGCAACTGCTAGAAAAACGAACGTTTTCTTTACTCTGAGCTTTTTGCCTAAATTGGACTTTGATCGGCGCAAGAAAACTCCTCCAAAAATCAAAATCAAGTTAAGTGGTCAGTCGCAAGTTTCTTGACAAGTCAAAACCGTAGTTTTTTCGTAAATGAACCCGCTAGTTCCACTTCTAGGTCGCTGTGAGACTGAGCAGATATGGAATGTACCGTTTGGATCTGAATACTACTGTTATCCTGTTTTTGAGCCGCTTTAGCGACGGGAGTGTTACTGAATCCAGTATGAAGCTTTGATAAATCTCAGTCAGGAGTACAGTCCGCCTCAAGTCTGCTTCTAACGCTGTACTGATGAGCACTTCGCGCTGCACTCTCGCCGCCCTATTGATGAAGCTTCGGTAAATGCTCAGGGTGAGTGCCAGTGGTCGGCAACCCAGTGGGTAGCGTGGCTTCGGCGTTTGCTTCCAATTGGTCGAGCAAGGCTTCTAGGAGTATGACACCGTTCCTGGCAATCAAGTAACACATCGCCTGAAAACTTTTCCCTGAAGGTGTTACAGACCGTTATCTTGCCTATTTTACTTCACCCGATAAATCACAACCTACGACGTTTTCGTAATCACCAGTTCTCGCTTCTCACGTCTCCTGAACCCGCCCAACCTATCCCAACACGGGAAACCCCTCTAGCTGGTTTACCCCCGCCTGAATTTTGAGGATGACTTTAGCCAACGCGTCTGGGTCGTCCTCTGCAATAGGGGTTGAGTCGAAATACGTGCGTTTTTTGATCATATCGCTTGAAACGTGGACCAGATAGGCGATTCAGCCTTTTCGCTTCTAGCCGTGATCACTGAAAGCCTTGTCTAGCACAGGTTTAAACTACTTTTGGCTTTTGTACAATGCAAGACGACTAGTACACAACCTAATTTCTGCTTGATTCGTCGCCTGAAACCCGCATTCTATCGTCGCCCTCCTGCTCGGCCGGCAGCTGCCCGACAAAAATAGCTATGTTTTGAGCCAAACGCTGAAAGCTTTACTCAGTAGAGCTTTAGTACCCATATGATAAACTTTCGCACGTAT
>NZ_LXYR01000076.1 GCF_001650195.1 Phormidesmis priestleyi BC1401 | reverse complement strand
GGTTCTCAATAAGGGCAGTCAATTCTCAGCAAGGAAATTATTTGTTACGAGATTAAAAGATGCGCCCTCAAACCAGCATTCTCCCGTTGACGTTATCGTGGAAACGTCAACTAACCTGAAAAGGTAGGATTGAGAAACGATCGTGCCTAAAGTGAACGGGAAAGGTCAAGCTGCTATCTTGACCAACGACCAAATCGACGCGGTGATTCAACTGTGCAAAAAGCCTTACTGTTTTGCGGTGGCGATCTCCGCTTTCACGGGGTGCCGCATGGGTGAAGCCCTACAACTGAGAGTGGAGAACCTAAATCTCAATGAGCAGGTAATCACGCTGACCCACACTAAAACCGGACGCACCCGTGAGATCGAGATGCATCCAGAGTTGGTGGCTATCCTCTCGGATGCTGAGTTGCCCTCGGAGGGTTATCTTTTTCCGTCATCTCGCCAAGCGGGTTACCTCAGCCGTCAGGGATTGGCAAAAGAGCTGAAAGAAGTCTGCGAGGCGCTAGAACTGCGAGGTGCGGGGACGCACAGCTTTCGGCGATCGCTCGCGACCTCGCTACACGGAAAGGGCATCCCCATTAAGACGATCGCATCTATCACGGGGCATGAGTCGCTGAACGAGCTGTCTCGCTACTTGGAGGTCACGCCTCAGCAGAGACGAGCCGCCATCCTAACCTTGCGATGATCGACATAGTGATTTCAGTTGAGCCTAGAAGCGTGTTGGTCACGTTTCTGGTAAGTTTTGGTTTCTCCAGAACGACTCGCACTGTTGCTCGCGATCGCCCTAGTAATCTCTCGCTTTAGTCAGGCACTGAGTGGACGAAGCAGCGCTAATATACGTTGCCAACTAGTATTTAGGCAGGTCAGATGTCGTTCCCATTGAACCCCAATTCAGAGAACCGTAAGGCGAAGACAACCACGTTGTTGGATCGCGCGTTTCGAGACCGTGAGGGCAAGATTGTGATTGCTCAGATGCCGAATCTGCCCCTGCTGGTGGGGTTAGCAGCGACCTCCCTTCAACTCATACTCCCCAGCAGTGACCTTAAGACTGCAATAGATTTAGTGGCGTTCGGCGCTCTGTTCACTTGGGCATGGCAGGAGATATTTAAGGGGGTTAACTACTTCCGTCGGGCGCTCGGCTTGGTGGTGTTAGTGGGCATACTCGCACTCAAACTTCGCGTGGGTTGAGCGTGAATCTCTGAATTGCCTTCTTATAAGGGTGATTGAAGCGAAGACACTGTTGGCGAAACATTGCTTAACACTGGGAAGTCTTGAAGCTTTGTCGCTTTCTTGCTGAAACTGACTAAGTTTTATAGAGCTAACAACGATAGAATGAGCAACTCAGACATGAAGAAATAATTCGCCAACAGTGTCAGCGAAGCTGTCATGCAGAGCAATTAGCTCAAAAGCATTACAGGAGAGGGATTCAAGCCTCGATATTCCTTGGTAAACCCTAGCCATTTCTTGCCAAGGCGAATCTCCCTTGAGTCGTGCACCTATCCCTTCCAACCCATAATAGGATTGAGTTTCTCGGTGACACAATGAATCAGTGCTTTGCAACGGTTGCGCGGGGACTAGAAGCGCTGGCAACTCAAGAACTGGAGCAACTGGGCGCAAATGCCGTCGAGCCAGGTTTTTGCGGAGTTGCCTTTGAGGGCGATCGCGCCCTGCTCTACCGCGCTAACCTTTGGGCAAGATTGCCGTTCCGCATCTTGGTGAAGCTGCATGAATTTCCTTGCCGGGATTCAGAAGATCTCTATCGTGGCATCCAAACAATCGATTGGTCGCAGTATCTCACGCCTGACCAAACACTGGCAGTGAGTGCCACTGGCAAACATGAACAACTCAACCACACCCACTTCACAGCGCTTCAGGTCAAGAATGCGATCGTTGACCAGCAGCAAGAAGCGTTTGGAGATCGCTCAAACGTAGAGACGCAAGCGCCAGATGTGCGAATCAACGTTCATGTTGATCGGGGTCATTGCACCGTTAGCCTCGATAGTTCTGGAGATAGCCTCCACCGTCGGGGCTACCGTCCTGCTATGGGAGCCGCGCCCTTAAAAGAATCTCTAGCGGCGGCGCTGATTCAGCTATCGGGCTGGCAACCAGAACAGATGTTTTATGACCCGCTCTGTGGTTCTGGCACGCTGCCTCTAGAAGCCAGTCTTAAGGCACTCAACATCGCGCCTGGGCTGTTTCGCGATCGCTTTGGGTTTGAAACCTGGCTCGACTTTGACCCAGATCTGCTAGAGCAGTTGATTCAAGAAGCAGAAGCTAGTCAGCGAGATCGTTTGCCCGCACCCATTTGGGGCAGCGATCACAGCGAGGAAGTGATTCAGCAGGCGATCTCCAATGCCCAACACTGTGGGGTGCTAGATCACATTTGGTTTTCGCCGATGGAACTGTCTGACGTAGTGGCACCCGCAGACAATGGCGTTCTGTTTTGCAATCCGCCCTACGGCGAACGGCTGGGGCGAGACAGCGACCTAGGAGCTTTCTACAAACTGCTGGGCGACGTTCTGAAGCAGCGCTTTAAAGGCTGGACAGCGTTTGTGCTAAGTGGCAATAAGGAACTCTCGCAGTCGATCGGACTAAAATCATCCCAGCGAATTGCGGTTTACAACGGAACGCTGCCCTGTCAGTTAATGAAATACGAGCTGTACTAGAAATCAAATTCGCAAGACAACCGTTGAACGAATGGGTAAGGGTCTAGACCTATGGATCTAAATCATGAAAGCCCGCATAGCAGAGCCTTATGAGCAGAGTATCAACAGGTCTAGAACACGACCAACAAGCTGGACTAAACTCGGACTGAATCTTACTTTTGTAGTACGCTGTAACGTCGAAAACTCGTGAGACTGACAGACGATGGGGTCTGGCAACGATTCGTGCAAAAGTGAGCCGTTTGATTTGAAATGCTTGCACAGCAGTCTTTTCAGCAATGACTTTTTGAGGCTTTATTTTGGAAGATAAGAACGAAAGAATCGGTGTTTGAGACATTGAACCGAGGCGATTTTCGTCAAATGGCTCACTTTTGCACGAATCGTTGCCAGACCCCTAAAGGGTTTAGCCGTCCTGAAATTCGCTTTCTGCTCACACACCTGGCAAATCTATCTGACCCCTGACCCAGTGACCCATCGACCCAAACGATAGTGACCCGCCCTCTGGGTCAAGCGGGTCAGGGGTGGGTCGCCGCGTTGGGTCAGTTCGATGGGTCAGATGAGCGACATCATTAGATGGCTCTACAAATCTCACACCAAACTATTAGAAGGACGAGATTAATCAGCGATCGCCCTTGATCAGCCCAGCATCTTGCTCAAGTTCTCTAGCCTTTTTTGAAGCCTAACTAATTCTTTCCCACGCTGGATTGCCGCTTCTGTGGCTGCAATTTCCTTGAGAGGAACGTATTGGGATTTCTGCCCATTCGATAGGGTTCTGCCTCGCCCCGATCTCAGCCTTGCATATTTGTATCTGGTCTGCGATTGGTTGGAGGCAGTGCCCCCCGCAGCCGCCTTATCGAGTCGCACTCCGATCAACACATCGCCCTCATTTTGGAGGTCTGCGATCTGGTTGATGATTTCGTTTTGTTCGGCTTCAAGTTCGGCTTGAGGTCGTCTCATTGCTTTTTCATTCATGTAACATTGCTATCTAACATCGATGATAGCACTCAATGTTACATGAATGAATCGTTCAGTTTGAGAGCGGCGTTCTCCACTGCTACACCGCAAAAGAGAAGACGGATCGGCAGACGTAAGACACGACGTATTACGTCTGAAGACGTTTGATGATGCCCCTAACGGTTGTGTGTTGCCACTTGTCACCGCGCTTAGTGGGATAGTTGCCAGCGTTCAGGAAGTCAGCGATCGCCCGTCTTGAATGGCTGAGTAGTTATGAATCGGTAGAATCTGTGCTGATGCAATATCTCAATCTGGAGGCAGAATGAAGCGACTTAAGAAGATTGAAGGCAATCAACTCCCCATAGATGAATTGCTGCCAGATGCACCCAAAACCAACCACAAGCCGATTAAGAAGCCATTTAGGAAACAGCCGCTCTATCGGGTGAGAAAATGATTCTTTTGAGTGATCATCGTTCAGAAAATCGAACACACAAGAAAACTGGACAAACGACGATACACACACGTACATCAATAGTCTTTGATAACGACTGTTTATAATGGCAGTTTTTAAGTGCGTACTTCGGGCATTCTAACAGCACTGCGTTTACTTCTCACTACTAGCAAAGCGCGAAATGCAATAGGGCTTAGAAGAGTAATCGCTGCGGCTTGGCATTTCTGGCTCTCGATGCTCTACGGGCTTTTCTCCTGTAAGGGCGTTCGCTCGATTCACCAGTTTTTCTGAATCAGCCGTTATTCGATTTACTTTATCGATCGTGCGCTTGCGTGACTCAAAGAAATCGTCTGATTTCCATACAGAAATCTCCCAGGTACGGGCAACCGAAAAACCTCCAAGGGCTTTAGTTTCGATTTTTGCAGACACCAATTCATATTTGCCGTCTGAATCAGACTGTTGTGTTGCAGTCTCCTGTCCAGTTATTTCCCATTTCTCTAAGTTAGTCAAAGGTTCATTTGATTTGACTCCATTCTCCTGATCGCAGCTAAATTCTTTTTGCTGCTGAGGTTCACCCTTCTTCAAGGCTTCTAAATATGCGTCAACGGCGCTCTTTGGGCTTGAGACTGATTGGCATCCTGACAGCGCGATCACCGCCATTAGACAGAGAAAGTTTTTCATCGTTTGGTCTGAAAGTTTGTCTGCTTAGATTTTCACTTCTTCAAAGTTTCAACGTACACCCCGGATCGGAAAAGAGATCGCTAACTTCACACAGACCCACGATCGCCAACCTGCTAGTCTGTTTAACAGATGTTTAACGCTGTGAAACATGGCAACTCCGGTAACTGGGATTAGAATCCGGGGTCTGGGGAGTAGTGGAACAGCGAACCGACTTAAGGCTGTGCGCCTGTCTTTGACACGGATGCAAGGCTAAATCTTGTGACACTCTCGCGTTCCGAAAGGTGAGAGCAACGGGGAATACAAAGCAAGCCTAAACATTCCAGGAGTCCTCTCTACTCGACCGGGAACGACAGATCTCACACCCAGGTTTTTCCACCAGCAGCTTCAATGAGGGGACTGACAATTCCCCTAGGTTTTCGGAAACCGCCGAGATGAGAAGTTGGATGATAAATCCATGAGGCTAATGCATTATCAATTTTTATAACTGGGTGAGGGCTCTTATAACTCTTCAAGGTAAATAAATTATTCTCATCAATGCTTAGGGGAGTGGAGACTGGAAAATCGGGTGATATCGATATTCGATCAAATACTCGCTTACATACAAAAAGGATACATTTGGGCTCTAACTCGGCAACAATCTCTCGAAAAATGGGTTGTGCTGTTGTCCACATTTCTTCAGTAGGTGCAACTTTGGGTCTCGGAAGCCAATGTTGGATGTATTCATGATGTGCTACAGAATGCCAAAATTCAGTTCTTAGCTCCTGAGTATTGGCATTCTCAACAAAAGTTCGTTGGATGTTACTAAAGAAATTATGCCTCCAACTTGCATCGATAATGCTGTTGATTAGCCGATGAGTAAAGGTTGAATCTCGTTCTGAACCTTCTGATATACCATAATTTGATTCTCCAACAATCAAAATCGGAATTTTGAATATGCTCTCATTTCCATACCGCTTACCTACCCAAGGTTGAAAGAGACGATTGCTGATAGTCATTCAAAAAATCTGGTTACTTATTCAAGCGTTCAAGGGATTGAAATGCCGCTCCAGTTAAACAACGAGGTTCTCAGAGAGCGGTCCTAACTTAGCTTTACCTATGCCGCATTTTGCCTTAGTAGGCCTTCCCGTAGCTTTTGGGTCAGAGACAACCTCAAGGAATTTTAGCCAGACAACTGATAAGTTTTGATTAAGTCCGTTTTCGCTAATACTACATCACTGACCTACTTCTGGACTGTTACATCCCACTACAAATCGCTCAAGCTCTGATTCACTCGTTCTTGCTAATGGCTGAAACCCTTATTTCGGTATTGAACTTCTGCCGGACGGGCAGAGAGACGGGTCTAATCGAGATATTTGGAAACCTGATTCGTCGAGCGGTTTCTTGATTGAGGCAACCCGAGAAATCAACCATCAAAAGTCAATCACAGAGGGGCTTTCAGGCTTAGAGTTGTTTTTGGTCCAAAAGCTACGGGAACGCCTCTCTACTCGACCTGAGACCTCACACCCGACTAAAAGCTAGGTCGCACAGGTGGAGAGCTTTTCAACGGAAAGTTTTCCAATGTATCCAACAATAACGTCACGTCACTGCGACGCAGTTCCAATAAGTCTGGATTTGCCTTGCTTGCCCATTTATCAAATTTGCGCCCTTGCAGCCAGAAATCAGTATATACAGAACCGGTAGCTGCTTGGTTACGATTGCCGAATATCAGAACCAGCTTTTGCCCAGAATTGTAAACATCCATACTTTCAATCGAATCCAGGTCTAATCCATTGAAATTGAAACGGTAAAGCGATATTTTATCTATTACTTTTGAATCAGGGTTTAACCTGTTCAGGTCAAAGTCACGACAAATAATTGTGAAGTTATCAACCTGACGAATAGCCTGCTCATCTCCTAACCCGGCACAGTAAGGGACTTTCCGAGGGACTGCCCCTGCTGGAAATGGCAGCATCAAGGTGGCAATGATTGCAGCCGTAAGCTGTACCTTGATGCGTAAAGGGATGACCATCACGAGAACCTCCAACTAGAGACACAGCATTTTGAGAGGCACCCCAGATCAGCGACCAATACTCCTACTCTACGAGGGATTGCGACAGGATATGTGTAAAATCCTGCAAGATTACCTTCAAATGCCCATTCCTTCATTAGCTTTTAGAGCTGAAATCACAAAAATCGAAAAATGCTGAAACCACCTTGAGGTATGACTTTTAGGCTTACATTGCAGGATTTTACACATATCCTGTCGCAATCCCAACTAGCGATCGATGAACTGCTGCCAGAAGTTGACGCGATCGCGCATAAGCCAGTTAAGAAGCCCTTCAAGAAACGAGCGCTTTACAAGGTGAGAAAATCGAACCCATAAGAAAACCGAACAAACACCTCTAGCCAGCGATCGGTTAGGGGTGTTTTTTTGTTTCGCTGCGATGAGTCAACAGGTGTTGACGCACGTTTACTTAAAGTTGACAGACGTTAACTAACGTCAACCGTTGCTACTTGCAACAATCGTTGTCTGATATTCGCGGCATACCATTGCCCCCCTTTTGATGTCGTGTGACCTGCCTCATTTAGAGCTTTAGAGATCGTGTGGTATCCGTGCCCCAATTTCCTCATCGATCGCGCTAGTTGCATTGCCGCCTCGGTTGCCTGGTAGGTTTTCTGGAGATGAGCCGCTCTACCCGCTTCACCATTAGGCGCGTCGCCTCTTTCTTTTCTAGCTGCCAGCGCTGCCTTGGTACGTTTGCCGATCATCTCTCTCTCTTCTTGAGCAACGACTGCTCTGATGCGAATCTCTAACATCGTCGCTTTAGGAGACTCAGCACAAATTAGATCGGGCGTTCTCTCTGCAAAGAAGTAGCGATCGCAGTATCCAGTGACGTGATAAACCTCCCGGCTGAATCTATCGAGCTTGGCAACCATGAGCCGCGCCCCTTCTTTCTGGCAGAGTGCGATCGCTGCCATCAGTTGAGGACGATCGCGCGGGTCAGCTTTGCCTGATACCACTTCGACAAAATCCCCAACGATCGTCAAGCCATCGCAAGCCGTGCGGCATTGATTCAATTGAGCCTCTAACCCAAGTTGGCTATCACCCTGCTCACGAGTGGACACGCGCCGATAAATCACAACTTTGGTCATGTCCCACTGGATTGATTGAGTTTTCTTGATTGTTTTAGCGCTTGCCATCGTCTAATCTCTATTTCTTATAGTGTTCTTATGCCCCTAAGCTCACTATAGAACACCGTTAGAACACTACACAAGCTGTAAACCGCTCTCAAAAAGGGGTTGAGCCCAGATAAAGGCAAAAAGGTGCCAGATGACCTAGAAGCTTTATAGGAAAGGAGTTTGTGAGAAGCAATTATCTGTTGCTTTCAAATCAGCACTACTGCGGGTGGTGCAGAAGTTCCAGAAAATGAGACAGCCCCATAAGCGTTGCTGATTCAGGCGAATAACTCATTTTCTGGCTCTGTGCGATCGTCTGTCAGTCTCACGAGTTTTCGACGTTACAGCGTACTACAAAGATAGGATTCAGTCCGGAATTAGTCCAGACCATTTTTGAGACATTCAGTCTCAAAATGAGAATCTAAGACGGCAGCAAGTTTGTTTCAGAAAGTCAGCTATGACCTAAACTAGCTTTGTTGCTTCCCTAGTTAGTACTGTGTCACCCAAGATTATCTCTCTCTTCAATCAAGCGGGTGGAACTGGCAAGACGACCCTTACGCAGAATTTAGGCTATCACCTAGCTAAACGAAGACATCGAGTCCTACTGGTTGATATTGACCCCCAGGCTTCACTTACTGCCTTTATGGGAATAGATCCATTCAATTTAGAGCAAACGATCGCAGATGCATTGCTTAAAGATATTCCCATACCAATACATCACGATATCTATGGCGTAGACCTAGTCCCTTCTAATATTCTTCTCAGTGCTGCTGAGGTCCAGCTTCACTCAGCGATCGCTCGGGAGTGGAGGCTCAAGCAAGCACTATCACCAATTCAAGATAGCTATGATTTCATTCTGATCGACTGTCCTCCCACTCTGGGAATCTTCAGTATTCTCAGTCTAGTTGCCTCAACACATGTACTCGTGCCAATCCAAACCCATTTCAAGGCATTCTTAGGAGTAGAATTGCTGCTAGATTCCATCCGTCAGGTAAGAGAACGGATTAACAAGGAGCTAACTATTCTAGGGGTAGTTCCCATGATGCATGAGAGCCGAACTAGCCAGGGTAAAGTTATTTTGGATGGTATTTACGAACAGTTAGGTCCAATTACTTCCATTTTTCCTGCTATCCCCAGAGCCGTTACCTTTGCAGATGCCTCAATGGAACGAAAGCCTGTGGCAATCTACGAACCAAAGCATCCATCTGTGCGAATTCTTGAGTCGATTGCCCAGAGCTTAGAGGAGATTCAATGACTACAAGTAAAGCTGGTCGAACGGCACCGAAACTTAAAACTCTAGAGGCTTACCTTAGCAGCCCTCTGGAGCAACCGATGTCTACGACTCCAATTGATAAGATTCAGCTACCTGCAAAACAGCCTCGTCGTTACTTTGATCCAGAGAAGCTTTCTCAACTTGTCCAATCAGTTAAAGAGCATGGCATTCTAGAGCCGCTATTGGTTCGCCCTACCGAAGATGGATGTTACGAACTAATTGCTGGAGAGCGTCGATTACGGGCAGCTCGTGAGTTAGGACTGATGGAAGTGCCTATCGTCTCACGGGTTTTGAATGACAAGCAGGCGCTACAAGTTGCATTGATTGAGAATCTCCAACGGGAGGATCTCAATCCTTTAGAGGAAACTGAGGCGGTTCTAGAACTGCTGGCAGTCGCTCTTGAAATAGATAAAAGTGAAATAGTCTCGGTTCTCCACCAGTCTTATAACGCGAAACAGCGAGGACAGAACTTGAATCAGAACGTTCTGATTCAAGTCGAGAAGATTGAATCATTGCTGTTGGAGATAGGGCGTTTTAATGCTGGAACCTTCCGCTCTAGCAGGCTTCCGTTGCTCAATCTCCCTAATGATGTGCTGTCAGTTCTGCGGAATGGAAAAATTGAATATACCAAAGCGCAGACGATCGGACGAGTAAAGGATGAAGAACAACGAGCTGAGTTGCTCAAGCTAGCAATTGCTAAAAACTTATCGCTGAATGACATTAAGGCAAAGATTAAAGATCTAAAACCTGAATCAGAACCAGATCCAGAAAGAGTTTTGGTTAATCGATTAAGCGAGATTAGCAAACGGTTGCAGAAGAATAAGGCTTGGAATGACGGTAAGAAAAAGGACCGAATCACTAAGTTGTTAGATGAATTAGACAAACTAACTGCAAGCGATGACTGAAACTGAACAAAAATAACAAAACCGGCTACCGACATAAAGCGGGACAGATTGAACCAAGCTTAAAGACTTGAGGGACCTACTGTCCCGGCTTAAGTTGGTAGCCGAAAAAGTTATTGCTCGCTCGGTTTCTAGTTTTGATCGAACCGAGAGAGCACTCATCACAGGTCAATCATAGAGAAGCTTTCAGCCTTAGCGATGGTTTTAGTCTAAAAGCTATGGGAATGCCGAAATGGTCAGGGTTGGGTGGTCATTGCCGCAGTACAAGTGGTTTGTGATGCAGCAGTTTCGGAAGACAACGGCAGGAGTGACACACAAAGAAGCAGCTCACTTTTTCTGAAATTTAATGTTCTACTTACTGATCGCCCGCAGCCAAATATGCTGCATCTACCACCGTCCCCACTAATGTCACTGGATTATTCGTGGGTGCCACTAGTCGATCGTGCCCTACCTCATCTAAATAGTCATAGCGCCCAGCCACAAATACTACAAACGCCGTCGATTTTCTGGCAACGCCCTCTCGAACCAAATCCAACTGGCGTTTCACCTGCTGATTCTTCTCTGTATCCGACAGCTCTGAAAATTTGCGTCCTTGATCATCCTGCCAATTATTCAAATCCAGCACGACCACATCTACATCTCGCCCACGCCGTTGCCCGGTCTGATTGCAAAAGCGCACCCCAAATCCACGAGTTTCGAGCAAGCCTAACTCTCGTGGTGGAATTTGTGCACTCAATAACCAGTACTCTACCCTGGACTGATCGATAATGCCCTCTCGTTCTAGAGATCGACGCACGACTTCGATGCGATTGTCTGCGATCACTGCCATTCGTTCTTCCACCTGTCGCGTTACGGATGCCTTCGCCGTTTCTTTCGCCTCCTTCAAGCTTTTGCCAAACAGAAACGCGAGCAGCGCGATCGCTCCGCCAGACAAGATGCCGACGAAATAAACGCCATCTTTCATGGCGCTCACAAATGTCTTAAAGCTTTCACTGAGCTTTTGGTTCTCCTCTGCCAGCAGTTTCAGCTTTTCTGCAAACTCAGTGCCCTGCCGCGCATTCTCCTTTGCTAAAAATTCAATCTGTTGCCGTAACAGATCAATCTGCGTAGTCGAGGCTGCGCTCGGTGTCGGCGTTTGCGCCAAACCATGCCAAAGCTGAGAGATGTGTAAACCATCCACTGAAGAAAGCCAATCCATGTGTCCTACCCGAATACGTATCCCAAATCATAAGGGGTGAGATGGAACAAATCGCTTTCTCAGATTTCACTCACCGCGATCGCAAAAGATTGGTGCAATAAAAAAGTGGGGTTAGATATTAAACCTAGTCCTACTCGTTTTTAGATGACTCGATCGCAAACGATCGGTACAACTCAACAAGAGAAAAGCATCCGAATCACGAGCGAAGCGTTTCCAACTAATCCGAGCGCAAATAAGCCATGCTTTCTAGGGCTGAATAACTGTCTACACCCAGGATTCGAGCGCAAAGAATTGAATTTGCTGAATGCGAACAAAATCTGTGTCGGTGGAAAGCAACGTCAAACTGTAGTGAATGGCTGTGGCTGCAATCCAAAGGTCATTCTCACCAAAGCCAAGGTTTTGAATCGTGAATTTGCGCCGTTGGGCTTTGTCTCTCGGTCCGAGTTGATGAATGATGTCCCCTTTGAGCTTGCCATAAACGTTAGAAACTTCCCGATTCACGGGATAAAGGGCAATCGTTTGTAGGAAGGCATTCACCGTTCGGAGGTTTTCAGCCGTGCGAGAAGATTTATAGACCATGTAGAGGAGTTCACCGCGCGCGATCGCACTAGTCGCAACACCATCTTCTAAATGATGTTGAAGCATCTGGAGAAGGGCTGCATCGCCAGAGATGATGCGGCTGCAATGATTGGTGTCAAGCAGGTACATGGTCAGAATTCAGCAGGCGATCGGGAATCGTAAACGGATTGAAGGCACTCTTCAAAATCGTCGCCTTGCCAGGTTCCAGCAAACGGCAAGAGGTCTGCAACGGTAGAACCTGTCAGCGTGGGCTGATCGTCGATCGAAGGCGCTGTTTGAGTTGTAGGAATTCCTGAGCGTTGGAAGTGTAGGAATTCTAGAAAGTTAGCGACTAGCATAAGTTGATCGGACGGAAGCTGAGCCACTTCGTGCAAAACTTTTTGGCGTGTATCAGAGTCTGTCACGGCGGGTTTAACCTGTTGACTACTCTTACGATAGCGCTTTTCACTCCAGCATCTTCACGGTATGGAACGATCGCTAGTCATCAAAACTGACTTAAAAAAAGAGCGATCGCGGCGTGGAAAGACCCATGTGAAGCTGCGATCGTTTTCAACTAATCCGATCGCAAGGGATCGGCGCAAGTTCCAGCGTCTAAATTGTTTCGGCAATTAGTGCGATCGTTTCCAACTAATCCGATCTCAAAGGATCGGCACAAGAAGTTAAGAAGGGTGACACTTTCCACATCCCGCGAATGTTTCCAACTAATCCGATCGCAAAGGATCGGTACAACGGATTCGAGAGGATAACTCAGAACTCAGAACCGCGGTTTCCAACTAATCCGATCGCAAAGGATCGGTACAACCACGTCACTGTCTAGCGAGGTTCAGCGATGGGTGACGATGTTTCCAACTAATCCGATCGCAAAGGATCGGTACAACTTTGTGATGGGTACTTCAAGCGAAGATCAATTGAAGTTTCCAACTAATCCGATCGCAAAGGATCGGTACAACCTAGAGACTCTACTCCACGGGTCAAGGTTTCTATCAGGTTTCCAACTAATCCGATCGCAAAGGATCGGTACAACATTAGGCTGCATCATGATGGTTCGGGCAACCAAGTTTCCAACTAATCCGATCGCAAAGGATCGGTACAACTTGCGACCAGCAGCGAACTAACCATATCCCTGATTGTTTCCAACTAATCCGATCGCAAAGGATCGGTACAACTTGCGATCGGACAAGACTACAGGATAAGGATGAGCGTTTCCAACTAATCCGATCGCAAAGGATCGGTACAACCTTAGTAAATCCTAAGAAAAGAGCGATCGTTCTGGGTTTCCAACTAATCCGATCGCAAAGGATCGGTACAACGTTATCCGTCTTCCAGTTCACGTCTGCGAGAAGATGAGGTTTCCAACTAATCCGATCGCAAAGGATCGGTACAACAGATCGGTTTCAAGTGAACGCCAACGACACGACTAGGTTTCCAACTAATCCGATCGCAAAGGATCGGTACAACCCGAGCGTATTCGTCACTTCTGGGCGATGGTTGTCTGGGACTACGAGTTTCCAACTAATCCGATCGCAAAGGATCGGTACAACAAACTCTTAAACACTGAGGCGACTCCAGAAGTACTGTTTCCAACTAATCCGATCGCAAAGGATCGGTACAACAAAAGAAAGCCGTGCGGGCGATCGCGATCGCTAAGGGGTTTCCAACTAATCCGATCGCAAAGGATCGGTACAACTATGGTACAAGGTTTAATAACACTTGGTTTCAGGGGTTTCCAACTAATCCGATCGCAAAGGATCGGTACAACCTAGTCGGGCGGCTCGCTCTCAAGTTCATGCTTGTGCGTTTCCAACTAATCCGATCGCAAAGGATCGGTACAACTTGGTCAGAAGCTTGTAATCTAGCGGGAATTAATTATATAGGTTTCCAACTAATCCGATCGCAAAGGATCGGTACAACACAGCAAATAAACTTGCCCAAGTATCAGACCAAGTGTTTCCAACTAATCCGATCGCAAAGGATCGGTACAACTTGAAGTGTGGCGATCGCAGCGCTGTAGCCGACCGTTTCCAACTAATCCGATCGCAAAGGATCGGTACAACTATCATTGCAGTAACCATTGCGAGGCTCTATGTCTGTTTCCAACTAATCCGATCGCAAAGGATCGGTACAACTTTTTGGCAGTGGGTTCTAGAGTGCAATGTCCCGAGTTTCCAACTAATCCGATCGCAAAGGATCGGTACAACAGCGGACTTCCAGAAGTCCATCTGTGTCAGTATTCTAGCCCCCATTTTCGCGGATCGTTTTTTGTGAGTCAATAAATTCCCCTTTGTTGACAAAAGTTTGACCTCAAGTCTTCAAAACCTTTACCCCAAGCCGAGCGCGGATCATTACGAAAGAATGAGGGTTTCAGCCAACAGTCAACCTTCGCGCAACCTCACTACTCCTCACCCCAAAACCGCCGAAACCCATAAGGTTGCCCTTGCAAAAACTCCAAAAACTCCTCACACTCCCGTGACTCATCCGGGAAAATCGTCAACCACTCCAAAAACTGAGGCGTGATCCTCGGTTTCGGCTTGCCCTCCGGGTCTTTCCTCGTCATCACCAGCTTCACCTGTGGATACATCCGATGCCACAATCGCCCAATCTGCCCCACCTTTCCCGTCATCGCCGCCGACTGCGACTGATAAAGCGATCCCTCTCGCTGCACCCCTCTAATCGTCTCTCGATATGCTCCATGAAACCACCGAATCGCCTCACTCTCATCCACACTATTTGCCACCCGACCCCACACCTGCACCGATCGCGGATGCCACGCCTCTCGCCAATCTGCCGCCAACGCCGGATTGGGCACCACCCCCTGAAGTCGCATCCACTCCTCAGCCGTTTGCCGCACCTTGTCGATAAATCCGCCTAGTTTCTCTGGCGATCGCACCTGCACATCTCGTCCCAGCGCCATCTCGCCTACCCACTGCCAATGACAGCCGATCAGCGGTTTTGTGCGATCGTAGTAGTCCTCAAAAAACAAGCGATGATCTGCCCGTCGCCAAGACTTGCCAAATCCACCCAGCACCATTGCAAACTGCATCAACTGCGCCAGCAAACGTTTTAGCGTGTCCTCATGCGTTGGATTTTTCAATTCCCTTGCCAATAGCAAACTCAATTCGCCTTCTACTTCATACCCAATTTGTTCATACGCTGTTCCGGGTTGAAATAGAGGCAGCGTTAACCGCGATTCCTGAAATCGCATTCCCACCAACCCCACTATGCCATGACCACTCACGCCCCCAAACAACGTTTCGACCAATCGCGTTGCCGTTGTAGCATCGGTCAAACCGCCAAACAGTCGCAGCGCATGACCTCGCAGCCCAGCCCTAAACAAATTAGGACGAAACTCTCCCGTTCCATCGAGCAGCTTGGGCGCTTGTCCTTGTCCCTTAAGTCGAGTGCGATAGAGAACCTTTAATCCTTGACTGATAGCCGTTTGTGAACTTGTCTCGACGTGTCCGTATCCCGCACATACTCGACTGCCGAGACCTGTGGCGATCGCCCGTTCCCAAATCTGCCAAACCTCCTCCCAATTTACATCCTTCGCATCACTAGAAATGCCAAAACGCAACGTCGGTTTATAGAGCGAAATTTGAGCAAACGCACTGGATTTTTTCGATTGGTCTTCAACCTGCCAGCCTTGCTGCGGATGGACAATATCCACCAGTCCTTTTGTCCAACTGGTGTCGATCGGGTATCCTCCTTGAAATCGCAGAATTCCCGGTTTTGCGAGGTCTCCACAATAGGTCGCGGATTGTTGTGGAGTGCAAGCCCGACGAAACAATCCTTTCATACTGCTGCCCGGATAAAAGACCCAGCCCCTCGCCCCAATCACCGGACGAATCACACTATAGCCACTGCCACATTGGTTAGGACGCAGCTTGTTTAAGAACAAATTCTACCGCATCGCGTAGGTTGTCCGAGTCGCGCAACTGCTTGCGAATAC